>CP140033.1 GCA_039830015.1 Buchnera aphidicola (Meitanaphis elongallis)
ATGTCATTTAAAAATAATTTTGATGTTATAGTAGTAGGTGGTGGACATGCAGGAACCGAAGCTGCATTAGCTTCTTCTAGAATGGGATATACGACTTTGTTAATTACTCAAAAAAGAAGTACTATTGGTGCTTTATCTTGTAATCCAGCTATCGGTGGAATTGGAAAAAGTCAATTAGTAAAAGAAATTGATGCTTTAGGTGGTGTCATGGCAAAAACTATTGATCAATCAGGTATCCAATTTAGAATTTTAAATTCTAACAAAGGTCCTGCTGTTCGTTCAACTAGAGCTCAAGCAGATAGAAATCTTTATAGTAAAGTTATTAAAAATTTTCTTCAATGTCAAAATAAATTATCAATATTAGAAGGAGAAGTAAAAGATATTTTAATTCAAAATTATTGTATAAAAGGTGTCTTAATACATGATAAAACAAAAATATTTTCTCGATCAGTTATTCTAACTGTTGGAACTTTCCTAGGAGGAAAAATTTATATTGGTTTAAATAGTTACAATGGTGGTAGAATAGGAGATAATGCTTCTATTGATTTAGCACTACGATTACGTGAATTACCTATAAATATATCCAGGTTAAAAACAGGAACCCCCCCTAGATTAGATTGTAGAACCATCAATTTTAAAATGTTGCAACCTCAACATAGTGATAATCCTTTGCCAGTATTTTCTTTTATAGGAACTACATCAGAACACCCAAAACAAATTCCTTGTTATATTACATACACTAATGAAACCACTCACGCAATAATACGAGAAAATCTTCATCATAGTGCTATGTATTCAGGTGCTTTAAAAGGAATAGGTCCTCGTTATTGTCCTTCTATTGAAGATAAAGTTATTCGTTTTTCTGATAAATTAATGCATCAGGTTTTTTTGGAACCAGAAGGTTTATCTGGAATTGAAATTTATCCCAATGGCATTTCCACTAGTTTTCCTGAAAATATTCAAAAAAATATTGTAAGGTCTATAAGAGGATTAGAAAAAGCTAAAATTATTCGTCCTGGATATGCTATCGAATACGATTATTTTGATCCTAGACATTTAAAATTAACTTTAGAAAGTAAACTTATTTCAGGTTTGTTTTTAGCTGGTCAAATTAATGGTACTACAGGTTACGAAGAAGCAGCTGCTCAAGGATTATTATCTGGATTAAATGCATCGTTATATGTATCAGGTAAAGACGGATGGTTTCCTAAACGTAACGAAGCTTATTTAGGTGTATTGATAGATGACTTATGTACTAAAGGAACAAATGAACCTTATCGAATGTTTACTGCTAGATCTGAATATCGTTTAATACTTCGAGAAGATAATGCAGATTTACGTTTAACAAAAATAGGAAAAGAACTAGGTTTAGTAGATGAAATAAGATGGAGACGCTATAATCAAAAATTAGAAAATATTGAAAATGAACTAATGCGTTTAAAAAACTTATGGATTGATCCCTGTTCAAAGGATATTGATCAATTAAATAAGCTTTTAAATGTAAAATTAAATACTAAATCAAATGCAAAAGAACTATTAAAGCGCCCAGAAATTACTTATGATTGTTTAATGTCATTAAATAGATTTGGTCCAGGAATACAAGATAAAGAAGCAGCTAAACAAATAGAAATTCAAGAAAAATATCAAGGTTACATTCTTCGACAAAAAAAAGAAATTAATCGATATTTGAATAAAGAAAATATCATACTTATTAAAATTAAGAATTATCATGAAGTGAAAGGTTTGTCTAGTGAAGTAATTTCTAAATTAAATTATTATAAACCTTATTCAATTGGTCAAGCTTCTAGAATTTCTGGAATTACTCCAGCTGCTATCTCTATTTTATTAATTCACTTAAAAAAAAATTATAACAACAAGTAATATATCCGTTTTATTAAAATAATCATTTTTATTAATTTAAATAAAAACTGTATAGTATTAAATTTACTTTAGGTATTTCATTTATATACTTTAGTGAAATTTTTAATTGCAATAAAAAATAAAAGATAAAAAATATCATTCAACTTTAATTTAATTATAGCTATTACTTTATTAATTTAATATTATTTTGAGTCATAATTAGTTGGTCTCTTAAAATATAAATTATTAAAAAATTAAAAATTTATATTATAATTTTTTAGATATTAATTATTATTTATAATTTTTTTTAATATTTAAATAATTTGAAAAGGTAAACATCTAAAATGATTTTGGGACAAGAACTTAATTTATCGCAATATATTAACCATCATTTACATCATTTACAATTAAATTTATGTTCTTTTAAAATTTCAAACGTAAATGAACGTTTTAATAATTTTTGGACTATTAATATTGATTCAATGTTTTTTTCTGTTTTTTTAGGATTAATATTTTTAATGTTATTTTTTAAAGTGGCAAAAAAATGTACTGATGATACACCTAGCAGATTACAAATTGCAATTGAATTAGCTATCGATTTTGTTAATAAAAGTGTAAATGATGTTTGTAATACTACAAATCAATTGATTGCTCCTTTATCATTAACTATTTTTTCTTGGATTTTTTTAATGAACTTGATGGATCTTTTACCTATTGATTGTATACCTTTAATTTGTAATTTCTTTTTTGGATTTTCAACTATTAGAATAGTTCCTACAGCTGACATTAATATTACTATTTCAATGGCATTAGCTATCTTTGTTTTAACGATCTATTATGGCATTAAAATAAAGGGTATAAAAAACTTTTTAAAAGATTTTTTAGTGCAACCATTCAAACATCCAATATTTTTTATCTTTAATGTTGTATTAGAAAGCATAGGATTATTATCTAAACCCATTTCTTTAGGTTTACGTTTATTTGGTAATATATATGCTGGAGAGATGGTTTTTATTCTAATTGCAGGGTTATTACCATGGTGGATGCAGTGGAGTTTAAGTCTTCCTTGGGCTATTTTTCATATTTTAATTATTTTTCTTCAATCTTTTATATTCATGATGTTGACAATAGTATATTTATTTATGGCAACTAAAAGTCATTAATGTAAACATTGATCAAAAAAAATTTATAAAGGAAACTAAATATGCAAGGTATAAATACAGATATACTTTATATGTCAGTTGCTATAATGATCGGTTTAGCTGCAATAGGTGCAGCTATTGGAATTGGAATACTTGGTAGTAAATTTTTAGAAGGAGCAGCACGACAACCAGATCTAATACCATTATTACGTACTCAGTTTTTTATAATTATGGGATTAGTCGATGCTATTCCTATGATTGCTGTAGGACTAGGTTTGTATATGTTATTTGCAATTGTATAATATTTTTATATATTTTATATTAATTTATTATATTAAATACTCCATATATAATCTTTGCGTTATTTGCTGAAGTAACGTAAAGATGTACATGTTAAAAGGTGAAATATTATGAACCTTAATGCAACCATTTTAGGTCAAGCTATCTCGTTTTTTTTGTTTGTATTTTTTTGTATGAGATATATATGGCCTCCTATCATATTTACTATAAATAATAGACAAAAAAAAATATCTGATTCTATGTTATATATCAAAGATAGTAAAAAAAAATTAGAATCTTATCAAAAGAAAATAAATGATGAGATCTATATAACAAAGAAAAAAGCTCATGAAATTATTAGTCAAGCAAAATATAAGAGAACTTTAATTCTAAAACAAGCAAATATACAAGCACAAGAAGAAAAGAAAAAAATTTTAGAAAAAACTCAAACTGAAATAAAGATAGCGTATCAAAATTTACGACATCAATTAATTAAAGAAATTAGTCAAATTTCTGTTAGCATTGCTGAAAAAATAATAAAAAATAAGATAAATGATGAAAAAACAAAACATATAATCGACAATTTAATTAAAAAATTGTAAAGGATAAATAAATATTAATGATAAAGTTTAAAAGTATAGTACATCCATATGCTAAAGCAATTTATGAACTTGCCGTTTCTCATCGTTCTTTTGATATATGGAAAGACATGTTAGAATATATGGTTAAAGTATCTAATCATAAAGAAGTTAAAAGAATTATTTCAAGTACATTTTTTTGTCAACAACTAGCTAATTTTTTTATTTCTATCTGTGAAAAAAAATTAGATAGATATGGAAAAAATTTCATTAAAATTTTAGCAAAAAATAAACGTTTAATTTTATTAGAAAGTATATATTTAGAATTTTTATTGTTATGTAATGTTTATAACAATATCGTACATGTTACAATTATTTCCGCTTATACTCTTCGTTTGAATCAATTAAAGTGTATCGAAAAAATATTAAAGCAACGTTTGTCAAAAAATATTAATATAGAATGTATAATTAATAAAGATCTAATTGATGGATTTATTGTTAAATTTAATGATACAGTAATTGATTTATCTACTCAATTTCAATTAAAAAATTTATTATATTTTTTACAATGCTAAGAGAACAAAATATGCAGTTAAATTCTAATGAAATTAGTGAATTAATAAAAAAGAGAATTATTCAATTTGATATTACTAGTAATACTTATAATGAAGGAATGATTACCTCAGTTAGTGACGGAATTATACATATTTATGGTTTATCTGATGTCATGCAAGGAGAAATGATTTTACTACCTAACAATCAATATGCAATAGCATTAAATTTAGAAAAAGATTCTGTAGGAGCCATAGTAATGGGTGAACATAGATATATTTCTGAAGGAACTATAGTCAAATGTACTGGACGTGTATTTGAAGTTCCAGTAGGTTCTAATTTTTTAGGACGCGTAGTAAATGCTCTTGGATTACCGATTGATGGAAAAGGACCAATTAAAGAAACTAAATTTTTACCTATAGAATCTTATGCTCCTGGCGTGATTTATAGAGAAAAAATAAATCAACCACTACAAACGGGTTACAAATCAATTGATGCAATGATTCCTATAGGACGTGGACAACGCGAATTAATTATAGGAGATCGTCAAACAGGAAAAACAGCTTTAGCCATTGATACAATTATTAACCAAAGATTATTTAATGTAAAATGTGTTTATGTCGTCATTGGACAAAAATTTTCTACAGTTTCTCATGTAGTTAAAAAATTAGAAGATAACAATGCATTAAATCATACGATTATTATTGTTGCGTCTGCTTCAGAAGTAGCTTCTTTGCAATATTTGGTACCATATTCTGGGTGTGCTATGGGAGAATATTTTAGAGATTGTGGAGAAGATGCTTTAATTGTTTATGATGATTTATCTAAACATGCAATAGCGTACAGACAAATTTCTTTATTACTTAGACGTCCCCCGGGAAGAGAGGCATTTCCTGGTGACATTTTTTATCTTCATTCTCGACTATTAGAAAGATCATGCAGAGTAAATAATTATTACCTTAACAATGTTACAAAAAAAAATATTAAAAATAAAACTGGGTCGCTAACAGCTTTACCTATTGTAGAAACTCAAGGAGGAGATGTTTCTTCATTTATACCTACTAATATTATTTCTATTACTGATGGACAAATATTTCTAGAGTCAAATTTGTTTAATTCTGGTATTCGCCCAGCTATCAACCCTGGGATCTCAGTATCTCGAGTAGGTAGTACTGCTCAACATGAAATTATTCAACATGTTTCTTCTGGCATTCGTACTGCTTTAGCACAATATCAGGAATTAGCAGCTTTTTCTCAATTTTCTTCTGATTTAGATGAAGTAACTCGAAATCAATTAGTTTACGGAAAAAAATTGGTTGAACTTTTGAAACAAAAACAGTATCAACCCATGTCTGTTGCAGAACAAGCACTCATCTTATTTATGGCTAATCATGGCTTTATAAATGATGTTGCAGTAGAAAAAATAATAGAATTTGAAGAACTATTGATTGCATTCTCTAATGAAAACTTTTCTGAATTTATGAAAAATATTAATATAAATGGTAATTTTAATAAATCTATTCAAGATCAATTTGTTACTATAATTAATACATTTAAATCAACTCAGTATTGGTAATTTATTTAAAATATTTTGATGAAGTGAATAAAAAGAGATAAAAAATTATGTCTAAGATTAAAGAAGTTAGAAACAAAATTAATTGCATTAAAAATACACAAAAAATTACAAAAGCAATGGAAATGGTATCTATTTCAAAAATGAAAAAAGCAGAAATTAAGATGAATTCAGGACATCCATATTTGAAAATCATCACGAATATTATAAATAGTATTATGCATAATCATACTAAATATTATCATTTGTATTTAAATAAGAAGGTAATAAAACAGATTGGAATTATTATCATTTCAACAGACCAAGGTTTGTGTGGTAATTTAAATACAATGCTTTTTAAAAATATTGTAGAACTTATCAATTTTTACAAAAATAAAAATATTGCAAGCAACTTATTTATTCTTGGATCAAAAGGATTATCATTTTTTCGATCTTTTTCAAGTAATATAGTTTATTTTAAAAATAATTTGAAAAATAATTATACATTTTTTAAGTGTTCAGATTTTATTAATGCTTCTTTAAAATCTTATAATATTGAAAATATTGACAAATTATTTCTTGCTTACAATCAATTTAAAAATACCTTTACTCGAATACCTTTAATTATAAAATTATTACCATTATCAGAAGAAAAAATTAGTGCGAATAATAATGAACGTTGGGATTATATTT
Source organism: Buchnera aphidicola (Meitanaphis elongallis) (assembly GCA_039830015.1). NCBI lineage: Bacteria > Pseudomonadati > Pseudomonadota > Gammaproteobacteria > Enterobacterales > Erwiniaceae > Buchnera > Buchnera aphidicola. The sequence goes on from CP140033.1 coordinate 6,657, forward strand.
ATGAGTCTAATTCACATCTCTTATTAGATAAATTGTTAAAAAAATATGTAAAATTTCAAATTTATCAAGCTATTTTAGAAAATTATGCATGTGAACAAACTGCTCGTATGATAGCAATGAAACAAGCTACAGATAATAGTAAAGATTTAATCGAACAATTACAAACTATTTACAATAAAATACGTCAAGGTAACATCACACAAGAACTAACTGAAATTATTTCAGGTGCTACTACAGTTTCGTTAAATTAATTAGATTATAAGAGTATATTTTAAAATGACTACTGGAAATATAGTTCAAATTATTGGTGCTGTTGTTGATGTTGAATTTCCTTACAATAAAGTACCAAAAATATATAACGCACTATCAGTGCAAAATAATGATAAAAACTTAATTTTAGAAGTACAACAACAATTAGGATCTGGAATAGTTAGAACAATTGCTATGGGACCTTCTGAAGGATTAAAAAGAGGTTTATCAGTTTTAAATTTAGGACACGGTATTAAGGTTCCTGTAGGTACATCAACTTTAGGTCGAATTATTGACGTATTAGGACAGCCTATTGATATGAAAGGTCCATTGCAACCAACTAACAATAAAAGTGAGATAGAATATTGGGAAATTCATAGAACAGCACCAGGATATGAAGAACAATCAAATTCCTATATAGTTTTAGAAACAGGTATTAAGATAATTGATTTAATTTGTCCTTTTTCCAAAGGAGGTAAAGTTGGTTTGTTTGGAGGAGCAGGAGTAGGTAAGACAGTAAATATGATGGAATTAATTAGAAATATCGCTATAAAACATGCAGGATATTCAGTATTTACTGGGGTAGGCGAAAGAATTAGAGAAGGTAGTGATTTTTATCGTGAAATGCAAGATTCTAATGTATTAGATAAAGTTTCACTAGTATATGGTCAAATGAACGAACCTCCTGGAAATAGATTACGAGTAGCTTTTACAGGGTTGACTATAGCAGAAAAATTTAGAGATGAAGGAAAAGACGTTTTATTATTTATAGATAATATATATCGTTATACTTTAGCTGGAACAGAAGTATCAGCGTTGTTAGGACGTGTCCCTTCTGCTGTCGGATATCAACCTACATTATCTGAAGAAATGGGTTTATTACAAGAAAGAATTACTTCAACTAAATTAGGATCAATAACGTCTATACAAGCTGTATATGTTCCTGCAGATGATTTAACTGATCCCTCTCCTGCTACTACTTTTGTACATTTAGATTCAACTATAACACTTAGTCGTCAAATTGCATCATTAGGTATTTATCCTGCTATTGATCCTTTAAGTTCTAATAGTCGTCAATTAGATCCTCAGATAGTAGGTCAAGAACATTATGATGTTGCTGTAGGTGTTCAGTCTATTTTACAAAGATATCAAGAACTAAAAGATATTATTACTATATTAGGTATGGACGAATTATCTGAAGACGATAAATTGTTAGTATCACGAGCTCGAAAAATTCAAAAATTTTTATCTCAACCATTTTTTGTAGCAGAAATATTTACTAGCTTTCCAGGAAAATATGTTACTTTAAAAGATACAATTCAAGGTTTTAAAGATATTCTTAGTGGAAAATTGGATAATTATCCAGAACAAGCATTTTATATGGTAGGTTCAATCAATGAAGTTATAGAAAAATCCAAAAAACTATAAACTGGATATAAATCATGGTTTGTTATTTAAGTGTAGTAAATCCTGAAGAACTTATTTATTCTGGAATAATAAATAAAATTCAAGTTTCAGGGGATAAAGGTGAATTTGGTGTTTATCCTGGTCATTTGCAACTATTGTCATGTCTTAAAGCAGGAATTCTATATATTTTAGATGAAAATAATAATGTATATTATATTTATCTTTCAGGAGGTATTATAGAAATACAACCTCAAAGAATTAATATTCTAACAAATATATTTTTTAAAATTTCAAAATTAGATGAAAAATCAATTTTAATAATAGAAAACGATATAAAAAAAAAATTAGAAAATAGTTTTATAGTAAATAAAAAGAGATTGTTAAAAGAACTGCCATATGAATTAAAGAAGTTATATTCAAATAAAACTTTTATGAAAATTAATTAAATTGCATAACGTTATTTAATATAAATAGTTTATATAATTTTACGGCAGGGAATGGAAGTCATACAATTATTCCTGTCGTACATTTAACTAAAACAAAGAATTGTTATAAACAATTCTTGATTTTTAATCTTATTATTATAGTTTTATGTATCAATATTTTTTGCTCTTAGTGCATGAAGTTCTATAAATAGTTTTCGAGGTTCCACAGCATCTCCCATGAGGGTATTGAATAGTTTATTAGTACAATCAATATTATGAATAGTAATGTTGAGCATACGTCTTGTATCGGGATTCATTGTAGTTTTCCATAATTGTTCTGGGTTCATTTCTCCTAATCCTTTATATCTTTGAATAAATACATTTTTTAAAGAATCATATATTAATGATTGTAAAGTTTTTTCAAAATTATTAATAGTGTAACGTTTATTGTCTCGTTTTATAAATACATGATTATTTATTAAATTTTGTAATTTTTCTCCTAAAGAACAAATTTTTTGATATTCGTAGCTGTTTAGAAATTCATGCTGAATATTATAAATTTTTTTCTTCCCATCTCGATATCTTATAATTAACAGTTCGTAACTTTTTTTTGAAACATTAAGAACTATATTAAATAAATAATTAGAATTATCTTTTATTTTTTTGTTTAGACTATTTATAAAAGTTTTAGCCCAATTTTCTAAATAAGCTTTGTTGTCTAACAATTGATTTAATTTAGGATGATAAAGTAGTTCATTTAAAATAATAAATGATAAATTATATTTTATATGATTAAACATTATTTGAATACTGTTGTATTGAGATACTATTTTTTTTAGTTCTCTAAGAGAATTATCAATAGGAGTAAAATTAATATTATTGGCAGTTAATATTGCACCTTCTAATGCTAATTTTATTTTGTATTTGTCCATCGCTATATCATCTTTTATATATTTTTCTTTTCTTTCTTTTTTTACTTTATATAAAGGAGGTTGAGCAATATATAAATGTCCACGTTTAATTATTTCAGGCATGTAACGATAAAAAAATGTTAGTAACAAAGTTCGAATATGAGATCCATCGATATCGGCATCTGTCATAATAATAATGCGATGATATCGTAGTTTTTCTGGATTATACTCATTTTCCCCTATTCCGCATCCTAACGCTGTTATAAGTGCTGCTACTTCTTGTGAAGATAACATCTTTTCAAATTTTGCTTTTTCAACATTAAGAATTTTTCCTTTAAGAGGAAGAATAGCTTGGTTTTTTCGATTTCTTGCTTGTTTTGCAGATCCACCTGCAGAATCTCCTTCTACTAAATAAATTTCTGATAAAGTAGGATCTTTTTCTTGACAATCAGCTAATTTTCCAGGCAGCATTGATAAATCTGAAAATCCTTTTTTTCTAGTGATTTCTCTTGCACGTCTTGCTGCATTTCTTGCTCGAGCAGAATCTAATATTTTTATAATAATATTTTTAGCATCATGAGGATTTTCTAAAAGAAATTCTATTAAATGTTCATTTACTAAGGATTCTATAGCTGATTTTACTTCTGATGAAACTAATTTATTTTTGGTTTGAGAAGAAAATTTTGGGTTACTAATTTTAATAGATATCACAGCTATTAATCCTTCTCTTATATCTTCTCCAATAACGTTTATTTTATTTTTTTTAGTATAACCTTCTTTATCTATATAATTATTAATTGTTCTAGTTAACGCTGATTTAAAACCAGCTAAATGTGTGCCTCCGTCTTGTTGAGGAATATTATTGGTAAAACAATATATATTTTCTTGAAATCCATTATTCCATCTCATAGCAATTTCTACTCCAATATGATCTTTTTCAGAAGAAAAATAAAATATTTTAGAATGAATTTGTTTTTTATGATTGCTTAAAAATTTAATAAATTCTTTTAATCCTCCTTGATGGTAATATTTCTCATTAATATTTTTGTTTTTATCATGTAAATGTATTGAAATTTGAGAGTTTAAAAACGAAAGTTCTTGTAATCTTTTGGATAAAATTTCAAAGTTAAATTTAGTAATATTAGTGAAAGTAGTTAAATCTGGCCAAAATCGTATTTTTGTACCTTTTAATTTAGTTTGTCCTACAATAGATAATGTAGTTTGAGGATTTCCATTATAATATATTTGTCTATATATTTTCTTATCTCGATAGATATTAAGTTCTAATTTTTCTGATAATGCATTAACTACTGAAATGCCTACTCCATGTAGTCCCCCAGAAATTTTATAAGAATCATTATCAAATTTTCCTCCAGAATGAAGCACAGTCATAATTACTTCTGCCGCAGAAATTCCTTCTTCTTTATGAATATCAGTAGGAATTCCTCTTCCATCATCTTGAATAGACACAGAATTATCGGTATGTATGGTAACTGTTATTTCTTTACAAAATCCAGCTAATGCTTCATCTATGGAATTGTCTACTACTTCAAAAACCATATGATGTAAACCAGTTCCATCATCTATGTTTCCTATATACATTCCTGGACGTTTTCGAACCGCATCTAAGCCTTTTAAAACTTTAATATTTGATGAACTATAAGAATTTGGCATTTTTGTTCCTAATGATTTTTTAAAAGACACTTTATTTCTTAAATATATGTATTAAATTTTTATTACGCTAAAATTTTTTAAACAAAATAGATAATGTTGCGTAAATTTTATATGTTTAATAGCAATATTTATTTGATTTATAATGTGTACGTTTTAAGATATAAGTAAAATAAGCAATAACTTTTTAGGAAAATATTTTTTATTATTTACATTTTTAATGGCATTAAAACATATATTGATTTATGATTTTGATTATTATCACAGGTATTTTGTTGAATTTGTATGCTAGAGTTAAAGTTATTCATTAGTAAACAGACCTCATTATTCGTAATAACATTCAAAATATCTAATAAATAATATGCATTAACAGATATTTCAATATCAGTATTAATATAAATTGTTTCTAATATTTCATATGCTTTTTCATCATATTGATTACTAGTTGTTATTTCTAATTTATTTTTATTGTTTTTTATTAAAATACCTTGAAACATTTCATTGGATAAAATTACTATACGTGATAGTGCTTGCTTAAATGATAAAGTATTAATAATAATTTTTTTATTGAGATTTTTTAGTATAATTGAAGAATATTTTGGAAAATTTTCTTCAATTATTTTGCTAGTAAAAACAATATTATCTGTTCGAAGTTGAAAATAGCTATCATTCATATTTATAGAAACTAATGTTGATGTATTATTCAATAATCGTAATAGTTCAATCACTCCTCTTCTTGGAAGTATTGTAGAGTAATATTTAAATGAATATGTTATAGGTGTTTTGCATATTGCTATGCGATAACCATCAGTAGCTACTGCATATAAATGTTGATTTCTTATTTCCAAAAATAATCCATTTAGAAAGTATCGTAAATCTTGAACAGCCATAGAAAATTGGGTAGCAGATATTATAGTTTTAAATGCATTTTGTGTAGTAAAAAATTCAACTTGATATTTTTTTAATTTGAAATTAGGAAAATCAGATATAGGTAATGTTGTTAACGAATAATAGCTATTTTCAGAAAATATTTTTAATTTATTATTTTTTAATAGTATCGTTATATTAGAATCATCAGGTAGTTTACGACATACAGCTAATATTTTTTTTCCAGAGACTGTTGTACACCCCGATGTATGAGAGAAAAATTTTAGTATACTTATTTGAATTTCTGATTCTAGATTAGTGGAAGTTAAAAACAAAACATTATCTTTTATTTTTATTGAAATATTTTCAAGTATAGGATATAAAGTATTTTTTGTAATTAAACTACTTATCTTTTGTAAAGAAGATAGAAAAATTTTTTTTTTAATTTGGAATTTCATAAATTTTAAAGTTATAGTATATATTTTAGTCTAACAAATTTTATAACACAATTTTAAAAATTATGTCGATTTCATATATATACAACATTTATGAAATGATTTAATTTCATTAAAATATAACCTTTATTTAAATAAATAGTATGTAGTTTATTTATCTATGTAGTTTTAATATTACTATATTAATTTAACATATAACTATAGAACTTGTCCTAATAATAAATTAACGTATTTTTAAGTTAATTATTTAGTATAAATAAAGATTCTATTATATAAATAAAAAAATTAGTAGAATATTTTAAAGCAATAAATGTTTTGAATAAGTTTTAACGTATGTTTTATATTATTGATGTGATAAAATATAAATTTCTATTTAAAATTTTTTGTAAGATTTTTAAAAACTAATAAAAATAAAGCAATATATTCGTTATAATTATGTTATTAATGTTAACCAATTATAAAAAGATCGATAAAACATAATATTTTACATTTTTAAAAGTTTTTTTAATTAAAATTTTTATATTTTTAAAATATTTATTTTTATATCTATACAATCTTAAATTTTTTATTAATACTAAGCATGACTAAAATATTTATAGCTATTTTAATTTAATTAAAATTTATATTTTTAAAATATTTTTATATTTTAGAAAGTAGTTTATTTTTAAAATATATTGTAAATAATATATTTACTATATAAAAGTAATACGTTTTATTTTGTATAGATAACTTTAATAAATGCACTTAATTATATTTAAGTATTTATGTTCATATATCATTTTATAGATATATTAATCATAGTTTTATTAACACATTGTTAGTAGGTCACTAATGTGGATTAATGTATATTATCAAATATGAACAATAAAATTATTGCAATAGCCAGTATTATTTCAAATAATTCTAATATTTCTATATATTAATATTTTCAACAATATATTTATTTAACTATTAAAAATTTTTGTTGCTTTATGCGGTTAATTTATATATTTATTATAATAATATTTGTAATTAGTAAAATTAGGATACCATAATAAATGAAACGTACTTTTCAACCTTCTGTGTTAAAAAAAAATAGATGTCATGGTTTTAGAGCTCGAATGAGCACGAAAAATGGTCGTCATATTTTAGCACGTCGACGTGCTAAATTTAGAACACGTTTAACAGTTTCTTCTATTAAATGATAAAATAATAATATGATAAATTTTATTTTAAAAAAAAAATGAAATTGTTATCTTTTTTTCATTTTAAACATGTTTTTGATAAATCGAATAGAGTTAAATGTAAAGAATTTATAATTTTAGAAAAGAACAATGCATTAACTTTTCCACGTTTAGGTATTAGTATATCAAAAAAAAATATTCAATATTCACATGAAAGAAATCAAATTAAACGAATTATTAGAGAAAGTTTTAGACTAATTCAACATAAACTAATTAATTCAGATTTTGTAGTTATTGTAGGTTCATATTCTACGGATATAAATCGTAAATTATTAGTAAAAAAATTGGAAAATTTATGGATACATTATTATCAATAATTTCTAAGTGTTTAATTTTAATAATTTTATTTTATCAACATTTTATTAGTATTTTGTTTTTACCAGCTTGTCGTTTTTATCCTACATGTTCGCATTATGCTTTATCTGTGTTGTATCGTTTTAATTTCGTAAAAGGATGTTATTTAATTATTAAAAGAATATTAAAATGTCATCCATTACATCCTGGTGGTTATGATAATATACCTGAAACAATTAGAAATAAAAGAGAATATTAAATATGGATTTACAACGTAGTATTTTCATTTTTGGATTTTTTTTTATTTCGTTTTTAGTTTGGGAAATATGGAAATCTAGTACTCATTTTTATTCCAATCAGTTATCTAGTCAGCATCATAATGTAAATTTAATAAATCGCTATGATAAAAATAATATTTTAATTAAAACTGATGTTTTACTTTTAAAAGTGAATTTACGTGGTGGGGACATAGAGCAAGCTCAATTATTGAATTTTAAAGATAAACTAGATTCTTTCAAACCATTGATCTTATTGGATACTAAAAGTAATTTTATATATCAAACGAGAAGTGGATTAATTAGACAAAATAGTTTAGATAATTGGGATCCTGAAACAAGGCATGTTTATGTGGTTAAAAAAAAATATTTTGAGTTAAAAAAGTATCAAGAAGAGTTACATGTGCCATTAACTTGGACTTCAAGCGAAGGTATAACATATGTTAAGACATTTATTTTTAAACCTAACTCATATGATATAGAAATTAGATATAAAATATATAATGGAACTGATAAAGAACTAGAAATTTCCATGTTTGGTGGATTACGACAAACTATTGCAATTCCAGATAATAAAAGTATCAATAACGATAATTTTTCTTTACAGACTTTTAGAGGTATAGCTTATTCTACAGATAATAATAAATATGAAAAATATCAATTTGATTCAGTTCTTCAACAAAAAAATTTAAATATTGTTACTCATCGAGGATGGATAGCGATGTTACAACAATATTTTGTAACAGCGTGGATTCCAAATCATACTCAGTTAAATACATTTTACACTAATAAAATTAATGAGGATGTGGTTGAAGTAGGATTTCACTCTAATAAAATGCATATAAAACCATATGATCAAATTATATGTAATTCAAAGTTGTGGATAGGACCAGAAATACAAGAGAAAATGGCTATGTTAGCACCTAATCTTGATTTAACTGTTGATTATGGTTGGTTATGGTTTCTTTCTCAGCCTTTGTTCAAATTATTAAAAATTCTATATAATCTTGTAGGAAATTGGGGTTTATCAATTATTTTAATTACTTTTATTATAAGAGGATTAACATATCCTTTAACTAAATCTCAGTATAAAACGATGTTTAAAATGAAAAAATTAAAACCTAAAATTGATAGAATAAAACAAAATTATAAACATAATAGAAAAAAAATGAGTGAGGAAATGTTAGCATTATATCAACATGAAAAAGTAAATCCTTTAGGTGGTTGTTTACCTTTATTAGTACAAATGCCTATATTTTTGGCGTTATATTATATGTTAATTAGTTCAGTAGAATTAAGACATGCACCATTTATTTTATGGATTAAGGATTTATCTGATCAAGATCCATATTACGTATTACCGGTTCTAATGGGTATTACGATGTTTTTTGTTCAACGTATTACACCTAACGATATATCAGATCCTATTCAAAAAAATATTATGCATATTGTTCCGATGATATTTACAATATTTTTTCTATGGTTTCCTTCTGGATTAGTATTATATTACGTTGTTAGTAATTTAGTGACTATTATTCAACAAAAGTTTATTTCAGATTATTTTAAAGATATCAATAAATTAGTATGAAATTGATAGTAAAAGTACTAAAAAATTTAATATTTTTAAGTTCATGTTAAAATAAAAATTATTATTTTAGGTATTTTATAAAGGATATTTTTAAAATATGAATTTTAAAGATGATACGATTGTTGCAAAAGTAACACCTGAAATGCGATGTAATATTGGAATAATTAGAATTTCTGGATCGTTATCTTCTAAGGTATCTAAGAAAGTATTAGGAAAAGTTCCTTTAGCTAGATATGCTAGCTATTTACCTTTTTTAGACATAGAGGGTAAAACATTGGACCATGGAATTGCATTATGGTTTCCAGCTCCGTGTTCTTTTACTGGAGAAGATATTTTAGAACTACAAGGACATGGGAATCCAATTATAATGGACTTATTAATATCCAATATACTATCTATTTCTAATATTCGACTAGCTAAGCCAGGAGAATTTTCTGAGCGAGCTTTTTTAAATGGGAAAATTGATCTAATACAAGCAGAATCTATAGTAGATTTAATAAACGCAACTTCTGAGCAAGCAGCACGTGCTGCTTTACAGTCTCTTCAAGGTTTATTTTCTTTGCATATTAATACATTAATTGAAAAATTCAATAAATTTAGAATGATTATAGAAGCATTGATTAATTTTTCTGAAGATGAAATAAATTTGAGTAACGAAAATACTATTAAACATGATATTAGTGACATTATTAGATTAATTAATGATATTTATAATATGTCTATTCGAGGGGCTGTGTTAAGACAAGGAGTAAAAATAGTTATATGTGGTCATCCTAATTCTGGAAAATCGAGTTTATTGAATTCTTTATCTTGTATTGAGCGAGCAATAGTTACTGATATACCAGGTACTACTCGTGACATTATTTATGAATGTATAAATATTAATGGAATGTTATTTAATTTAGTAGATACGGCAGGTTTGCGTCTAACCGAAGATATAATAGAACGCATGGGTATACGATTGGCTTGGAAAGAAATTAATTCAGCAGATCATATATTATTTGTAATTGATAGTAATTCTAATTTGTGTGATCAAATAAAACATTATGTTGATTTTACTAAGTTAATATCAAGTAATATAAGCATCACTATCGTTTTTAATAAATTGGATCTTTTAAGTTCTAAAATTGATGTTAATTATTTTAAAAATAATAACTATATTTTTGTTTCAACAAAAACTGGAGAAGGAATTAAAGAACTGCGTAAGAACTTGTATGATACTTTTCAAATTAATAAATTTTTTTGTAATAATGAGAGTATTTTTTTAGCTAGACGTCGCCATATTGATGCTTTGTTAAAAATTTTAAATTATATGAAAATAAGTCTAAAAAACTGGAATAAATATTGCAATATTGAATTATTAGCTGAAGATATACGCATTTGTCAAGATCAACTAAATCATATTACTGGTATTTGTACTTCTGATCAATTATTGTCTGATATTTTTTCTAATTTCTGTATTGGAAAATAATTTATTGTGTTTATTTCAATAAAAAGATCGTGTGTATATGAGATTTATAGTATATTTTTTATGAATAAGAATTATTGATAAGTACTTAAAATTGTTTGAGTTTTATAGGAGAATTAGTAAACGTTATATTTCAATTTTTTATATTCAAAAAAATAATACAGAATTTATTAGAAATTTTATAGAGTTCTGTTTTAGGTTTAAAGATCTAACAATTAATGCGATTTTAAATTTTTAAATTAAATATGGATACTTACAAAACAATTTTAATTTGTTGATAAAGTTTGATTATTTATGTTAAACGAGATACTTTATCCGTATCGCGTTCTTTTAATTAAAAACACTGATGTTTTAAAAAAAATTAGTATATTTACAAAAAATATTATGGATTTTATGTATAGTTTTTGTGGTTATTTTTATTGTTCTATTAAATAATTAAAACTTTTTTTTATATGAAGTTTTTCATATATGAAAACAAATTTTTAATAAAAAGATCGGGAAAAGTTTGTAAATTTAATTGTTTTAGGAGATATGGACTTACATTATATAATTCATAACGTGAATATTATATTAAAATAAAAAAGTTATAAAATACAAAATATATTTTGACTAAAATATATTAATAAAAAATTAATTATTAATTTTTCTCTAGAGTGTTTTACTTTATAAAAATTTTATTTTTAATTACTTTTGAAATATGCATTTTGTTTCTACTACATATGAATAATAAGTTTTGTTTTTGCCTGGAGGCGGAATTGAACCACCGACACGAGGATTTTCAGTCCTCTGCTCTACCAACTGAGCTATCCAGGCAGATATTTCTATTTAAACATCAATAATTTAATGATGTCAATAACTTTTTAGATAAAATTAATACTTCTATGAAATATATAAGGATATATGATAATATAGGTATATTGTTTTTATATCCTAAAGTAAAAGTTGTTAATATTTGTTCTGTTATTTTATGTATACTAATCACTTTTCTAATTTTACTATAGATAGTAAAATTTTATTATCAATACTTGAAAGTTGAGATGAAGATCCACATATCTTATATCAGGAAATATTAAAAATTAAATGAATTTTTTATCTTAGTTACTAAAAGGAGAAACATTGAATGAAAATTCGTCCATTACATGATCGTGTTATTGTTAAGCGCCAAGAAACAGAATCTAAATCAGCAGGTGGCATTGTACTTACAGGATCGGCTGCAGCAAAATCTACTCGTGGTACAGTAGTTTCTGTTGGTAAAGGTCGTGTTTTAGATAATGGAATTGTTAAACCGTTAGACGTAAAAGTAGGTGATACAGTTATTTTTAATGAAGGTTACGGTGCAAAAATAGAAAAAATTGATAATGAAGAATTATTAATTCTAACTGAAAGTGATATATTAGCAATTGTTGAAAAGTAATTTTATAGTACTTACTAAATAAACCATATTTTAAGTTTGAGGAAAAATTTAATGGCCGCTAAAGACGTAAAATTTGGAAACGAAGCACGTGTTAAAATGCTTCGAGGTGTTAATGTGTTAGCTGATGCAGTAAAAGTAACTTTGGGACCTAAAGGTAGAAATGTTGTTTTAGATAAGTCATTTGGTGCACCTAGTATTACAAAGGATGGTGTATCTGTTGCTCGAGAAATAGAACTAGAAGATAAGTTTGAAAATATGGGCGCTCAAATGGTAAAAGAAGTAGCTTCTAAAGCAAATGATGCAGCTGGAGATGGTACTACTACAGCAACATTATTAGCACAAGCGATTGTTAACGAAGGTTTAAAAGCTGTAGCTGCTGGCATGAATCCAATGGATTTAAAAAGAGGAATCGATAAAGCAGTTATTGCCGCAGTAGAAGAACTGAAATGTTTATCAGTTCCATGTTCTGACTCTAAAGCTATAACTCAAGTTGGAACTATTTCTGCAAATGCTGACGAAAAAGTAGGTATGTTAATTGCTGATGCAATGGAAAAAGTAGGAAAAGATGGAGTGATTACTGTTGAAGAAGGTACTGGATTACAAGATGAGTTAGAAGTAGTAAAAGGTATGCAATTTGACAGAGGATATTTATCTCCATATTTTATCAATAAAGCGGAAACAGGCATTGTAGAACTAGACAATCCTTATATTTTAATGGCAGATAAAAAGATTTCTAACGTTCGAGAATTGCTTCCAGTATTAGAATCTGTAGCAAAATCAGGAAAACCTTTATTAATTATTTCAGAAGATTTAGAAGGTGAAGCATTAGCTACTTTAGTTGTAAATTCTATAAGAGGAATTGTAAAAGTAGCAGCAGTAAAAGCACCTGGTTTTGGTGATCGTCGTAAAGCTATGTTGCAAGATATTTCTATATTAACAGCTGGATCGGTAATATCTGAAGAATTAGCTATGGAATTAGAGAAAGCTACTTTAGAAGATTTAGGACAAGCAAAACGTGTAGTAATAAGCAAAGATACAACTACAATTATTGGTGGAATAGGCGAGAAATTTAATATTCAAAATAGAATTAGTCAGATTCGTCAACAAATTCAAGAGGCTACTTCTGATTATGATAAAGAAAAATTAAATGAACGTTTAGCCAAGTTATCTGGTGGAGTAGCTGTATTAAAAGTAGGTGCTGCTACAGAAGTAGAAATGAAAGAGAAAAAAGCTCGTGTGGAAGATGCTTTACATGCGACTAGGGCTGCTGTTGAAGAAGGTGTAGTACCGGGTGGTGGAGTTGCTTTGGTTAGAGTAGCTGCTAAAATTTCTAATTTGTTAGGACAAAATGAAGATCAAAATGTAGGAATAAGAGTAGCTCTTCGTGCTATGGAAGCTCCATTACGTCAAATTGTATCTAATTCTGGTGAAGAACCATCTGTTGTAACTAACAATGTTAAAGATGGAAAAGGTAATTACGGATATAATGCTGCTACAGATGAGTATGGAGATATGATACATTTTGGTATTCTAGACCCTACGAAAGTTACTCGTTCGGCATTACAATATGCTTCATCTGTTGCTGGATTAATGATAACTACAGAGTGTATGGTGACGGATTTACCAAAAGAAGAAAAATCTGATTTAGGTGGTAGTGCTCCTTCTGCTCCTGGAATGGGTGGTATGGGTGGTATGATGTAGTTTTATAATTTTTTAATGTATCCGTTGTGATGTTTCTCTCCTTTAAATTCAGGATTTTAGGAGAGAAATGCTTTAGTGTTATCTTAATGTAACAAATGGTGTATATTTAATTAAAGTAATGTTTATTTATTTAACTTAAAATTAAACGTCTGATTGATGGAGTATAAGTTATACATTATATGTTTATTTTATAAGATGTTAATTTTAAATATTTTCTTGTTTTTACTTGGGAATATAAAACATTTTATTTATGTATATGAAATAGAAAAATTAAAACAATTTTCATGTTTCTTGATATAGTTTTTATTAATGAGATTATTATTGTAATAAATTAAAATTTTTTTAAAGTGATTAAAATCTAAGCTAATATTATATATTTTCAAAATTTTGTATGACTTTTCAATTTAATTCACGAAATTTAATGAATAAATCTAGATTTCTAAGATTTAGTTAATATAAAATTTTAAATAAATTATATAAATCGTTTAATATATTCATTGATTGATATAAAAAAGTGATATATTTTATTATTGTAAGTAATTAAAATTATTATATTTTTATAAATAAAAATATACTGAATGAATTTTATTCAAGAACAATTTTTAGTTAGATATTTTGGTGTGTAATTTTTAAGAATATAATTATTTTAATAACTATATTATGGAAAAGTAACTTTGTTGCATTTTTATAAAGTTTTATTATTGTATTAGAAATTTTAGGAATATAAGTATTTTAAATTTTTTTATATAGTTGTATTTTATAAATTTTTGTTATTAATAGATAAGACAAACAAATGAAATTAAACGTTTAATTTAACAAACGCTATAGCTTATTTTTTTATGATTAATCAAATTCACATTTATTGGATTTAAGTTGTATGCTCTAATATTCGTTCTTTTTTATTTTTCTTCTATAACTGTCCCATTCGAATGTTAACCATAGGCTGTTTCCTAATCTCATTCTATCAATAACACGTTCACCTAAAAGCATTTTTAATCCTTTATAATCTAAATTGGATAACATACCTGTTGAACGCTTAGATGATGATCTTCTATCTACTATTTGATTGATAATTATTTTTTCATATTTTGATTCTATTTGCATGCCTATTTCATCTATCATTAATAAATCTACAGTACTTAAATTATTTAATAAAATTTCTTCAGTTATATTATTATTATTTTTAAAGGTTCCTTTTATATTAGACATTAGATCTGCTACTGTTATAATTAATACACTGTTTCCATTTAAAATTAAGTAGTTACCAATTGCAGAAGCGAGATGATTTTTACCTGTTCCTGGTTTTCCCGAAAAGATGAAGCTTGCTATATTTTTATTAAATTCTTCGGCATATTTTTTTGCTGCTTTAGCTACTTTTTTATGACCTTCATGTTCTATATGATAGTTTTCGAATGAACAATGTATATATAGTTCTCGAATGCCTGATCTTCCTAAAATACGTTGAATTTTTAACATTTTATTGTTTTTTATGATAGCTTCAGATGATAGCCTACCTTGTTCTTGATTCCATGCTAAAAGATCTTCGTCACTATCGAATTTAGGTTTGATATGCTTAGGTATTAAACATTGTAAACGTTTTAAAAATTTTTTGTTATTGTTCATTGTAACCTTAGAATCATTTTTAGTTTATATATTGAAAAATTTGAAACGAAAATTATTTTTAGTCATTTTTTTGACATATATAAAGTTGATAGTGAACATTTAATGTTTTTTTTTCTTTATATAATGTCCAATAATAAGGCATAAATAGTTTTTTTGATGTTCTTGCTTGTTCTATGTATATTAAGGAATACATTTTGGTATATTTGTATTTATCTAATTGAATAATTGTATTTTGTAATAGTTCAGTATTAAATGGAGGGTCTAAAAATATAATGTCGTAAGGTTTTCTAATTTTATTTAACCATTTTGTTGCATCAGCATTTATAATTTTAATATTTTGTTTTTTAAATTTTATAATTGTTTTTTTTAATTCATATGCTGTTCTTTTGTGTTTTTCTATAAAAGTAACAAACGAAGCATAACGAGAAAGTGCTTCTATACCTAATGCTCCACTTCCAGAAAAACAGTCTAAACAATTAGCATTAATAGTCCTCGCATGTATCCAATTAAATAATGTTTCACGCATGCGATCAGTAGTAGGGCGTACTTTATAAGTTTTTTTTATGAATATTTTTTGCCCTCGAAATTCACCACTGATAATACGAATTTTGTTTTTTTTTGTTTGTTTCATATTAATATACTACGTTTACTTAGACTTATAAATTATGTAATTATATAAAAAATTAAGTTTTTTATTTATTTTTACATTTTTATATAAATTAATATGTGTAATTTCTTTAAATGATGTTATGTTTTTTATAGTTTATTATATACGTTAGAACAATAAAGGATAGTATAATGTTAAAAGATAATAAAAGTAAATTTAAACAGTTATTTTCTTGGTTTAACTCAAATAAGAAACTTAGTGTACAAGATAATGAAGTTAATGAAAATATTTTAAAAATAAGCAAAATTCCTAAGAATGATTTTTTAGATTGTTCTACTCAACATATAAATGAAACAGTTGTATTAGATAAAAAAGAGAGTAGTATTATAAATTCTCAAAATGCTGACATAAAAAATGTAAAAAGTATAGTTTCATCTTGCATAAAGGTTAAAAAAGAAGGGATGTTTTTAACATTAGTAAAAAAACTTTCAAAAACTAAGAAACACTTTGGATCTAAAATTTATAATTTATTTTCGAAAAAGAAGGTAAATAGTTCTATATTTGAAGAAATTTCTGAGCAACTTTTAATAGCTGATGTTGGTTTAAATACTACTGATAAATTAATTAATTATTTGGAGAAAGAAGTACGCATTAGAAATATACAAAATAGTAAGGTTATCCTGTCTTTATTGAAAAGATATATGGTTGACATTTTAAAAAAAGTAGAAAAACCATTAACTGTAGCAACATATAGGAAACCATTTTCTATACTAATGGTAGGTGTAAATGGTGTAGGAAAAACTTCAATAATTGGAAAACTTGCATATAGTTTTAAGAATCAAGGAAAATCGGTAATGCTAGCAGCTGGAGATACGTTTAGAGCTGCTGCTATTGATCAGCTAGAAATATTAGGAAAAAAGAATGCAATTCCAGTAATATCCCAAAAATGTGGATCAGATCCAGCAGCAGTAGTTTTTGATGCATTGAAATCGGCGCAATCAAAAAATGTTGATATCGTAATAGCTGATACTGCAGGTAGGTTACATAATAAAATAAATTTAATGGAAGAGCTTAAGAAAATTAAAAGAGTTATGAAAAAATTAGATTGTTCAGCACCTAATGAAATTATGTTAGTATTAGATGCTTGTATAGGTCAAAATTCAATTAATCAAGCTGAAATTTTTAATAAAGCATTAGGTGTAACCGGTTTAGTAATTACA
The DNA here is from genome assembly GCA_039830015.1 of Buchnera aphidicola (Meitanaphis elongallis). Taxonomy (NCBI): domain Bacteria; kingdom Pseudomonadati; phylum Pseudomonadota; class Gammaproteobacteria; order Enterobacterales; family Erwiniaceae; genus Buchnera; species Buchnera aphidicola. The sequence goes on from CP140033.1 coordinate 24,055, forward strand.
AAATTAGATGGTACATCAAAAGGAGGAGTCATATTCACTATAGCTAATAAGTTATCTATTCCAATTAGATATATTAGTTTTGGAGAAAAAGAAGCAGATATGCATTGCTTTAATAGTGAAAATTTTGTTAATGCTATTTTTTCAGAGTATTCTTAAATAAATTTGATATTTAAAATAAGAAGTGTTTATAAACTTTTAAAAATAGTATAATATTAAATGTAAGTTTAATTATTTTAATTTTAACATATTATATTAATAATATTATATAATAAGTTATATTTTTAGTATTTTGGATTATATATGACTAAGAATATGAAAATGTTAACCACGGTTGTTTCATTAGGAAATTTAGAAGCATATATTAGAGTAGCTAATTCTTGGCCGATGTTGTCTTTGAAAGAAGAACAATCTCTTTTTAAAAAATTATGTTATCAAGGTGATTTAGAAGCGGCTAAAATATTGATTTTATCTCATTTAAGATTTGTAATTCATATTGCAAGAAATTATTCTGGTTATGGGTTATTACAATCTGATTTGATTCAAGAAGGTAATATTGGGTTGATGAAGGCTGTTCGTCGTTTTAATCCAGAAATAGGAGTTCGATTGGTATCTTTTGCTGTGCATTGGATAAAGTCTGAAATTCACGAATATGTATTGAGAAATTGGCGCATTGTAAAAGTAGCCACTACTAAATCGCAAAGAAAGTTGTTTTTTAATCTTCGTAAAGCTAAAAAAAAATTAGGTTGGTTTAATGATGATGAGTTGGAACTAGTTGCACGTGAATTAGGTGTAAAAAGTAAAGATGTTAGAGAAATGGAATCTCGTATGTCTGCTCAAGATATAGCTTTGCACCCCATTACAAGGAAAGATTTAGAAAAAGAAAAATTTATAAATATTACACCGTATTTGCAAGATGACTTATCGAATTTTGCTAACGAAGTTGAAGAAAATAATTGGGAAATACATGCTACTGACAAGTTAAATAATGCTCTTTTAAGATTAGATGAGAGAAGTCGTCATATTATTAATGTAAGATGGTTAGATGATAGCAATAAAATTACTTTACAAGCTATTGCGAACAGTTATGGAATATCAGCCGAAAGAGTTCGTCAACTAGAAAAAAGTGCAATGAAAAAATTGCGTATTGCTATAGAGACGTGACGTAAGTAAAATTAATACGTTAAGTTAAATTTTTAGATCTTTTTCATATTTTTTCCTTTCAAATCTATTACTTAATTTTTTATTCCACTGTTACTGATTTTGCTAGATTTCTGGGCTGATCTATATTTTTTCCTTTTATTAAAGCAATGTAATATGCTAAAAGTTGTAGTGGTACTGAATAAAAAATTGGTGATATTAAATCTTCTATATAAGGTAGTCGTATAATATTACTACTTTTATTAAACTGAGTGAACGGATCTGTAAAAATATAAACTAGCCCTCTTCTAGCATAAATTTCTTCTATATTTAGTTTTATTTTTTCTAATAAGTGATTGTTAGGAGCAATTATAACAATTGGAACTTTTGAGTCAACTAATGCTAGAGGGCCATGTTTCATTTCTCCAATGGGATATCCTTCTGCATGAATATACGACGTTTCTTTTATTTTTAAAGCTCCTTCCATTGCAATAGGATATTGTTCTCCTTTTCCTAAAAATATAATGTTTTCTTTGTTAGATATTTTTTTGGCTAAAGAATAAATTATGTGTTTGCATGCTAATACTTCTTCAATTCTACTTGGAAGAACGTTTAATGTATTAACTATTTTTTTTTCTAATTTTGAATCATCTTTTTTTAAATGAATGAATCTAGCTACTAACATAAGTAATATAGTTAATTGAGTAGTAAAGGATTTGGTGGAAGCTACGCTTATTTCTATTCCTGCATAAGTTAATAATGAAAAATCGGATTCATGTACTAAAGATGAACTTTGTGAATTACATATTACTAATGATCCTAAATATCCAAAATGTTTTGAAATTCTCAGAGCAGTTAAGTTATCAGCGGTTTCTCCAGATTGCGAAAGTATTAATAGTAAACTATTTTTTCTAACTACAAACTTTCTGTAACAAAATTCTGAAGCAATTTCTACATCGCATGATATTGTAGCTAGTGATTCAAACCAATATTTTGATACTAACCCTGCATGATAGGATGTTCCACAGGCTATAATATGGATATGTTCTGTTTTTAATAGTAATTTTTTAGCTTTAGTATCTAATTCAGAAAAACAAATTGTTTTATTTTTATTTAATCTATTTATAAGAGTATTACGAATTGAGGTAGGTTGTTCGTATATTTCTTTTTTCATATAATGTTTGAATGGTTCTTTATTGGTAACGTTTTCACTAAGTTGTATGCATGTTTCTTTTCTTTTTATAAATATTCCATCTTTATTTAAAATATTAATACTATAATGTGTTAATATTGCAATATCGCCTTCATGTAAATATATAAAACGTTTTGTAATGTTAATTAATGCTAATTGATCGGAAGCAATATAATTTTCTTGTTGTCCTATTCCTAGTATTAATGGACTTTTTGAACGTACTGCTAATAATATGTTTGGATTATTTGCATCCATAATTACCATACTATAGTTTCCTTTTAGCTTTTTAATAACGCTTTGGATGATTTGTAAAAAATTTTTGTAGCAATTTTTAATTTGAGTGAAATGAATTAGATGTGCGATAGCCTCTGTATCAGTATCGGAAAAAAATTGATATCCTTTTTTTTCTAAATATTTTTTAATTTCTTTGTAGTTTTCAATAATTCCATTGTGTACAATAGAAATGTTTTCAGATATATGAGGATGCGCGTTTTTTATCGATGCTTTTCCGTGGGTTGCCCATCTAGTATGTGCTATGCCTATTTTTCCAGATAAGTTGACTTTTTCTATAATGTTTATTAGATTATTTACTTTTCCTTTGGCTCGATATCGTATAATTTTATTTTTTTTATTTATGATCGCCATTCCTGAAGAATCGTATCCTCTATATTCTAATTTTATCATTCCTTTTTTTAATGTATTTATTACATTTTTTTGAGCAATTATAGCAATGATTCCACACATGTTTTATCCTATAATAAAAAATTATATATTTTATTTTTTTAAAATAATTTTTTTATTTTAATATTTCATTTTTTTTTGTATTTCTTGTTTTTTATTATAAACTAAACTAGGTTTATTAACATTTTTCATAACTGTAGTACCTGCTGCGATAATAGTATCATTTGTAATGGTAATAGGTGCGATAATTTGACAATTTGATCCAATAAAAACGTTGTTTCCTATGGTAGTATTAAATTTATTTTTTCCGTCATAATTACAAAAAATAGTTCCTGCCCCTATATTAACTTTTTTCCCAATGTTAGAATTACCCAAATAACTTAGATGCTTAATTTTAGATGCATATTCTATAATACTTTCTTTAACTTCGACGAAATTTCCTATTTTAGTGTTATTTTTTAATACAGTTCCATTTCTTAGATTAGAAAAAGGACCAATGATACAATTATTAGCAATAATTGTTTCTTCAATGATTGTGTATGCTTTAATGTAACAATTGTTTCCAATTGTGCTATTTTTAATGATACAACCTGGTCCAATTTTAACAGAATGACCAAACTTGATAGTTCCTTCTAAGATAACACCATTATCAATTTCTACGTTTTTTCCATGTTTTAATGTACCTCGAATGTTAAAGTTTGATGGATTGTGAATTGTAACACCGGACAATAATAAATGATTGGTTCTTTTTTTTTGGTATAATTTTTCTGCTCTGGATAATTGAAGTTTATTATTTATACCTTGTATTTCATTGTTATTGGTAGGATGTACAGCATGTATTGTATGCTTATCTTTATAAGCTAGGTAAATAATATCTGTAATGTAATATTCTTTTTTTTTGTTCTTATTACTTATTTTTTTTGTCCAATTTTTTAAATTTTTTCCAGTAGTAATAAAAATTCCAGAATTAATTTCGTGAATTTTTAGTTGTTTTTTGGTAGCATCTATATGTTCTACTATTTTCTTAATTTTTTCTTTTTTTCTGATAATTCTTCCATAACTTTCTGGATTTCTTACTTTTGCTGTTAACAAACTAATTGATGATTTTCTTTTAGAAAGTATTAAGTTTTTTATAGATTGATTGGATATTAAAGGCATATCCCCATATAGAATCAGATAATTTTCATTATTTTTTAAAATATTTATTATTTGATAAATAGCATTTCCAGTACCTAATAATTTTTTCTGTTTTATCCATATTAGGTCAGGATCTGTAATAATAGATCTAAATAGTTTGTATTGATAATTATAAATTAAGTAAATATTTTTTGAATTAATAGATTTTGATAAATCTATAACATGCTGCAAGATGGGTTTTCCTCCTAGTAAATGCAGTATTTTTGGATAAGTAGAATGCATTCTTTTACCTTTTCCAGCAGCAAGAATAATAATGTTTAGATTTGTAGCTAACATTTGTATATTTATTCCTAGTTTAAGATTTTTTCGTTTATTATATAAATTAATTACAAATTTTTTGAAATATATAATTAGTAGTATTTAACAGTTATAGAATAGTTTAATTTAATCTTATTTTCATAAATATATTTTAATTAGTTGTTTTAACTATAAGCTTTAAAATATTTGTTTTATTAGCAATTAGTATACATTAAGGATACTATGTATTATCATATTATTTCATCTGATTTAGACGGAACATTATTATCTCCAGAATATCATTTGACTGAGTATACAAAAAATGTGATTCAAACGTTAGTTAAAAAAGGAATTTATTTTGTAATAGCAACAGGTAGACATTATTCCGAAGCATATAAAATTAGAGAAAATTTGGGTGTTTCAGCTTGTCTTATTACTTCGAATGGGGCAAGAATTTATGATTTTAATGATAAATTAGTATATAGTTGCGATCTTGATAAAAAAATTGTATTAAAGCTAATTCAAATATTATCCTTGGATAAAGATGTATTAGTTCAATTATATTCTCATAATAATTGGTATATAAATAGTAATTATAATAATAGTTCGAAATTTTTTTTATCATTAGATTTTAAATATAAATTATTTAATTACAAATATTTGCAACATCAAAACATTAGTAAAATATTTTTTACAAGTAATAATTTCAAAAAATTGTTTCTTTTAGAAAATTATATTAATTGTCAATTTAAAAATTTAGTAAATGTTAATTTTTCTTGTTCTTCTTGTTTAGAAGTGACAGGTTACAAAGCTTCTAAAGGACACGGTCTAAAATTAGTATCTAGTTTATTAGGATTTTCATTGGAAAATTGTTTATCTTTTGGAGATGGAATGAATGATAAGGATATGTTAGAAATTTCTGGAAAAGGATGCATCGTAAAAAATGGATGTTCTATTTTAAAAAGATGTCTTCCTCACATTGAAACTATTGGCAGTAATGCAGAAGATGGAGTAGCTTGTTATTTACATAAATTGTTTTTAAACTAATTGGATATACAAGTAATATTCGTACATTGAGCTTTATTAGTTTTAATTAATAGTAGATAATTTATAGTAAATTTTTAATTTTGCAAAAGTTTTGAATTTATTAAAATATTTTGTCTTATTTGATAAATTAACAGATCTTAATTTTATCAATTGACATTGATTATATGTACATTAATACCATTAAACTTAGAATATTAATATTTTAAAATTTTTATTTTTAACGTTTTAATATACTTTGGATGTTTATATAAGTTACAAATTATTGTTTTGAATGGTATTTTAATTTCGTGGTATTTTGAACATGTGTATAGGGGTTAGTCATTATATGAATGTCATGAGTCATACACTAGGTTTTCCTAGAATTGGTATAAAACGTGAATTAAAAATTGCACAAGAAAATTATTGGTCTGGAAAGATTTCTGAAGACGAGTTATTATCAGTTGGAAAAATGTTAAGGCGTCGTCATTGGGATCAGCAAAAGCAAGCTGGTATTGATTTCATTCCTGTAGGTGATTTTGCTTGGTATGATCATGTTTTAGGAATGACTATGTTGTTAGGAAATGTACCGAAAAGACACAAAAATAAAAATGGTATTTTTGATTTAAACACTTTATTTCGCGTCGCTCGCGGATGTTCTGTTAATCAAGACTTAATACTCGCGTCAGATATGACAAAATGGTTTGATACTAATTATCATTATATAGTTCCTGAGTTTGTAAAAGATACAGAATTTAATTTATCTTGGATGCAATTACTAGAAGAAGTCGATGAAGCTTTATTATTATATGATAATGTTAAACCTGTAATTTTGGGACCATTAACTTATTTATGGTTAGGAAAAATAAAAGGTTCTTATTTTGATAAATTAAATTTACTAAAAAAAATTATTCCAGTTTATCAGGTACTTTTATTGAAGCTTAAAAAGAAAAATATTATGTGGGTTCAAATTGATGAACCTATTTTAGCATTAGAATTACCAGAAAAATGGAAAAGATCTTTTTATTCTGTTTATGAAAGTTTATTAGGTTATAGTAAAATATTGTTAACTACTTATTTTGGAAGTATTAATCATAATTTAGATATAATATGTAAGTTACCTGTACAGGGTTTACATGTAGATTTAATATCTGGAAAGTGTAATTTATCTTTGTTGAATTCTCAAATTCCTGAAGAGTGGTTAGTATCTTTAGGTGTAATAAATGGAAGAAATATTTGGCGTACAGATTTAGTACAATGGTTTGTAAAATTAAAGTCATTTTTAATGTTTAGAAAAGAAGTATGGATATCTTCTTCTTGTTCATTATTACATTCTCCTATTGATCTTGAGTATGAAAGTTCTTTAAATTTAGAAATTAAGGATTGGTTTTCTTTTTCTTTACAAAAATGTAAAGAATTATTTTTGTTAAGAAATGCATTAAATAATAATATTATAGATGAAATAAAAACATGGAGTGAGCCAATTTATGCTCGCAGTAATTCACGTTTAGTGAATAATATTTTAGTACAAGCTAGAGTTAATGAATTATCGCAATATGATAATAAGAGGAAAAGCGTATATTCTGTTAGGAATAAACATCAGAAAATAAAGCTAAATTTGCCTGTTCTTCCAACTACTACTATAGGTTCTTTTCCACAAACAGAAGAAATAAGACAGTTACGATTTAATTTTAAAACAGGGAAGATAGGTCATAAAGAATATCAGAATGAGTTACGTAAACATATATCGTTAGCTATTACTATTCAAGAAAATTTAGATCTCGACGTTTTAGTACACGGTGAATTTGAAAGAAATGATATGGTAGAGTATTTTGGTGAAAATTTAAATGGTTTCGCGTTTACCGAAAACGGTTGGGTTCAAAGTTATGGATCAAGATGTGTGAAACCACCTATTATTATCGGAGATATTAGCCGTTCTAAATCGATTACTGTGGAATGGATTACATATGCACAATCTTTAACCAAAAAACCAGTAAAAGGCATGTTAACTGGTCCTATAACTATTTTATGTTGGTCTTTTTTAAGAGAAGATTTGTCTAAAGAAGATATAGCAAAACAAATAGCGTTATCTTTACGTGATGAAGTATTAGAATTGGAAAGTCAAGGAATCGGTATTATTCAGATTGACGAACCAGCTTTAAGAGAAGGTTTACCATTACGTCGTAGTTTATGGAATCAGTATTTTTCTTGGGCAATTGAGTCTTTTCGATTAACTTATTCTGGTGTAAGGGATGATACACAAATTCATACGCATATGTGTTATTGTGAATTTAATGATATCATGGATGCTATTGTTTTATTGGATGTAGATGTCATTACTATTGAAACATCACGTTCTGATATGGAATTATTGGAATTTTTTAAAAATTTTGAGTATCCTAATGAGATTGGTCCAGGTGTATATGATGTTCATTCACCTAATGTACCTAATGTACAATGGATGATTTCGTTATTAAGAAAAGCTATAAATCATATTCCAATACAGAGATTGTGGATTAATCCTGATTGTGGGTTAAAAACTAGAAATTGGGAAGTTACTAAACTAGCATTAAAGAATATGGTTAAAGCAGCAAAGATTATTAGAAAAGATTATAGTTAGAATTCATATGATTAAAAAAACGATGTTGTTGCTAAACATCGTTTTTTTAATCATATTGGTTTATTTTAATTTTATGATTTTAAAAATATAACTTTTTTATTTTTAGTTGTTTTGACACGTGACTATTATTTGTACAATTAACATTATTTACTACAATATTTATTTTTAATTTTTTATTGAAAATTATGTTTAATTAGTAGTTTATGTCTTAATTTTTGTTTGAATTGATTTTTTGAACTTATTTTATAAGTTTAATAAAACGCATACAATTTTAAAGTCGATTTTAATAATTATATAATGATGCTAAATAAAGGAAGTGAATAACATGATTATATTTTAGGGTTGTTGTTTTATTGAAAATAATATTGAATTATTTATATTAGTATAAAGTGTTACAAGTTTATTCAATATTTTGGCTTTGTTCTCTAATTTGTTCGATTAATACTTTGATTTCTATTACAGAAGAATGAATATCAAAATGTGAAGATTTAGAAGATAACGTATTAATTTCTCGATTTAATTCTTGCATAATAAAATCTAGTTTTCTTCCAATTGGTTCTTTATTTTCTAGTATAGAAAAAGTTTTTAAAACATGTATCTCGATTCTGTCTAGTTCTTCTGAAATATCGGTCTTTTGTATTATAAAAAATAATTCTTGATTTAGTCTATTTGGATCAATGTCTATTTTTAGTTCTTCTATTTTGTCTGAGATCTTTTGTTTTTGCCATTTTATAATTTGAGTTATATTGTTTTTTATAGTTTTTACATTGTTTTGTATGAAAAACAATTTTGTTTCTATTAATTTTTTAAGATTAATTCCTTCATTTTTTCTAAAATTTAATAATCTTTTTATAGTTTTTTTTAATAATCCCGGTAATTCAGAAGAAATTTGGTCTATATTATCATTTTTTGAATTTATTACTCCTGGCCAGTTTAATAAATCAATTATGTTTATTATTCCATTTGGTACATTTAATTTAATATATTTAATATGTTTTACTAATTGTTTTACTAAAGTGGTATTAATAGATTTGTTTGGAATCGCATATTTATTAGATTCAAATTGTAAATTGCATTCTATTTTCCCTCGGTTCAAATTAGATCTAATATGTTGACGGATCCATGGTTCTAGTTCTCTAAATTCTTCTGATAACCTAAGATTAATTTCTAAATAACGATGATTAAATGAACGAATCTCAAAAATGGCGCTACCCCATGCTCTGTTAATTTTTTCTTTTGCATAGCCTGTCATGCTATAAATCATAACTTAAACCTCTTTAAATCTTAGTGTTAACAAAGATCTTTTTATATATAAATGTATCATCTAAATTGATAGTTTTTTAGTGTTTAAAATATCTTTTGTTTGAAAAAATCATAGAAATATTATGTTTGTTAACAGACGAAATTATTTCTTTATCTCTTATAGATCCTCCAGGCTGAATAATGCAAGAAGTTCCTTGTGTAGCAAGGACGTCAATACTATCTTTAAATGGAAAAAAAGCGTCAGATGCAACAATAGATTTTTTCAGGTTTATCTTTTTATCTTTGGCTTTCATTACTGCAACTTTAATGGCATCAATACGACTAGTTTGTCCTGCTCCAATGCTTATTGTTTTTAAGTCTCGAACGCATACTATAGCATTAGATTTTAGATATTTGACAATTTTTAAGGCAAATGTAGCATCATATATCTCTTTTTGCGTTGGTTGCTTGTTACTAACTATTTTCCAATCTTTATGATTTATGTCATTATAAGAATTGGTTTGTAATAAGAATGCTGTATTTATTGATTTTATGTCTAACTTGTTTACTTTTTGATATTTATCGCAATATTTTAATATTCTTATATTTTTCTTTTTAGAAAATATATTTAGTGCTGAATCAGTGATATCTGGAATTGCAATTAGTTCTACAAATTGTTGATTTACTATAGTTTCTGCTGTTTTTTTATGTATCGTACTATTAAAAGCAATTATTCCCCCAAATGATGAGATAGGATCTGACTCGTAAGCAGATAAATAGGCAGAAAGATCATTATTTGAAATCGCTACTCCACATGGGTTTCCATGTTTTATTATTGCGCAGGCTGGATCTTTAAATTCTTGAACGCAAGATATAGCTATGTCAACATCAGACATATTATTATAAGATAAAGTTTTTCCTTGCATTTGGATAACATTATAATTATAAGATAAATTTGTGTACAATCCTGCTTGTTGATGTTTATTTTCTCCATATGCTAGATCTTGCTTTTTTTTAAATATGTAATTTAAATAATTAGGAAAAGTATTAGAAGAAGAATTTTTGTTATTTAGGTTTGAAAAATGTTCTACTATACTATAATCGTAATTAAAGACATATTGAAGAGCAGTATAAGCTAATTTTATACGTGTTTTGTGTGAAATTTGATTATTGTTTTTATTTAGTTCTTTAAGAATGTTACAATAATCATTGTTATTAGTTGCAATAGTAACGTGGTTGTAGTTTTTTGCAGAAGCTCGAACTATAGTTGGCCCTCCGATATCAATAAATTCAAGTATGTCATCAAAATTTGTGTTTTTCTTATTTAACATTTGAACAAATGGATAAAAATTTATTACAACTAAATCCATTTGAACTATTTGATATTTGTTTAATGTATCTTGATCTTGTTCTGGGCGTGCTAGTATTCCAGCATATATTTTATGATGGAGTGTTTTAACTCTTCCGCACATGATTTCAGGAAAATTAGTATATTTAGAAATATTGGTTGATTTTATTCCTGCATTTTTTAATGCTTTTCTAGTTCCAGATGTAGAAAATAAATTGATTTTCTTTTGAGTAAGTTTCCTAGCAAATTCTATAATTCCAGTTTTATCAAAGACACTGATTAACGCATTTCGTATTATTGTATTTTTTTTCATATTTTATGTTTATTACAATTTTATTGATATGAATTTATATTAAAATGTAACTTTATTATTTTTGAGAACGTATTAATATAAATGTTAGTATTTTATGTATTTTGTATATTAATTATTATATTGAAACATTTTGTACTATTTTAGTGTTATAGTATGTATGGTTGATATAATTATAATTAGTGTTTATATTTTTGTCTGAATTGTAATGTTTTTCTAATTAATAATTAATGGTACATTTTATTTATAATAATAGCTTTTAAACAGTTAAATAGTTAATTTTAAAAATCATTATTATGTTGTTAGTTAATCGATATCAATTAATAATATGTTTAAGTTCTCTAAATTTTGAATTTTGTTTTTTTAAATTATATATGTTTTATATGAAGCATAAATTTAGTAGTAGTTCTAATAATTCAAATAAATGTTTTAATAATGGTGTGAAATTTGTGATTTTTTAATTTGAAAAAAGATTATATCAAGTAACTTTTTATAATATGTTTAATATGTTTTACATGAAAATATTGATTGTAATTTGAATTAATTTGTTTTTTATAAAATAAATATAAAAAACAAACATTTAAATACACAGTAAATGTTTGTTTTTTATTAAAATTCATAAAGTAGAATTTAACAATTCTGATAAATTAGCAGATGCTTCTTCTGCGCTAATAGAAGGTGACAAATTAGAATTTATATTTTCTTTTCGACGATGATTCAACCGTTTCTTATGATAAGCATATCCTGTTCCTGCAGGAATTAAACGTCCTACAATAACATTTTCTTTTAGTCCTCTTAGTTCGTCTTTTTTTCCTGCTACTGCTGATTCAGTTAATACTCTTGTTGTTTCTTGAAAAGAGGCTGCAGATATAAATGATTCTGTTGCAAGAGAAGCTTTGGTAATACCTAATAAATCTCTAGAAAATGTTGCTAATGTTTTTCTTTTATCTTGAAGTTTTTGATTTGATATCTTTATTCGAGAATATTCTACTTGTTCTCCATTTAAAAATTCTGAATTTCCAGATTGAATAATTGTAGCTTTTCGTAACATTTGTCTGATTATAACTTCAATATGTTTATCATTGATTTTAACTCCTTGAAGACGATATACTTCTTGTACTTCGTTTACAATGTATTTTGTTACAGCTTGAATTCCTCTTAATCTTAAAATGTCATGAGGTGATTCTGGTCCATCAGATATAATGTCACCTTTTTCTACTCTTTCTCCTTCAAATACGTTTAATTGTCTCCATTTTGGAATCATTTCCTCGTAAGGATTATTTCCGTCATATGGTGTAATAATTAATCTTCTTTTTCCTTTAGTATTTTTTCCGAAAGAAATAAAACCACTAATTTCAGCTAAAATGGCTAGTTCTTTAGGACGACGTGCTTCGAAAAGGTCTGCTACTCGTGGTAATCCTCCAGTAATATCTTTAGTTCCTCCTGATTCTTGAGGTATCCTAGCTAAAGTGTCTCCTGATCTAATTTGAGCATTATTTTCAACTTGTACTATAGCCTTTCCTGGTAAGAAATATTGTGCTGGCATATCGGTATCAGTAATTAAAACATCAGTATTATCAGCATTAATAATTTTTAACGATGGTCTTAAATCTTTTCCCAGTGTTGTTCGTTCTGATGTATCAAGTATTACTATAGATGTTAGACCTGTTAGTTCATCGGTTTGTCTAGTAATACTTTGTCCGTCGATCATGTCAATGAATTTAATATATCCGTTTACTTCAGAAATTACTGGAATAGTATGGGGATCCCATTTCGCTACTATTTCTCCTGGTTGTACCTTTTCTTTGTTTTGTTTAGCTATTATAGAACCGTATGGCACTTTATAACTTTCTTTTGTTCTTTTAACTTCATCAATAATTTTTAATTCAACATTACGTGAAGTAATTATTATTTTTCCTTCAGAGTTAATTACGGATTTAGCATTATTGAGTTTTATTATTCCAAAATTTTTAACTTGTATATTAGATTCTGTAGCTATTCTTGAAGCAGCACCTCCAATATGAAAAGTACGCATTGTAAGTTGTGTGCCTGGTTCTCCAATAGATTGTGCAGCAATTACTCCAATTGCTTCACCTTTTTCAACTATTTTTCCTCTAGCTAAATCTCTTCCATAACACTGAGCACAAACACCAAAATTTGTTTCACAATTTACTACTGATCTTACCCTCACACTATCTATAGAATATTTTTCTAAAGTATCACACCATTTTTCATTTAGTAGCGTGTTTCTAGGTATTAATATATTAGTAGAATAAGATTCTAAAATGTTATTTGCTGTAACACGACCTAAAACTTTTTCTCTTAATGGTTCTTTAATATCTCCTCCTTCTATGACAGCAGTCATAATAATACCTTCATGTGTATTGCAATCATCTTCAGTAACTACTAGGTCTTGAGCGACGTCAACTAAACGACGAGTTAAATATCCTGAGTTTGCAGTTTTTAAAGCAGTGTCAGCTAATCCTTTTCTTGCACCATGAGTAGAAATAAAATATTGTAATACATTTAATCCTTCTCTAAAATTTGCTGTAATAGGTGTTTCAATAATGGAACCGTCTGGTTTTGCCATTAATCCTCTCATTCCAGCTAATTGTCTAATTTGAGCTGTTGATCCTCTTGCACCAGAATCCGCCATCATAAAGATATTGTTAAAAGAAATTTGTTGTACTACTTTTCCTTTTTTGTTAATCACAGATTCTGTAGATAAATTTTTCATCATTGCTTTTGCAACACGTTCGTTAGCTGCTGCCCAAATGTCAATAACTTTGTTATATCTTTCTCCAGAAGTGACAAGTCCTGATTGAAATTGATCTTGTATTTCAGCTACTTCAATTTCAGCTTCTGTTATGATATCGGCTTTTTTCGTTGGAATCATCATGTCGTCAATTCCTACTGATGCACCGGATCGTGCAGCATAAGCGAATCCTGTATACATAATTTGATCAGCGAAATTTACAGTTGATTTTAAACCTAAGATACGATAGCAGATATTAAGCATAGTAGAAATAGATTTCTTACCTAATATTTGATTGACTATAGAGAAAGGTAATCCTTTTGGAACAATCATCCATAGAATTGCTCTTCCTATAGTAGTGTTTACAATTTTTTTTGTTTGCACAAATGTTTTGTTTTCTTTAAGAACATATTCTGATATTCTTGTTTTTACTTTAGCATGAAGTTCAGCTAATCCCATTCGATATACTCTTTCTGCTTCCTTTGGATCGTTTAGTATCATGCCTTCTCCTTTTACATTAATTTTTTCTCGAGTCATATAATAAAGTCCTAATACGACGTCTTGAGAAGGTACGATAATAGGTTCTCCATTAGCAGGTGATAGAATGTTATTAATAGACATCATTAATGAGCGTGCTTCTAGTTGTGCTTCTAATGTTAGAGGAACGTGTACTGCCATTTGATCTCCATCAAAATCTGCATTATATGCTGCACATACTAATGGATGTAATTGTATAGCTTTGCCTTCAACTAGTACTGGTTCGAAAGCTTGAATACCTAATCGATGTAAAGTAGGTGCTCGATTTAACAATACCGGATGTTCTCGAATAACATCATCTAATATATCCCAAACGATCGGTTCTTCGCGTTCCACCATTTTTTTAGCTGATTTGATTGTAGTAGCTAATCCTTTTATTTCTAATTTTCCATAGATAAATGGTTTGAATAGTTCTAACGCCATTTTTTTAGGTAAACCACATTGATGTAGATGTAAGTATGGTCCAACAGTAATTACAGATCTTCCTGAATAGTCTACTCTTTTTCCTAGCAAGTTTTGTCTAAATCTACCTTGTTTTCCCTTAATCATGTCAGAAAGTGATTTAAGTGGACGTTTATTTGACCCTGTTATAGCTCTTCCTCTTCTTCCATTATCTAATAATGCATCAACTGCTTCTTGTAACATTCTTTTTTCGTTTCTGATGATAATATCAGGTGCTGATAGTTCTAACAAACGTTTTAATCGGTTGTTTCTATTAATAACTCTACGATATAAATCGTTTAAATCTGATGTAGCGAATCGTCCTCCATCTAATGGAACTAATGGTCTAAGATCAGGTGGTAAAATAGGTAAGACAGTTAATATCATCCATTCGGGTTTGTTATGTGATTGTATGAATGATTCTAATAGTTTGATACGTTTTGTTAATTTTTTTCGTTTAGTTTCAGAATTACTATTTTTCAGTTCTTGTCTTAAAATTTCGCATTCTTGTATTAAGTTCATATTAATTAATAATGATTGTATAGCTTCTGCACCCATTTGTGCATTAAATTCGTTTCCATGTTCTTCTAATGCATTTAAATATTGTTCTTCAGTTAAGATTTGACGTTTTTCAAGATTTGTAATTCCTTCTTCGATTACTACATATGATTCAAAGTAAAGAACTCTTTCAATATCTCGTAATGGCATATCTAATAATAATCCAATTCTTGAAGGTAATGATTTTAAAAACCAAATATGCGCGATAGGTGAAGCTAATTCAATGTGCCCCATGCGTTCCCTTCTGACTTTGCTTTGGGTAACTTCAACACCACATTTTTCGCAGATTACTCCACGATGTTTTAATCTTTTATATTTTCCACATAAGCATTCGTAGTCTTTTACTGGACCAAAAATGCGTGCACAAAATAATCCGTTTCTTTCCGGTTTAAATGTTCTATAATTAATAGTTTCTGGTTTTTTAACTTCTCCAAACGACCAAGAACGAATCATATCTGGGGAGGCGAGTGCAATTTTAATTGCATCAAATTCATCAGTTTTAATTTGTGATTTTAAAAATTTTAATAAATCTTTCACGAATTAGTTCCCGTAGAAGTGAAATATTTGAAGATAACTATATTTAATTAATAAAAATTTTGATGAAATAAGTATCAATAATTGTATTATTAATCATGTTCTAGTTCGATGTTAATACCTAATGATCTAATTTCTTTTAACAAAACATTAAAAGATTCAGGCATTCCTGGTTCCATTTTATAGTTTCCATCTACTATATTTTTGTACATTTTAGTTCTTCCGTTAACATCATCAGATTTTACTGTTAACATTTCTTGTAAAGTGTAGGCAGCACCATAAGCTTCTAATGCCCATACTTCCATTTCTCCAAATCTTTGTCCTCCAAATTGAGCTTTTCCTCCTAGTGGTTGTTGAGTAACTAAACTATAAGATCCAGTAGATCTTGCATGCATTTTATCGTCAACAAGATGGTTTAGTTTCAACATGTACATATATCCTACAGTGACTGGTCTTTCAAATTTTTCTCCAGTGCGTCCATCAAAGAGTGATATTTGTCCAGAATCTGGTAAATTGGCTAATTTTAATAGCTCTTTTATCTCGTTTTCTCTCGCTCCATCGAAAACAGGTGTTGCTATTGGCATCCCTTTTTTAAAATTTTTTGCTAAGCATAATACTTCATCATCAGAAAAATGTGTTAAATCAACCTTTTGTCTAGTATGTTCGCCTAAATTAAAGGCTTTTTGAATAAAATTTCTAATAGTTGTAATAGAATCTTTGTTTTTTAACATTAGGCTGATTTTATCTCCTATTCCTTTTGATGCTAATCCTAGATGAGTTTCCAAAATCTGACCAATATTCATTCTGGATGGTACTCCTAGTGGATTTAGTACAATGTCTACAGGGACTCCATTTTGATCATAAGGCATATCTTCTATAGGATTTATTTTTGAAATCACTCCTTTATTTCCATGACGCCCAGCCATTTTGTCGCCTGGTTGTATTTGTCTTTTTACTGCTAAATAAACTTTAACAATTTTTAGTACTCCAGGAGTTAAATCATCTCCTTGAGTAATTTGTTTATGTTTAATTTCTAATTTCTTTTTGAATTCTTTTTTAAGATTATTGTACTGAGAAGATAATTGTACTAATTTTTTTTGATTTTTTTTATTATTTATAGAAACTTTTAACCACTCTTTTTTAGATAGTTGATTTAGATGTTTTATATTAATTCCTGATGATAGTAATACTGATTGTATCTGATTAAATAAACTTGATTCAAATATTTTAAATTCTTCTGTTAAATCTTTTTCAGCTTGTTGAAGTTGCATACTTTCGATTTTTAGTGCTCTATTATCTTTTTCTATTCCGTCTCTAGTAAATACTTGTACATCAATTACTGTACCGGATACTCCATTAGGAACTCGTAAAGATGAATCTTTAACATCTGAAGCTTTTTCTCCAAAGATAGCTCTTAACAATTTTTCTTCTGGTGTTAATTGTGTTTCGCCTTTCGGGGTTACCTTTCCAACTAGAATATCTCCTCCATTTACTTCAGCTCCAATGTATACAATTCCAGATTCATCTAATTTAGATAATGCAGATTCTCCTACGTTAGGTATGTCTGATGTAATTTCTTCGGATCCTAATTTTGTATCTCTAGAGATACAGGCTAGTTCTTGAATGTGAATTGTAGTGAATCTATCTTCTTGAACAACTTTCTCTGATACTAAGATGGAATCTTCAAAATTGTATCCATTCCAAGGCATAAAAGCTACACGCATGTTTTGTCCTAACGCTAATTCACCTAAGTCTGTTGACGGTCCATCTGCCAAAACGTCGTTTTTTTCTACTTTTTCTCCTAAAGATACACACGGTATTTGATTAATACACGTATTTTGATTAGATCTAGTGTATTTTGTAAGATTATAGATATCTATTCCTGCTTCTCCAGAGCATCTTTCTTCTTTATTAACTTTGATAACTATTCTGGATGCGTCTAAATATTTAATTATTCCTCCTCGTTTTGCTATTTCTGTTACTCCTGAGTCTACAGCTACAGTTCGTTCCATTCCAGTTCCTACTAATGGTTTATCTGATATGAGTGTTGGTACAGCTTGTCTTTGCATGTTAGCACCCATTAGAGCTCTGTTTGCGTCGTCATGTTCTAGAAATGGAATTAAAGATGCACCTACAGAAACTATTTGTTGAGTCGAGACGTCCATATAATTAACCTGATGTGGGTGAAATAGACTAGATTCACCCTTGTGTCTGCACGTTATTAAGTCGTCGACTAGATGTCCGTTCTTATCTAGATTGGTATTAGCTTGTGCAATGACAAAGTTTCCTTCTTCGATAGCAGAAAGGTATTCAATTTCATTTGTAATAGTGCCTTCTTTTACTTTTTGATAGGGTGTTTCTAAAAATCCGTATATATTTGTTCTTGCATATACAGACAAAGAATTTATTAAACCAATGTTAGGCCCTTCTGGAGTTTCAATAGGACATACTCTACCATAATGTGTAGGATGTACATCTCTTACTTCAAATCCTGCTCTTTCTCTAGTCAGTCCTCCTAAACCTAGTGCAGAAATACGGCGTTTATGTGTAATTTCTGATAACGGATTATTTTGATCCATAAATTGAGATAATTGACTAGATCCAAAAAATTCTTTTATAGCAGCTGAAATAGGTTTGGCGTTAATCATGTCTTGAGGCATAAGCATGTCTAAATCTCCTAGAGAAAGTCTTTCTTTGACAGCTCTTTCAACACGTATTAGTCCTATTCTAAATTGATTTTCTGCCATTTCTCCTACTGATCTTATTCGTCGGTTACCTAAATGATCAATATCATCAACGTCTCCTTTTCCATTTCTGATATCAATAAGTTTTTTTATTACATCAATAATATCTATTTTGTTTAGAACTCCTTTTCCTTCTATATTTGTTCTTAATAATGAACGGTTAAATTTCATGCGTCCAACAGGCGAAAGATCATATTTTTCTTCAGAAAAAAATAAGTTTTCAAATAGAGTTTCTGTGGCATCGCGTGTTGGAGGTTCACCAGGGCGCATCATTCTATAAATTTCAATTAATGCACTGGATCGATCATAAGTAGGATCTATCTTTAGTGTTTCGGAAATATATGGTCCGTGATCTAGATCATTTGTGAATATTGTTTTGATTTCAGAGTAATTATTTAACTTTAGTTTTTTTATTAGTTCGATATTTAATTCGGTGTTAGCATGTACGATAATTTCTTTGGTCTTTTTTTCATAATAGTTTTTTGCTGACACTTTTCCTATTAAATATTCTATGGGAACTTCTATGGAATTAACATTGTCTTTTTTTAGTAAATGAATATGTCGAGCAGTAATTCTCTGACCTTTTTTTATATAAATTTTATTATTGAAATTAATATCGAAAGTGGCAGTTTCGCCTCGCAATCTTGTTGGAATTAGTTCCATGATAATTTTTTTTGGAAGCATTTTGAAAGTATTATGTTTAAAAAATATGTTGAGAATTTCTTCTGTATTAAAACTGAGTGCTCTTAAAATAATACTTACAGGTAGTTTGCGTCTTCTATCAATTCGAATAAACAAGTTATCTTTTGGATCGAATTCAAAGTCTAACCATGATCCACGATATGGAATAATGCGTGCGTTATATAATACCTTTCCTGATGAATGTGTTTTTCCTTTATCGCTGTCGAAAAAAACTCCTGGACTACGATGTAATTGAGATACTACTACTCTTTCTGTACCATTAATTACAAATGTTCCGTTTTTTGTCATTAATGGAATTTCTCCCATATATACTTCTTGTTCTTTGACATGTTTAATTGTTTTTTCTAATGTTTCACGCTCGTAGATAATGAGACGAAGTTTTACACGTAATGGTACTGAATAAGTAGTTCCACGAATTTGACATTCTTTTACATCGAAAGTAGCATTACCTAGATAATATTCCACGTATTGTAATTCAGCATGACCATTGTAACTAGAAATAGGAAATATTGCACGAAATGCTGCTTCTAATCCATGTAATCCATTTGGGTCTTTTTCTATGAACTTTTGAAATGAATCAAGTTGAATAGAAAGTAGATATGGCACATTGAGTACTTGTGGACGTTTTCCGAAATCTTTACGAATACGTTTTTTTTCAGTGTAAGAGTAAATCATAGGACTCCTTTATTAGTCAGTCCATTGAGTTATTATTATGTTATTAGAAACAACTGCAGCAAATTTCAATCTTTTTAAAATATTTTTTATTATATGTTTTTATAAAATAAAAAATAATGAAATAGTTTTTATATGACTAAAGAACTCAATAAATATTGGAAGTTGATATAGCATTTCAAATAATTAAATAGGAAAAGGCTGGTGACTCAGAATCACCAGCGACTAATAAATATAATCTAGATCAATAGTTTAAAAATGTTTATTTAATTTCTATTTCAGCACCAGTTGCATCTAGTATTTTTTTTAAAGATTCAGCTTCTGTTTTAGTAATGTGTTCTTTTATAATAGTAGGAGCTGATTCTACTAGATCTTTTGCTTCTTTTAACCCTAAACCAGTAGAACTTCTTACAGCTTTTATTACTGATACTTTGTTTCCACCAATAGATTTTAATACAACATTAAATTCTGTTTTTTCTTCGATAGGTTCTATAGTTGCAGAAGATGTAGAACTAATAGATGTTTCGGCTGATACACCAAATTTTTTTTCCATATCAGAAATTAGTTCAATAACATTTTTTACTGACATTTCCGATATGGCTTCTAAAATTTGTTCTTTAGTAATAGACATAATTTTTGTTCCTAATAATATTTAAAAACAATTTTAAATATTATTTATAAAATATAAATTGCATTCTATTTTTTACTTTTTGATTTTTTTACAGATATGATGGTGCGTATTAATTTTGTTATAGCTATTTCTTTCATAAGTATCATTAATCGATTTATTATTTCATTGTATGTGGGTATATTTGCTAATGTATCAATATTGCATGCAGATAATATTTTTCCTTCAAAAACAGCTCCAATGATTTTGAAATTAACATTATTTATAGAAAATTCTTTAAATAATTTTGCAGCACTTCTTGGATGATCTATAGAATAACCGATTAATACTGGTCCAACTAATAATTTTTTTAAACATTCAAATTGTGTACCTTTAATACTTAAATTTATTAAGGTATTTTTAAAGACACCTAATTTTACACCTATTTTTCGAGCTAGTATTCGTAGTTCAGTTATTTTGTTTACTTTTATGTTTCTTGTATCAGCAACAACTATTGATAATGATTTTTTAATCGTATCATTGATTTTAGAAACAATTTCTTTTTTTTTTTGAAAATTTAGTATCATTAATTTTATACTCCTAAATTTAGTTTAAATTGCTCAAATAATTTCATTCTAAGAGAATAAAAATGAAAAAATCAATAATTTTGTTTACATTAATTTTGAACATTTCAACTTTTTTATTTAAGTAATAAAGAAATGATTAAAATCATATATTTTAAGATTTAGATAAAAAGTAAGCATTATTTAAATTTTTTAAAACTGAAAGTATTAGTTTAGATGTCAATTTTAGAAATGAACTTTTTATTATAGAGAATTTTTCTTTTATCGTAAAGTAAAAATGAATTAACTATTTAGTTTAAATTATTGTGGTCAATGTTTATTCCTAAACTCATGGTTGTAGCAAGAGTAATTTTTTTTATGAATGTTTTTTTTGAATTTGTAGGTTTTAGTTTGTATAAAGATGTTAATAAAGCATGTAAATTTTCTTTTATTTTTTTATTTATAAAATTGATTTTTCCTATTGTAGTATGTACTATTCCATTTTTATCATTTTTATAACTGATTTGACCACGTTTAACATTTTCAATTGTAGTTTTAATATCGTTAGTAGCTGTTCCTAGTTTTGGGTTAGGCATTAATCCTTTGGGTCCTAATATTGGTCCTAGTTGGTTTACAATATGCATTACATCAAGAGAGGCAATGGCAACGTCAAAGTTAATACCTTCTGTTTTTATTTTTTTTATTAAATCATGCAATCCTATATATTCTGCACCACACTTTTTTGCAATATTTATATTTTCTTCTTGAGTAAAGACTGCTACTTTTATAAGTTTTCCTGTGCCATGTGGTAATATAGCACTATTTCGAATATTTTGATTGGGTTTTTTAGGATCAATATTTAAATTAATAGATATGTCTACACTTTCATTAAATTTAGAAGTTGCCATTTTTTTAAGTAGTGTGATACATTCTTCAATGTTATAAATCTTTTCATGATTAATTAAGCTATGCATAACTTTCATTTTTTTTGTAAGTTTTTTCATTTTATTCTCCTTTTATAGTCAATCCCATAGAACGAGCGGTTCCTATAATAGATTTAGTCATGTTTTTGATATTAGATCCTGTCATATCAACTGCTTTCATTTGGGCGATATCTACTACTTGTTGATAGGTTATTTCTCCTACTTTTTCTTGACTTGGTTTAGAAGAGCCTGATTTAATACCTGCAGCTTTTTTTAATAGAATGGAAGCAGGTGGTGTTTTGGTAATAAATGAAAACGATCGATCTGAATACACAGTAATGATAGTAGGAATAGGTAATCCTTTTTCTAAATGATTGGTTTTTTCATTGAACGATTTGCAGAATTCCATAATATTTAAACCTTTTTGTCCCAATGCTGGTCCTACTGGAGGACTAGGATTAGCTGTACCTGCTGAAACTTGTAATTTTATATAAGTCTGAATTGTTTTAGCCATGATAAATTTTGCTCTATTTGTTAAACATATAGACACGGAGTTTTTACATTTTAAAAACATGAGGATAAGTATTATTAAATGCCAACTGTGTAAAATGTATTAAATTATATAAATTATACTTCAAATAATGTGTAGAATGTTTCAAAGTTGGTTTGAAATACGACACATTTTTTAAAATACTAATTTTTTTTTACTTGTCCAAAATCTAGTTCCACAGGAGTTGATCTTCCAAATATAGATACTGAAACTTTTAATCTATTTTTGTCATAATCTACTTGTTCGACTATTCCGTTAAAATCTGAAAATGGACCATCGTTTACTCTAACCATTTCCCCAGGTTCAAATAATATTTTAGGCCTAGGTTTATCTCCGATTTGTTTAAGTCGGTTAATAATAATATTAACTTCTTTATTGCTTATAGGAGAAGGTTTGTCTGATGTCCCTCCTATAAATCCTAATACTCGGGGTATGTTTCGAATTAAATGCCAACTAGAATCGTTCATTACCATTTGAATTAGTACGTATCCAGGAAAAAATTTGTGTTCACTTTTTTTGCGTTGTCCTGCTTTAATTTCTACAACTTCTTCAGTTGGTACCATTACATCTCCAAACCATGTTTCCATATTGTTTATTTTGATATGTTCTCGTATCGATTGAGCTACGCGTCCTTCAAAACCAGAAAATGCTTGCAATACGTACCAACGTTTTTTTGAATTATTGTGCATATTATATTCTTAAACTAATTATTGATGATATAAATCGGACTAGAATATTGTCTAATCCCCATAAAATTAAAGATATAATAAAAGCTGTAACTATAACGATAACAGTTGTATAGAATGTTTCTTTTAAATTAGGCCAAGTGATTATTTTTATTTCTTCTTTTGCTTCGTATATTAATCGAAACATTTTTTTTCCTTGTTTTGTAAAAACAATTATTCTTAATATTAAGCTAGCTAAAGATAGGTTTATGATAACGTTTATTAACGGTAAAGATAAATTTATGTAATAGTGATTTATAAACATTAATGTTGTCAGTATTCCTATGCCAAACCATTTAGTTTTATCTGAAATGTGAAGATTTTTGTAGAATTTGGTAGTTTTAGTCATTTATTTTCCTAATATAATAACCATATAAGATGAAATCATGCATTATAATATGAGATATTTTTATAAATGGTAATAATAAAACAGGTTATTCAATTAGATTTTATTAGATTTGTTTTTTAGATTTGGATCTATTTTGATTTTGTTTATTAATTCATATCAATAAAATTTTTCATATATAACAATATTGATTGCAGTAATAATATTTTAAATATTAAATTACTTAATTTATATTAAACATTTGAATGTATTTCAACAAATTATATCTTTAAACTAATAAATTATTTTATAGATAAGTTTTATTTATATACAGAAAAAAATGAGCAAACATTAAATTTTTTGAGAGATAGATTTTTGAAAATAGTTATTATATGCTGATACCCAGATTTAAACTGGGGACCTCATTCTTACCAAGAATGTGCTCTTATCTAACTGAGCTATATCAGCAATATGTTTTAGTTAAAGCGAATAGCGGGAATCGAACCCGCATCATCAGCTTGGAAGGCTGAGGTAATGTCCATTATACGATATTCGCAAAACATAATATTTTAAGTGCAAATAAAAAGGTGTTTTGTTGATTTATGATGGGAGAAGGATTCGAACCTTCGAAGTCTATGACGGCAGATTTACAGTCTGCTCCCTTTAGCCACTCGGGAATCCCACCTTCTTTTTTATATACTTTTATTTTTATCGTGCCGGCTACCGGAATTGAACTGGTGACCTACTGATTACAAGTCAGTTGCTCTGCCTGCTGAGCTAAGCCGGCTTTTATAACCAATATATTACGTATAGATTAGTTTTTATGCAATATAAATTTGATATAATCAAATATTATTTTTTTAAACTTATAATGCTTATATAAAAATCATGAATTTAATTAAATTACAATAAATTATAAAGGTTGTTTAAAAAATATAATCAACTTTTTGATAATTATATTTATAGTGAAGATGGTATGCGTTGTATAGTTAAATGTCAAAATTATTTCAATAAGTGATTGATTTTTAAAATTATGTTATTTATGATTAAAATAGTATTTTTTAATTTAGTTGAGTATAAATGATTAAACTTATGATGAGAAATTTTAACACTAATTTAAATTCTAAATATTTTCTAAAGTGTTTAGTTAAGAATATTTTATATTATGATTTTATGTACGATAAATATTTTAGATATACTAGTAAATTGCCTTATATTATAGGGATTTCTGGTAGTGTAGCAGTAGGAAAAAGTACGATGTCTAAGTGGTTACAGATAGTTTTAAAAAAGTATTTTGTTAAAAAAAAATTTCTGTAGTTACTGCGGATGATTTTTTATATTCTAATAAAGAATTACACGCATTAGGATTAATAAAAAAAAAGGGATTCCCCAAGACATATAATATTAATAAATTAGTAAATGTTCTTTTAAATATAAAGTTAGGTATTTCAAATATAGTGATTCCTACATATTCTCATTTTTTTTATGATATTATCCCGTATTCTAAAAAAGTTATAGAAAGATCAGATATTTTTATTATAGAAGGTTTGCATATTTTGTGTCCTTTTTTGTATCAAAGACAAGAAAACGATCGCTTGTTTTTGTCTAATATTTTTAATTTTTTAATTTATCTTGATGCGCACGAGTTGTTGCTAAGAGAATGGTATCTTAATCGTTTTTTAAAATTAAGATATATTTCACAATTTTATCCTAGTTCTTTCTTTAATATCTATTCTAAAATGTCGTATCGAGAGGCAGTAAATATTGCTGATAATATATGGTATAACATTAATTATGTTAACTTAAAAAAGAATATTTTGCCTACTAAAAAATATGCTAATTTTGTTTTAACTAAGAATTTTAATCATAATATTAATAGTATTCAACTTATGCGTAAGGATAATATTCGATATCATTAGATATAATGTCTATATTTTTTAGTTTGATTTGAGTTATAATATATACGTTGTATATGTTTTTCTTTATGTTATTTTTAAAACGTTTCATTTATTTTTATGCATTGTCTGATAATTAGTTATTACTTTTAATGATTTTAGCTTCTAGTTCGAGGAAGATGTTAAATGTATTTTTGATTCTTGTTTGTATTATTTTAGCGAGTTCTAATACATCTTGTGTTGTAGCGTTATATTTATTAATTAATATTAGTGCTTGATTTTCATATACTTGAGCTCCTCCAATTGAGTGCCCTTTAAGTTGACATTGTTCAATTAACCACCCACCTGAAATTTTCACGTTACCATTTAGTTCAGGATAGTAAGGTAAATTTTTGTACTTAGATAATAACTGTTTAGCATGGTTTTCATTAATTATTGGATTTTTAAAAAAGCTTCCAGCATTTCCTATAATTTTAGGATTAGGTAATTTTGTTGTTCTAATGTGTTTAATGTAGTTAAAAATTTCATGAGCAGTAATATTTTTGTAATTTATCTTTTTTAAGGATAAATGAGTAACATTTGGACTCCATTTTTTTGGTAATTTAATTCCAACTGATAAAATCACATAATTATAGTAGTTCGCATTTTTGAAAATGCTATTTCTATATTTAAACATGCAATGTTTAGCTTTTATTTTAATTGTTTTAGTTGAGGTTAGAGAAAGTACTTCTACATAATCGCATACATCTTTAAATTCTAATCCATATGCACCTATATTTTGAATAGCAGCAGCTCCTGTTGTTCCAGGAATACAAGCTAAATTTTCTAAACCATAAATACCAATTTTGAGCATATATGTTATTAAGTACTGCCATTCTACTCCTCCTTTAACGTGTATTAACCATTTTTTTTTAGTTTCTACAACTTTAATTCCTTTTATCTCATTAATAGCTACAATACCATTATAATTTTTGTAAAATAATGTGTTGCTACCTTTTCCCAAAAATAAAAAAGGTATTTTTTTTTTACATATTTTCCATGTTTTAGTAAGAGCATTTATATTTTTTATTATAACGATTTTTTTAGCGCATACATCGATATTGAATGTATGAAATTTTTTTAAAGATTGATTTTTATATATCATTTTTTATTTTTATTGTGTAATAATGTCATTTGGAATATATTAACTGATTTTAAATTTAATTAATTAATATTTATTTTGAATTTTGTATAAACTTTTAATTGTTTTTAAAATAATTATGTGATTTTGCATGTGAAAACTATATTATTTATAAAAAATTTGAAATATATTTTGATCTCTATGTATTATTGCATGTATTTTCTAAAAGATATTTTAATTTTTAACATTTTTTATTATTTCAACAAAAAAATTAGCATAATATTTTAGTTTTTCAAATTTTTATTTTAAAAGGAGTTATAATATGAATTCGTTTAATACATGCTACTATGAAATGTTAAATGAAAACTTAGTAGATTTTAGTAGTAAGATAAACGTTTCTTTTGAGTTATTTCCTCCAAAAAATGAAATATCACAAAATAATCTTTGGAATGTTATTGGCCAATTGAAATTATTAAATCCTGTTTTTTTTTCAGTAACATGTGGGGCTTTTTTGGGGGAAAGAAATTGTACATATAATATTGCAAAAGTAGTAAAAAAGCAAACTAATATTGAAACAGTACCTCATCTTACTTGTGCTGATTTAACTAAAGAAGTACTAGAAAAAATTGCAAAGAAGTATTGGAATAATGGATTTCGTCATATTATAGCTTTAAGAGGAGATGTTAAAAATTATGAAAGACAACCAAAAATGTATGCTGTTGATTTAATAAAATTATTAAAAGGTATTGCTGATTTTGATATTTCTGTTGCTGCTTATCCTGAAGTACACCCTGAAGCTTGTAATGCTCATGTTGATTTAATTAACTTAAAGAAAAAAATTGATGCTGGTGCTAATCGAGCTATTACTCAATTTTTTTTTAGCGTTAATCATTTTTTACGATTTAGAGATTTATGTGTACGTCATGGTATCACTATAGATATTATTCCAGGTATTTTTCCTATTATTAATTTTAATCAATTATGTAATTTTTCTAAAATGAGTAATGTAACTATTCCGAATTGGATTCATCATATGTTTAAAGGATTAGATAACAATTTTGAAATTAGTAAGATTATAGGAGCTAGTATAGCTATAGATATCGTTAAAATACTTTACAAAGAAGGAGTAAGAAATTTTCATTTTTATACTTTAAATAAAGCAGAAGTGGTAATATCTATATGTCATGTATTAGGAATACAACATAAATCATGTTAATAATTGTTATAAAGTAAATGTTAATATATGAGTGTCTGCTTTTTATATAATTAATGTAAATATTAATGTTTATTTATACTTTTTTGTAAAGTACATGAAGATAAGTATTTTATTTATTTATATATTCCTAAAGATTTTAATACAATAGTATATTTTAATACAAATATGAATTTATCTGTTTTAAGTATATCAAGGAATTTAATATTTTATCACATTATATTGACTTTAGGACTTAAAATGATTAATAACAATATTATTAACAAAGTAGTATTGGCTTACTCGGGTGGATTAGATACTTCTGCTATTATTCCATGGATTAAAGAAAATTATAATGCAGATGTAGTTGCTTTTGTTGCTGATGTTGGGCAATCACAACACGATTTAAACGGTATTGAAGAAAAAGCATTACGATCTGGAGCGTCTCAGTGTATTATTGTTGATTTAAAAGAGGAGTTTATTAAACATTATGTTTACCCTGTATTGCAAACAGGAGCATTGTATGAAAGCAATTACTTGTTAGGTACAGCAATAGCTCGTCCTATTATAGCTAAAACTCAGATAGAGATTGCACTAAGATTAGGAGCTGATAGTTTATGTCATGGAGCTACTGGAAAAGGTAATGATCAAGTTCGTTTTGAATCAACATATGCTGCGTTAGCACCTCAATTAAAAGTAATTGCTCCTTGGAGAGAATGGAGTTTACGTTCGCGTCAGGAATTATTATCTTATTTAGAACAAAAGAAAATACAAACTACTGCTACTATTGAAAAAATTTATAGTAGAGATGAAAATGCTTGGCATATTTCAACAGAAGGTGGAATTCTTGAAGATCCATGGAATCGATGTAAAAAAGATTGTTGGGTGTGGACTGTAGATCCTAAAAATGCGCCTGATGTATCTGATATTGTTTCTTTAAAAATAAAACATGGTTGTGTAATAGCAGTAGACGGTGTTGATCTAACTCCATTGCAATGCTTAAATAAGCTAAATATATTGGGATCAAAACATGGAATCGGTCGTGTTGATATGATAGAAAATCGATTAATTGGCATGAAATCTCGAGGATGTTATGAAACCCCAGGAGGAACAATAATGTTTCATGCACTTCGTGCTATTGAACAATTAGTATTAGATAAGGATAGTTTTAAATGGAGACAGATGCTTGGGTTAGAAATGTCATATATAATTTATAATGGAAATTGGTTTAGTCCTATTCGTAGATCTCTTCAAGCATCAGCTACTGAATTATCTTTGGAATTAAATGGAGAAGTTGTATTAGAGTTATATAAAGGTATGGTGACCCCTATTCAAAAATGTTCACCTAATTCTTTATATTCTGAAGCATTTGCTACATTTAGTGCAGACAATGTATATTGCCAATCTGATGCACATGGTTTTATAAGATTGTTTTCTTTGCCTTCTAGAATACGGGCAATGAATAATCAATCTTGTTAATATATAAATAAACGTTAAAGATAGAATATAGATGTTAACTTAATTTTAGCAGATGGAGTAAATATAAGATGTTGTGGGGAGGAAGATTTGTACATAAGCTCAATTCATTTTTTAAAAAATTTAATTCTTCTTTAAACGTGGATTATAGATTAGTAGAGCAAGATATTTTTGCTTCTATAGCTTGGTCAAAATCGTTATTGAAAGTTGATATATTGACAATAGAAGAACAAAAAAAAATTGAAGTAGCTTTGAATGTTATATTAGCAGGTGTTGTTAAAAATCCTAAATTAATTTTAGATAGTAATGTAGAAGATGTTCACAGTTGGGTAGAGAAACAGTTAGTGAATATTGTAGGAGTAATTGGTAAAAAGTTACATACTGGAAGAAGTAGAAATGATCAAATAACTACTGATCTAAAATTATGGTGTAGACATAAAATTGGATTTTTATTAGAGCAAATAAAAAAATTTAAGATAGCTCTTATTACAGTTGCTGAAAGAAATCAATATATCATCATGCCAGGATACACACATTTACAAAGAGCTCAGCCTATTACTTTTTCTTTTTGGTGTTTAGCTTATATAGAAATGTTAAATCGAGATGCAGATCGTTTGAATGATGCTTTAAAAAGGTTAAATTTTAGTCCATTAGGATGTGGAGCTCTTTCTGGAACTTCTTGGAACATTGATCGAGAAATGTTAGCAAAAGAAATGGGATTTACATCAGCAACTAATAATAGTTTGGACAGTGTTTCGGATCGTGATTATGTCATAGAATTAGCATCTATTGCATCTATTGGTATGATTCATTTATCTAGATTTTCTGAGGATTTAATTTTTTTTAATTCTTCTGAATCAAAATTTGTAACGTTATCCGATGCAATTACATCAGGTTCTTCTCTTATGCCTCAAAAGAAAAATCCAGATGCATTGGAATTGATTAGGTCTAAATCTGGAAGAGTTGTTGGTTTTTTAGTTAGTATTTTGATTGTTTTAAAAGGATTACCATTATCATATAATAAAGATATGCAGGAAGATAAGGAAGGTTTGTTCAGTTCTTTGGATACGTGGAGTGATTGTTTATTAATGTCTGTTTTAGTTTTAGAAAATTTAGAAGTTAACTTTTCTGTTTGTTTAGAAGCAGCTAAAAAGAGTTATGCTAATTCTACTGAATTAGCTGATTATTTAGTCAAGAAAGGGATAACTTTTCGTGATGCTCATTATGTAGCTGGGAAAATAGTATTAGAAGCAATGAAGCACAAAGTATCATTAGAAGAATTAGATTTGGATTTGTTAAAAAAATATTGTAAGCATATTGAATGTGATATATATCAATGTTTAAAAATAGAATCAATTTTTGAAAAGAGAAATATGAAAGGGGGTGTTTCACCTGTGCAAATTCAAAATGCTATTAATCAGGTGAAACGAGAGTTAAATAGGTGAAGATTTTTTTATTAGAAAAAATTAAATATAAATAATGTTTATATGTAGTATGAACATCAAACATACGTCGATAATTCATCAATATATTTTAATATGCTTTGAAGTAATTTTATTGTTGAACTTATAGAAACCATTTTTTGTTTATTTTTAATAAAATGATAAGTTTAAAAAGTATTTAATATAATAGAAAATAGATTGTTGTTATAGTATAATTTTTTTGGTTACGATAAGAGATTTCTATATATTGTCTAAAAAACAGAATTAAATGATTTTTTAAGTTGTTGTTATAAGTTATATTGTTATATTTGGAGATACAATTTTGTTTGAAAAAATAGAATTGATATGGAATCAGATCTTATCTGAAGTGCAAACATTGGTGAATCAGGAACCAGCATTAATTGGTTTTTATTATTCTCATATAATAAATCATAAAAATTTTTGTTCAGCATTAAGTTATATTTTGTCTAACAAATTGGGAAACGAAA
This sequence comes from Buchnera aphidicola (Meitanaphis elongallis), assembly GCA_039830015.1. Lineage (NCBI taxonomy): Bacteria > Pseudomonadati > Pseudomonadota > Gammaproteobacteria > Enterobacterales > Erwiniaceae > Buchnera > Buchnera aphidicola. Next base: position 55,291 of record CP140033.1, read on the forward strand.
TAGTTTCTATTGCTTCTATAAGAGAAATTATAGATGATATATATAATTCTCAGCATGATATTGTTGTTTCAGCAATACAAGATATACAGAAAATATACGAAAAAGATTTAACAGTAGAATATTATTCTATTGCATTTTTATATATAAAAGGATTTCATGCATTACAAGCATATCGTATAAGCAATTATCTTTGGAATAATCAACGAAAAGAATTAGCGATATATCTTTACAATCGCATATCAACTATATTTTCAGTTGATATTCATCCTTCCGCTAAGATAGGAAGTGGAATCGTACTAGATCATGCCACTGGAATTGTAATTGGAGCAACAACTGTTATACAAGATAACGTTTACATTTTTCAATCAGTTACATTAGGTAGTAGTACTAGAGAGGTTAGTGGAGTTTATCAGCGGTGTCCAATTATTCAAGAAGGAGTTGTAATAGGAGTAGGAGCGGTAATATTAGGTAATGTTGAAATAGGATCTAAAGTAAGAATTGGGGCTGGTTCTATTGTGTTAACTTCTATACCTTCTAATAGTACTGTTTTTGGAGTTCCCGCCAAAGTAATAAGTTTTTCTAATAATCGTTAGCAGCTATAATTTAAATTTTAACTAAATTAATTATATAGATATATTAATAGTGTAAAATTTTTTAGTTTTAGAAAAATATTTTTATTTCATTTGAGTTATAAATTTTAAAGTAATTGTTTGATTAATAGTATTATTAAATTTAATAATGATTTTTGATTTGCATGTATTATGTATTTTGTATAGTGCAGATATTTTATATGTGCAATTTAAGTTGAATAATAGTCTTATAATAAGAAATATGTTTAGTTAGATCGGTTAAAGCTTCCTATTAAAGAGGAAGCTTTTCAAGTATTTTAGTAAATATTCAGTTTAATCGTCTAAAAAACTACGTAGTATTTCAGATCGACTAGGATGGCGCAGTTTTCTTAATGCTTTAGCTTCTATTTGACGTATTCTTTCGCGAGTAACATCAAATTGTTTTCCAACCTCTTCTAAAGTATGATCTGTATTCATATCGATACCAAATCTCATTCTTAATACTTTAGCTTCTCGTGCTGTTAGTCCAGACAAAACGTTATGTGTAGCAGATCTTAAACTTTCTGAAGTGGCTGAGTCTAGAGGTAGCTCTAGTGTAGTATCTTCTATAAAATCTCCTAAATGAGAATCGTCATCTTCTCCAACAGGTGTTTCCATAGATATTGGTTCTTTTGCTATTTTTAATATTTTTCGTATTTTGTCTTCTGGAATTGACATTTTTTCTGATAGTTCTTCAGGTGTTGGTTCTCTTCCTATTGTTTGTAATATTTGTCTAGAGATTCGATTTAATTTATTTATAGTTTCAATCATATGTACTGGAATTCTAATAGTTCTTGCTTGATCTGCAATAGATCTTGTAATAGCTTGTCTTATCCACCAAGTTGCATATGTTGAAAATTTGTATCCTCTGCGATATTCAAATTTGTCTACAGCTTTCATAAGCCCTATATTACCTTCTTGAATTAAATCTAAAAATTGTAATCCTCGATTTGTATACTTTTTTGCGATAGAGATTACTAGTCTCAAGTTAGCTTCTACCATTTCTTTTTTTGCTTTTTTGGCTTGTGCTTCTCCAATTGACATTCTTTTATTTATAGCCTTTACTTGTTCTATAGTTAATCCTGTTTTTTTTTCAACTTTAGTTAATTTATTTAAGATAGTATTAAATTTTTCTCTTATTTTGTGAATTTTTTCAAACCATGGTTGGTTTTTGTATTTAGATAATCGTAGCCATATTTTTTTAGATTTTTTTCCTATAAAAAGTTTTAAAAAAGTTTTTTTGGGGACATGACAGCGTTTTACACACAATTCCATTATTAATTTTTCCTGCACTTTAATTTGTTCCATCATGTTTCTCATGCTATTAACTAAATAATCAAATTGTTTTGGAACTAATCTAAATTGTTTGAATATTTCTGATAGATTATGGATTTCAGTTAAAGAATCTTGATGATTTCTATTTTTATTTTTTATTGTATTATTAGTGATTATGTATTGGTTTTGTAGTTCAATGAACTTTTCTCGAGCTAATTCAGGATCAATATGATGATCATTATTGTTTTCATCTAAATTTTCATCGTCGTTATTGCGAATATTTTCTTCTTCTATGCATTCAGTTTCAGAATTATGAGAAGTAGGAGGCAATATTTCTTCTAAGTTTGGATCTACAAATCCATTAATTAAATCAGTTAACTTTAGTTCTCCTAGTGCTACTCGATCGTATTGTCTTAGTAGATAAGTAATGGCTTCAGGATATTCTGCTACAGAGCATTGAACTTGATTAATTCCTTCTTCTATTCTTTTTGCTATATCGATTTCACCTTCTCTAGTTAATAGTTCTACTGTTCCCATTTCGCGCATGTACATTCGAACAGGATCGGTAGTACGTCCTAATTCAGATTCTACGCGTGATAATACTTGTGCTGCTGCTTCTACTGCGTCTTCATCTGTATTTGCATTTCTTATTTCTTGTAATATAAGATCATCGGCATCCGGCGCTTCTTCTACTACTTGAATACCCATATCGTTAATCATTTGTATGATATCTTCTATTTGATCTGAATTAATAATGTCATTGGGTAAATGATCATGAACTTCGGCATAAGTTAGATATCCTTGTTCTTTTCCATGGGTAACTAGTAGTTTAAGTTGTGATTGTGGGTTGTGCTCCATAAGACGATATCCACATTTTATTGATATAGTTAATGTTTATTAATCATACCTAAAATAAGATATGATATGAATATGTTCAAATTATTTGCAAATTTTTTATTAAATATTTAGTTTTTTAAATTAAATATCATAGTTTTATTTCTTAAAGTTATAATGTTTAAATGTTGTTATGCAATGATTGTTGTTATTTAAAGATTTTTTATTAATGTAATTACATTTTTGCTAATTTTTTATTAATTATCCATAGTTTGTTTTTTTCTTGTCGTGTTAATCCTATTTTTCTTTCTTTTGTTATTAGTTTGTTGTATTCATGTTCTAGTGCTCTATTATTTAGGTTAGTTAATGAGTCTAAAAAAACTTGTTTTACTTGATTATCAGCAATCATGTGATTCCATTTAGCTAATTGTTTTAATTTTTCAAAAACTTTTGTTTTTCTATACATTTCTAATATTTGACCAGTATTACAATTAGGAAATTCAGTACATTTTTGCATTAGGTTTAAAAATATAGGTAATCCGGTTAAATTAAAATTATTTAAGTATTGTACTGATGGTATTTTTAAAACTAATGTTGGATTTTGTATTAGTAATCCAATAAGAATACGTATAGTAATTTTTGTTGTTGTTGGATATTCATTATATGCTTTTAATGTTTTATATGTATTTTTAGTATCTAGTTGTTTTAATACGTTTTGATCTGGAATACCTATTTTATTTCCTAGTTTGTGGAACAAATACATACGCATTACTTTACCAGGGATTTTATTTATTAAATTAATAATGGTAGAACTTAAATAAGATCGTTCGTTAATAGAATTTAAATTTATGTTTTCGAATAATTTGTTAAATAAAAAATTTGACAAACTTATTGCATTATTAATACGTTGTTCAAATTTTTTTGTACCTTCTTTTCTAATTATTGTATCAGGATCTTCACCATTAGGTAAAAACATGAATTTAATATGTTTCCCATCATGTATGTTAGACAAAGTTATTTGTAAAGCTCTCCAAGCTGCTTTTTTTCCTGCAACGTCACCGTCGTAGCAGTATATGATGGTATTTGTGATTCGAAATAATAGTCGTATTTGATGATTTGTTATAGATGTTCCTAGTGTAGCGATAGAATAATTTATATTGAATTGAAACAATGTTATGACATCAATATATCCTTCTACTACTAATAATTTTTCAGGTTTTGGATTATGTTTTAAAATTTCATATAAACCATATAAGTGGCGACTTTTTTGAAATATATTTGTTTCAGGAGAATTAATATATTTTGGAAAAGTATTATTAAGTGATCTTCCCCCGAATCCAACAACTTTTCCGTTTTTGTTACGAATAGGAAAGATTATTCTCTTTCTTAGACGATCATATTTATGTCCTGTATTGTTAATACCTAATACGCCAATGTTGATTAGTTCTTGAAAATTAAAATTGTTGGTTTTAATTTTGTTTTGTATTTCATTCCAATTTGAAACAGAGAAACCAATGTTGAAGTATTGAATCATGAATTTGTTTATTCCACGATTAATTAAGTACTCGTATGCGTATGCTATTTTAAATATGTTTTCATGATAAATATGAGATAATTTTTCTGTTAAAAAATATAAATTATTACGTTCTTCATAATTAAATTCTTGAGCAGAATACAACTTTTTATATGGTATATGTAAACCATTAATAATCGCTAGTTCTTCAATACTTTCTATAAATGTTAATTTTTCGTAATTTATTAAAAAATCAATAATGTTTCCATGTGAATTACATCCAAAACAATAATAAAATTGTTTTTCGTAACTTACAGTAAAAGATGGTGTATTTTCTTGATGAAAAGGACAATGTGCATTGTAATTTTTTCCGCTTTTTTTGAGTGGTATTTTTGTCTTAATTACATCAATAATGTTAGTTTGATGTAGTAATTCGTTGATAAAATATTTTGGAATTATTCCTTTCATGTTAGTTAACAATGTTTATTTGTATTTTTGACCGAACTTTTAAGTACAGGTCGGTCAGTTAGTTGTTTGCGATTAAAGGAGACCAAATTTAGTACATTCGAATTCGCTTGGAATTTTCTCTAGTGAGTTTTTTAGCTAAACGTTTTATTGCAGATGCTTTTGCACGTTTTCGTTCAGTAGTAGGTTTTTCATAAAATTCTCTTCTTCGAATTTCTGCTAGAATTCCAGCTTTTTCACACGATCTTTTAAATCTTCTCAGTGCTACATCAAACGGTTCGTTTTCACGTATCTTAATTATTGGCATATGTATCCTTGATTAAATTAACATAATTTTTTAATGTTTTTCTTAATAAAAATTTATATTAAAATGTTAACATTATATGAAGTTTTTTATAAGAAAAATGATTTTAAGCGACATATTTTAGAATGATTTATAATTAGTATTTGATTAGTATATATGTTTTTAATAATTATATTATAATGTAATATAAGAATATTAGGTAATATTTATATTTTAACGAATAATAATTATGATTTTCAACATATATGAGAATATTAGGTATTGAAACTTCTTGCGATGATACCGGAATCGCAATATATGATGACACTATAGGGATTATATTTAATAAGCTATATGATCAATCGTACTTGCACAATTATTATGGTGGTGTGGTTCCTGAATTAGCTTCAAGAAAACATCTTGAGGTATTGGCAGTATTGATTAAGAATACGTTAAAAGAATTTAATATTGATAAGCGTTCTATAAACGCTATTGCTTATACTGCAGGTCCTGGATTAATAGGTTCTTTATTAGTAGGTGCTGCTTTGGCTACTGCATTAGCTTATTCTTTAAATATACCTACTATTTTAGTAAATCATATGGAGGGTCATTTATTAACTCCTATGTTAGGATGTAATGCTCCAAAATTTCCATTTGTAGGATTATTAGTATCTGGAGGTCATACTCAATTGATTCATGCACATAGTATAGGGAAATATGAATTATTAGGTGAATCATTAGATGATGCTGCTGGTGAAGCTTTTGATAAAGTAGCTAAATTATTAGGATTAAATTATCCCGGAGGGCCTAGTTTGTCTAAATTAGCGGAGTCAGGTGTACTTAATTATTTTAATTTTCCAAGACCAATGATAAATAGAGCTAATTTAAATTTCAGTTTTTCTGGGTTAAAGACATATGTTTCAAATATGATAAAAAAAGAAAAAATTGATTTTCAAACTAAAGCAAACATTGCAAAAGAATTTGAAAATGCAGTTACAGATGTTTTGGTTTCAAAAAGTAAAAAAGCTTTAGAGCAATTAGGTTATACTACTTTGGTAGTATCTGGAGGTGTGAGTATAAATGTAGTATTAAGAAGTAAATTGAATTGCATGGCAAAAAATTATAAAAAAGAAATATTTTTTCCAAAATCAGAACTATGTACTGATAATGGTGCAATGATAGCATATGTAGGTATGTTGCGGTTTAAACGATTTAGTAGTTTTGATTTAAAAATTATTGTATATCCTAAATGGTCTATTGTCGATTTAAAATCAATATAATTTTTAACATTATATTGAATAGAAATTAATTTTTATGCGATATTTTAGTGAATTTTTGGTATGAAAATTAAAATTATTGTGTAATATGTTTCAAGGTTTTTCTATTATGTATAAGTTGTAATATATTTTTTTAGATCTTGAATAGTTAATACTGGAATATTATGTAGTTGTGAAAATTTAATAATTTCAAATAATTTTGACATAGATCCGTCTTTGTTAGTTAGTTCGCATAGTATTCCAGCGGGTTTAAATCCTGCTAAAGTTACTAATTCTATAGAAGCTTCTGTATGTCCTGGTCTTCCTAGAATACCATTTTTATGTGCTTGTAGTGGAAATATATGTCCAGGTCGATTTAAGTCTTTCGGTTTTGCGTTATCTCTAATTGCTGCACGAATGGTAGTAATTCTATCTTTAGCAGATACCCCAGTCGATACCCCTTGAGCTGCTTCTATAGTTATAGTAAAGTTGGTACCAAATTTACTAGTATTGTTTTCAACCATAAAAGGCAGTTCTAATTTTTTCCGTGTAGATTCTGTGATGCATAAGCATACAATTCCACTACCATATCGTATTGTTAATGCCATTTGTTCTATAGTCATTGTTTCTGCTGAAAAAATTAAATCACCTTCATTTTCTCGATTTATATCGTCTAAAACAATAACTCCACGTCTTAGTTTAAGAGCTTTTATTGCATTTTCTACACGTTTCTTGGGATTAATAGAAAGGAAAGATTCATATATTTCCATTTTTCACCTTTTTTAGTATATTTTATTATATTAGATATAATAATTAATTATGAAATGTGATTAAAACAGTATTTTATTACATGTTTTAATATACTACGATATTTGTTTAAAATAAATATTTCTAATATTTTATTAATGATGTTATACAAAAAATTCGTTGAATGTACAGTTATAATTTATACTATAGTTGTTTTTTAACAAAAAAAGGAAGTTGTTTGTGAAAATATATTTGGTAGGAGGGGCTATTCGAGATCGATTGTTACATATTCCAGTGAGAGATAGAGATTGGGTAGTAGTTGGAGCTACGCCTGAAATATTATTAAGTTTAAACTTTAAGAAGGTAGGAAAGAGTTTTCCTGTTTTTTTACATCCAGATAGTAAAGAAGAGTATTCTTTAGCAAGAATAGATAGAAAATTTGGCGTGGGATATACAGGATTTAAAACTGATTATTCTAATAAAGTGACTTTAGAAGAAGATTTGATGAGACGAGATTTGACAATTAATGCTATAGCTCAAGATATAAATGGTAATTATATTGATTTTTTCGGTGGTTTAAAAGATTTAAAAAATAAGATATTGCGACATGTTTCTCCAGCGTTCTGCGAAGATCCTTTAAGAATTTTAAGAGTGGCACGATTTTCTGCATCTCTTAATCATTTTGGTTTTCAAATTGCACAGGAAACGATGCAATTAATGATTGATATGGTAAAAAACAAAGAATTATTATCTTTAACTAAAGATAGGATTTGGAAAGAAACGGAAAAGGCATTGAAGACGCGTAATCTTCATGTATATTTTCAAGTTTTATATAGTTGTAATGCTTTGTCTATTATATTTCCTGAAATTAATTTAGCATATCGATGTGAATTACAAAGGATTATGGGATACTATCAAAAAGTCTGTTTTAGGTCTAATATATTTTTAGAAATTGCAAAAATTTCTAATTTAAACGAAGATATTGACATTAAATTTACTTATTTATGTAATATTGTTTGTCAATTTATAACATTTGATATTAATTATTTTTTTCTCAGCATGCGTAATATCATTGCAAAAAAATTAATAAAAATATTATGTAATCGGTTACATATACCTTCTTATATAAAAGATTTATCTATTATTTTTGTTGAACATTGTAATTTTTTGAGTTTAATTTGTATTCAATCTTCAGAAAGTATAATGATATTTTTTAAAAAGATAGATGCCTGGAGGAAACCTGATAGGATAAAAAAATTGTCCCTTTTAATTGATTTATATATGTTAAATTTTTTAAATATGAAGAGTATAAATATATGTCAAGGAAATTTTTTAAAACGTGTTTTTGATATTTCTAATAATATTTCTATTAAACCCATTATATATGCAGGATTTATAGGAATCGAAATACGTAGGGAGTTAGTTCGTTTAAGAACAATTGCAATTGATAAATGGAGAAGAGATTCGAGTTGTTTATGAATGATAAAAAAATAAATAAATTATGCAAGATAGTATTAGACGATAAATAATGAATGGTACAAAAGAACAAGTGCTAATTATTTTAAATAAGAGATTTATGTAAAGACTGGATGTAATAAAAGAAGATAGAAACCCTATTATGAAAATAAGTATATCACACCGTGATAGAATTTGAATATTGTTAATTATATCTAAGGCAATTGCCCCAAAGAAAATTGGAACTGATATAATAAAAGAGAAATATGTAGCTTTATATTGGCTGAGCCCCATAAGAACACCTATAGAGATAGTAGAACAAGATCTAGAAAATCCAGGCCATAGTGCTAAACATTGAAAACATCCTATAATAAACGATCTAAATAAATTTATGTTTTTATTTCTATATTTTATTTTTTTTTTGAATATTTCAGATAATGTTAACAATATAGAACCGAATATTAACGATAATAATATGTTATTAGGAGTAAACAAAGATTTGATATATTTGTTAAAAAAAAGCCCTAATAGTGCTATAGGAAATATTCCAAGAAATATATAGATACATGATAAATCGTTGTCACAAGCAGATTGAGTTTTTACTCTACATAGAGAATAAAATAGTTGAATAAATGTGTTCTTGAAATATAATAGTATAGACAATGATGTACCACATTGCATGAATGTGTTCAAAATATCTATTTCATTTTTTTTTATTTGAAAAATTTTAGAAAAAATGATTATGTGACTAGTTGAAGAAATTGGAAAAAATTCTGTAATTCCTTCAATTATTCCGAGAATAATAGTAGTTAAAATATGATAAATGTTGGGTGTATATATGTGCATGTTAATTCAATATGTATTATAAATTTTGTATTAAAATATTTAGTAAAATAGGTAAAACGGATGGTTTTTAAACCGTTTTACCTATAGAAATATTATTTTTTTATAGAAAAAATTATATCTTTACCTGCAACAACTTGCCCGGATTTTTTATGTATTTCTTTAAATGTTTCTATGTTTGATACAACTACAGGTGTTAATATAGATTTAGCTGTCTTTTGTAATAGAGGCAAGTTAAGGTTAATAATTGGATCTCCTATTTTTATAGTTTGGTTTTCTTGAGCAATTTTTTCAAATCCAATACCTTTTAAGTTGACTGTATCTATTCCAAAATGTACAAACAACTCGATGTTGTTTTTTTTTGATTTAATTGAAAAAGCGTGTAACGTTTTGAATATTTTTCCAATAGTTCCATCGATTGGTGCTAATATAACATTACTATTTGGTAAAATAGCTATTCCATCTCCTACTATTTTTTTTGAAAATACTATGTCTGGAACGTCTTCAATGTTAACTATACTTCCAGACAATGGAGCAAAAATATTTATTGTTGTATTAGATATTGTGTTTTTATTGCTAAAAAAATTAGAAAACAAATTCATATTTTTTCCTGTTAATAATTTTTTGTTAACTATTTCTGCAAAATTCGTCAATAATATTCATTATTTCTTTTGATGTTGGTTTGGATAAAACGTTTTTTGCTAGGTGCGTGGCATCTATAAAATTTGTTTTTCGAATTATTTTTTTGATTTTTGGAATAGTTGATGCGCTCATACTAAATTCATCTAAACCCATACCGAGTAGTAATGCAGTAGCTTTTTCATTTCCAGCTAGTTCTCCACACATTCCAGTCCATTTTCCAGCGTTATGAGCAGCGTTGATAATTTTTTGAATCAAGTTTAGCACAGAAGGACTCATGGGATCATATAAATTTGATATTGAATCGTTTCCTCTGTCTACAGCTAGCGTGTATTGTGTTAGGTCATTGCTTCCGATGCTAAAGAAATCTACTTCTTTTGCTAAATGATTAGCTATTATAGCAGATGCTGGAGTTTCTATCATGATTCCTATTTCTATTTTTGAATTAAATTTTATTTTTTTATGTTTGAGTATAGTTTTCAATTTTTCTAGTTCTTCTTTTAAACTCCGTACTTCTTCTACAGAAATAATCATAGGAAACATTATTTTTAGTTTTCCGAAAACAGATGCTCTTAATATTGCAGTTAATTGAGCATGTAGAATTTCTTTTTTATCCATTGCTATTCGGATAGCTCGCCATCCTAAAAAAGGATTATCTTCTTTAGGAATATTCATGTATGAAAGATTTTTATCACCTCCTATATCCATAGTTCTTATTATTACGGATTTTTCTTTCATGGTTTCTGCTACTATTTTGTATGCGTTAAATTGTTCTTCTTCACTTGGAAAAGAAGTACGATTCATGAACAAAAATTCTGTTCGGTAAAGTCCAATACATTCAGCTCCATGTTTTTTTGCGTTTTCAATATCATGTATGGTGCTTATATTTGCCCCAATTTTTATTTTATGCCCATCTATGGTAATTGCATTTAAATATTTTAATTGTGTTAAATCGTTTTTTTCTAATTCGTATTTTTTTTTTAGTTTTTTTAGTTTTTTTATTTTGGATTCGTTTGGATTAATAAATATAGCGTTATTAATACCATCTAATATTAGGAAATCATTATTATTTACTTTTTGTGTTATATTTCCGGTTCCAACAATTGCGGGTATTTCTAGAGAACGGGCCATAATAGAAGTATGTGATGTTTGTCCACCTAGATCTGTAATGAATCCTAATACTTTATTTAATTTTATTTGAGCAGTTTCCGAAGGAGTTAGATCTTTAGCTATTAAAATAACAGGATTTTGAATGTGATTGAGATCGACGATATTTAAATTTAGTATATTTTTAATTAGTCTATTTCCAATATCTCTAATATCAATAGCTCTGTTTCTTAAATATTCATCATCTAGTTTTGCTAGTGTTTCCGCTTGTTTTTCGATCACAACTTGAGTTGCGTATTCTGCTGAAAAACATTTTCTTTTAATAAGATGTAATACATTTTGTTCTAGTTCTTCATCTTCTATTAACATAATGTGTCCTTCAAAAATGTCTTCTTTTTTATTTTTGAAGTTTTTTGCTACTTGCAATTTAATAATGTGAAGTTGATCAATGGTTTTAGATTTTCCTTGAACAAATTTTTTGATCTCTTGTTTAATTTCATTATGTTTAATTTTATTTTTATTAATAAGAATGTTTTCTTCTATTAGTAGTAGTGCATTTCCAAAAGCGATACCTGGAGATGCTAAAATTCCTGAAATCATAATATTACCCTTAACATAACAATATGTTATATTTTTATGATAGTAATTTGTTGGTCTCAGGTAATATTATATTAATGAGTATATATTATCCGGAAGTAACATTATACTTCCGGAAAAATTGTACTATGATAATATTTAATATTTTAAGACACAAATTTTTATTTAAGTGTTTTTATAAGTTTTTCTAAGTTTTCTACTGCTATTTTTTCGTCTTGTCCATTTGCAGAAATAGTAATTAAACTATTTTTTACTAAGCCTAATGTTTGTAGTTTAAATAGACTTTTTGCATTTACAGATTTTCCATTAGAAATAATGTTTATTTCTGAAATAAATTTTTTGGCTTCTTTTACTAAAAGTGCAGCAGGACGGGTATGTAATCCATGAGGATTAGTAATTAAAATTTCTTTTTGAAACATTCATTTTCTCCCTAATTTTATTTTAAATTACTTAAATAAAATTAGTATATAATATTATAAAACATTTATTATTTTAATTTAATTAAATATTTTAATGTAAGATACTATAAAATTAATATCAATTTTTGCTGTTATATTTAATTTATAGCATTTATGTATTTGAAAACTGTCGTATTGTTTTAGTTTGTACGTACAGAAACATATTGTTTAAAATAATTTAAAATGATGTTTGTATAAAATAGCAAATTATTTTGATAATTAATATTGTTAATCTAACTTATAAATTTGAAAATAATGTTGTATTCAAATATTGTTCTCCAGAAGAAGGGAAAATAGTTATTATACATTTTTTGAAGGAATCTTTTTTATAATCTTAATACAGCAGTATCGCTGCTTTAGATTATGTTTCGGATGAAGTTCTTTCTTCTTTCATTAATTTTGCGTAGTAAATATAGCTTTTCAATTAGATACTGTAATCACTCGATCAATTTAGTTTAAATTTAAGTTCTTTGGTATAAAATTAGTTTCTGTTCTTTTTGTTTTATGATGTTCTGGTCTTAAGTTTGTACCATTTAAGTGTGGAATAATTGTTGAAGAATTGTATGGTTCTACAGTAATTCTGATAAGTTTGTCTTTTTTCTTTATTTTTAATGAGTTAAGAAACTTCTGTAATAGTTCCACCTATTTTGACATTTAATGTCAACACATTTAGTTTTTCATTTATATTATTCCAAATTTTTGGATTAATGGTTTTTCGTGTATTTCCGGATTTGAAGGATTTTCAAATCGTTTCAGTAATGCATATATGTTTTAGGATTTCTTAGCATTATATGTCTTTTTTGATTTATAACTTCTTGTATTTCTTTTGAACTATTTTAATTTTATAGTAGTACTTAAAGGCGTTAATAAGTTTTTTACGTTCAATAGACATTTTATTTGGTATGATTAGTATAATTTTGTGTTTTTTAGTTGTAGTAATTTAAGATAAAGCAATTTCTATATTTCCATTTATAGTTTCAATAATAGTTTTTCTTTTTTAACACGCTACATTTTGTGCAGAATTCTATATCATATTAGTTTTAATGTGATATCTTACGCTAAAATTAGGATTTTTAGGTTCGATTTTTACTAAAATATACCCCCCTTACTTATTTTGTTTAGCTTAAAAATAGTTTATTACTAATAGTAGTTGTGTTATTTGAATAAATTTTATTCATATTTTTTTATAGTAATTATACACATGTTATTTAACAATATACTGAACTATATTGAAAAATTAAATTTTTTAACATGATGAAAAGTTTTTTTGCATTTAAAACAAATTTTGTATACATACTTTTTAAATTAATTAGTAATTATTGTAAACATATAATATGAAATATTGTTGTTAACACAATTTAGTTAGCTACTAGCTTATGTTATTAAATTATTTAAGTTATGACGTTATTTATAATTGTGATTATACTAAAATTATACGGTTTTATATTTGGAAGATCGTTTTAAATAATTGTTATTATTAACATGAAATATTTTCATTGATAAAATTTTATTTTTTTGTTGATTTATAGATAATTTTAATTTATATGATCGGTGTTCTATGATGTTTATAAAAAATTATATATTAAGATTAAAAGAAAGAATGCGCTATCACGAATATTTATATCATTCTCTTGGTTCTCCGATAATTTCTGATTGCAGATATGATTTTTTAATAGAAAAGCTAAATTATTTGAAAAAGAAATATAAACATTTGTTTGCAGAAGAAGATTTTTTTGTTTCTTCAGTAGGAGCTCCAGGTATAGCTGGATTGAAACGATATAAGCATATAACTCCTATGTTATCTTTAAATCATGTATTTGATACTAATAGTTATTTAAATTTTGACAGGAAGATTAAACGTTTTTTAAAAGAAATAAGAATTGCTTTCTGCTGTGAACTTAAAATTGATGGTTTAGCTTTAAATTTGATATATAAAAAGGGAATATTAATCAGGGCAATGACTAGAGGCGATGGAATTATAGGAGAGGATGTCACTAATAATGTTCGTATGATTTCTTCTATTCCTAACAAATTGCATGGAATAAACGTGCCTAGAAAGTTAGAAGTAAGAGGAGAAATATTTATGTTAAAAAGTAATTTAATGCGATTAAATAGTGAGGCAATCAATAATCATACTAAGATATTTTCTAATACTAGAAATGCATCTTCTGGATTATTGCGTCAAAAGTGTTCTAAAACAACTATTATAAATAATTTGACATTTTGTTGCTATGGATATGGTTATTATCCTAGGTATACAAACATTTTTAGTCATTATCATAGATTACTTCAATTGCATCGTTGGGGACTACCAATTAGTGGGTATAATTCTATATTTTATTCTTATAGTGATGTTTTGCATTTTTTTGAAAAAATTAAAAATGTACGACAATTTTTAGATTTTGATATTGATGGAATAGTTGTAAAAGTTGATTCTGTTATTTTACAGAGTAAATTGGGATATATGAATACAGCACCGCGATGGGCCATAGCGATAAAGTTTATTGATCAAGAAAAAATTTCTAAAATTTTGAATGTTATATATCAGGTTGGGAGAACGGGAGTAATAACCCCCGTTGCTATAATTGATCCTGTTCGCATATCTGGTGTAACTATAGGGAAGGTATCTTTATATAACTTTGGCGAGATTAAAAGATTAGGTGTGCGTATAGGAGATTTTATTAAGGTTAAGCGTTCTGGAGATGTAATTCCTAAGATAATTAGTGTTATTGGAAATTGTTGTTCTGATGATGTATCACAAATAGAATTTCCTCGTTTGTGTCCAGTTTGTAAATCTGTGCTTAAAGTAGACGATGAATTTGTTAAAGTGCGTTGTATGCAAGGTTTAAAATGTAGCGGGCAACTTAAGAGAATGTTGTATTATTTTTGCTCTAAAGATGGTTTGAACATTTGTGGATTGGGTTTTAAAATTATTAGTAAATTAGTAGATAAAAATTATATTAAAAATTTTTCAGATTTTTTTAGTCTTACTTATAAATTACTTATTAGTTTAGATGACATCGGAAAAAAAACGGCAATCAATATTATTAGTGCTATTAATAGATCTAGGGATATTACTTTTTCTAAGTTTTTGTGTTCTTTAGGAATATGCGAAGTTGGATTTGTTAAATCAAAAATCATTGCTCAACATTTTAGGTCTTTAGACAACTTAATGAATTCAACATTACAAGAACTTTGTTTATTGAAAGGAATTGGATTGAGCACTGCACATCACTTATTTAATTTTATAAATAAAAAAGTTAACAGAGAAATTATTTTTAGTTTATCGAAAAATTTAAATATATCTTTGAGTTATATACGATCTGATGAAATAGTAAGAAGATCGAATCTATTTTTTAAAAAAAAAGTAGTTATTAGTGGTTCATTTAACAAATTTTCTCGTACTAAAGTTATATATTGGATAAATAAGTTAGAAGGGCGTGTTATGTCAAATGTTTCAAAAAACACAGATTATATTATATTAGGAAAAAATCCAGGACATAAATTTGTTAAATCTAAAGAATTTAATTTAAAAGTAATATTAGAACAAGAGTTGTTAGATACAATTAAAAAGTTTTTTGAATTATAATATATAAAATCACACTTTGGGTCGTGCAGGATTTGAACCTGCGACCAATTGATTAAAAGTCAACTGCTCTACCAACTGAGCTAACGACCCTTATCATTTTATATACAATGGGTGATGACGGATTTGAACCGCCGACCTTCTCCGTGTAAAGGAGAAGCTCTACCAACTGAGCTAATCACCCTTATGTATCTATTGTAAGGAATAGAAATATAGAGTCAATCTTTTTTTTTAATTTGTTGTCTATTTTTATATATGTTGTTTATTATTGTAATGTTTGAATTTTAATTGAGGACATAATGTCAATTATTACGAGATTTGCTCCCAGTCCTACAGGATCTTTACATATTGGAAGCATACGAACTGCATTATACGCGTGGTTATTTGCTAGAAGTAAAAATGGGAAATTTATTTTGCGTATTGAAGATACGGATTTTAAGCGTTCTACAAAGATTGCAACGTCAGAGATAATAAAAGGATTGGAATGGTTAGGATTAAATTGGGACGAAGGACCTTATTTTCAAAGTGAAAAATTAGAGTATTACAAAAATATTATTAGTTCTATGGTTACTTCGGGATTAGCCTATAAATGTTATTGCACGAATAATAGATTAAGTATTTTAAGAAAAAATCAGTTGTTAAATAAACAAAAACCAAGATATGATCGCAAATGTAGACATTCTGGAAAAAGCAATGAAAATAATTCAAAATATGTAGTGCGATTTTGTAATCCTATACATGGAACAGTATCATTTGTAGATGTAATTAGAGGAAAGATATTTTTTAATAATAGTGAATTAGATGATGTTATTATTCAGAGAACTAATGGTATACCTACATATAATTTTTGTGCAGCAATAGATGATCGTGATATGAATATTACTCATGTTATTCGAGGAGAAGATCATATTAATAATACTCCACGTCAAATTAATCTTTTACATGCGTTAGGTTCGCATATTCCTATTTATGCTCATGTGTCAATGATATTAGACGTTCATGGAAAGAAGTTATCTAAGAGACAAGAAGTAGTAAGTATATTGGAATACAAGTTACAGGGTTATTTGCCAGAATCTTTGCTTAACTATATTGTACGATTAGGATGGGCTTATGGAAATCAAGAAATCTTTAGTAAAAATGATATGATAAAGTTATTTACATTAAATGGAATTAGTAAATCACCTAGTCGTTTCGATTTAAATAAATTGCTATGGTTAAATCGATTTTATATTAAAAACTTGCCTGTCAGTTTCGTAAAAAAACATCTTGAATATCAATTTCGAAAAAAAAATATTGATTATTCAAATGGCCCGGATTTAATTGAACTTATTAAAATTATTGGTCATCGTTGTAATACGTTAGAAGACATAGTCAGTTCTTCTTATTATTTTTATAGCGATCATGTTGTTTTTAATGTAGATGCAGCTAAAAAATATTTAGTAAAATCTTCTATTATAGTTTTGAAACACGTATATAACAAAATTTCAAATCTTGAAGTATGGAATTTAGAAGAATTATTAGTCACAATACGTATTGTAGTTAGTGAGTTAAAAATGACTTTTAAACTAGTTTCTATGCCTATAAGAGTAGCTATGACTGGTAATACAATTTCTCCTAGTATTCATATTGTTTTGTATGGAGTAGGAAAACATCGATCTTTATCAAGAATACAAACTGCTTTGTCATATGTTGACAAAAATTAATTTTGAACAATTGAAATTAATAAGTACTTTAGTGCTCTAGTAATTTCAATAGCATTATATAGATTTGGAATTAATAGTGAATGTTATTTTCATTACTTGTTTTAATAGATAATTATGTAGCTTTATTTTGTATAGGGGTTATAGCTCAATCGGGGAGAGCATTTGCATGGCATGCAAAAGATAGCGGTTCGATTCCGCTTAGCTCCATGAATTCTTAAAATTAATTACGTTAAGTGAAACTAATAAATGTGTTTTTGAGAGATGATAATTTTATAAGTATTATCTTAATTGTTATATTATTTTGTATTTTTCATTTATTTTTTTATGAACAGTGAGAGTGATTAGTAATTTTTTGCATGTTATAACTTGCTTGTAAGTAGTAAACGATAAAACAATTTTTTAAATTTTAATATAGACTTTAATAGTTGTAGCATAGATAATATATATTTTTTGTAGTTATTTAGTTGTTTGGATGTATTGATTCTAATATATTAAATGTTAAACTTTTAGACATTTAATATATTAGTAACAAATTGATATTCAACAATGATTTAATTATTAAATTTGTACGTTCATTAGTTCTTGATAACCTGACATTAGTTTATTACGAATTTGTATCAGTGTTTCTGTTGATATTAAATTTTTTTGAAGATTGATTAAGATATCGTTTAAGGTCATACTTTCGTTTTTGTTTAGTGTAAGGTTTTTAGATTCACTTTCTGTTTTTTCTTGGTCAGAATTCAGTAAACTAAATACCTCTTTGACATTGTCTGTAAACTTTTCGAAAATATTATCTTTAGCATCAGTTATATCTATTTTGGGACCAAACGAGGTTAATATTTCAAGATTGTTTTGTATAGTATCAGTAAACATTGTCTTCTCTGAAAAATTAATATGAATAAAATGGATATTAACATAAGTTAGCAGATGATAAAATGTTTTAAAGTGTTTTTTTATTTTTTTAAAAAGTATTATTAATGATTATTTTATGTAATAGATACGTTTATTAAGATGTAATAATAAATTATGCATAAGTTAGCTTTTAAAGGAATAATTCATGAATGTTAGTCTCAAACATAGCACTAACTCAACAGGCACAAATAAAAAAAGTTATTTTTCTTATTTTTCATCAAATTTTCGTGTTGCTATCACGATATTATTGGCATTTTTAGCAATTATGTTTTACATATTTTTTTTTAAGTCGTCTCGTTATTGTGTTTTATATAATGGTTTGTCTAGCGAAGACGAAAGATTAATTGTTTCTCAATTAGCACGCATAAATATTCCTTTTAAATCTGATGATAATCATAGTATTGTATTAGTTCCAGAAAATAAATTGCAAGAAGCTCGAATTAATTTATTTGAACAAGGCATTCCTAAAGGAAATAGCATTGGATTCGAACTATTAGATCAAGAAAAATTTGGAATAAGTCAATTTAATGAGCAAATAAATTATCAAAGGGCTTTAGAAGGAGAACTTGCAAGGAGCATACAGCAATTAGACAATATTAAAACTGCTAGAGTACATATAGCATTTCCAAAACCTTCATTATTTATTCAAGATAAAAAATTAACTTCAGCTTCTATTATTTTGGGAATTAAAAAAAATTTAAATATTAATTCAAGTCAAATTAGTGCTATTTTGCATATGGTATCTGGAAGTATATCCGGACTATCTGTTGATAATATTACTATTATTGATCAGAAAGGAAAATTATTGAATAGTAATGATTCTTTTGATAATAATGTTGATGATATTAAACTGAAATACTATGATTTAGTTGAAGACCACTATAAACAAAGAATTGAAAATATTTTAATACCATTAGTTGGTTTAAATAACGTACATGCACAGGTTACGGCTCAAATAAATTTTGATAGACGAGAAAGTATGGAAGAAAAGTATAAACCAAATTATAGAAACGATAGCAAATCTATTCGATCACATCAAGGAAATAGTAATGTAGAAGTTAATGAAAGACATTTAAATGATTATGTTTCTTCTAATAATTTTTCTAATAAACTAAACGTTTTGTCTAACAAATTATCATCTAATAATGTTTTTGATAAGCAGATTGATCGTTCACTAATGTTACCAAAATCTAATACTACTCAAGATTACATTACAAATTATGAATTAGATCGAACTATTTTACATAGTAAATTACAGATAGGTGATATTAAACGTTTATCAGTAGCTGTTGTAATAAATTATATTCGTGATAAAAATGGAGATTTAGCATCTTTGAGTCCTTACCAGATAAATAAAATTGAGAATTTAATTCGAGCAGTAATTGGATTCTCTGCGGAAAGAGGAGATACTGTTTCTGTGGTTAGTTCATTGTTTGTAAAACCCTTTTTTAATGTTTATAAAAATGTTTCTTTTTGGAATGAATCTTTGTTTTTTAATAAACTGTTTAAATATGGATTAATATCAATTTTTTTAATAATGGTTTATATTTTTTATCGAGCATTCTTTTCTAAAAATACTATCAAAGATGATAAATTGAAACATGTATCAAAAAATAATGATGGTGAAACATTTAATACAATAAAAAATTGTTTAAAAAATGTTGCTATAGATAAAGGTTTTAGCGATTTGTCTAAAAATGATCCCCATGTTATAGCTACAATTATACGAAGATGGATGGATGATGATAAAAAATGATGAATTTGAATGGTATCACGAAAAGCGCTATTTTATTAATTACGATTGGTGCAAATCAAGCTGTTGAAATATTAAAAGAGCTGTCTTTTTCAGAAATTCAGAATCTTATTAAATGTATGCTAAATTTAGAAAAAATTCCATGTGTTGTCGTTAATCAAGTGATATCTGAGTTTAATAGTAATTTTTCTTTAGATAGTTCCACTGCCGTAGTGAATAGAAATTATGTTGTTTCTTTATCTCAAAAAGTTTTAGGAGACAAAAATTCGGCAGTTTTATTAGATGATATTAAAGATGATAATAAAATTGTTGATGGTATTAAACAGTTGAATATGATTGATCCTAAAAATATTGCTGAATTAATACAACATGAACATCCTCAAATTATTACAACAATGTTAGTTTATCTTGATCGAAATCAGGCGTCAGCTATTTTGTCTTATTTAGAAGAACAGTTAAGTTTAGATGTTGTTTCTAGAATTGTTGATTTTACTGGTATAAAAAAATCAGGAAAAAATGAATTAATTAAAATTATTAACTATTTATTACAAAAAAATCGAGAAAACATATCTAAAAAAGGTGGAATTACAACTATTGTAGAATTATTGAAGTTAATGACGTATGATCAAGAAAAACGTATTATAAGTAAAATACAAGAGTCTAATAAAGAGTTAGCACATGTTATTAAGTCTAAAGTTCTTTCTTTTGAAGATATTGCACATTTTGATGATTTATATATTCAACGTTTAATTAAAGAAGTTAAGTTAGACGAATTAGCGATTGCTTTGCAAGTATCTAGTGAATTATTAAAAGAAAAAATTTTGAAAAATATGTCTGAAAAAGATTCTAATTATTTGAGAAGTTTTTTTATTAAAAAATCTTTTATATCAACAGATGTTATTGAAAAGAAACAAAAAGATCTATTGAATGTAATTAAAAAATACTTTTAGTTGTCATTGAATTTAATTATATTTTAAAGCATGGGGGAGTTTTATGCATCAAAAATGTATAGTGAAAACAGTTTGGAGAAAATGGTATCCTGAAGAAATAAGAAAAGATGCTAATAAGATATCAGAAAATAATATAAACATACGCAATGAACAACGAAATCAAAAACAAGAGAAAAATGATGAGAGCACTAGATTTGTTTCTAAAGAAAATAATGATCTTTTTTTAGAAGATAACCAACCTAATTATACAGAAGGTTTTTTTAAAGGAGAGAAAGATGGATTTATTGCAGGATTTGACAAAGCATTATTAGAATTTAATAAAAAGAATGATGTTTTATTAACCGAAATGAATAATTTTTTATTTAATTTTGAACAATCTTTAATAGCATTAGATGACGTTATTTCTTCGCGTTTAGTTAATTTAGCATTGAATGTTGCTAAAAAAGTCATAGAAACTACGTTATTTTATGATGATCAAAGCTTGATACAAAAAATAAAAAAAATTCTTGAACATGAAAAAATTGTTTTTCATAAGCCTAAACTTTTAATTAACCCTAGTGATAAAGAAATTATTGAAAATACTTTTGGAACGATGTTTTTTAAATATAAGTGGGTAATATTATATGATGAAAAAGTGTCTAGAGGAGGATGTATAGTTTTTTTAGGAAATACTATATTAGATTCGACTGTTCTAGGACGTTGGACAGAATTATGTAGATTAGTTTTGAAAAAGGAAGAATCGTGAACTTAAGAACAGATAAATGGATGAAAAAGTTATCAATTTTTGAGAAAGAAATAGAGAATATTCCAAGTATAGTAAATTACGGACGTTTAATAGGATTTAATGGATCTATTTTAGAGGTAGGTGGTCTACAATTATCTATTGGATCTATTTGCTATATAGGAAAAACTTTAGATGCGTATAGTATCGATGAAATAGAGGCTAAAGTAATAGGATTTAAAAATGATATATTATTTTTAATGCCATTACAAAATACAGATGGTATTGTTTTAGGTTCTAGAGTGCGCCCAAAAATGTTGGGTGGTATAAGTTATGAAATTAGTAAATTACCAATATATGAAGGATTATTAGGGAGAGTGTTAGACAGTACAGGAAGGCCATTAGATGATTTAAAAGAAATTAAAGCAAAGTATAAGAAAGCATTGTCTTATTCTAGTATTAATCCATTACATAGATCTCCTATCACAGATGTATTAGATACTGGAATTCGTACAATAAATGCATTATTAACTATTGGAAGAGGACAACGAATTGGATTATTTTCTAGTTCTGGATTAGGGAAAAGTGTGTTACTTGGAATGATGACTAAATATACTGAAGCAGACGTAGTTATATTAGGATTAATAGGAGAACGTGGACGAGAAGTTAAAGAATTTATTGAGACTATTTTAACTAAAAAAGCTCTTAAAAAATCAGTAGTTATTGCGTCTCCTGCTGAGTTTTCTCCTTTATTGCAAGTACAAGGAGCTAACTATGCTGTATGTATTGCTGAATATTTTCGAGATAAGAATTTTCATGTATTATTAATTATGGATTCTTTGACACGGTATGCTATGGCGCATCGAGAGATAGCATTGTCTATAGGTGAACTACCCGCTACTAAGGGTTATCCTCCATCTGTATTTTCTAAAATATTTTCTTTGCTAGAACGAGCAGGAAACGGAACAACGAGAAAAGGATCTATCACAGCTTTTTATACAGTATTAACAGAGGAAGAAATAGGAGGATATGATCCTATTGCAGATTCTGCACGATCTATATTAGATGGACATATTATATTATCTCGAGAATATGCTGAATCTGGTCATTATCCTGCTATTAATATTGAAACTTCTGTTAGTAGGGTGATGACAAGCATTATTGATTCTGTTCATAGTTCTAAAGCGCGTTGTTTAAAAAAAATGCTTTCTTGTTATCAACGTAATCGTGATCTGATTAATGTAGGAGCATATGTTGCAGGTACTAATTCAGAATTAGATACGGCTATAGCTTTGTTACCTAAATTAGAGAAATTTTTACAACAAGGTATGCATGAGAAAAGTACTTTTTTTGAGTCTAAAAGAGATTTATATGCATTATTCAAGTGAGTAGGAGATGCAAATGTATGTTTAAAAATCAAAAATTTATTGATTTACTTGAAAAACTCGATAAAAAAAAAATCAACAATTATCTTTGATTTTAAAAAATATTCTTTTGAACAAGAATAAGATTCAGGAGCAAATCGATTTGTTGTTAAAATATAGGTATGAGTATCTTATTAAATTAAGATATAAAGTGTCTGGTGGTATTTATGGATTCGAATTAAAAAATTATGATATTTTTATTTCTTCGTTAATATCTGGTATTGTAAAGCAAGAAAAAATTGTAAAAAAGTATGAAGAGCAATATCATACGTATTTCATGTTATGGAAAAAAAGTCAATGTAAGTTAAATATGTGGAAAATGATGTCTTTAAAATTATTAAGTCATAATGTTCAACTAATGCAGTTAGGAGAGCAAGTACAACTTGATGAATACGTTCAAAAATCTTTTTTAAAAAAAAGGTAAATTATTGTTTTATGTCAAAGATTATAGATGTAGTTACAACTACTTTATTGCATAAATATAAACATAGTTCTTATAAGTCAAATTTAAAAAAACAATCGGTGTGCTTTTTTAAAATTTTTAATAACAACTTTGTTTATGATAAAAGTAATGTTAAACGGGGTGTTATAAAAGATAAAAAAAATGAAATAAATACTGTTCTTAACGTTATTTTTTTAAAGAACAAAATTAAAAAAAAAGTAAACAGTTTTGAAGAAAGAAATTATTTAATTAGTGATATTGTTTCAAAATTTTATTTGTTTTTAGGAAGTAATACGTATACTTCGAGATGTATAAATAATTTATCTCAATTAAATGGATTGTCTTTTCAATCACAAATTCATGATTTTTCATTACGATATGCGCATCATTTATTTGAAAAAATTAAAAGAGTCAATAGGGATGTAGTATTTAATTTGTTTAGAAAGAATATTGATTTTGTAAGTTCTATTGTAAATTTTAAAACATTCAAAGGTAATGCATTTCAAACAGTGCCGTGCTTAAAATCTATAACGATGTCAAATATTTATTTTAAAAAGAAAACATGTTATAACAAAGGTATTGACTTTATATTAGATTATGAACAAACAATATATTTATCTAATTTATTTATAAACGTAAATTATGAAAATTATGTAAAAAAAATATATTATTGCATATTTTATAGTCAAGATATGAACTTAATTAAAAATTATTGGATAGAATCTGTTCATAAACAGTTGTTATCATCTTTTTTTAAAAAAAAAACTATTGTAGAACTATTTTTATATTCACAATGTTTGGGATCTTTATTTATACGGTTTAAAACAAAAAAAAATAAATTAATTAAATTAGACTTAATTTCGAATAACAGTACTGTAAGAAAACTTTTAAAATCTGATATTTCAAGTTTACACAATGTTGTTTTTAAAACTGGAATTAAATTTGAAGATATTACAGTGCGTGATCAAAATTTTAGAGAAACTATTATTTTAAAAAATAATTGTCATTATTATGATTAAATAATGAATAATATTGCTGTATCGATTTATAAAAAAGAGAAATATAGAGGTTTTATACATTTTTTCTATTAGAATTACGTTGTTTTATTGAAGATAAGAAAGTTATTGACGTTTATGTATAATAATAGAGTATTTATGAGTTGTTTGATTAGCGTGCATTTACATTATAGTTTTATATATTTAATAGAAAATTGATGTTTTGAAACGTTAACATATATATTTAAATTAGTACTTATATTTTAAGGTGTTTTAATGGAACATGATGTTATTTTTAATATGAAAAAAGATAATATGATAAGCGAAATAAAAAAAGTTCCAACAGTTTGTGTTCATGATTGGGAAATGGATTATTATACTATTTACAAAACAAAACGATCTTTAATAGAGATTTGTGATCTATTTTCCAATCAAGTTTCATTAGACTTATTGGATGTTATAAATGTTGAGTTTAATTTGGAATTTGACAGCATTAAATTAGAAAAATATAATGAGTATAATAATTGTCACATACATTCAAAATTTTTAAGTTATTGCACAATTATGCCCTATTCAGAAACGGGAATAGTGCATTTATCTGATAATATAATACCGTCGATTATAGATATTTTGTTTGGAGGAAAAGGTGTAACTGAAACTACTAAATGTTGTGTCTATAGATTAACTATTGTTGAAGCAAATATTTTGAAAAAAATATTAAATATTGTTAAAAAAATATATAGTGTTTCCTGGAAGAAAAAGTTTGATATAGACATAAGACTTTCCGATTTTAAATTAATTCAAAAATTTCACATTAAGCACATTGTCTCAAATAGCAACATATTTTTATTTATGAATTTTAAAGTAAATTTTGGTAATATATTAGGATTTTTAAATATAGGTTTTCCGTTATCTATAATTAAAAATTGTAGAGATAAATTAGCAAATAAATGTACGAGAGATAATTTAGTAAAAAAAAAATCGAAAAGGTTGTTATGGCCAATGATATATAATTTGGAAATAAATTTAGATATTAAATTAGTCAGTTTTTCATTGTTATTATCTCAGATGTTGATGTTAAAAATTGGTGATATTATTTCTATTCATCTTCCAAAAAATGCTATAGCGTATTCTCGTAATGTACCTATATTGGTGGGAGAATATAGAATATATGAAAAAAAATCGTGTTTTTTTTTAAAAAATTTTTTTAAATTAAAGCATAATGGTTATTAGGAAAATATTTATGAATGGTATAAAAGATACAGTAGACAATAAAAGTAATGATAAAATTGATAAGTTTAAAGAACATTTAGATAAAAAAAAATATAAAGAGAATGAGAATATAGTTATTTCAAAAAAATCTGTAGAAGAATTAGGTAACATAAAATTTGTTATTGACATTCCCGTTGATTTGACAGTCGAATTAGGAAAAATTCAATTAAAAATTAAAGACCTTCTTAATTTAAGTAAAGGTTCTATATTAACTTTAAATAAGTATTCAGGTGAACCATTAAATATATTAGTAAACAAGTTTGTAATTGCTAAAGGAGAATTAGTTATTGTAGAGGAAAAATATGGGATTAGAATTACTAGTATAGTCGATAATTCAAGATATTTAAATCACATTGATTAACCATTTAAACATTATGAGAAATTTTTGTGAATACTATGTTTCAACCTATTTCAGTAGAAATGATGTTATCAAAAATTGGAATGCCTTATTTTAAGGTAATTGCAGTTTTTTGTTTATGCATTTGGATTGTTAAAAAAATTTTTATTGAAAAAAGAATAATAAATAATTCGTTGATAAGAATCATAGAGAAGGTAGCAGTTGGATCGAACGAAAGCATTGTTATTGTGGATTTAAAAGAGATTAGATTAGTGATAGGTGTTACTTCAAAAAATATTTCTATTTTATATACGTTATCTTCTGTAGAAGAAAAAGAAAAAGATAAAGATAAAGAAAACATATCGTTGGTTAAAGATATTAGTATTGATAGTACAATAAAGAGACTGACTAAGCGTCTTTGGAATAAAAGAAAATGATGTATAAAATAATATCATTGTTTGTATTGTTGTTCTGTCCCACAGTATATTCAGAAAATTTTGGATCTTCGAATTATTCATTACTTAATGAAAAAGAGCATTGGTCTTTTCCAATACAAATGTTAGTGTTCATTACGTCATTAACATTTATTGCACCAGCTTTATTAATGATGACTAGTTTTTCTAGAATTATTATTGTGTTTAGTTTGTTGAGAAATGCTTTGGGTACTCCTTATTCTCCTCCCAATCAAATCTTGTTAGGTTTATCGCTTTTTTTAACTTTTTTTATTATGGCTCCAGTATTTGATAAAATTTATCAAGATGCTTATTTACCATTTATTGAAGACAAGATAAATGTAGATGTAGCTATTAGTAAAGGAATAAAGCCTTTACATCAATTTATGATTAGACAAACGCGTGAAAACGATTTGCTTTTTTTTTCAAAATTGGCTGGAATCGTTAATTTATATAAAAAAGAAGAAATTCCAATGCGAGTGTTGTTGCCGTCATTTGTAACAAGTGAATTAAAGACGGCTTTTCAAATTGGATTTATTATTTTTATACCGTTTTTAATAATAGATTTAGTTGTAGCTAGTGTTCTCATGGCTTTAGGAATGATGATGGTTCCTCCTTCAACAATATCATTACCTTTTAAATTGATGTTGTTTGTATTAGTAGATGGTTGGCAATTATTAATAACTTCTTTAACTCAAAGTTTTCTTCATTAAGTTAAAGTTATAATTAACAGAATGTGTTTTAATGAGAGTACTTTTGATATTTGAAAACATTATAAATTAAGGACATTTATGACTATTGAATTTGTAATGACTCTTTTTCATGAAGCAATAAAAATTACTTTAATGCTTGCTTCACCCTTGTTATTAGCTGCACTATGTAGTGGCTTAGCTATTAGTGTTTTGCAAGCTGCTACTCAAATTAATGAACAAACATTGTCATTTATTCCTAAAGTAGTTGCTGTTTTATTATCTATCGTTATTTTTGGACCATGGATGTTAACTTTAATATTAGACTATACTCGTTCTTTATTTAATAATTTATCTTTGATAACTAGTTAATGATTACTTTCAATATAAACGATTTAATGTCTATTTTTTTTAATTTTTTATTTGTAGTAGCGCGAATTTTGTCTTTTTTTATGATTGCTCCGTTGTTAGAAGATAAATCTATTCCAAAAGAAATAAAATTGTTTACTTCATTTATTATAAGTTGGTTTTTCATATGGCTTATGCCCAAAATAGACATTAATTTGTTTTCTATTAATGGATTTTTAATATTGATTGAGCAAGTATTAATTGGAATATTGTTAGGATTTATTATGAAGCTGGTATTTTCTACTATAAAAATTTCTGGAGAAATTATTAGCTTTCAAATGGGTTTGTCTTTTTCATCTGTTTTAGATGTAAACACTCATTCTAATACATCAATTTTATCTAGGTTTCTCTATATATTTTTATTATTATTTTTTTTGGAATCCAATGGTCATCTTTTGATAGTATCCATGTTATTTGACACTTTTCGTAAAATTCCTATACAAGCAATTGAATTAAATTCAAGTATGTTTTTGAACGTTATTGTGTTTTCGAAATATATTTTTATTGATAGTTTTATGTTAATGTTGCCAATTATTATAGTTCAATTAATATTGAATGTGTCTATAGGAATTTTAAATAGGATTGCGTCTCAAATTTCTATTTTTTCTATTGGATTTACTATGACTTTGTTAGTAGGTTTATATATTTTATACTTGTTTATTCCTTTTTTTTCACACGT
This sequence comes from Buchnera aphidicola (Meitanaphis elongallis), assembly GCA_039830015.1. Lineage (NCBI taxonomy): Bacteria > Pseudomonadati > Pseudomonadota > Gammaproteobacteria > Enterobacterales > Erwiniaceae > Buchnera > Buchnera aphidicola. The sequence goes on from CP140033.1 coordinate 83,694, forward strand.
GTATAATAATGTATTTAATCGTTTATTTTTTTTGTTATCTATAGTATGGCGTAATTAAGTATAAATTAAGTTTTATTAGAAGGAATTTATAATTTATTTTTAATATTATTATTAATTGTCTATTTTGAAATAAAATTTAAAGTATTTTTAAATATAGTATTATGCACATAAAGTGTATAAATTATTTGCATATGATATGAATTCTATAAAATGCTAATTTTCATTTTATGTAATAATGTAGTCTTTAGCATTTTACAGTTTTTACGTAATTTTGTATTTAAGAATGTTATATATAATTTTTTACTTTATTTTTTCTTCTTTATATAATACATGCTTTTTTACAATTGGATCGTATTTTTTTAATGTTAACTTTTTAGAATTATTTTTTTTGTTCTTAGTTGTAGTATAATAATGTTTACTATTTGAAGAAGAAACTAATTTTATTTTGTTTCTAGCGCTTTTTGCCATTTTTTATTTCTCGATTTTTTAATAAAAGTTGTTTATTTAATATTATGTTTAGTCCAATTTTATCCATACATCGCATACCTTTTGCAGATACTTTTAGTGTTATAAATTTTTTTGTTTGTGTATTCCAAAATTTATGAAAATGTAAGTTTGGTAAGAAACGTCTTTTAGTAGCATTCATAGCATGCGATCGATAATTTCCGGTCATTGGTTTCTTTCCAGTTATTTTGCATATTTTTGACATAATTAAGAACTACCTTTTTTAATAATATAATTTTGGAATTGTATGTATATGAACATATGATAAGTGTTATACATAAGGTATTTGAATATTGACTTAAATTTTACATATTTTGAATTATATTTTATATATTTGATTTTAATTTTTAAAAATTATAGATTAAATTTTGTTAATAGGATTAATTCTTATGAATGTTTTCAAAAGATTATTGATATCTATAATTTTATTATGTACATTTTGTTTTTTTAGTTTTATTGTTTTACTTTATAGTCATTTTGGATTAAATGTTGTTTGTTATTTAGCACACTATTATATACCAGAATTGGAAATAAAAAAATCAATAGGTCAATTAAATAATTGTACATTTTATGATGTAAGCTGTCATTTTTTTGATAAAAAACTTTTTATTAAAAAGTTGCATATAAAAATAAGTTTAAATTTTTTTAAAAAATTTTATGTATGTGTAGATAAAATTGTATGTAAAAAATGTGATTTATATCTTGGTATTTCTAGAATATCATCTATTGATAAGACCATGCCTTTTCATTTTAATTTAGCATCTTTTTTTAGCATGCCTATTATTTTAAAACATGTAAGATTTGATGATTTTTCTTGTTTTATAAATAATATGTTATTTTTTATGGATCATTTTTCTGGTAAATATTGTTGGACTGGAGACACGTTAAAATGTTTGTATAGTAAATCCGAAAATATTTATATAAAACAATATAAAATTAAAAATATTAGTAACAGCAATTTTAAAAAATGTAATATAAAATCAGTTATAAGTTCAAAAAAATTTGTTAAAGAGATTTTAAATTATTTTGAAAAATGTTCTATTAATTTTCCTATAAACCTTGATATAAAATGTTTTTTTAGCAATAACGTTTATTTTTTAAACAAAAAATATTTTAGTTTGCATCGACTTTCTTTGCATGTTCAAACAATTAAAAATAAAATAAATATAAAACGTTTGAATTTTCTTAATCAAAGTGTTTATGTTAACGTCTTCGGAGTGATTGATTGTAATACAGATTTTTTTTCTAAGATAGCTATTACTTGTATCAATTTTAAAAATTATCGACGAAATCAAAATATTGATATTGTTGTAAATAGATTTTTGTTTCATGGCTTGAATATAAATTGTCAATTTTATGGTTTTATAAACACTAAGATATGTTTTAAGTTTACACCTAAGCGATATGGTTTGATTTCAAATTTAAATTCATTTGTTTTATACTTTAATTTAGTTAATAGTCATGAAGATCGTTTATGTTTAGAAGAAATAATAGTTAGAATTATAAGAACGCCGTTCAATTATACTTTTTTTTTTAGTAGTACTGTTAATATAAACAAACTTGTTTCAATAAAATTATATTTGTCAGGAATAGGAAAATATTTAACGATATTTGTTAAGAATTTTCAATATAAATTTTTAAAGAATAAAATTGTATCTGATGATTTATTTAGTTCTGTTAAAAAAAATACTAGTGTTGTGCCGATTCAATTAAGTGAAAATAATAATGATATTTGTTATTCTAAATATATGATACAAAACATAATATATCAATTGATTCATTTAAAGGAATATCATAATACATCATTAGATATAAAAATTTTGTGCCAGAATCGTTTTAATAAAGTAAATTATAAATCGCGTTCTGTTTTTTTTAAAATTTATCAAAAATGGATTGTTCCTATAAAAAATAAAATTTTTAACATAAGCAATATTTCTACTATAGATAATAAAAGAAATGTTTATGTTGATATAATTTTTGAATGTGATAAGTTGAGTTGTTTGTTTTCAAATTATTTTGGAAATATTAGAGGAAACATTAAATTTTCTAGTATAGATAACAAGTTGTTATTAAGGTTTATAGGATATAATTTAAGTTCAAGTATTTTTAAGATTTCTAATTTGGAATTTTTAATAATTCTAAATACTAATAGTAATACTTTAATTGAAACTATTATATTAGCTAGAGGTCTCACTATTTTAAATTTAAATTTTTCTCATATTTTCTTAAAGTTACATAATTATGAATATAATTGTAATTTTCGTTTATATGCATTAGAAAAATTTTTACTTTTTAATGCAAATTTTAAGAAAAGATTTAATTTTTTTTCTAAACAATGGGTTGATATAATTGATAACATTAATATTTGTACTCCGTTATTTAACTTAAATATTGATAAAATACTTATTATGTTTGACGATGTAGCAATTATTAATGGTTTTAATTCATTGTTCGTTGCTAAAAGTTCTTTATTTAAAATGTTTGTTGTTAGTACAGTAAAAAAAAGCATAAGAAGTATTTTAGGTGAAAATGAAAATAATATTAGTAATTTATTTATGGAATTAAAGCGTTCAAATGCTTTTTTTAGATCTTTTATACTTAGAATCATATTTAATTCTAATTATTCTCATACTAGTAGAACGTTAATTTTAAAGTTTAATTTTGAAGAAAAAATAAATAAAAATGTTAATGAAATATTTTTAGGATCTATCAATATTCGAGAAATTCATAAAAAATTTTTTGTTTTTACAGATTTTATATCTAAAAATACATCGATACTTCTGCTGAAACTATTAGTTTTAGACATTAAAAGTATTTATAGTACATTACACGGAACATTATTTTTAAAAAAGGATTTGTATGATTTAAATTTGCTTGGAAATGTGTTAATTAAGGATTTGCATGTAAACAGTTTCTTTCATTTGAATAAAATTAATTTCGACAACATATATTTATTATTTGGTTGTAATAATATTCAAATCTATACTTTTATTACGATTCAAAGTTTTCTTAAATTTTTATTTAAAGCAAATAATTTTAAACTGTTGTTATTTACTATATAAATAGGTTAGTTTTGTATTTAATTATTTAAATTTTATTTATTTGGTTTTTCACCTTGACATCATTATACGTGTTTTATCCTGTAAATAAGACATTTCTTTTATATAAATAAGATTTTTTATTTACAGGATAAAACATAAAAGTATTGAATTTTAAATTTTTAATGTTTTTATTTTTTTATATTTTTGAAAACAAGTTATTAATGTATGTATATACTAAATTTCTATTAATTTTTTAGAGAAGATAAAATTTCTTGATATGCTATTTCTTTGTTTTCCCATTTTAGAATTTTTACCCACTTGTTTTTTTCTAGATCTTTGTAATGTTCAAAGAAATGTATAATTTGTATTTTTAAAGAGTTTGGAAAATCGTTTATGTTTTGTATATGAGAGTAGTTTGGGCATACGTTGGTTTGAGGAATAGCTATGATTTTATTATCTATCCCAGATTCATCTAACATTCGTAGCATTCCTATTGGTCTACATTGTATCACTGAATTAGATGTTAAAGGATATGGAGTATGTACTAATGCGTCTATAGGATCTCCATCGTGAGATAAAGTTTTATTAATAAATCCGTAATTACAAGGATAAAACATAGAAGTTGGTATAAATCTATCTACGAATAACGCTCCTGAATTTTTGTTTATTTCATATTTTACTGGATTAGAATGCGATGAAATTTCAATAATTATATTTATGTCATATGGAACATTGTTCCCTGCAGAAATGTTTTCTAAGTTCATTTTTATACCTTTTAATTGTTAATTAAATATTTTATTCTTGTGTTTGTATTTATAGATAAAGTTTTATTTTATTTTTTCAGTGTACTATAATAACAATTTGATTTTTATAGGATATAATATGAAAACAAAGCATGATTTTTCATTAAAAAAAGTACAATTTAGAAATATTATTGAGTATGTATTAGATCTTGTAAAAACTTATTCTGCTACTGCTAAAGTATTAATTTTTCATAATTCTGGAATTAGCGTTGGGATAAGAAATAAAAAAATTGATTATGTTAAATTTAACAATGATAATCTTTTAACTGTTACAGTGTATAAAAATAATAGAAAAAGTATAGTTTCTTCTACTGATTTTAGTATATCTGCAGTCAATAAAATAATCAATTTTGCAGTAGATATTATTAATCATACATCATGCGATTTATGTTCCGGTTTACCCGATGTAAACTTATTAGCAATTGATAATTTGATAGATCTTGACTTATATCATTATTGGGAATGGGATACAAAATATGCTATTGATTTAACATTAATTGCAGAACAAGAAGCATTTAAAGCAGATAAAAGAATAGTTAATACGGAAGGATCTAGTTTTAGTAGTTGTATGGGTATAAAGGTTTTTGGAAATAGTTATGGTATGTTAGAAAGTTATAATACTACTTTGTATTCTATGTCAAGTTGTATGATTGCTAAAGACAACAATGATATGCAAAGAGATATGTTTTATACAATTTCACGAAATATTAACAATTTATTGTCTCCAAAGCACGTAGGTACAACCAGTTCTAATAAGGCTTTGTCTAGATTAAATGCTAAAAAATTATTTTCTAAAAAAAGTTCAGTTATTTTTTCTGCAGAATTATCTTCAGAATTTTTTTCTTATTTAGCACGAGCTATAAACGGTGATAATATTTATAAAAAGTCAACATTTTTGTTACATAAATTAGGAAAACAGATTTTTCCTAGCTGGTTAAGCATAAAAGAAGATCCACATATATACCAAGGATGGGGATCAAAGTGTTTTGATTTGGATGGTGTTCGTACATTTTCTAAAGTGATAGTACATAATGGTATATTAAAAACATGGTTATTAGATAATTATTCGGCTAAAAAAATGAATTTAACTAGTACTGCTAATGCTGGAGGTATTCACAATTGGTTAATATTAGGTATTTCTCATATGAACTTAAATGAATTGATTAAGTTGATGAATAGAGGAATATTAATTACGGAGTTATTAGGAAATGGCTTAAATTTAGTAACAGGGGATTATTCGTGTGGTGTAGTGGGATTTTGGATAGAGAATGGAATTATTAAATATCCTGTCAGTGAGATTACAATTTCTGGAAATTTGCAAGATATGTTTAAAAATATTGTATCTATAGGTAATGATATTGATACAAGACATAAAATATTATCGGGATCAATTTTGTTGTCATCTATGCAAATTTCTGGTTTGTAAAATATGTGCATTGTCTATGATCTGTTTTAAAATAGATTAAATTTAGTGAAAATATTATTATATAATTACATTTTTAAAAATGGAGCTAACCTATAAGCCGGGTTCTGTATTAGACAGTCATTTATCTAGGATAATAATTACTTATTATCTCAAGCAGCCTACCCGAGTATTATTATTTAAGGACAATAAAATATGTGAATACTCCTATTTGGCCTTGCTCCAGGTGGAGTTTACTTAGCCATATTAGTTACCTAATATGCGGTGAGCTTTTACCTCGCCTTTTCACCCTTACCTTTTAAGTTATAGCATGTAAAAGGCGGTTCTTTTCTGTTGCACTGGTCGTAAGCTTTCGCTTCCCAGATGTTATCTGGCACCTTTGCCCTATTGGAGCCCGGACTTTCCTCTACTATTTAAATTTATATTTGAATAAATTTAGTAGCAGCGACTGTCTGGTTAGCTTCTATAAAAATTTTAAATGATATTTTACTTCGTTAATGAGTGATGGTCATACAATAAATTTTTAGATAAATCATGCAATTTTGCTGTTATTTGTATAGCTAGTTTTGATGATAGGTGTAATTTTAATATTTGTAAAGTTTTTAATGCTATTTTTGGTATAATAATAGGTTTTTTTGCTTTAAATCCTGATATAATGATTATTATTTCTCCTTTTATTTTAAAATTTTCACTTTTTATCCATGATAATAAATTTATTGATGTATTTCTGTATATAGATTCCCATTGTTTAGTTAGTTCTTTAGCTATTGTTATATTTCGGTCAGATCCTAGTTCTTTTATTATATCATTCATACTCGAAATTATTCTATGGGGAGTTTCATAGAATATCATAGTTCGTGTTTCTTCTTTCAAATCATGTAGTAATTTACAGCGAGCTATACTTTTAGATGGAAGAAAACCTTCATAACAAAATCTCTCAGTAGAGAACCCTGAAGCACTTAGAGCTGTAATAGCAGAGCATGGACCTGGAAGAGGAACGATTTGTATTTTAAATTGGTAACAATTGTTTATTAAATAGCGCCCTGGATCATTAATTGTTGGTGTTCCAGCATTAGAAACTAATGCAATATTTTTCCCATTTTTTAATTGTACAATTATTTTTTTACTTTTTGCTTTTTCATTATGTTTGTTTATAGAAATGATATTTGTAATGATATTATAATGTTTTACCAATATTTTAGTATGATTTATATTTTCTGCCGCAATTATATCTACTTTACTTAATATTGATAACGCTCGACAAGTAATATCAGTTAAGTTTCCTATAGGAGTAGGTACAATGTATAATGTTCCTTTTTTTTTTGCTTGTTCATATCTTTTTAGTGTTTTAGAAATCAAGTTTTTATTTTAACATTATTGTAATCTTAGCATTTATGTTTTTTCATTATAAATATGTATGAGTATTTTAAAAGCTCAGATTTTAGTTTTAATGTTTTATTTGTGTTATTTTCGAAGTATAATTAGTGTTTACAATTTTATCATTTGTTTTTCGGGTTTATTTGAAGTACATAGTTTTCATATAACGATAGGAATAATTATTTAACATTATATAACATATTATTGTAAATTAATGTTTTAATTGAAAAATAATAATTTTTCTAACTGAATATGTGAGGCATATACGGTGAAAAGAGTCGTAATCACTGGTTTAGGAATTATTTCTAGTATCGGAAATAATAAAACGGAGGTGTTAACTTCATTGTTGCATACTAGATCGGGTATTTCTTTTTCAGAAGAGATGAAACAATTTGGTATGCGAAGTCATGTATGGGGCAACATAAAATTAGATATATCACAATGTATTAGTCGTAAAATAATGCGATTTATGAGTGATGCGTCTATTTATTTATATTTGTCAATGGAAGAAGCTATTAGAGATGCTAAATTAACGCCTAAAATGTATCAAAATAATTCTAGAATAGGCGTAATTGTTGGTTCTAGTGCTGGATCTCCAAAATGTCAAGTGAATGGAATGGATTGTATAAAAAAAAGAGGGCGTAAATCAATTAGTCCTTATGTTGTAATTAAATCTATGACTTCTAATACATCTGCTTGTTTAGCTACATCATTTAAAATATATGGAGTAAATTATTCTATTAGTTCAGCATGTTCTAGTTCGGCACATTGCATAGGAAACGCAATAGAACTAATACAATTAGGTAAGCAAGACATAGTGTTTGCTGGCGGAGGTGAAGAAATAAGTCGAGAACTAGCATGTACATTTGATGCTATGGGAGTATTATCAACTCATTATAATTTAGATCCTACTATATCATCTAGGGTCTTTGATTATTATCGTGATGGATTTGTAATTTCAGGAGGTGCAGGAATAGTAGTTGTAGAAGAATTAAACTGTGCATTGTCTAGATCAGCTCATATATATGCGGAAATTATTGGTTATGGCACATCTTCTGATGGTTTTAGTATGGTTATTCCGTCTGGACATGGAGCTGTTCGATGTATGAATTTAGCTGTAAAAAAGATAGATAAGAAATCTATTGATTATCTAAACGTACATGGTACATCTACTAGATTAGGTGATGTAATAGAGTTAGATGCTATTCGTAAAGTATTTAATAATACTAATATGCCAATTATTTCATCGACTAAATCTATAACTGGACATTCATTAGGCGCATCAGGAGTACAAGAGATAATTTATAGTGTATTAATGTTAGAGTATAGTTTCTTAGTTCCTAGTATTAACATTGTAAAATTAGATCCTCGAGCTAAAAATTGTAATATTTTAACTAATATTGTAAAAAGAGATGTTTCTATTATTATGTCGAATAGTTTTGGATTTGGAGGTACTAATGTTTCTTTAGTTATAAAAAAATATCATTGAAGTTTAATTTTGACGAGATTGTTATTATATGAAGTTATTTTTTTATTGCATAAAATTTTTAGATTAATGAAAATGAAATTTAAGAGCATGTATTGTTTTATGATATACGTTTTATAATATGTATTGCAAACATTAAGTTTTTTATGCATCATATAAAATGATATTATTTCAGTAGATAAAATGTAGATAATTATGATTTGATGTATATCTTTTACATTTTTGGATAGTAATATATGAAATTAATGTTTATTTAGGTCTATTTTTAAATTGTATGAGTTGTAATTACTGTATTATAGAGTCAAGATGCATTGTATATTTATGGTGTATTTTAATAGTAAATATTATATAAAATTTGAATGGCTTATGAAAATAGCATGTAATTGATAGCTAAATTATGGTATTATTTGATTTTTTAATTTGTTTTTATTAGATAAATGATTAAAATTTAAAAGTTATTTATTTTATTTTAATTACTTGTTATTGTTTATAAATAGTAAAGATATAATAGTAACTATATTTTAATGAATTTTCTTATCATATTTTATGTATTTTATAAGTTTTTAAGTATTTTAAGGATGTTTTAGTAGCGTTATGTAAGATAAAGAAGATTGATTTATGTTCATAGATATGGTTTTCACAGCATATTTTCATTAAAATGGAAATTGTAGTTATGATGTGAATAGCATGTGATGCTATTTTTATAGCTAGATTTGAAAATATAGCATCTGTGTATATGATTTTTTGGTTGCTTTTAGTTATTTAATATTATATATAGATTTTTATTTCAATTAATAATGTAACTTTTATATAAAGTACAGTGTGTTTGGTATTACACGGTAAGATGTTATCTAATTAATAAGTAATTTTATGAAATTAATGCAATCTATTTTTAGATATATGTTGGTAGTTTTTATTTAAAGATATTGAATATATTAAAATAAATATTTTATGGATGGTATGATAATCTTTGCTTATGTTAGAACAATCAAGATAATTACATATTTGCATAGCATTATAAATGGTTTCTGTATGTTAGTATTAATTTAACTATTATTAGACACACAATTGTTTTGGATTTTTTAATTTTAAAGATTGAATACTATTTTAGTTTTTTAAAATATTTTGTAAAAATGATACAGTTTCTATATTATTAAAGGAACATAACAAATTGAATCAATTAGAATCATTAAAAAAATATAGTAAAATTGTAGTAGATAGTGGGGATATGGAGTCAATAAGAGAATATCTTCCTGAAGACATTACTACGAATCCTTCTCTTATTTTAAAGGTAATTACTTTGCCTTCATATGAATATATTGTAAGTAAATCAATATGTTATGCAAAAAGAAAAGGAGGTACATATAAACATCAGTTGACTAATGCTGTAGATAAAATTTCTGTTATGTTAGGTCAAGAAATTTTAAATATTATTTCTGGAAAAGTTTCTACTGAGATTGACGCACACTTGTCATTTAATACTGATTTGTGTATTGAGAAATCGAAAAAGATTATTGCCATGTATGAAGAAGAAGGGATTAGTAGATCTAAAATTTTAATTAAGTTAGCAGCTACCTGGGAATGTATTAAGGCTGCAGAAGAGTTAAAAAAGTTTAATATTAACTGTAATTTAACATTATTGTTTTCGTTCGCACAAGCAAGAGCTTGTGCTGAAGCACGAGTATTTTTAATTTCCCCTTTTGTTGGTCGAATTTATGATTGGTATAAATCTAAATTGTTAATAAAAGAATATTTAGTAGATAAAGATCCTGGGGTTAATTCAGTTAAAAAAATATATAATTATTATAAAAGACATGGATATGAAACTATCATAATGGGAGCTAGTTTTAGGAACGTTCATCAAATTTTGGCATTGTCTGGCTGTGATTATTTGACAGTTTCTCCAAATTTATTGCAAATATTAAAATCAAATATTGGAGACGTTGCAAGACAATTACATCAACCTAATGTTATAGATAGATCATCTATTAGCTCTTTATCTAAAAGTGATTTTTTATGGTTGCATAATGAAGAACCAATGGCTGTAGAAAAATTGTCTGAAGGAATACGTCAATTTGGACAAGATCAAAAATCGTTAGAAAGAATAATAAAAAGTAAAATGTAAATAACATTTTAGAAGTTTTAAAAATTGTTTAGTTATCTTAAATTTTATGAGTATTGCGCTAGTATGAATTATATTATAAGGAATTTGTTATGTGCTCGAGAAAAAGATTATCTGATGCTATTAGGGTTTTAAGCATGGATGCGGTACAGAAAGCACAGTCTGGGCATCCAGGTATGCCAATGGGAATGGCTGACATTGCCGAAGTATTATGGAGAGATTTTTTAAAACATAATCCATGTAATCCGTTATGGAAAAATAGAGATCGTTTTGTTTTATCTAATGGACATGGTTCTATGTTGTTGTATAGTTTGTTACATCTTACAGGATATGATCTATCAATCGAAGAATTAAAGAACTTTAGGCAATGGAATTCAAAAACTCCTGGTCATCCTGAAGTAGGATATACCCCGGGAGTAGAAATTACTACTGGACCATTAGGACAAGGTTTAGCTACTGCAGTTGGCATGGCGATTGCTGAGCGTACATTGGGTGCAACCTTTAATCGACCCAAGTATAATATAGTCGACCATTATACTTGGGTATTTGTTGGAGACGGTTGCTTGATGGAAGGAATTTCTCATGAAGTATGTTCGTTGGCTGGAACTCTAAAATTAGGAAAATTAATTGTATTTTACGACGATAATGGTATATCGATTGATGGAAATGTAACGGACTGGTTTACAGATGATACGGAAAAGAGGTTTGAATCATATAATTGGCATGTAATATCTAATGTAGATGGACATGATTCTAAATCTATTTCTGATGCCATAAAAGAATCTATATTAGAAAAAAACAAACCTTCTTTGATAATTTGTAAAACTATTATTGGTTTTGGCTCGCCAAACAAATCAGGAAAAAAAGATGTTCATGGGTCTCCTTTAGGTGAGTTAGAAATTAATTTAGCGAGAAAAAATTTAAAATGGGATTTTCCACCGTTTTTTATACCTCAGGAAATTTATGAAAGTTGGAATTTTGTAGTGCAAGGAAAATTGTTAGAAAATGAATGGAATAAAGTTTTTTTAAAATATGAACAGGAATATCCTAGTTTAGCTAATGAATATATGCGACGCATTAATCATGTTTTTCCGGATATGTGGGAAAAAAATTGTAATGAATTTATTAATCAGTTATGCCTTAATATTAACGCTATGGCTACTAGAGTAGCTTCGCAAAACATTTTAGAATTTTTTGGTACATTGTTGCCAGAAATAATTGGTGGTTCTGCTGACTTATCTCCAAGTAATTTAAGTATGTGGTCTGGTTCTACATCGATTAAAAACGATTCATCTGGAAATTATATTCATTATGGAGTGCGAGAATTCGGAATGACTGCTATTGCGAATGGGTTATTTCATCATGGAGGGTTTATTCCATATACTTCTACTTTTTTAGTGTTTTCTGATTATGCGCGTAATGCAATACGTATGGCTGCATTAATGAAAACACAGCAAATTTTTATTTATACTCATGATTCTATAGGATTAGGAGAAGATGGTCCTACACATCAACCTATAGAACAATTATCTACGTTGCGTTTAATTCCATTTTTAAATGTTTGGAGACCTTGTGATCAAATAGAAACTATAATAGCGTGGAAATTAGCATTGGAAAATAGTTCTGGACCGACGGTATTAGCTTTATCCCGACAAGATTTACCGCAAATTTCTAGAAGTACAATAGAAATAAATAATATTTCTCGAGGAGGGTATGTTTTAAAGGACAATAGTTATGATAATAAACTTGACTTAATTGTTATTGCCACTGGATCGGAAGTAAAAGTTGCTCTTGCTGTATATGATAAATTAATTAAAAAAGGTTTTTATGCTAGAATAGTTTCTATGCCATCGACTAATGTTTTTGATAAACAAGATGATTGTTATAAAGAGTTAGTATTACCTAAACTAATTACTAATCGTGTTTCAATTGAAGCAGGAGTATCAGATTATTGGTATAAATATGTAGGGTTAGATGGAATAGTAATTGGAATAAATTCTTTTGGGGAATCAGCTCCTTCTAATGAATTATTTAAAAAATTTGGTTTTAATGTTGATAAAATAGTAGATCAAATATTACAAAAATTGTTAAATTCTAAGATTAAATAGCTACTTTAAATAGAATAACATTTATATTTTATTTTTTAATAGAATCCTAATAATTTTTTATTATTATGCATTTTGTAGCTAAATGATTTATGTATTTTTATTAAACTATAAAGTATCGTAGGTATGATAATATTATGCATGTTGTTATATAAAGATAATTGATACAAATTTTTATAAAAGGAATATTTATGGTTTGTCCTGTATTAGATTTAGCAAAAGAACTTGTTTCAATTCCTTCAGTTAGTCCAATGGATCTGGGTTGTCAAAAAATAATATCTGATCGGTTAGTTAATGCAGGATTTTCTGTTGAACATATGAATTATAATGATACATATAACATTTGGGCTTGTAAAGGAACAGGTACAACATTAGCTTTTTCTGGTCATACGGATGTTGTGCCTAGCGGTAATAATAAATATTGGAAATTTCCTCCTTTTTGTCCTACTGTATATAATGGTTATTTGTTTGGTCGTGGAGTTGCTGATATGAAGGGAGCATTAGCAGCGATGATTGTTTCTGTTGAGAGATTTATTAAAAAATACCCACATCATATGGGAAGACTAGCTTTTTTGATCACTTCTGATGAAGAATCAGAAGCTACACATGGTACTAAAAAAATAGTTGAAAACTTAATTTCTAGAAAAGAAAAAATTGACTATTGTTTGATAGGAGAACCATCTAGTGTTAATGACTTAGGAGATGTTATTAAAAATGGTCGACGTGGATCTTTAACTGTATGTTTGCATATTTATGGAAAGCAAGGACACATTGCGTATCCTCATTTATCTGAAAATCCTATTCATAACGTTTTACCGTTTTTAGTGAATTTAATATCTATTGATTGGGATTCTGGAAACAACCTTTTTTCTCCTACTAGTTTACAGATTTATGAAATTCGATCTTTATCTGATAGTGAAAATGTTATACCAGATACATTGTTAGTAAAATTTAATTTGCGTTTTGGTAATGTTATCACTGTTAATGCTATTAAAGAAAAAATTCAGAGTTTATTAACCAGTGCTAATTTAAAATATGATATAAAATGGAAATTGTCTGGAAAACCTTTTATTACTAGGTCTGGAAAATTAATAGATGTAGCAGTAAACGTGATTAAAAGTGTATGTGGAATTATTCCTAAATTGTTGACTACAGGAGGCACATCTGATGGGCGTTTTATTACTAAAATGGGATCACAAATATTAGAATTAGGACTTGTTAGTCAAACTATACACCAATTAAATGAGAATATCAAAGTGTCAGATTTACAATTATTAAGTCGCATATATTTTCATATTATTGAAAAATTATTATTAAAAATTTAAATGTTTGATACGTTCAGTAAAATATGAGTAGAGTATAATTATGTTTGAAATAACAGAGCATCAAATATTTTAATACCCTGTTTTTTGAATTAGTATTGATTTAATGACTTAATTTATGTTTTCTAAATAATTCATAGATCTTTTACAATTAGTATTGTTATGTTTTTATAAATGATATGTTAAATATTTTTATTTATCAGTTTTTCATTTTAGTTTTATCATTAAAGTTTTTTTATTAATTTTTTCTCAGGTTATGAATGATTTTTATATGTAAAAATGTTAGAATTTTTTAAAGATTCTTTAAGTATTGAGCATGTTTTTTTTGAAGCAGAAGTTAATGGTAATCGTAAAGTGTCTGTAGTAATTAGACCTATTTTTTTTGCTAACCATTTAATTGGAATAGGATTTGTTTCTTGAAACAAGCTATGATGCAGTGACATTAGGTGATTGTTTAGTAATCTCGCTGATATGAAATCTTTTTTTAATGCAAAATCATATATTTTAGTCATTTCTTTTGCTGCTATGTTAGCGGTAACTGATATAACACCTTGTCCTCCTAATTGTACAAAATCTAATGCTGTAGCATCGTCACCGCTAATTAATAGGAATGTGTCATCTACTGAACTTTTTATTTTCTGAACTCTAGATAGATCTCCTGTAGCTTCTTTAATACCTATTATATTGTGTAATTTAGACAGTTTAATTACTGTATTTGGCATTAAATCACATCCAGTTCGCTTAGGAACATTATATAAAATTTGAGGCAAATGTGTATGTTTCGAAATTGCTTTAAAGTGCTTGTATAGCCCCTCTTGTGTAGGACGATTGTAGTATGGAGTTACAGTTAGACATGCAGATACTCCTGATGATTCAAATTTTTTAGTTAAAAGGATTGCTTCAGATGTTGCATTGGATCCTGTTCCAGCTATGATGGGAATTCTATTTTTAGACATTTTTAATGTAAGCATTATTACTTCAATATGTTCTTCTTGACTTAAGGTTGCCGATTCTCCAGTTGTTCCAACGGATATAATTGCTCGAGTACCATTTTCAACATGATAATTAACTAATTTTTTGAGACTGGTTTGGCAAATATTACCTTTTTTATCCATTGGAGTTATAAGTGCTACCATACTTCCTTTAAACATGTTAATTTCTCTTATAAATAAGTTTTAGTATGTTTTACAGACGTTTTTCTTTCAAAAGAAAGGATATATTTTAATTAGTATAATTTGTTAATTTCTTTAATAATTACGCTTAAATATTAAAATATTGTTATGTGTGTATTTTATTTAATGTATAAATTTTAAATATAATTTGTTAAAATGTTTTTGCTATTTTTTGTTCTTATTTTTAAGAATTATTTGCATTAAAAATGTAAAGTGTTAGTTATTTTATATTTTAAAATTGTTTTAAATTATTAATAAAATTTTTTAAGTTATTGTATATCATCTCATTTTTTCAAAAGCAAAATAATTAATTTTAAAAAAATATTTTCTTATATTTTACTTAAAACTCAATGTTAGTATGGTTAATATATTTTAATACTACATAATGTATTTTAAGGTTTTTAAAGTGTATTTATATTAAATAAAATTTTCTCTTTTTAGTATTTTTAAATTCTATTTTAGCGCAATAAGTATTGTTTAATATATTAATATGTTAGTTAAATATCATGATGATTATATTATTTTTGTACATTGTGCACGATATCTAAGTAAGTGATCCATTATTGTTATAGCAATCATAGATTCTGCTATTGGAACAGCTCTTAAACCTACACAAGGGTCATGTCTTCCTGAAATAATAATTGTGTTTTCTTGCCCTTTATGATCGATAGTTTGACCAATTTTTCTAATACTGGATGTTGGTTTTAGTGCTATTTTTGCTATAATGTCTTGTCCGTTGCTAATACCTCCTAGTATTCCTCCTGCATGGTTGCTCATGAATCCATTTTTGTTCATTTCATCTCGGTGTTGACTTCCTTTTTGATGAATGACCGAAAATCCGTCTCCAATTTCTACACCTTTAACAGCATTAATACTCATTAATCCATGTGCTAAATCAGCATCTAATCGGTCAAATACGGGTTCTCCTAATCCTATAGGAATTTTTTCAGCTATTATGACTACTTTCGCTCCTATAGAATCACCCTCTTTTTTTAAATTTCTTATTAATGTATCAATTATTTTAAGTTTTGTAATATCTGAACAGAAGAATGGATTTTTCTCAACCTCATCCCATGATATAAATTTACAAAAAATATTACCTATTTGTTCTAAATACCCACGAATACGTATGCCATAATTTAAATAGAGATATTTTTTTGCTATAGCACCTGCAGCAACTCGCATAGTAGTTTCACGAGCAGATGATCTTCCTCCTCCATGAGGGTCTCGAATTCCATATTTTTTTTGATAGGTATAATCTGCGTGTCCTGGTCGGAATAGTGTTTGTATATTTTTATAGTCGTTTGGTCGTTGATCTATGTTATTTATTGTTAATCCAATGCTAGTCCCTGTTGTAATTCCTTGAAAAGTTCCTGATAATATTGAGATTTTATCTGGTTCACATCTTGGACTGGTATATTTAGACATACCTGGACGTCTTCTGTCTAGTTCTTTTTGTAGATCGGATTCTAAGATTTTTACTCCAGGTGGCATTCCGTCAATGATACATCCTAGCGATGGTCCGTGAGATTCTCCAAATGTTGTTACTCTAAAAAGTTTTCCAATGGTATTTCCAGCCATTTTTGTTCCTTAACTTATTTTTATGAGATATTAGATTTTTTGTTATATAGTAAGAGCATCCAATATTTATACTTTTTATAAATTTTATTTTAAACGTTTATAAAAAATATATCAATTTTAAGCAAAGTATTTTGTTTTATTTATTTTAAATAGCTAACAATTATATTTGTGATGCTTTATTTTAATGATTTAAAATCATATGTTTTATATGTTTAATAAATAGTATAAATTATGTTTTTAAGTGATATAAAATTTTTTAAAATATAGTATTTAGTTTTGTAAATTTAAATAAAAATTTGTATTGTAAGAATGTAAAACTATTTTGCATCTTTATTTTTAGTTTCTATTAAAATGTAATATTTAGAATTAATATACGAGATATTTATTGTGATGGTAATTGATAAAAATGAGTAAAGATAATAAATTATTGTTTTCTGAAGATTTGTTTGTACTTTATCAGGAATCGAATAGAGTTCGAAAAATGAAACAGGATACTGTTTTTCATTCACGACGTTGCAAATTCAAGCAGAACATGACGTTTAAAAAAAATATTTTTGAACAAGACGCTCATTGTCATTATTTTTCTTGTAATCAATCAAGAATTGTAATTAATACAGATCCAGTTTATTACATTCGGAATAATAGTTATTTTAATGAATTAAAAAAACTTAGAATTGGAGCATATATTCCAGATATTATTTTAGATTTGCATGGTTTGACACAATATCAAGCTAAGAAAAAACTAGGTGAATTAATCTATATTTGTTATAAAGAAAAATTATTTTGTGCTAACGTTGTTCATGGGCATGGGAAAAATGTTTTAAAACAACAAATACCGTTGTGGTTGTCAAAACACCCTAACATAATAGCTTTTCATCAAGCACCTAAGATGTTTGGTAGTGATGCTGCTATTCTTATTTTAATCGATTTTGCAATTAGCTGATATTATAATACGACATATTAATGTATTTTTGTTGTCTAAATATTTTAAATGTTACTTAAATATGGAATGAAATTACTTAATATTGTGATAAGTAGTAATGTTTTAAAGTAGTGTAGAATTTAATTTTATATATGTAGGACAAGGATGTATTTGTTTTATGTATGTTTAAGTTGTTTTGAACTAAGTATTCATTTTTTACTATATTTAATATTATTGTTTATAAACTTTATATTAAATTTAAATACTTTATGATTTTAAAAGTAAAATTTTTTATGTTTTAAAATTTATAATGTATTTTATTTCATGTAAATAATAATAACTTTATTTTTTGTTATTGTCTTAATGGATGTATATAGAATATATTTATAAAATTGTTAAGATTTTAGTGTATAGTTCTTATTTATAAATTTTTAGCTAAAGTTGATTTTAAGTTATCAACTATTGATAAGAAGCAGTTATTTTGTATTTGAACGTTTGAATAACGTTTTAAAATACAATAGTTGTAAACGTTTAAATTATGTATTTGTATGTCATTTTTGAAAAGGTTTTTATAAAATTTTAAAATGTATTATGAAAAAATGAATTTATGTTTTTAAAATATTAATCATATTATAGAGTTTATAGAAGGGTTAAAACATGATTCATAATAATCGATTGCGAATAGTCATGCAAAAAACTGGAAGATTAAGTAGTGATTCAAAAGATTTACTTACTCGTTGTGGTATTAAAATTAATTTGTATAAACAAAAGTTAATTGCTTTTTCTGAAAATATGCCAATAGATGTTATGTGTGTGCGTGATGACGATATTCCTGGTTTAATTATGGATGGTGTTGTAGATATAGGAATTATTGGAGAAAATGTTTTAGAAGAAGAAGTTCTTAGTCGAAAATTGAGATCAGATAGTATAGATTATATAAAATTGAAGCGTTTAGATTTCGGCATTTGTAGATTATCTTTAGCTATTCCGATTAATGAAGAATATACAGATATTGCTTGTTTAAATAATTCGAGAATAGCAACTTCTTATCCTCATTTATTAAAAAAATATTTTGATGAAAAAAATCTTGTATTTAAATCTTGTATGTTAAATGGATCAGTAGAAGTAGCACCTCGTGCAGGGTTATCCGACGCTATTTGTGATTTGGTATCTACTGGAGCAACTTTAGAAGCTAATGGATTGCGTGAAGTACAAGTTATATTCCGCTCTAAAGCTTGTTTGATTTGTAAAACTGGTAATATTTCTATCGAAAAGCAGAATGTTATCAATACGTTAATGACACGTATTCAAGGTGTTATTAAAGCAAGGGAATCAAAATACATTATGCTTCATGCACCTATCAAAAAATTAAAAGAAGTAATTGAATTATTACATGGTGCTGAACGTCCTACAATATTGAAATTAGCTGGAGATGATACTAGGGTAGCTATGCATATGGTCAGTAGTGAAACGTTGTTTTGGGAAACAATGGAAAAGTTGAAATTATTAGGAGCTAGTTCTATCTTAGTATTACCTATTGAAAAAATGATGGAATAATTAATATGCACAACTATTTAGATATTGTTTTATGGAGTAATTGTAATTTGAAAACAAGGAAAGAAATATTATCTCGACCTATGTTAAACAATTCTATGTCTATTAAAAAAAAAGTAGAAAAAATTATTTTTGATGTTAAACGTTTAGGAGATCAAGCACTATACAATTATACAAATATGTTTGATAAAATAAGATTAAATAGTATTAAGGTGAGTATAGAAGATATTCTGCATGCAGAATCTTATGTTAAAATGGATACCAAGCGTGCTATTGAAGTTGCTTTTAATAATATTAATAAATTCCATGAGTTACAGAATATAAAAAAAATAGATTATTTTAATAAAGATATTCATTGTCAACAAATAATAAGACCTATTGAATCTGTAGGATTATACATTCCAGGTGGCATAGCACCTCTTGTATCTACAGTATTAATGTTAGCTATTCCCGCTAACATTTCTGGATGCAAAAATATTGTGCTTTGTTCTCCACCTCCTATTTCCAATGAAATATTATATGCAAGTAAGCTTTGTAATATAGAAGAAATATTTCAAGTTGGTGGTGCTCAAGCTATAGCTGCATTAGGTTTTGGAACTGAAACAGTACCAAAAGTAAACAAAATTTTTGGTCCAGGAAATATTTATGTTACGGAAGCTAAACTACAAATCAATCAGTTTTTAAATGATGTAGGCATTGATATGCCTGCTGGACCATCTGAAGTTTTGATCATTGCGGATTCTCAAGCTAACTCTAGTTTTATTGCTTCGGATTTATTATCACAAGCAGAACATGATGGTTATTCTCAAGTGATGTTAGTAACTTATGATGAAAATTTAGCTAAAGAAGTATTAAATGAAATTCATAAACAAATTAATACTTTATCAAGGAATAAAATTATTGCTCAAGCATTTAAAAACAGTAAAATAATTATAGCAAAAGATTTGTTAGAATGTTTTGATATATCTAATCGTTATGCTCCTGAACACTTGATGATTCAATGTAATCATTCAAAAAGTTTAGTACAGCATGTTGTAAATGCTGGTTCTATTTTTTTAGGTAATTGGTCTCCGGTAGCGGGAGGAGATTATGCAACTGGTACTAATCATGTTTTACCTACTTATGGTAGTGCGAGTGTATGTTCTGGGTTGAGTTTAATCGATTTTCAAAAAAGAATTACAGTTCAGGAATTAAGTAAAAAAGGTTTTAAAAACATTTCTTCTACTCTTGTATCTTTATCACAAGTAGAAAAATTAGATGCTCATAAAAATTCAGTTATGATTAGATTGTCTTCGCTTGTGGATAAAATTTAGTTATGAACATTAAAAAGTTAGTTCGAAAAAATATATGGAAATTAATACCTTATCAATCTGCTCGAAAGATAGGCGGGAAGGGTAATATATGGTTGAATGCGAATGAATGTCCTTATTCGGATTATATTAAATTAGATAATATAATTTTAAATCGTTATCCAGAATGTCAACCAGAAAATTTATTGTCTTGTTATTCTTCATATGTAGGTGTTAGTAAAAAAAACATATTAATAACACGAGGTTCCGATGAAGCTATTGAATTATTAATAAAAACTTTTTGTGAACCGAAGTGTGATAAGATTATCTTTTGCCCTCCTACTTATGATATGTATCATGTTAGTGCAAATGTCATAGGTGTAGAAAGCAATGCAATACCATTATTGAATCTTTCTTGGCAGTTAGATATTGATTCTATTATTAAGCACGTTAATGATTTTAAACTAATTTATATCTGTAATCCTAATAATCCTACAGGAAATTTAATTAGCACTCAAGATATTGTTACTTTGTTAAAAATAACTTTAGGAAAAGCATTGGTAATAATTGACGAAGCTTATATCGAGTTTTCTCCAATAAGTAGTTTAGTACATTTAATAAATTTGTATCCTAATCTGATTATATTAAGAACGTTATCTAAGGCTTTTTCTTTAGCTGGATTACGATGTGGTTTTGTATTAGCAAATGTTAATATAATAGAAGTATTATTAAAAGTTATTAATCCCTATCCAGTTTCTATACCTACTACAGATATAGCAATTCAATTTTTAAGTAAGAAAAATGTTAACATAATGAGAAATAGGGTTTTTAATTTGAATTTAAATCGTTGTTGGTTGGTAAGTCAATTACAACTATTGAACGAGTGTGTGGATTATATTTTTTCTAGTGTTGCTAATTATATTTTAGTTCGTTTTTACAATTCTAAAGAAGTATTTAATGCATTATTAGAACGAGGAATTATTGTTAGAGATCAAAATGATAAATTAAATTTAAAGAATTGTATAAGAATATCTGTAGGAACAAGCAAAGAATGTTTAGAAATCGTTCATGTAATTCGAAAAATCAATCATTTCTTTGTTAATTAAGGAGATGATATGAGTACAAATGTTTTATTTATTGATCGTGATGGAACATTAATTTCAGAACCTACTGAAAATTTCCAAGTGGATAATATAAACAAATTAGTTTTTGAAAAAAATGTTATTTCAACTTTAATTGCATTGAGAAATTTTGGTTATACTTTCGTTATGATAACTAATCAAGATGGATTAGGTTCTAAAAAGTTTCCGTTAGCTTCTTTTTCTGTGCCTCATCAGTTCATGATAAGTGTTTTTTTTTCTCAGGGTATAGTATTTAAAGATATTTTGATTTGTCCACATGAAGAAAGTCATAATTGTAATTGTCGTAAACCCAAGGTAGGAATGGTAAAACATTGGTTGCGAGGAGATAGGTTAAATAAAAATAACAGTTATGTTATTGGTGATCGTTATTCTGATATGGAATTAGCACGGAATATGGGATTATCAGGATTACACTATGGTAAAAATGGATGTACATGGGATACTATAAAAAGTCAATTAACGAAAAGAAATAGATATGCATGTGTTGTACGAAATACGAAAGAAACAAGAGTTAGAATAGAAGTATGGTTAGATAAGGAAGGTAATAATTTAATTAATACTAAATTACATTTTTTTGATCATATGTTAGACCAGATAGCTGTTCATAGTAAGATTAGAATGAAGATAATTTCTGATGGTGATGTTAACATTGATGATCATCATACAATAGAAGACGTTGGAATTGTGTTAGGAGAAGCATTAAATCGAGCACTAGGGAGTAAAATAGGTTTAAATAGGTTTGGATTTGTTTTACCAATGGATGATAGTGTTGGATATTGTTTATTAGATATTTCCGGTCGTCCTTTTTTAAAATTTAAATCGTGTTTTAAATTTCAATATTTAGGGGATATAAGCACTGAAATGGTAGAACATTTTTTTAGGTCATTAGCTCTTTCTATGAAAGTTACTTTACATCTAAAAAGTATAGGAGAAAATGATCATCATTGTGTTGAAAGTTTATTTAAGGCGTTTGGAAGAGCTTTAAGACAAGCTATTTACGTTAGCGGAATGGTTTTACCTAGTTCAAAGGGATTATTATAATGCGCATTATTATTATAAATACCGGTTGTTCTAATTTATTTTCTATAAAATATGCTATTTGTAAACTGGGATATAGTCCGGAAATTAGTGTTTCTAAAGAGGATATATTAAGTTCAGATAAAATATTGTTGCCTGGTGTGGGAACAGCACATACAGTAATAAATAAGTTAAAACAACTAAATTTATTAGATCTTCTTAATACATGCAAGCAGCCATTATTAGGAATTTGTCTAGGAATGCAATTGTTTTCTTCTTTTAGTAGTGAATCAAAAGGTGTAAATATGTTAAATATTATTAATATACCTGTCCATCTTTTAGATTCTGGTTGTCTTCCTCTTCCTCATAATGGATGGAATAATGTAGAAATATGTAAAGAGAATATATTATTTAAAAATATTGAAAATAATTCTAAGTTTTATTTTTTGCATAGTTATGCTTTTCATATTAACGAATATACTGTAGCGAAAACATTATATAATATTTATTTTAGCGCTGTTATACAGAAAAATAATTTTTTTGGAGTTCAATTTCATCCAGAAAAATCTGGAGAATTAGGTTTGAAATTATTGAAAAATTTTTTGGAGATATAATATTGATTATACCATCTATAGATTTAATTAATGGAAAAATTGTAAGATTATATCAAGGAAAGAAAAATTTCCAAACTTTTTATGAAGATTGCATAGATGATGTTTTATCTGATTATCATTCGCACGGAGCTACTATTATACATTTGGTAGACCTTGATGGAGCGTTTGATCCTAAGAAAAAACAAACTCATATTATCAAAGCTTTATTGTCTGATTCTAACTTTAATTTACAAGTCGGAGGAGGAATAAGAGATTATGAAGATATAGAATTGTTGCTTTCATTGGGTGTTAAAAGAATAGTAATTGGATCTTCAGCTATATACACTCCAAATAGAGTAATTGATTGGTTAAAGGAATATGGAAGCGATACTATTGTATTAGCTTTAGATCTAAGAATTACGTGTGGAAAACATAAAGAAGTTATGGTTGATGCTTGGAAGAATGTTTCTGGAATTAGTTTGGAAAAATTGATAAACAAGTTTTCTCCTTTAGGCTTAAAACATGTATTGTGCACTGATGTGTCTAAAGATGGAACATTGTTAGGTCCTAATGTAGATTTATATAAAGATCTTGTTACTTCTTACAATCATATTTGCTTTCAATCTTCTGGTGGAGTAGGATCTTTAAGTGATATAATGTCTATTAAGAAATCTGGAGTTAAAGATGTGATTATAGGGCGGGCATTATTAGAAAAAAAATTTAGTTTAATAGAGGCTATTAAATGTTGGCAAAACGGATAATTCCATGTTTGGACGTTAGATCTGGATTAGTAGTAAAAGGAGTTCAATTTAAAAATCATAAGATAGTTGGAGATATAATTCCATTAGCACAATATTATACTGATCAAGGAGCAGACGAATTAGTTTTTTATGATATTAATGCCTCTTTTACTAATACATTATTGGATAAAAAATGGATCACAAAGATAGCAGAAGTAATAAATATTCCGTTTTGCGTAGCAGGGGGAATTAAAAATATAAATGATGTGAAGAACATTTTATCGTTTGGTGCAGATAAAATTTCTATTAATTCTCCAGCGTTGTCAGATCCGGATTTAATTAGTCGTATTGCTGACAATTATGGTACACAATGTGTAGTTGTAGGAATAGATTCGTGGTTTGATAAAACAGATAGTAGTTATCAAGTGTATCAATATACTGGAAACGAAAAAACAACGGTAAAAACGAAATGGCATACTTTAGAATGGATAAAAAAAGTACAAGATTTAGGGGCTGGAGAAATAGTATTAAATGTCATGAATGAAGATGGTATGTGCAATGGATATGATCTTAAGCAATTAAAACAAGTACGGGATATATGTCATGTTCCATTAGTTGCTTCTGGCGGTGCAGGAGAATTACAACACTTTTATGATGTTTTTGAAAAAGCTGAAGTAGATGGTGCATTAGCAGCTTCTGTATTTCATGAGAATAAAATAAGTATAAAAATTCTTAAAAGCTTTTTAATTGAAAAAGGTTTGGAAATTAGAAAATGTTAGAAAAAATAAATGTTCATGATATAAATTGGAAAAAAGTTGATAATATGGTTCCTGTTATTATTCAACACAACGTATCTGGTGAAGTTTTAATGCATGGAATGATGAATCAAGAAGCATTTTTAGTCACTCAAAAAAAAAATTATGTTACTTTTTATTCACGTACAAAACAAAGATTATGGACTAAAGGAGAGACGTCTGGAAACTATTTAAAAGTAGTAAGTGTAACTCTTGATTGTGATAAAGATGTATTATTGTTTTTAGTAATTCCTAAGGGTAATACGTGTCATTTAGATAACATAAGTTGTTTCAAGTCAGTGTATTCGGATTCAACTTTTTTTTATTATTTAGAAAATTTTTTAAAATCTAGAAAAGTACATTTTTCTAAAAATTCTTATACTTCTCGTTTACATAGTACAGGAATTAATAGAATATCTCAAAAAGTAGCTGAAGAAGCTATAGAGACAGCTATTGCAGCTGTAACTAAAAATAAAAATGAATTTGTTAATGAAGCTACTGATTTGGTTTATCATTTGTTAGTATTATTACATCATTACGATTTAGATTTTAATACAGTGGTCGTTAATTTAAAAAAAAGACGAAATTTGCAGTTTAATAAACCATAATTAGTGAATTTGCTATGAGTTTCAATATTTTTATATTGCAATGTATGTTTTTGTAACATATATATTAAACTTTGAAGAAAATAGGAAGTACGATGAAAAAAAATCAAGTTGGTGTTGTAGGAATGGCAGTAATGGGTCGTAATTTAGCTTTAAATATAGCGCGTAATGAGTATTCTGTGTCAGTATTTAATCGATCATCTGAAGTTACTAATAAATTTTTTGCAGACAACGTTAACAAAAATATATTTCCTTATTTTTCGATTAAAGAGTTTGTTCTCTCTTTAAAAATTCCTAGATGTATTTTTTTAATGATTAGATCTGGAACAGCTATTGATACAATAATTACATCAATAAAAAGATATTTAGATAAAGGAGATATTATTATTGATGGAGGTAACACTTTTTATAAAGATACTATGCGCCGAAATAATGAGTTATTCAAGGATGGATTTAATTTGATAGGAGCGGGTATTTCAGGAGGAGAAGAAGGTGCATTGTATGGTCCTGCTATTATGCCTGGAGGTCAAAGAGAGGTTTATGATTTTATTGCTCCTATATTAAATAAAATTTCTGCTCAATTTGAAGGAAATCCATGTGTGAGTTATATTGGAACGGATGGTTCAGGACATTATGTAAAGATGGTTCATAATGGGATTGAATATAGTGATATGCAGCTAATAGCAGAATCTTATTTTTTAATGAAGAATTTATTACAAATGGATAATAAGGAATTGTCTGATGTATTTTTTGAATGGAATCAAGGTGAATTAAATAGTTATTTAATGTCTATTACTGGAGATATTTTGATTAAAAAGGATGAAAATAATAATTATATTTTAGATTATGTTTTAGATGAGGCTAGTAATAAAGGAACAGGAACATGGACTACTAAAAGTGCATTAGATCTTAATGAACCTTTGTCCTTAATAACTGAATCAGTGTTTTTTCGTTATTTATCTTCATTAAAGTCACAACGTGTGTTGGCATCAAAAGTGTTGTTTGGACCGAAGCGTTGTAGTAATGTGTCATTTAATAAATTTGATTTAACTGAAAAAATACGACAAGCGCTGTATTTAGGAAAAGTTATATCTTATGCTCAAGGATTTTCGCAATTAAATAGTGCTTCTAAGAAGTATAATTGGAATTTACAATGTTCGGAAATAGCCAGAATATTTCAATCTGGATGTATTATTCGTGCGAAATTTTTGAAGTATATTAGTCAAGAATATTTAACGAATAAATATGTTTCAAACTTATTGTTAACTTCTTATTTCAAAAACATTGCTAATGAGTATCAAAGTTCCTTGCGATATGTTGTATCTGCTGCTATTAAATGTGGGCTTCCTGTACCTGCATTATCTTCGGCAATCGCATATTTTGATTGTTATCGATCTTCTTTTCTTCCTGCAAATTTGATTCAGGCACAAAGAGATTATTTTGGAGCACATATGTATAAAAGAATTAATGATTCTGGTTTGTTTCATACTAATTGGAAAAAAAATTAATTTTTTTATAAAGAATAAGACAGGATAACAATCTTAACGTTTTATATTTAATTATAACGAATAGTACATATTTTAAGTATGTCTTAAGTTTATTTTTTATTTTTAAAGTTTTATTGTTTTTCTATAAATAATTTTTAGATTGCATTTTTGATTTATTTTGTAAAAATATTTTACTGAGATGTTAATAAATTTTAGTTCTTATTAATATAGAAAATACACGTCGTATATTCTACAATATAAAGATTTACATAAAATAGTGATTTCATATAGAACTAAACAAAATTACTTTAATATTTTTATATTATTCTTATGTAATATTGTTGAGTGTTTTATGATTATTGCTATTATATAATGAAACAATATTATAGGTTGGCGTTAATGAGATTGAGCGATAGAGATATTGAATTATGGTTGCGAAGAAAAAAATTGATTGTTATACCTACCCCATGTAAAAAGTTAATTCATGGAGTAACTATTGATATTTGTTTGGGTAATGAATTTTATACTTTTTGTGATAATCAAAATAAATGTATTGATTTAAGTAAATCGAAAAGCGAAATATCACTAATGTTACGAGAGATTATGCATGAAAAAAAATTTGTGTCTCATGGTGAAAAGTTTTTTTTAAATCCTGGGTCATTAGTGTTAGCAGTCACTTTTGAAAAAGTGATTCTACCAAATAATTTAGTAGGTTGGATAGATGGTCGTTCTTCTTTAGCACGACTTGGATTAATGATTCATGCTACTTCACATCGTATAGATCCAGGCTGGAGTGGTAACATTGTTTTAGAGTGTTTTAATTCTAGCAATATCGTATTATCATTATGTCCGGGAATGTTAATAGCTGCTTTAAGTTTTGAAACATTATCTAGTCCATCTTTAAGACCATATAATATTAGAAAAAATGCTAAATATTTTGATCAAAATGGAGTGATATTGAGTAAAATATATAAAGATTAAGTAAATTTTTTAATATTACGAGCATTTTCTTTATATTTAGAGATATTTCATTATTGTGTATTAGAAAAGTAAAGCGCATATATGAAAACAAAATGGGTTATTATGATAATTATTTTATGTATGTATTATTATGTATGATATTTTAAATGTGTTATTTCACGTGTATCACATAAGGTGATATTTATTTCAATGTTGAGTTTAAATTGAAAGTTAACATTTTACTATGAACAAAAAAATTTTAGTTACTTGTGCTTTTCCATATGCTAATGGCCCAATTCATATTGGACATATTTTAGAACATATTCAAGCTGATATTTGGGTTAGATATAATAAAATGAGGGGTAATAAAGTATGGTTTATTTGTGCAGATGATGCTCATGGTACTCCGATTATGTTGAAATCTAAACAATTGGGGATTAATCCTGAGCAGTTAATAATTTCTATGCGAAATGAGCATATTAGAGATCTTTTAAGATTTAATATAAATTATGATAATTATTATTCTACACATAGTACGGAGAATCTATTTTTTTTAAAAAAAATATATTATCGTTTAAAAATTAAAGGGTTAATTAAAAAAAAAATTATATCTCAATTTTTTGATTATCGATACAACATGTTTTTACCAGATCGATTTGTAAAAGGTTCATGTCCTATTTGTTCAGCACATAATCAATATGGTGATCATTGTGAACAGTGTGGAAGGGCATATTCTGCTGTTGAATTAATTAATCCAAGGTCCGTTTTATCTGGAGTCGAGCCTGTATTAAAAGATTCATTACACTTATTTTTTGATTTGCCTTATTTTAGTTCTATGTTAAGATCTTGGATTACTTCTGGAGTATTAGAACAGTCTGTAGTTAACAAGATTATGGAATGGTTTAAAACAGGTTTGAAAGACTGGGATATTTCAAGAGATGGGCCTTATTTTGGATTTAATATACCTGGTTTTTCAGATAAATATTTTTATGTTTGGTTGGATGCTCCTATTGGATATATTAGTACTTTTCAAAACTTATGCAATAAAACAAAAAATTTAATTTTTGATGAATTTTGGAAGATAGGAACAAATAGTGAATTATATCATTTTATTGGAAAAGATATTATATATTTTCATAGTTTGTTTTGGCCAGCGATATTAGAAGGAAGTAATTTTAGAAAACCTACTAAAATTTTTGTTCATGGTCATGTAACTATTAATGGATGTAAACTTTCTAAATCTAGAGGATCTTCTATATCAGTAGATGATTGGCTCAAGAATTTAGATTCAGATAGCTTAAGGTACTATTACGCTACTAAAATTTCGTCTAATGTTAAAGATATTGAAATAAATAGAGATAGTTTTGTAAACACATTCAATTCTGATATTGTTAATAAGGTTATTAATTTAGCATCAAGAATTTCTTATTTTTTATCTGATCAATTTAATTGTCGTTTATCAAAAAGAATTGATGATCAATCTTTATATAACTTATTTGTTAGTAGTACTCAAAAGATAGAATTATTGTTAGAACAGAGTGAATTTAGTGCGGCTATTATTGTTATTATGGAATGTGCAGATATGGCTAATAAGTATATTGATAAAAAAAAACCATGGACAATGGTCAAAGATTGTTACAAACGTAGTAATCTTCATAATGTATGTACAATGGGAATAAATTGTTTTAGAATATTAATGACTTGGCTGAAAC
The DNA here is from genome assembly GCA_039830015.1 of Buchnera aphidicola (Meitanaphis elongallis). Taxonomy (NCBI): domain Bacteria; kingdom Pseudomonadati; phylum Pseudomonadota; class Gammaproteobacteria; order Enterobacterales; family Erwiniaceae; genus Buchnera; species Buchnera aphidicola. The sequence goes on from CP140033.1 coordinate 113,445, forward strand.
CTATTATGCCTGATTTAGCCAAAAAAGTTGAGTTGTTTTTAAATATGAAATTAGTTTGGAATGAAATTTATATCCCTCTTTTAAATCATGAAATTTCTGTTTTCAAACCATTAAATAAAAGAATTAAAAAGTCACAATTAAATTTTTTATTTATTTAATAAATGATATTAAATGGATGATATAGTTTACGTAAAATTTGTGTTGTTTGTATAAATTTCACAATATTTTTTACGCAAAGATAGTAATAATTATGTGTTGTGTGTAATACGATTGATGTTACTTCATCCGATCCATGATAATTTCCATTTTCGTTTATTTTTGATACAATTATTTTCAGGAATAGCAAATACGCCTAGTGCGCTAATTAATTTATGGTTATAAAACAACAAAGGAATGTTATTTCTATTCCAAGGAGGAATTCCATGGTCCTTCCATATTTGTTTGATTGGTTTTCTTTTTGTGTTTCCTTGAATTAAAATTTTTCCTGAAGCTTGAAAACGAATGTTTATTAATTCATTATCTTGAGGATAAGGTAATTGAGTTCCATATTCGCTTTGGATAATATATCCTAAATTATTAGGTAGCTGTAAGCTTTTTGAAGTTCGGTGCCACATAATAATCAAACTTTTTATACAAGGTAATATATTTGTTAAATATAAATTATTTCTGTATCGTTTTATTTCATAGTCATTAATTTTTATTAGTGCTTTAGAATCGGATTTAGATAGGATTATTTCGTAATATATATTTTTTATGATTTTATATGAAGGTATAACACGATTGTTAAGTTTAATCCATGTTCTGAGTAAAGAATTTCGGATTTCTGGTTTTATGTTCTTAAAGTTTCTAATGTCTAAAATAGAATTAGATATAAGGTATTTTTTAAGTGTTTTTTTTAAAACAGGATCGAGTATTTTTTTTTCTTGTTGTAAAATAAACGCGCTGTGTGCGCATTTTTTTATAAAACTTGGCCATCTTGCTGTGAATAATGGTAGTATTTTATTTCTTATAAAATTTCTTTCATAAGTTATATTGTAATTACTATCATCTTTAATCCAGTTAATATTATTTTTTTCCATCCAAGATTGTATTTCAGATCTAGTAATGTTTAATAATGGTCTAATAAGTGTGTTTTGGTTGAATAATTTACTATTACATAACATTCCACTTAATCCTGTAATTCCACTACCTCTCTTTAAAGCTAATAAAATAGTTTCACATTGATCATTTAAATTATGTGCTACTAAAATTGTTTCTTTTGGTAATGCTTCATTATGTAATATTCTATAACGTATTAATCTAGCAGCTGCTTCTATCCCTATTTTTTTCTTATCTATTAGAGCTGTTTTTATAACTAAAGAAATATTGTATTTTTTGCACACTTTTTTACAGTGTTCACTCCATATGTTTGCGTTTTTGTTTATTTGATGATTTATATGAATAGCTCGAAATTTTAATTCAGGTTTAATTTTTTTAATTTTTAATAATTGATGCAATAAAAAAGTAGAATCTAAACCTCCGCTATATGCTAGTAAAAAAGAAGAACTTGGTGATTTTTCTATATATTTTATAATCATATGCGAAAATAGTATTGTAACGATAGTAATGGATAAGTGAAAATTATATTTAAATCTTTAGTGTGTCCGAGTGGAATTGAACCACTGACCTCTACCTTGTCATGGTAGTACTCTAACCAACTGAGCTACGGACACAATAAAATACAACATGTATATAGTATTATATACAACTTTTTTATTTGCAATAAAATAATTACTAAATAGCATATTTTTATGTTTTAATTAGTACGCAACAATAATATTCTACGCAAAGTCATTAGAGATGCTGTTATTAGTGCAACGAAAATTCCAATCCAAAATCCAAATGCCCCCATTTTTGGAACTATTGTATCGGTTAGTGCAAGTAAGTAACCAATGGGAAAACCAATGATCCAATAAGATATACACGTAATAATAAAAATTGTGTGAGTGTCTTTGTAACTTCTTAAAATTCCGTTTCCTATAATTTGAAAGAAGTCGAAAATTTGGTATGTGGCAGCAACTAACATTATTTTTTCTGTTTGTTTTATAACGTCATTATCTGTGGTATACAAAGAGATTATTTTATGATAAAACAAGGAGATAAGTATAGATATTATAGTGGCTAAAACAAATCCTATAGTTTGTGATGATATGATAACAGTAGAAATTTTATTTAAATCGTTTTTTCCTAAGTAGAATCCAATGCGGATAGTAGCTGCGGTTCCTATTGACAAAGGAAGAATAAAAATGAATGAACTAATATTTAAAACAATTTGATGTGCTATAATTTGGGATATGTTTAAAGAGGCTATTAGTAATGTAATTAATGTGAATAATGTAACTTCAAAGAACAATGATAGAGCAATAGGTAATCCTATTTTCAATAAGTTCCAGATAATGTATAAATTAGGATAATATTGGTTATTTGTGTAGCGACAAGGTATATTATGAATTGAGAAATCATTTTTAGTGATTATTTTCATAGAAAAGAACATAAACCAATATACAATGATAGTTGAAAAAGCGCACCCTGTACTGCTAAAATTAAACAATAGTAATTGTTTATATAATAACATATAGTTTATTATTACGTTTAGAATAAGCCCCATGAGTCCTACTATCATGGCTGGTTTAGGTCTAAGAAATCCTTCACATTGATTTTGTATTACTTGAAAATATAGATATCCAGGAGTACTCCACAACAAAGTTTTGATATAGGCAATACTTTTTTTTTCTACTATTGGATCCACTTCGCTTATGATGTTAATTATGTAATGAACATTCCATAGGATAATCATTATAACTATAGAAACAAATGTAGCTAACCAATATGCATTTACGATTTGTTTTAAAATTGTCTCTTTTTTTCCTGATCCATTTATATATGATATAATAGGTACTAAAGATAATAACAACCCATGTCCAAACAGAATAATGGGGTACCAAATTGATATTCCAATTGATATGGCAGCTATATCAGTATTATTTAAAGATCCAACCATAAAACTATTGATTAGTCCCATACCAATTTGAGATATTTGAGCTAACATAATAGGAATAGTAATTTTTAATAGAGTTTTTATTTCTTTTAGATGTTCTTTCATTCCTAGCCTTTTACGACATAATTTATTTTATGTTGCATAAATTTAAAATATGTAGTTTTATATTATTTTATAATTTTTATGTTACAGAAAATAACATTTTTCTATATTGGAGTGTATTCAAATTTTTTTGATCTTTTATATTTATAATCAATCTGAGATATTTTATTTAAAGAAAGAATTAATTTTTTTAGACTACTAATGAAGATCTTTTATAGTTTTTTGTGTTATTTTATAAAATTTTCTATATGATTTTTTATATTAGGTTATTTTATGTTTACCGGAATTGTTCGAGATGTTGCAAAAATAGTATGGATAAAAAAATATGAAAGTTTTTTTCAGTGGATTATAGAGTTGTATAATATTGACACGAAAACCTTGTTACCTGGATCATCTATATCGTGTAATGGATGCTGTTTAACTGTTAAGTCTGTTGTAGATAGTAGTGTTAGTGTGGACATTATTCAAGAAACTTTACGGTGTACAAATTTAGGATATCTTAATAGAGGACATTACATTAATATTGAAAGGTCTGTAACATTTGGAGAAGAAATTGGAGGGCATTTAGTTTCTGGACATATTTTAATGACTGCAAAAATATGTAAAATTAAAATATGTAATCATAATTTTCAATTATGGATTGAGTTAGATGATCTTTATTGTATGAAGTATATTTTTTGTAAAGGATTTATATGCATTGATGGTGTTAGTTTGACGGTTGGTATTGTTAAGAAAAACGTATTTTGCGTATTTTTAGTTCCAGAAACGATATCTAATACTACTATGAAAGATAAAATTGTAGGTGACTTGGTTAATGTAGAAATAGATTATTTTACTAAGATTACTGTAGATAGTGTAGAACGATTATTAGGAATTTAATACGTACAATAGTAAATTAATGCATAGAATTTATTTAGGACATACAATTTTATCTTATTTTAAATTTTTTAGTTATATAAGTTATTTATATTGCAATACTGAAAATTTATAAAAAATAATATTTTTAGCTGCTAATAATTTAATCTTAAATAGATTTAGAATTGTTCATATTTTGATTGCACAAACATTGTTGATAGTAACCAATTAATGTAAATAGTAGGGTATGAGTATGTACGGTGGATTATTTTTCATTTGTTTTAAGTAATATATTAGTACACAATTTAATTTTAGCACAATTTTGGGATTGTGTCTTTTTCATGGACTTCTTCAAAGTTTAGTTCTACAGTGAGTTTAAAGATGTACTACTTTTTTTTTGGTAATAACATGTGTTTTTTATTCTATCGTGGGTAGTTAATTCTTGTACATTAGTTTCGTTTAATTTGACGTGTCTTGGAGTTATGACGTATATGTTGATTGTTTCTGTGAGTGTACAGATCATTGAAATATTAATAAAAAAATTTTAGTCCTATCTTATATAGATTATTAGGTATATGTTTTCTTTTAATTACTAGTAATTGTTCAGTATTGGCTTATTCCTTTATTAAATGCGTATTCTGATTTTGATCTTTTAGGATCTTTTTTATATGAATGTTTTTCTTCTTTGGGATTTTTTAGTATTAGTTATCTTTTTTTAATAAGAGAACATTCACTTTTATCTGACGTTTCTGTTCCTTTTCGAGGTAGTTTTATTTTATTAATTACTGCTAGCTTAATATCTATATCTTTTGTGGGTTTTAATGATTTAGTAGGTATAAATATATGATTTTTATTTTACGTTTTTTCTTTTTCTGGTGTTTTGAGTATTATTTTAGGGTTATTAATGAATTATGTAGTGTACAGATGTGATATAAGGATTTTAATCTTATTGTAGAATGGAATTGATGTACTATTACTATAAACGTAGTGTACGCAATGTCATTATCCTGGATGTTATGCTTTTATGCCGATGCAAGTAGTTAATAATAATGAAAGTATAGACAAAAGTGCATTCCTGGTGGTAATGAAGTTGTTTCAAAGATTGTAGATTTTTTAAGTAAGAGTGAACTAAAATGTAGTGTTTGAGTGTTTCTAAGGATGTATATTTTTAGATAGTAATTATTGATGAAGAGAATTGTGTTGTTTGTTCAAAATGCAGATTGATTTTTTCTATCGATACTTGTAGTGGAATTGTATAATTTTATGTATATGGTTTGGTTGTTATCTAATATGCGTGCTGGTTGTGGTTTATGTATGCCTTTGTATCATCCTACTCACTGCATTGAAGAAAAATGATATTATCTTGTAATTATGTTGAATAATTTTTTAAGTAAATATTTATTTAGGTGTTTTAGTATTGTTTTGACTTGTTTGAGAGTATGCTTTTTATATTAGAAAAATGATTTTATGAAAAAAAATCAAATAATTTTTATGGAGGAATAAGTTGTATATCTATGGAGAGAAATAAATTATCGTTTTAGTTGAATCGTGTATTCCTTTCAAAAATTTCACTATTTTAGTAGATGACATAATGTTTAAAAAAGAGATTTTAGTTAATATAGGACAAATAGTACTTGTGTGGTCAAGTTTTAGTATTTAGGCTATAAACATGTAGCTCCAATATATTCTTATATCTAGATTAATTATAGAAATTTCATATAAGGAGTTTTAATTTTTTTTTAAATAAATGTTTTGGTGTTGTTAATATAAGATCTGACGGAAAGGATAAATAAATTGGTTTCATTTCAATAGATAATTATAAATGTATGAGTTTTGATGAACTGTTCTAAATTATTTATAATATTGAAATAATTGGATTAGGAAGAGTTAGATTTTATCTTTTAAAAACTAAAATACTTTATTAAAAAGTATGTACTTTAGTAGTAAATGCTGCTGAAAGCGAATTGTATGTTGTTTCGAACGGTTGTTTAATACAAAATTTCTCAAAAAATTATACAAGGATGTCAAATTGTTATGTGAATTTTAAAGATTAAATATGTTTTAATTACTATGGAGGAGGATAAAATTTAGTATATGTTATAACAAAAAACAAGAATTAAGATTTTTGATAGGTTTTGAAATATGTAAAATAAAGACAAAGTATTCATTTGGAGGTAGTGGGCAGTTACAGTTAATAAAGACATTATTTTAATAAAGAAATTTTTTTGGAAAAAGTTTAATAGGCTTAGGAATAGTTATATTTAATATTTCTACTATTTTTTTAATTAAAAAGTGATATTGAATAATGAATTTTTAACTGAAAGGATTATAATCCTTATCAGATAGACATTTATTATATCAAAAAATGTTTTAATTTGAATTGGAATTCCTATTCGTCAATGTGTTAACTAAATTTGGAATTAACATTGAGAATAATAGAATTATTATGGGAAGACCGATATTTGGATTAATAATTGATAATACTAGTTTTTCAGTTCTAAAAGCTACTAATAGTATTTTATGTTTTTTAGCACTTAGGCGTAACTATAAGTAACTAATTAGAATGTCTTTGCATTTGTTCTACTGTTTGTTCCACAAGTAATGTCCTTATGCGTTTGTTTCCAGAATAAATTGTATTTTATAGTCGATCTTGTAATCATAATCAGTTTTAACCATCATATTGCATGAATGAATGTATTGAATATGGAGTTTGTGAATAAGTGTGTCTAGTAATATTTCTCTTTTAACTTATTTTAAACGAGAGAAGACACGATTAAATGAAATAAAGTGCAAGAAAAATAGATCTAAAAATTTAAAAATCGTTTTATCTCATCAATTTAGATTGTGTTCTTCAGGATTAGTAAAAAACGTTTTATATTTTAATCATATCTTAAATGAAGAGCTTGATAAATATGTTACTCGTAGTAATATTTTAAAATATACAATGATAGAGAAATGTACTTATATGTGGAAAATGGAATTTGAAGTTTCAATTTTAGAGTTGAATTAAAAAGAAACATTGAATAACTTATTAATATATAACAATATTGTTTGTATATTATATAAATTAATTTTTAATATATGATTATGGATTATCGATATACAAAAGTTAGTGACATCTATGTTTGTAGAAATACTAACAATATAATGTTATTAGTAACATCAGTTATGATAATCAGGTATAATAATAGAATGTTATTATTTTACGATAGCAGTGTTAATTCAAATACTATTTTCTAGTATTTTATCGATAATATTTGAGGGGTGTATTTTAAAGTTATGTAAAAAATTTATATATGTGAATTTGATTTTTCTTTGATATTTAGTTGGAATTTTATTAGGACTTAGTTTATCTGCTTTTCTATCGTAGTGGATATCAATCTCAGGTTCATTTTTTTATTGCAGTAATTAAATAGCTATATGGAAGATTAGAATGTAATATATTTTAATCCTGTTATGTCAGGACATGCAATAACATTATTAACATCATTCCCTTTTTTAATAGTTAGTTGGCCTTTTCAAAACAGTTTGGTATTGTTCGATGTATTAGATATAAAAGATATTATTTCAGTTGTTTTTAATAGTTTAGAGAATTATCATGAATAATGTCAAAATTTGGCGATACATCTGTATTTATGATTCAAGTCACTCCTTTAGAATAAATTAAAATATAAAATAGAAATTGTTTAATAGAAATGTTATTGTTTTTACTTTTTCTTTAGATAATATAATTATTTGTTTTTATTGGATATTAATTAATTTTAGTTTTTTGATAGAAGGAATTTTTTTTATTAATGAAGAAAATTGTTTGTTGGAGATTTTTATCTAGTATTTTGCTATCTTTTATTTCTTTCTGTTTCTTAGATTTTTTTATCTTAAACAAACTGATATTTTTCCATTAATTTAATTATTTCTAGGTAAGTACTATATTAGGAATTTTTTGTTGCTACTGGGTTTTATTACGATTTCAGTTACTAAAATTGGACGTATAATATTTGGAGTTTTTATTGGGGTTTTAGTTTGGATTATGCGAACTTTGGAGATTATCTTGATATTATATCATTTTCTATGTTATTTTCTAGTTCTTTTGCCCTGTTAATAGATTATTATACTAAGTTTAGCATTTATTGGTAAAATAGAAGAATAATCATTTTAAAAAAGAACAATTTGATTACTATATTTTGTTTGTTGTTATTGTTACAGAAAGTAGTGTAGTTTCAGTTTACGTATTTACTAAATTTAAAATAATTTCACAAGAAGAAAGTTATCAACAAAAAATTTTAAATGCGATTATTTCTGAGAAGTCTTTTAATAATACAAAAATTTTACGTTTTTGTGAGTAATAAATTATTAGGAGATGAGAAAAATCATCGATTTTGGATGATTAAAAAAATAATAAATTAAAAGTAATGATTTTTGAAGTAATAGCATCAGATGGATATTTAGGAAATATAAGAGTGATTATTATTTTTAAACAACTAAGAACATAATTTTAGGTATTTGTATATTAGATCATAACGAAACCCCTGGATCAGGAGATAAAATTGATGTTTGTATTTTAAATCGGATTATTAAATTTTCAGGTATGATGTAGTTTTGAGATTGAATGATAATAAGTTTTCTTTGAAAAAACATGGAGGTAATATTGATTAATTTACTGGTAACTATTATTACTTCATTAGCAGTAATTAATTTAATTAAATGTGCTATTAGTTTGGCATTAAGATTTGACATTGAAAGAAGAAACAAGGCTTAAAATTTTTAATACTGATTATGAATCATTTTATTAAAATTTTAAATTATGGAATATGGACTAAGAATTTTATTATTAGTATAGTTATTAGGTTTGCTTCCTTATTTTGCCAGTTATAATAAATGTGGTTAATACTTTAGAATTAGAGGTATCAAAACATGTATTTTAGTATGTACTAATATAATATCAGTATGTAGATTTTGGATATCGAAAATATTTTTTATGTTCCTATTTATATAATGATTATTAGTATGCTGTAGTTAATTACTTCGATTCTTTAGTTCATGTATATTTGTTAAATTTGCGTCGATCTTTAGGTATTTTGTTCTTTTGATTATTATTACTTTTGTTATATGTAGTTGATCTGATTTTATGGTTATGTACAGAGTTTCATATTGGTTTCGTTTTTAGATAGATTTTTTAGGATTGGGATCTATTTTAGTAATTTTTTAGTTGGATTGATTAGAAAAATATTTAGAAATGGAATACTATTTTTTTTAGTTCTGAAAATTTATTTGGGTCTTGGTCTTGTATTTTGTATACAAGAATAATAAGTGTAAAGTATGTTGTATTATTTTTATATCCATTTAGTGCTTTTGTGATTTTAGGGTTTATTTTAGCTGAAATAAATTTTATAAATAATAAAATTAGTGTGAGTGATTGTAATTTATGCAAGAACACATGTTTTTTACGTCAAGGAGAAAACAAAAAGATTGAGTGAAGATAGATTAAATAAAATTTTATCAATTTTTTCTAAAGATAATCCTAAACCAAAAATAGAATTAAAATTTTCTTCAAATTTTGAATTGTTGATATCAGTAATATTATCAGCACGATCTACTGATCGTATGGTAAATGAAGTTACTAAAAGTTTGTATAGCGTTGCTAATACACCATCTTCTATTTTATTACTTGGTGTTAAGAATTTAAAAAAATATATAAAAAAATTAGGTTTGTTTAATAAAAAGTCTTCTAATATTATTAAAACTTGTACTATTTTATTACATAAGTATAAAGGAGAAATACCTAACAACATGTTGGATTTACAATCTCTACCTGGAGTAGGAAGAAAAACTGCTAATATAGTTTTAAACTGTATTTTTAAAGAAAAAACTATTGCAGTAGATACTCATGTATTTAGACTATGTAATAGAATAGGACTTATAAAAGAAAATACAGTTTTCAATACAGAAAAAAAATTACTTAAAATAGTTCCTGAACAGTTTAAATTGAATTTTCATAATTGGTTTGTTTTACATGGTCGTTATATATGTATGTCTAGATTTCCTAAGTGTTTTATATGCTCAATTAATCATTTATGCGGATTTAAATACAAGCGTATGTAATACATAATTTAATGATATAGTTTATAGTTTTTTACAATTTAAACTGTATGAATTTTTATTTGATATAATTTTGGATAAAGTAATTACTGTGTGAGATGGTATATTTTTTTGAAACGTCATGAAATGAACATGCTATATTACATTTGTTGCTATTTAGTAAAATTTTTAACAGTATGTTATGAGAAATAGTACGTTAGATTTTTTATTTTAATCGTTATGTATATTTGAATAAGTAGTTAAAATAATAATATAAATTTAGTATTAATAATATTATTTTAACAATTAATATGTTTTATATTTAATATAAGGATATTGTTATGTTTAAAATTAATTTAATTCATGAATTTAGACGTAGAAGTTTAATAAAACAAAGTACTAATGAAAAAAAATTAATTCATGCTATTGAAAACAATAGTATTACTTTGTATTGTGGTTTTGATATTACAGCAGATAGCTTGCATATAGGTCATATTTTGCCGTTATTATGTTTGAAAAGATTTCAAAATGCTGGTCATAAACCTATTGTTTTAGTAGGAGGTGCAACTAGTTTAATTGGTGATCCAAGTTTTAAAATTTTTGAAAGGAAATTGAATTCAATAGAATTAATTGATTCTTGGAAACAAAATATTACTAATCAAATTTCTCGTTTTTTAGATTTTGGTCCTGATTTTAATAGTGCAGTAATTGTAAACAATTATGAATGGTTTGAAGGTTTGTCTCTATTAAAATTCTTACGTTTGGTAGGAAAGCATTTTTCTGTTAATAAAATGATTGCTCGAGATGCAGTTAAAAAAAGAATTAGTCGTATAGATACAGGTATTTCATTTACAGAATTTTCTTATAATTTATTGCAAGCTTATGATTTTTCTATTTTGCATGATAGATATAATGTAACGTTGCAAATTGGAGGATCGGATCAATGGGGAAATATTATATCAGGAATTGATTTAATTCGCAAATTATATCGAAGTGAAACGTTTGGTTTAACGCTTCCCCTATTAACTCAGAAAAATGGAACTAAGTTTGGAAAAACAGAAAATAATACAATATGGTTAGATTCATATAAAACTAGTCCTTATAAATTTTATCAATACTGGATTAATATATCTGATTGTGATGTATATAAATTTTTGAAGTTTTTCACTTTATTAGAGATGTCAGAAATAGATTTAATAAAGTCTCATGCTTCTATTGAAGAATTAAATAAAGCTAAGTTGTTCTTAGCAGGATATCTTACTAAGATGATACATGGGAAAAGCGGAGAAGAATCAGCTAAACGCATTTCATCGTGTTTATTTTATAGGAATTTTCTAGATATGCAAGAATCTGATTTTCTTCAGTTGGAACAAGACAGCATGCCTTCAATTAAAGTATCTGGAATTCGAGATTTGCAACAAATATTAGTAGATTCTTGTTTAGCTTGTTCTCGTACTCAAGCTAAAAATATGATTATGTCTAATGCTATTGCTATTAATAATGTTAAGCAAAACAATGCGACATATGTTTTTTCAAGCAATGATATGTTGTTTAAAAAATATACTTTGTTATCTAGAGGTAAAAAAAATTTTTGCTTAATATGTTGGATAAAATGAATTAAATTAATGTAATTAATCATTTTTTAAATTTTTGTTTTAAAGATCAAGTTAGTGATTATATTTCAAAACTTTCACCGCAACCACAAAAGTTTTTTATTTTATTGTTATTAAATTTAAATACGTGGTTTATGCCTTCTTTTATAAAATCTATTTTTATTCCATCTAATATAGATAAGTGTTCTGAATGTATTAGTATTAATATATTTTTAGAAGTGAAGCTGATGTCTTTATGATGTATGTTTTCTATTAGTTCCATATAATATTTCATCCCAGCACATCCTGATTTTTTTATTCCTAATCTAATTCCTATCTTTTTTTCTTGTTTTATCAGTTTATATATTTGTTGTTCTGCCTTATGACTTATTTTAATTCCTTTCTTAGTTTGGTTATATTTTTGTTCAGAAGATAGTGTAAAATAATCATTTTTGCTCATTTTTATTCCTGTGTGAATAATATTAAACATATTTTATGTTTAGTACAAAAGAAGCGGTGCGGTTTAAGGTTTGGTATAAGATTATTTTAAGAGACATGATAACATTTAAATATTATCATATACAAATAAAACTTGTATATAAACATATGATGTTAAACAAGTATAATTAAAAGTTTTATCTTTTAAAAAATAAAATATTTAAATTTCTATAAATTTTTGATAATAATATACGTTGATTTTAAAAATATTATTGTATTTATGATGACTTTACAAATTTTTGTTGTAGAGTATATTATGATTCAATATTTTTTAATTGTATTTTTTTTCGATTTATATAATATTATTGATATATATAATAATTAAGGAAATATAAAGGTATAATATTTATATGCAAAATAAACGAGAAAGTATGGATTTTCTGCAAGCTATTTTTTCTCTAATATTTATTATTTTTATGATATTTTCTAGTTTATGGATTATGCGTCCATTTTTTTTAGGATTTGCTTGGGCTAGCATGGTAGTAATAGCTACTTGGCCTATATTTTTAAAATTGCAGTTTTTGTTTTGTGGAAGTCGAGCATGTGCTGTGATAACAATGATTATTATTTTACTATTAATTTTTATCATTCCTATTGTTTTTTTAGTAAATGGTCTGATCGATAATAGTGCATCAGTAATTAGTTGGTTAAATTCGGACAATGTAAAATTTCCTGATCTTTATTGGTTGCGAGATGTTCCTATTGTTGGGATTAAGTTGTTTGCTAGTTATAGAAGGTTATTGGAAGAAGGTGGTTTTGAATTAATTACTAAAATTCAACCATATATGGGAAAAACAACTGAATTTTTTATGATTCAAGTAGGTCATTTTGGACGTTTTATTATTCATTTAGTTTTAATGCTAATTTTTAGTTCTTTATTATACTGGAACGGTGAAAAAATGAGAAATATTATCAGACATTTTGCTGTTCGTTTAGGTTCACGTTCTGGAGACTCAGTAGTGTCGTTGGCTGGACAAGCAGTTAGAGCAGTAGCTTTAGGAGTAGTTGTAACTGCATTAGTTCAAGGCATTTTAGGGGGAATAGGATTGGTTGTTTCTGGGATTCCGTATGCTTCGTTATTAATGATGCTAATAATCATTTTTTGCTTAATCCAATTAGGTCCTTTGCCTGTATTAATTCCTGCAACTATGTGGTTATATTGGAGTAGTAATACTACTTGGGGTACAGTATTGTTAATTTGGAGTTGTATAGTATGTGTATTGGATCATATACTACGTCCTATTCTCATACGTATTGGAGCGGATTTTCCGACTGTATTAATTTTGTTGGGAGTTATAGGAGGTTTAATTGCATTTGGTATGATTGGTTTATTTATTGGTCCAATAGTATTGGTAATATCGTATCGTCTTATTTTATCGTGGATGGAAGAAATACCAGCTCCAGGCACTTTTTCGAAAGACTCAATAAAACGTTTTTTATTAAAAGATAAGATTAAAAAAAAATATTAGTAAATGTTTATTTAGAATTATTTACGTTTATTTTTACTAATATTGATTTGTATAGGAATATAAAATTATTTAAGCATTTTAATAGTTTTTATATATCGTGTTGTTTACTCTTGATGTATCGGGTGTAGTATGTACATACAATTTTATTAATAGTAACTTATGATGCAATTTATTAATAAGATTAATGTTTTTATTACGAATTTATAGTATTCCATTAAGTATAGTGTTAAGATTTTTTTGTATTAGTTTTTAAGATATGTTTTAAGGATAAGTAGTATATTATGTTTTTAAAAATTTTATGATAATCGTAGTATAGTTTTTGAAGTGTGTTAATCATTTCGTAAAAAACATATGTGTGTTTATTTTTATAGGATATGGCAAATAAATCTAATTTACGTTTTTAATATGCATGTAATAATTTTACTGTTATTTGTCAATAATAAATTAGTGCTGTTCATTAGAATTTTAGATGTTATAAAAATTTGAAATGATATTAAGTATTTCATTTTTGTAGCGTGTTTTTGCTTTAATGGTTATAATTGATTTATTGTGATATTGATAATAAATTTATTATATTATAGTATAAGAACGTATTTAGAGAAAAACATGAAAAAAACAGATGAGTTAAGAACAATACGAATTGATCCATTAATTACTCCATTTGAATTAGCAAAACGTTATCCTATTACTTCTTCTATTATGGATACTGTCATTACAGCTAGAAAAAATATAGCTAATATCATGACAGGAATGGATTCACGTTTATTAGTAGTAATAGGACCTTGTTCGGTTCATGATCCTTTAGCTGCAGTAGAGTATGCAAGAAGATTAAATGAATTGCGTAAACGATATTCTTCTCGTCTCGAAATTGTAATGCGTACTTATTTCGAAAAACCGCGTACTGTAGTAGGATGGAAAGGACTAATTTCAGATCCAGATTTAAACGGTAGTTTTCGTGTTAATCATGGTTTATCTATTGCGAGAAAATTACTTTTGGATATTAATGCGTTGGGATTACCAGCTGCAACTGAATTTTTGGATATAGTAATTGGACAATTTATAGCAGATTTAATTAGTTGGGGCGCGATAGGAGCACGAACTACTGAAAGTCAAATCCATCGTGAAATGGCATCTGCATTGTCTTGTCCAGTAGGGTTTAAGAATGGAACTGATGGAAATATACGTATTGCAATAGATGCTATTCGTGCTGCTAGTGTTAAACATTTATTTTTAGCACCTGATAAACATGGGAAAATGACTATTAATCATACTAGTGGAAATCCATTTGGACACGTCATTATGCGTGGAGGACAGTCTCCAAATTATCATGCTAAAGATATAGATTTAACTGTGAGATATTTACAAGAATTTAATCTTTTAGAATATTTAATGATTGATTTTAGTCATGGAAATTGTTTAAAACAACACCGGCGTCAATGCGATGTTGGGGAATCTATAGCTAAGCAAATAAGAGATGGTTCTACAGCTATATTTGGTGTTATGATTGAAAGTTTTATAGAAGAAGGTTCTCAGAAAGTAGTTGATAGTAAGCCGTTAACTTATGGGAAATCAATAACGGATCCTTGTTTGGGATGGAATGATAGTATATATCTTATTAAAAAATTAGCGGATGCTGTAAATAGTCGATTTTAATCATGTGATACCAGTCTTAAACTTTTAACTGGTATCTTTTATATATAATTATATTTTTTGATTAATTAATTTTTAAAATTTATATTTTATATGAATATATTCGTTGTTTATGTTCTTTAATTTTAATGTGTTATGTTTTATTTTGTAATAAATGAAATAAATAAAGTTTTTGAAGTTAAGGATGTGAGATGCCTGTTATTACGTTGTTCGATGGACGTAAATTCATATATAAAAATGCTATTTCAATATTGGATATTGTGAAAAACATTTCACCTAGTTTAGTAAAACATTGCTGTTTTGGATATGTTAATGGAATTAGTATAAGTAAACATGCTATCTTAGATTATGACGCTAATATTAGGATCATTTATGATAACGATATAATTTTTTTAAACATTATTCGTAATACTTGTGCTTGTATTGTTGGATATGCTGCAAAAGAGTTGTGGCCAAATTCAAAGATAGCCAACAATTCTATCACAGAAAATGGTTTTTATTGTGATATAGACGTAGATTTTGTGTTTAAAGATGCAGATTTGTGTTTATTAGAAGCTAATATGTTAAATATTTTTAAAAGAAAGTATAATATTTATATTGAAACAGTTACATGGAAGAAAGCGTATACTATTTTTTCAGATCATTCTGCAATATATAAATTATTAATTTTGAAAAATGATTTTAATATCGATAAGAATGTTTCTTTATGTATTCATCAAGAATATATTGATTTTCAAATTGGAATTCCACTTCCAAATATATCTTTTTGTCGTTATTTTAAATTGCAAAAATTTTCTGGTGTATATTGGAATGGGAAAAAAGAAAATAAAGTTTTGCAAAGAATTTATGGAACAATATGGCCTACATCCTATAAATTAAAACAACATTTAGAATATATAAATCAATCTGAACGAAGAGATCATAGAAAAATTTCTAAAATTTTGGATTTATATCATATTCAAGAAGAATCTCCGGGTATGATTTTTTGGCATCATAACGGTTTAATTATTTTTCGAGAATTAAAAAAACTTATACGTGAGAAATTGAAAGAGTATCGATATCAAGAAGTTAAAACACCGTTGATTATGAACAAAAAGGTTTGGAAAGATAGCGGACATTTAGACAATTATCAGAATTTTATGTTTATGACACGATCGGAAAATAGTGTATATGGAATTAAACCTATGAATTGCCCCGGTCACGTTTATATTTTTAATGATACTTTACGTTCTTATCGAGATCTTCCTATTCGTATTTCAGAATTTGGCAGTTGTCATAGAAATGAACCGTCAGGTTCTTTACATGGATTAATGAGAATTAGAAATTTTACACAAGATGATGCGCATATTTTT
This sequence comes from Buchnera aphidicola (Meitanaphis elongallis), assembly GCA_039830015.1. Lineage (NCBI taxonomy): Bacteria > Pseudomonadati > Pseudomonadota > Gammaproteobacteria > Enterobacterales > Erwiniaceae > Buchnera > Buchnera aphidicola. The sequence continues at coordinate 130,075 of CP140033.1, forward strand.
TGTAGAAAGGATCAAATTCGTAGTGAAATCAGTAGTTGTATAAAAATGATTTATGATATATATGAAGTTTTTGGTTTTGAAAAAGTTTTTGTAAAGTTATCGACTCGTCCAAAAAATAGGATCGGAAGTGATATAATGTGGGATCAAGCTGAAAGTGATCTAGCAATTTCATTAACGGAAAATAACATATCATTTGAATATCAAGCAGGAGAAGGTGCTTTTTATGGACCAAAAATTGAATTATCATTGTTAGATTGTTTAGGACGAATTTGGCAATGTGCAACTATACAATTAGATTTTTATTTGCCTAAAAATTTAGGATCATTTTATATTGATAATAAAAATTCAAAAAAAGTACCAGTGGTAATTCATAGAGCGATATTGGGTTCTATTGAACGTTTTATAGGAATTTTAACTGAGGAATATTCTGGAAATTTTCCAGTATGGTTAGCTCCTATTCAGGTTGTTTTAATTAGTATTAATGAACATCATGTTAAATATGTTGAAACATTATTTAACAATTGGTTACGTTTGGGTATACGAGTTAAATTGGATGTGAGAAATGAAAAGATAGGATTAAAGATTAGAACGTACGTTTTACAGAAAATTCCTTATGTTGTTATTTGTGGTGATAAAGAAATAGTTAGTAATACAATTACTGTTAGAACGCGATCTGGAAAAAGTGTTTCAATGGCAAATGTACAGTATTTTATTGAAAAATTAAAAAGAGAAATTATTAATAGAAATTTATATTTATCGGAGGAATAAAGTATTAAAGGCGGAAAAAGAATACAAATAACAAAACCAAATCGTATAAATCATGAAATTCGTGCTTTTCAAGTTCGTCTTACTGGTTTTGATGGAGAACAAATTGGTATTGTTACTTTAAGAGATGCTTTGACAAAAGCTAAGGAAGTGGCAATGGATTTAGTTGAAATTAGTCCTAATGCTGAACCTCCAGTATGTCGCATTATGAATTATGGAAAATTTTTGTATAAAAAAAGTAAAGCTTTCAAAGAACAAAGAAAAAAACAAAAAATAATTAATGTAAAAGAGATAAAATTTCGACCTGGGACTGATGAAAGTGATTATCAAGTTAAGCTACGCAATATAGTTCGTTTCTTAAAGGAAGGACATAAAATAAAAATTACTTTGCGCTTTCGTGGACGTGAAATGGTGCATCAAAAACTAGGTGTAAAAGTACTCAGTCGTATTAAAGATGATCTAATAGAGTTAGCTTTAATAGAAATATTTCCATCTAAAATTGAAGGTCGTCAAATGATTATGGTTTTGGCACCTAAGAAAAGATAAAAATTTTATAACGTATTATAATTAGGAAAATAGTCATTATTTATTTTTCTATTGAATTTCTATGCTAATTTTAAGTTGGAATATGACAATGCCTAGAATTAAAACTTTACGTAGTGCAGCAAAACGTTTCAAAAGAACTGCATCTGGTAAATTTAAACGAAAACAAGCTAACTTGAGACACATTTTGACAAAAAAATCTACTAATCGTAAACGACATTTACGCTCAAAAGTTATTGTATCTAAGGGAGATAGCAGTAAGGTACGCTTATTTTTACCTTATTTGTAAATTAAATTTAAATTCGTATTAAGAAAAGGAGAGCATAATATGGCTCGTGTGAAACGCGGAGTGGTTGCTCGCGCTCGTCATAAAAAGGTTCTAAAGAATGCTAAAGGTTATTATGGTGCACGGTCAAGAACATATAGATCAGCTTGTCAAGCTGTGATTAAAGCAGGACAATATGCTTATCGTGATCGTCGTCAAAAAAAACGTCAATTTAGAAAATTATGGATTATTCGTATTAATGCTGCAGTACGCAAAAATCAGATATCTTATAGTCAATTTATATATGGTCTAAAACAAGCATCGATAAATATTGATCGAAAAATTTTGTCTGAAATTGCAATTTTTGATAGTTATGCTTTTGATTCATTAGTGCAAACTTCTAAAAGTTTTTTGCAATGAAAACAAGTGTTTAGGAGGAAATGATCGGATCTCTCCTAATTTTAAAGAGTATTTAATAAAGAAAATAGGTTTTTGTAGAGTAATAAGAGTATTATAGTATAAATTTATGATTCACACTATCTAAAATTATTAGGTAATTTAAAAAAGCTTCCAATTTGGAGGCTTTTTAGCATAGTAAACGTTTTGCTGTTTTAGGGTTTATAGAATTTAATTGTTATTTATAATAGAGTAAGGAAGAATTGTGTTTAATTTTTTAACTTCGATAGAATTAGTGAGATCAGAAATAGAAAAAGTAGAAACATTACAGGAATTAAGTGTTTTGAAGTTAAGATATTTAGGAAAAAAGGGTTATATTGCTTTTGAAATGTTTAAATTACGCAATGTATCTTTAGAAAAGAAAAAGAAAATTGGTATTATTCTTAATAAGTTTAAAGATGATTTGAAAATAGAATTTGATAAACATAAAAAGAAATTGGAAATTTTGTCTAACAATATGTTGTCACAGACAGATTTTATTGATGTATCGTTAGATGGACGTCGTAATAATATTGGTTCTTTACATCCAATACATCATATGATCGGAGATATAGAAAATTTTTTTTTAAAATTAGGATTTAAAATTGTCAGAGGGCAAGAAATAGATGATGATTATCATAATTTTGATGCATTAAATATCTCAAAAAATCATCCAACTAGAACTGATCATGATACTTTTTGGTTCGATTCTAATCGTTTATTGCGGACTCAAACTTCTAATATGCAAATTAGATCTATGAAAGAAATGGCACTACCAATAAAAATTGTTGTACCAGGAAAAGTATATAGAAAAGATTATGATAATACTCATACTCCTATGTTTCATCAAGTTGAGGGATTGGTCATTAATAAAAATGTAAATTTTTCTAATCTGAAATGGATCATTGAATCATTTTTAAATTATTTTTTTTATAAACATGTTAATATTCGATTTCGACCTTCCTATTTTCCTTTTACGTTTTTATCAACTGAGGTAGATATTTTAGGAGATAATAATAAATGGTTGGAAATATTAGGTTGCGGTATGGTTCATCCTAATGTGTTAAAAAATGTTAATATTGATTCAGAAATGTATTCTGGTTTTGCTTTTGGTTTAGGAGTAGAGAGAATTGCTATGCTTCGTTATGGTATTACAGATATTCGTATTTTTTTTGAAAATGATTTAAAATTTCTTAAACAATTTAAATAAGGTGAGTATGTAAGTAATGGAATTTAGTGAAAAATGGTTACGAGAATGGGTGAATCTTCCTGATATCAGTATATATTCATTATGTGATCAAATTACGAAATTAGGAATAGAAGTAGAAAAGATTACTAACGTTTCCAGTATATGTACTGATTTAATTGTAGGAGAAATAATTGAATGTTCTGAACATGATAGTTTTATTAAACTACTATTAGTAAAGGTTCACGTTGGTAATAATGAATATATTAATGTTATATCAAGAAATGTAAATTTTATTCTAGGTATGAAAGTAGTTGTAGCGACTAAAAATTCTAAATTGTTTAATTATGAATTTATTAATTTTATAAAATGGAAAGGAATAGAATATAATGGAATTATTTGTTTTTGTGAAGACATTGGAATAATGAATTTTGATAAGGACATTATTACACTACCAATGTATGCTACTGCAGGTTCTGATGTAAGTAAATATTTGTCTTTAGATGATAATATTATTAAAATTAGTAGTACTCCTAATCGATCAGATGCATTGAGCATATTAGGTATAGCGCGAGATCTTGCAGCATGGAATAATATGGTTTTACCATGTTTAAAAAGATATTCAAATTTAATAGACAGTTCAAAAAAATTGGAGATATCGATTAATATTCCAGATATATGTTTTCGTTTTTTTGGAAGAATTATAAGCAATATTAATGCAAAAAAAAACACTCCTTTTTGGATGTTAGAAAGACTTAGACGTTCTTCTATAGAGTCTTCTAACATTGTTGTTAATATCATTAATTATATATTAATAGAATTAGGACAACCGTTGTATATTATTGATTTAAATAGTATTTCTAGTAGGATTTTTATAAGACGATCTTGTAAAGGTGAAAGTTTTGTAGATCATAATAATGAAAGTGTTTTTATTGATGATGATGTAATAGTTGTTTCGGATAAAAAAAAGATATTGGCATTAGGTGGACATGTTAATTCTTATGTTTCTCAAATAAATGAGAATTCAAAAGATTTGTTTTTAGGGTGTGGATCTTATAATAATTTTGATATTTTTAATAGATCTTTTAAATATGGATGCAAAAATATTTTTACAGAACGTTATGACAGAGGAATCGATTTCAGTATTCAATATGAAGTTATGGAATATGCTACTTATTTAATTTTAAAGTTATGTCATGGTGAGGTAAGTGATATTGTAACAAAAGTTAGAAATAAAGGAATGTTTGATAAAAAAATTATTAAATTGTATCGAAAAAAATTGTATAATATTGTTGGATATGTGATTAGTGATAAATTAGTAGTGTTTAATTTGAAAAAACTAGGTTTCGAAATAATGGAAAATGATCAGTATTGGTCAATCATATCTCCTAGTTGGAGATTTGATATTAGTATTGAAGAAGATATTATTAGCGAATTATTACGTATTATAGGATATAATAATGTTGTTTCTGTTCCTATGCCAATGCGTTCTAACGTATTACATGATGATAGAGTATATACTTCACTAAACAGGGCTAAGCTTTTTTTGGTTGATAGAGGATATCATGAAGTAATTACTTATGGATTTGTTGATCCTGATTTTCAAAAGTTGTTATTTCCTAATGTTGTGCCTTTGCGTTTATCTAATCCTATTTCTAAGGAAATGTCATCTATGAGGGTATCTTTATGGATGGGTTTATTGTCGAGTGTTATTTATAATCAAAATAGACAAGAGAACCGTTTGCGTTTATTTGAAAGTGGATTATGTTTTGTACAGAATTCAACAGAAAATTTAGGGATAAAACAGGTTCTATGTTTATCTGGAATACTAAGTGGATATAATAATGAACTTCATTGGGATGTATTAGATAGAGAAGTTGATTTCTATGATTTAAAAGGTGATGTAGAATCTATTATGGATTTATTGGGAAAATTACATTTAGTAACATTTAAAAAAATTAATGCATCAGGATTGCATTTAGGTCAAAGTGTTTCTATTTGTTACAAAAATAAAATGGTTGGTACTATAGGCACTATAAACCCTAGTTTAGAAAAAATATTAAATTTGAAATATAAAACGGTTATTTTTGAGTTGATATGGAGCGATATAGCTTCTTCGTTTACTTATTCAAAAGTTCGAGATATTTCTGTATATCCTAGGAGTACAAGAGATATTTCTATAATTGTAAAAGAAGCTATTTCTGCAGGAGATATTATTATTGAATGTAAAAAATTTTCTTTTGGAAAAGTTATTGCAGTACATTTGTTTGATATCTTTCGTGGAAATACGATAGGTATTGGAAAAAAGAGTTTAGCATTACGTTTTACCTTTGAAAATAGAGAGAGGACTTTGACAGAACCAGAAATTTCAGAAATTCTAAAAAAATGTATTAAAATGTTGGAATTAAAGTTTGATGCAGTATTAAGACATAAGTTTGTACATTAAGTTAGAAGTTTTTAATAGTTTAAAAATATTAATAGCTTTTAAATATTAATAGATTTATTATTAAAATTTTAATGTATTGAATAAAATATTTTTAAAATTGATGTAAATAATTTTAGATATTTATGTAACTATTTTATAAAATTTTTATATAAATTAACATTTTAGTTTAGGTTTAGTTTTTATGATTTCAGGTCAATTGTATTTTTTATAGTTATAATAGTTTTATTCAAATTTTACGTATAATTAATAGTTATTTTTTATAAATATGTACGTATTTTATTAGAATTGATGTGTTATGTTTAGTTTAAAGATGTTTTTATTACTAGAATCGTAATATGGAGTAAGATCTCGTGAACTTTTTAATATCTGAAGTATTTGCTGCGAGTAGTAGTATTCAGCAAAATAGTATATATTCGTTATTATTTATGGTCTTATTTTTTTTGTCAGCTTTTTATTTTGTGATCTTTCGTCCTCAAAAGAAAAGAGCTAATGAACATAAGGCGTTAATTAGATCTTTATCTAAAGGTGATGAAGTACTGACTACTAGTGGTTTTGTAGGCAAAGTAAAGAGAATTACTAAAATAGGATATGTTTTATTGGAGTTGAACAACAATATTGAAGTATTGATAAAGAACGATTATATTTCACTAATTTTACCGAAGAATACTCTGAAAAATATTTAGTGTTGTTAAAATTATGTATAAAAGGAATTTTTAATATATGTTCACTCGTCTTATGTTATTTAAATTATTTACAATGGTAATTATATTATTGTTAGGATTAATTTATGCGTATCCTAGTTTATGTAATAATACTTTGTCGATAGAGATACATTATAAAGAAGATGACGATAACATGTTTAAAAAATATGAGTTAAATTTGTTTAATATTTTAAAAGATAAAAAGATTAATTATGTTGCTTTACGGATTAAAAAAAGAAGTATATTTTTATATTTTGACCGGATAGATAAGCAATTAAAAACATTTGAAGAATTAAAAAAAATATTATTAGATAAAAAGAATACAATTTCTCTCTCTCTTAATACAGATTATCCTAAATTATTTAAGATCTTTGGTGCTAAACCTATGCGTTTAGGGTTAGATTTGCAAGGTGGAACTCATTTTTTGTTAAAAGTAGATACTAGCTATATATTAAACAAGTATCAATCTAATATAGTGAAGTATTTTGAGCAGTATATGTCTAAAAATAATTATGTAGATATAAATATTAAAAAAATAAAAAATTATGGTATACAACTTGATTCTAAAAATATTTTTATATTAGACAAAATACAACATGAAACTGTTTTACCGCGTTCTCATTTAATTTTTTTTCGCGATTCCAAAAACGTATTGCGTGTCAATTATAGTAATGAATATAAAAAATCTATAATTCAATTAGCCATTGAAAAGAACATATATATATTAAAGAATCGTATATACCAATTAGGTATTGCAGAACCTGTGATTCAGCAACAAAATTCTAATTGTATTATTGTAGAATTGCCTGGGTTTAAAGATAGTGCTCAAGTAAAAGAGATTCTTAGTACTAATGCAACAATAGAATTTCATTTAGTTGATACTCGACAAGATGTTGGTTCTATTAAAAATAATAATGTCCCACGTGGTTTTAAATTATATCGGATTAATAGGTTTAATTCAATATTATTGTATAACAATGCGTTTATTACAGGAGAACATATCATAGATTCTAATTATGTAATGAATGATTTTAATCGAGTTGAAGTTAATGTTAAATTAGATCGTTTTGGTGGTAATATTATGTCTAATTTTACTAGACAAAATATAGGAGAATATATAGCTATATTATTCGTAGAATATGTCAAGGATAAAATGACATTTGATAGTAAAAATATATTGTTAAAAAAGAAAGAAAGTATTATTAATATAGCTAGAATTAATTCAATTTTAGATAATTCATTTTCTATTGTCGGAATACACGATATCTCTGAAGCAAAAAAATTGTCTATTTTGCTCAAAACAGGATCTTTTATAGCTCCTGTAATGATTGTAGAAGAAAACATTATTGGCCCTTCTATTGGAAAAGAAAACGTAAAAAGTGGGATATTAAGTTGTATAGTAAGTATTGTTTTGTGTATATTAATAATGATATTACGTTATAAAAAGTCTGGAGTGATTATTTCTATTGCGTTGATTGCTAATTTATTGTTGATCATTGCAATAATGTCTATACTACCAGGAATAGTATTAACTATGCCAGGAATAGCTAGTATATTACTAACATTAGCGTGTTCTATTGATGCTAACGTATTAATTAATGAACGTATAAGAGAGGAAATAAATAATCATTTATGTATACGTGAGGCAGTTCGTAAAGGTTATCTTCAAGCGTATTTTAGTATACTTGATGCGAATGTAGCTATGTTAATTATATCTATAGTTTTGTATATTTTTGGTACGGATATCATAAGAAATTTTGCTATAACTACTATAGTAGGGATTTTTACTTCGCTTTTTAGTTCTTTATTTATTACTCGTACTATAATTCAAACGTTTTATCCTAAAAATAAAATTAATAATTTTTCTGTATAGGGATGAATTTGTGTCTTATGTATATAATATAAATGTATTGAATGAAAAAAAAACGATTTACGACTTTATGAGTTTTAATAATGTTTCTTTTTGTATATCAATGATATGTGTATTACTTTCAATAATTAGTATTTCGATGTTAGGATTCAATTGGAATATTGATTTTACTGGTGGTTTTCTAGTTAAAGTACATTGCAATATGATGATAGAAGTTGACAAAATAATTAATGCTTTTAAAGGTATGGGAATAAGGAACGTTCAAGTAAATTATTTTGGAGGAATTAATGACGTTATTGTGCGTGTTCCTGATTTATTTACTTTATCTATTTTAGATTTTTCTCATAAAGTTATTTTAGCTTTTCATAAGTGCTTGATGTTTAAATCTGAAATCACTTCTATTGAATATGTCGGTCCTAGTGCAGATAATGATTTGTTAAACATGTTTTTTTGTTCCTTATTTTTAGCTTTGTTGTTTATTTCTATTTATATTATTTTTAGATTTTCATGGAATTTGTCTATTGGAATTATACTTTCATTGTTTCATGATTTATTGTTGACCTTGGGTTGTATTTCTGTTTTTAGGATAGAAGTTAGTCCTATTATTATAGTTTCTTTATTATCTATTGTAGGATATTCTTTAAATGATAGTATTGTAGTATCAGATCGTATTCGTGAAAATACTGTTAAATTTAAAGATTTATTATTTGTTGATATTTTAAATTTTTCTTTAACTCAAGTATATAGTAGAACATTAATGACTTCAGCTACTACATTTTCAGTAGCAGCAATATTGTATTATTTTGGAAATGAAATTATTAAAAATTTTTCTTTGACTATGATGATTGGTATATTTGTTGGAACATTGTCTTCTATTTATATTTCTTCATCATTTTCACTTCAATTTTTCGAAATGATAAATGGAAAACAAAATCGTAATACTTAAATTTAACATAAATACGAAAAATCAGTAATTTTTAGAAATAAATTTTGTATATTTTTTAATATAGTTAATCTATTAATTTTAATAGATATATTTTTATCTTTTATTTTAATTTTTTTAAAAAAATTGTAAACTGGTTCATTTAAATTATATAGTTCGAATAGTATAGATTTATAGTCTCTTTTTAAATAAAAATTTTGTATTTTTTTCTCTATATATTTTAGTAATGAAACTGTATTTTGCTCTTCTATTTCTGTTAGAAATGCATCATTTATTCTATCGTATAATATTTCTTTAGATGATGTTAGTATATTGGATATACGTTTATAAAGTATAATTAGTGATTTAAAAATGTTGGAATTGTACATGTTAGTAATAGTTTGTATACGGAGATCTAAATCAATTAAGTTTGTAATATCGCATGCTAGTACAGATTTTATTATAGAAGAGTTATATTTTTGTTTCACATATATGAAATAAAGTTTTTCCAAAATGAACTTTTTTAATGTTTGTATTATATTATTACGTTCGTTTATAAAGTTATACGTATTTAGTGATTTTTTTAGTAGTTTTAATAAATCAATTGATATTTTTTTTGTTAAAATAATTCGAATTATTCCAATAGCTAATCTTCTTAAAGAAAATGGATCTTTATCTCCAGAAGTAGAATTTTTTTTAATGATAAATAATCCTACTAACGTATCTACTTTGTCTACTAATGATAAAGAATAAGCGATAGAATTTGATGGAATAATATCTTTAGAAAATTTGGGAGAATAGTGTTTTTTTATAGCTTTTGCTACGTTTTTTGGTTCTCCATCATATAAAGCATAGTACATGCCTATTGTTCCTTGCATTTCAGGAAATTCAAATACCATATCAGTTATTAAATCACATTTACATAAATGTGTCGCTCGGAGACAGTCATTTAGATTAGCCTTAGTAAATTGTGTTATCCAAGAAATTAATTTTTTCATTCTATTTACTTTTTCATAAAGGGATCCTAAAGAGTTCTGAAAAATAACTTTTTTTAATAATGGTTGATATTCATTTAATGATATCTTTCGATCTTTTTTGAAAAAAAATTGGGCATCAAAAAATCTAGAATTTAATATTTTTTTGTTTCCAACGATAATATTTTTGGGACATGTTGATTCAATGTTGGAGATGACAATAAAATTGTTTGTAAGTTTTTTACTGTTTAAATCGTATACAGCAAAATGTTTTTGTTGGTTTTCTATAATATATATTAATATTTCATGTGGTAGGTTAAGAAATTTTTCGTCAAAATTTGATAAAAGCATAACAGGCCATTCTACTAATGAAGTTATTTCTTCTAATAATGAATCTTTTATGTTTAGGTATCCTCCAATAGAATCAACGATTTTTTGAGATTCTTTTATAATTTTATTTTTTCGAACAGTGTAATCAGCAATAACTTTTCCATGTTGCAATAATATTTTTGGATATGTATTTGCATGAGGAATGTTAATTATATTTTTTTTCATAAATATATGTCCAAAAAGTAATCTATTAGTCTGTAATCCTAATATTTTTTTTTGTATTAAATTTTTGTCTAATAACATTATTATATTTCGAATTGGTCTAGAAAATTGCGCATTGTTTGTATTCCATTTCATAGAATTAGGAATAGAAATGTTTTTAATAGAAGAAATAGATGTTTCTGCTAGTATTTGTTCAATGGTCTGACTTTCAATGAAGTGTTCGTAACATAACCATTCTCTTGTTTTCTCTTGTATACGAAATGTTTGATTTATTTCAATTTTTAGTTTTTTCATCCAGCATTGGGTAGCTTGAGTTAAATTTCCTAAATGATCAAATGCTTTTGGAATAGAAGGTCCTTTGTATCTTTTTTTATGTTTTTTTATTGTTATGTGTACTTTCTCTATTTTTATAGCTATTCGTCTTGGTGTAGCAAACCATAATATTTCATCATATTTTACACGATGTTTGACTAATTCGGCTATTACGTTATTTTTCCAAGACTCAGCTATAGTTCGTAGTGACTTCGCAGGTAGTTCTTCAGTTCCAATTTCTATCAAAAATGTTTTATTCATATGTAGTTATAGCCTTGTTTAAATTTTTATATGGAAAGAAAGTTTATTTTTTTAGATTATAATATTTTTGAGCGATTCTCTTTATAATAGTACGAATATATAAAATATGTTGTTGACGTTCGGTAATAGACAACGTTCTTTTTGCATCTAACAAGTTAAAGTAATGTATTCCGTATAATACATGTTCGTATGCTGGTAGTAGTAAGGGAATGTTTAATGTTATTATTTTTTTTGCTTCTCTTATATGTGTTTGGAATAAATTAAAACAAACATCAACATTAGAATATTCAAAATTATAAATAGAATGTTCTAGTTCATTTTTTAGAAATAAATCTCCATAAGTAACATTTTTGTTATCATTACTCCACACAATATCATATACATTATTTTTTTTTTGTATATGAAGTGCTATTCGTTCTAAGCCGTATGTTATTTCAGTAGAGATTGGATCACAGTTAATTCCTCCCATTTGTTGAAAATAAGTAAATTGTGTGATTTCCATACCGTTGATCCATACTTCCCAACCTTGCCCGCATGCTCCTAATGTTGTATTTTCCCAGTTGTCTTCTATAAAGCGTATATCGTTAGCTTTTAAGTCTATATTTAAAGCTTGTAATGATTTTAAATATAAGCTTTGAATATTTTCTGGAGAAGGTTTAATAACTACTTGAAATTGATAATAGTGTTGTAATCTGTTAGGATTTTTTCCGTATCTTCCATCAGATGGTCTTCTTGATGCTTGAACATATGCAATGGAAGTTGGTTCAGGGCCTATTGCTCCAAAAAACGTTTGATGATGAAAAGTTCCAGCTCCGATAGGAATGTCTAATGGTTGAATAACTATACAATTTTGATTGTACCAATAGTTTTTTAATTCTAAAATTATTTGAGTGAATGTTGCTAAATGATTCATTTTTTACCTAATCGTGTTATTTAAAGGAAAATAATTTTATGACGGATTGTTTAAAATTTTAATAGAACAATTTTTTGTGATGATAGTAAACTATAAAAGTTTTATGGTTTATAAATGACACTTATTGTATAAAAGTTAATTTTAAGTAAATTATTAATAAAATAGTGAGATTATAATAAAACAATTATTTTCTGAATCAAAATTTTAAGTTTTAAATAATTTTATTAATTTTATTTTTAGATAACATAGTAACAAGTTTGTGTGAATGATATATAAAATTATAAAAACGTTTTAAGTACATATATTACTTGTTTAATATATTTTTAATTTTTAACATTTAGTTTAGATTTTATCAAAATAATATGTGTAAAATAAAATTTTATACATATTATTTTTATATAAATTTGTAGCATATTTTTAATACAAATATTATTGATGTGACTTTTTTAAAAATATTGCTTTGGTTTAAGATGAATGAATGAAATATTATGTAGGAACAATAATGAGATATATAGGAACTCATGTTAGTATATTAGGAGGTTTAGATCAAGCAGTTATTAGGGCAAAAAAATTGAAAGCTACTGCTTTTGCATTATTTGTTAATAATCCTTTGAGGTGGATGAAAGCAGAATTAAAAGATAAGCATATTTTGAAATTTAGATCTGCATGTAGAAATTTTAGTTATCATTCTAAACAAATTTTGCCTCATAGTGGTTATTTAATAAATTTAGGTCATCCTCTTGATGAATGTTTAAACAAATCTAGATTATCTTTTATTAGTGAAATAATAAGATGTCATAAACTAGGACTAGAATTTTTAAATTTTCATCCTGGTAGTCATTTGAACAAAATTACTGAAAAACAGTGTTTAGATAGGATTGCTGATTCTATTAATTTAGCATTAGAAAAAACTATTCGAGTAAAGTTAGTAATAGAAAATACAGCTGGACAAGGGACAAATGTAGGTTATTCTTTTGAGCATTTAATGTTTGTTATTGATAGAATAAAAGATAAAGCTCGTATTGGAGTTTGTTTAGATACATGTCATTTGTTTTCTTCTGGATATGATTTGCGTACAATATCGTCGTGTGAGAAAACTTTTCAGCGTTTTGATGATATTATAGGATTTAACTACTTGTGTGGAATGCATTTTAACGATTCTAGAACAGTATTTAATAGTCGTATTGATAGACATCATAATTTAGGTAAAGGAAATATTGGGAAATTAGCGTTTAATTGGATTGTTAAAAACGTCAATTGCAGAAATTTTCCAATTATATTGGAAACTACAGATAAAACTTTATGGGCACAAGAAATTGACTGGCTAAAATCTTTATAAAGTGTAAGTATGTTTTATAGAAATTTTTATACGAAATATAGAATTTGTAAACATGGTTGTAGATGCAAGAATATTGTTTTTATTATTATTTTTTATATTTAACTAAATAAGTCGAAAATAAATGATTACTATTGATGTAATTAAACGTAAAACAGAAGGTAAGAGTGCTAGTCGTCGTTTGCGTTTACAGAATAAATTTCCTGCTGTGATATATTGTAATACAGGGTCTAATATTTGTATAGAATTGGATCATAATATGATTGCAAACATTGTGCTAAATCTTGATATTTATCAAGAAGAATTATTTTTTACAATAGATAATGTAAAATATAAAGTGAAAGTAAAGTCAATACAAAGACATGTATTTAAACCAAAAATTATGCATATGGATTTTTTTCAAATATAATAACTATACTAAATATCGGCACATAAAATATAATTAATTAAAATATTAATAGTAATATTAGTAATTTAAAATTTAACACGTTTTTGTGCCGATATTAAATTAATATTCATAATGTATTAAATTATAACAGTAAATATATGATAGTGAAAATTTGTGGCGATAATAAAGTTTTCTAAAATAGTTTATGAGTTATAATTATTTGTGGATAACGATATAAAATAAGTATATTAATTATCCCGAGTATTAAACTTAATATAGATAAGAATACTAAACGTTTCGTACTAAAAAATTTTTTTGTATCAGTGTTATTATTTTTCTTTTCTTTTAATGCCGTCCAAATCAGCCATAAGCTTAACCAAAGCAATATAATAATACTAAAGATTAATAATTTAAAATATGGATTATTTTTAATCGATGTAGTAGTGATTGCTATTCCTGTAATAATTCCTGGAAAAAAATATATGGGTGGCCATAATATGCATCCAAAGATCGTAGAAGAAAAAAATTTTTTTAAAGATAAATTTAACATGCCACAAACCATGGGAATCAATGGTCTAGTAGGTCCTATAAATTTTCCTACTAGTATTGTTATAGCAGCGTAGTTGTTTAAAGTGTTCTTTATTTTTTTTAAGATTTGTTGGTTTTTTTTTAATAAATAAAAATTATTTAAAGTATTTTTAAATTTCCAACCAAGATAATATGAAACTATGTCTCCACATATGCATCCAATAGATCCAGCTGCCCAAGCTGAATAAAAATTTAATATTCCGTTTCCAATTAATGTGCCTAATGCAGTCATAAGTATAATTCCAGGAAGAAATAAACCTACTAATGCTAAGGATTCTAAAAATGCTACTATTGTTATTATAGGCAATAAATAAAAAATAGATTGTGTTATTAAATATAAAAACCAGTTTTCCATATTTTCTCGTTTATTTTTTATAAAAGATTAAATGATGATAAAACTTATTAGAATGTGAATAATGTTTAGAAATCTTAGAAAAGTATTGTATAAATGTTATAATATTTAAGTGATAATTAAGATATTTTTATTGATTAGCATGATTTCATTGTAAGATTTTTTATGTATTTTATGAATTAATATTGTAATTCTTCATATACTGTAGTTTATATTAATGAAAACATTTTAGAATTTTTAAGTAGCTTTATGTATATAATATTATAAAACTATTTATAATCTCAAGCATTTATTATACAAATATTTTTAGTATAGAAAATCAATATTGTATTAAAGTAAAACAATATAATTTTATATAAATGTATGATGTTTTTAAAAAATAGGCATTAATAGGTTTTAGTAACAATTATAATAGAACAAACCAATTGATTTACAATATTTTAAAATTATGTTAAAATCTAGAGTTCTTTATTTTAATATAAATTAATTATATGTAATTATTTATTATTTATATTTTGTAATGTACAGTATCTTAGAATACAAATAAATATGATTAAGTTAGAGCATGATAAAATATATTGCAAAAAAAAGATTAGGTCAAAATTTTTTAATAGATAGTGATGTTATTAATAATATTATTAGTAGCATTAATCCTAAAAAAACGGACATAATGATAGAGATTGGATCTGGGTTAGGTGCTTTAACACATTATATTTATAAATTTTTGAATAAATTATTTTTAATAGAGTATGATAGTGATTTAGTTGCTCGATTGCGTTTGTCTTATCAAAATATTGATAAGATAACAATTTTTTCGAAAAACGTTTTAGAATTTAATTTTGTACATATAGAACAGAAATTTTATGATTCTATACGAATTTTTGGGAATTTACCTTATAATATTTCGGTAGCAATATTATTATATCTTTTTAAATATAACAACATTGTTGATATGCATTTTATGTTTCAAAAAGAAGTAGCAAATAGATTATTAGCTTCTCCAGGTACAAAAAATTATGGTAGATTGAGCATCATATCTCAATATTTTTGTAAGATGATACGTTTATTTGATATTAATCCTACATCTTTTAAACCTATTCCCAAAGTTAGTTCTACTTTTTTAAGATTAGTTCCTTATAAAAGTAGGAAATATTATGTGAAAAATATAAAGAATTTGAGTAAAGTGACTTCTTTGGCTTTTGGTCAAAGAAGAAAAATTGTAAGACATAGTTTATCTTCATTATTTAGTGAGAATGTTTTAATTGCTCTTGGTATTGATCCTATGTTGCGTGCTGAAAATATATCGATAATGCAATATTGTAAGTTATCAAATTTTATTGGTTCACAAGATGATTAATAGTTTATAATGATATAGAAATTTTTGTCATAAGATATTTTCGGATAAAACAAAAAATATGAGTACATATTTTGTTGGTGACGTTCATGGTTGTTATAACGAATTGATGAAATTATTAGAAAAGGTATCTTTTAATGAAAAATTAGATCATTTGTGGTTAACTGGAGATTTAGTAAATAGGGGACCTAAGTCTATTGAAGTTATGCGATTTGTTTCTTCTTTAGGCGTGAATGCACACGTAGTTTTAGGTAATCATGATCTTAATTTAATTGCTATTTATGCAAATATAAAACATAAAAAATTTAAAAACGATATTATTTCAAATATATTAGATGCTAAAGACATTGATTTTTTAATTAATTGGCTACGACAGCAGCCTATATTGCAGGTAGATGAAACGAGAAAGATTATTATGGTTCATGCTGGAGTTCATCCTTTTTGGAGTATTAACACAGCTAGAATTTATGCTAGAAAATTAGAATCTATTTTATGTAATAGAAATTATGCTGTATTATTTGAGAGTATATTTAACAATAATATTGTAAAATATATTAATAATTCGTTTCAAGAATTAGATTGTTTAAGTTTTAGTTTGAATGTATTTACAAGAATGAGATATTGTTATTGCGATGGTATGTTGGATATGAAGCATAAACAATCACCTGTTATTAATATGTTTCCTATGTTACCCTGGTTTGCAATAAAAAATAATAATTTAAAAAATTATTCTATATTTTTTGGTCATTGGGCTTCTTTAAAAAATAATATTACTCCTTCTAAAATTGTTTCTTTAGATACTGGATGTTGTTGGGGTGGAAAATTGAGTATGTTTTGTTTAGAAGATAACGAATGGTTTTATCAAAAATCTGAGATATGTGTTTGACAAGAAATCAATTTTTTATTTTTTTATGCGTTCTAAAATCTGAAATTGAAAATGTAAACCATTTTTTTCTATTTTATGTTTTTCTGAAAATATTGTATTCCAATTCATGTGTCTATATTCTGGAAAATAAGTATCTCCTTTAATATTAATTTTTATTTTTGTTAAATAAAGTTTATTAGCAGAGTATAGCATTTGGGAGTATAATTTACCTCCACCAATAATCATTATTTCATTTTTGTTAGTTGCTAATTGAATAGCTTTTTTAATAGAACTTACAAAATGTACATTTTTGTAGCTTTCTATATCTTTACGAGTCAATATTATATTTTGTCTCATTGGTAGTTCAGATTTTATGGAATCCCAAGTGAGTCTACCCATAATTACGCTTTTATTTATCGTATGTTTTTTGAACCATATTAAATCTAATGGTAAATTCCAGGGTATAGAATTATTATTTCCAATTACAAAATTTTCTGATATTGCTGCAATGATACTAATTTTCATTATTAATTTTAATAATTGATGCTAATTAGGTTAGATTAGTTTAAAGTGGAAATATATAAAATTATTTTTTTAGTATTGTTTTGTGTCTTTCTTGTAAAGATATAACATTTTTAATAGGACATTCTTTAATAGCCATGATTGTAGCATAAGCTCCGTTTAATGTAGTGTCATAATGCACTTGATACTGTAGTGCACTTTGACAGATTGTTTTAAAATCAATAATGTTTTGATCACAATCGTTAGTATTTATGATGTATGTATATTCATTATTTTTTAATCGATCTTGTACGTGAGGTCTTCTTTCATGTATTTTGTTAACTGTTCTAACGTTTATTCCATTTTTTTTTAGTGTTTTTGCAGTTCCAAATGTTGCATCTAATTTAAATCCAATTTTTTTAAGTTTTCGTGCTAAATCTAAGATTTTTATTTTATCGCTATTTTTTACAGAGATTAATACTCTTTTTGATTTTTTTATACTTATTTGTGCTCCTAGCATAGCCTTTGAAAATGCTTCGGAAAAGTTTTGTCCCATTCCCATAACTTCTCCAGTAGATTTCATTTCTGGTCCAAGTGTTGGTATTGATCCTCGAAATTTGTTAAATGGTAGTACTACTTCTTTCACTGAACAATAAGATGGGATGATTTCTTGCGTATAACCTTGTTGTAATAAAGTAGTTCCGATCATTACTCTTGCAGCTACTTTTGCTAATGCTATTCCAGTAGATTTTGAAACAAAAGGGATAGTTCTTGATGCTCTAGGATTTACTTCTAATATATATATTTTTTTGTTTTGTATGGCAAATTGTATATTCATTAATCCTTTTACAGAAAGTGCAAATGCGAGTTTTTTGACTTGAGATCTAATAACATTTTGAATTTCTATACTTAAAGTATATGCAGGTAAGGAACAAGCTGAATCTCCGGAATGTATTCCGGCTTGTTCGATATGTTCCATAATACCACCGATTAAAACATTTTTTCCGTCGCAAATAGCGTCTACATCAATTTCTATGGCATTGTCTAAGTAATGATCTAACAAAATTGGGTTTTTATTTTTTGATGTTACAGTATTCTTAAAGTAATCTTTTAAATCATTTTCATTGTAAACTACTTCCATAGCACGTCCACCTAAAACATATGATGGTCTGATCATAATTGGGTATTTAACAATTTTAGATTGTATATAAGCATCTTGTAAATTTGTTACAGTAGCATTAGCTGGTTGCATTAAACCTAGATCAGATACAATTTTTTGGAATCTTTTTCTATTTTCCGCTTTATCAATAGAATTTGGACTAGTTCCAATAATAGGAATGCCCTCTTTTTCGAATTTTTGTGCAAGTTTTAGAGGTGTTTGACCACCATATTGTATTATAACACCATGAGGTTTTTCTATTTTGATAATTTCTAGAGTTGTTTCTAGCGTTATTGGTTCGAAATATAATCTATTAGAAATATCATAGTCAGTTGATACGGTTTCTGGATTACAGTTAATCATGACAGTTTCAAAGCCATTCTCTCTTAAGGCTAACGATGCGTGGACACAACAATAGTCGAATTCGATACCTTGGCCTATTCTGTTTGGACCTCCTCCTAAAATAATAATTTTTTTGTTGTGGTTAATAGGTTTTGATTCACATTCATCTTCCCAAGTAGAGTACATGTAAGCTGTTTCGCTTTTGAATTCTGCTGCACAAGTATCAATTCTTTTATATACTGGATGTAAGTTTAAGTTATGTCTAATTTTTCTAATTTTTCTTTCGGAAGTTTTAGTTAGTATAGCAATTCTTAAATCTGAAAATCCTTTTTTCTTGATTGATTTAAACATAGTATAATTAATATTATCTATTTCTTTTATATTTTTTATACATTTTTCCATTTCTATTAGTTCTTTAATTTGGGCTAAGAACCACTTATCGATTAATGTTAAGTTGAATACATCATTTATAGACATTCCTAAACGAAATGCGTCTCCAATATACCAAAGTCTATCTGATCCTGCTTCTCTTAGTTCATAATGAATTTTTTTTATATTATCTGGTGTATTTTTTTTTATTTTTGTATCAAAACCACTTGCTCCAATTTCTAGCCCTACTATAGCTTTTTGTATAGATTCTTGGAATGTTCTTCCGATTGCCATAACTTCTCCTACAGATTTCATTTGTGTTGTTAATCTGTCATTACATCCTGTAAATTTTTCGAAATTGAATCTAGGTATTTTGGTGACTACATAATCCATAGTAGGTTCGAAAGATGCAGTTGCATGCAATCCGATTAAATCGTTATTTAATTCATCTAATGTATATCCTACAGCTAATTTTGCTGCAATTTTTGCTATAGGGAAACCAGTGGCTTTAGAAGCAAGTGCAGATGATCGAGATACACGAGGATTCATTTCAATGACAATCATCTGCCCGTTTTTAGGATTTATAGCAAATTGAACGTTGGCTCCTCCTGTTTCTACACCAATTTCTCTTAAAATTGATATTGACGCATTTCTCATGTTTTGGTATTCTTTATCTGTTAAAGTTTGAGCGGGAGAAACAGTTATAGAATCTCCGGTATGTATCCCCATTGGATCCATATTCTCTATGGAACAGATAATAATGCAATTGTCTTTTTTATCTCTTACTACTTCCATTTCATATTCTTTCCATCCAATGAGAGATTCGTCAATGATTAATTGTTTAGATGGAGATAGATCTAATCCTCTTTCACAGATCTCTTTAAATTCTTCGTAGTTATATGCTATTCCACCCCCACTCCCTCCCATAGTAAAAGAGGGACGAATTATTGCTGGAAATCCTATTGCTTTAATAGCTTTTGATGCTGTTTTTATATTGTTGACAATTATTGATCTTGCAGTGTTTAGTCCTATTTTTTTAATAGATTTTTCAAACAATTTTCTGTTTTCCGCTTTTTTAATAGCTTCTATAGTAGCACCTATAATTTCTACTTTGAATTGTTCTAGTATTCCATGTATACTAAGATCTAAAATACAGTTTAAAGCAGTTTGTCCTCCCATGGTTGGTAGAATAGCGTCTGGTTTTTCTTGTTTTATAATTTTTTTTATGATCTTCCAGTGAATAGGTTCGATATATGTAGAATCTGCCATATCAGGATCAGTCATAATAGTAGCTGGATTTGAATTTACTAAGATGACTTTATATCCTGATTCTTTTAAAGACTTGCATGCTTGAGCTCCAGAATAATCAAATTCACATGCTTGCCCAATAATAATTGGTCCAGATCCGAGTATTAGAATAGATTTTATATCGGTACGTTTTGGCATTTTTCCTCTTTATGGTTGATATGATAATTGTGATTTTTTATAAGAGTTATAAATTTGTCAAATAGTAGCATGGAATCGTGAGGACCTGGACTAGCTTCGGGATGTCCTTGGAAACTAAATGCATTTTTGTCTATTCTATGTAATCCTTGTATACTTCCATCAAATAGAGAAATGTGTGTAATTCGAATATGTTTTGGAATACTTTTAGGATTTACTGTAAAATTATGATTTTGTGAAGTAATCATAACAGTATTAGAGCTTAGTTCTTTTACTGGATGGTTTCCTCCATGGTGTCCAAATTTCATTTTTATTATTTGTGCTCCACTAGCTAAAGCTAATAATTGATGTCCTAAGCAAATTCCAAACATCGGAATATTGATTTCTAAAAATTTTTTTATGGCGTTGACAGCGTAATTACATGGTCTTGGATCTCCTGGTCCATTAGATAAAAAAATTCCATCGGGCAATAATTTTAAAACTTCTTTAGCTGGAGTTTGTGCAGGTACGATTGTTAAGTGACATCCTCTTTCTACTAACATTTTTAATATGTTTTGTTTTACTCCAAAATCATATACTACAATATGCAATGTTGGTGTTTTTTGAGTTGATAAAGTTGTTAAGTGTTTTTGAATATAGGTGTTTTTTTTATTCCATATGTAAGGAAGTTTTGTACTTATTATTTTTGCTAGGTCTATTTTTTTGAAACTATACGAACTATGAATTTTTTTTAATATTTTAGGAATACTAAATTTGTTTTTTGTAACTATGCAACCATATTGAGATCCAGAAGTCCTAAGTATTCTTGTTAACTTTCTTGTATCAATATCTGAAATAGCTATAATTTTATTATTAATTAAATAAGTTGACAAACTTATTTCACTTTTATAATTGCTGGGAATAATAGAGAGATCACGAACAATTAATCCTTTTGCATGCACAATTTTGGATTCATAATCATCTTTGTTTATTCCAACGTTACCTATGTGTGGATATGTAAAAGTAATAATTTGATTTAAATATGATGGATCTGTTAGAATTTCTTGATATCCTGTCATAGATGTATTGAATACAACTTCTCCTAGTGTTTCCCCTGAAACGCCAATTGATTTTCCATAAAATATAGTCCCGTCTTTTAGAATTAAAACAGCTTCTGATGATGACGTTGTTGTCATATTCAAAAATATTCTCCAATAAGAAAACATAACTAGAAATATATCTTCTAGTAAATATTTATTTATATTCATAGTTAATACAGATCATTTATTTTATATATAAAATAAAATTATATATTTAGTACATCAAACATGTTGAATAATCCTATTTCATTTGTTGACATTAGCCATATTGCGGCTTTTATAGCTCCTTTTGAAAAAATTGATCTATTTGTTGCTTTATGTATAATTTCGATGCGTTCTCCAAGAGTTGCAAAAATGACTTTATGATCTCCTATTGTATCACCGGCACGTATTGTTGAGAAACCAATTTCATCTTTTTTTCTTTTTCCTATTAATCCTTTTCTCATATATACAGCTTTCTTTTTGAAGTTCCAGTTCATTTCTTGTGATATTATTTCTCCCATTTTTATAGCTGTTCCGGAAGGAGCATCTTTTTTTTCACGATGATGTGCTTCGATAATTTCAATGTCAGAATATTGTCCTATAATGGAAGTAGTTTTCTTTAATAAATGTAACATTAAATTAATTCCGATGCTATAATTTGGAGAAAAAACAATACCAACTTTTTTTGATAATATTTTGATGGTATTTATGTCTTCTGCGGATAGTCCTGTTGTTCCAATCACAATTTTTTTATTATTTAAAGCGCAAATTTTTAAATGTTCTATTGTACTTTTAGGATTGGTAAAATCTATTAGGACATCAAAGTTATTAATTTCTTGTTTTAGAGAATCAGAAATAATAACGTTAGTATTGTTTGTTCCTATTACTTTTTTTATGTTTTCTTGAATTGAAGTGTGTTTTTTTTTTACTATAGCAACATTAAGAGAGATGTTGTTATAGTTGTTTGTACGTATCTCTTTAATTAAGTTTGTTCCCATTTTACCAAGAGCACCGGATATAGCAATCTTAAATGGTTTATTTTGCATTTTTGTTTCCTGAGTAATAAAGAATTATTTGTTTTTTCTAATACACTTCAGTTCTTTTGGAATGCGAAATATAATATTTTCACTAATTCCAGTAATTTCTTGTATAGTAGTGTTTTTGATTGTGCTTAGCTTTTTGATTATTTGTTTTATTATAATGTTTGGAGTGGAAGCTCCAGCTGTTATTCCAATAGACCGAGAATTTTTAATAATCCAATCGTTTGTATGAATTTCATTTTTAGAGTCTATTAAAATAGAATGTTTTCCTGTTTTTTTCGCTAATTGGACTAATTGATTAGAATTAGAAGAATATCTTGAACCTATTACAATAATAGTGTCAGATATCTTTGATAATTTTTTAACTGCTATTTGACGATTAATGGTTGCATAGCAAACATCTGTTTT
Organism: Buchnera aphidicola (Meitanaphis elongallis); assembly: GCA_039830015.1. Classification (NCBI taxonomy): domain Bacteria; kingdom Pseudomonadati; phylum Pseudomonadota; class Gammaproteobacteria; order Enterobacterales; family Erwiniaceae; genus Buchnera; species Buchnera aphidicola. Next base: position 153,426 of record CP140033.1, read on the forward strand.
TTTTGAATTAATAATATTAGGATATTTTTTTTTCAGTGCTGTAATAATAGGATTAATTTTTTCTAAAGATAGTGTAGTTTGAGTCATTAGCATTAATTTATTTGAATTTTTAACTTTTAATTTTGACACATCTTTAACTGATTCTATAAGATAAATTTTTCCATGAATGTTATCATATTGCCCTAGTGTTCCTTCGATTTCTGGATGTTTAGCTGTTCCTATAAGTACAGCTTCAAAGCCTAATTTGCTAGCTTTTGATACTTTTTTATGAACTTTTTCGACTAGTGGACAGGTTGCATCAATTATTTTTAATTTTCTTTTTATAGCTTTATTTTTTAGATTTTTAGATACTCCATGTGCTGAAAGAATTAGTATTGATCCTTTTGGAATAGAATTAATATGTTCATTAAAAATAACACCTCTAGATTTTAAATCATTGATGACGTATGTATTATGTACTATTTCGTGATTGACGTAAATAGGTTTTCCCCAGACTTTTAATGCAGTATTAACAATATTGATTGCTCTTTTTACTCCTGCACAAAATCCTCTTGGATTTGCTAAAAAAATATTCATATGTATGTACAAAATTTTAAGTAAATATTGTTATTTAATTATTTTATATTTATGTAAAATATATTATGTAAGTGTTAGTATATGTTTTATTTCATTTGTTCTTGTAAAGGTGAATGTATATTAGTAGGATGCTGCCTAAAAAAATACTTATGTCCGCTATATTAAATATAGCAAAATGCCAATTTTTAAAGTGAATATCAATAAAATCTATTACGAAACCAAAACGTAATCGATCTATTAAGTTCCCGATTGCTCCGCCAATTATTAAAATATAAATGAAATTGTAATATGTTTTATTGCTTGAAATAAAACACATAATCTTCGATATTATAATAATAGTTATAAAATTTATAAAATATAAGATATATTTATGTTCTTTGCTAACATTGGAAAAAAGGCTAAATGCTAATCCATAGTTGTGTGTATGAACAATGTTTAATGTTGAAGTAATATGTGTAACTTCAAATAATGGAAAATTATTACTTATCCATCTTTTACTTAAAAAATCTAATAGTGTTATTAGAAAAATACTATTTAATAAAATTAGTATGTTTAATGGGGTTAGTGATTTTTTCATTATAGAAATTTACGTGTTTCACCTGATCCTGAAATATTTAAAATACATCTTTTGCATATTTTTAAATTTTCGTTAATGTCTTCAATATTAGTAATAATATGCCAACATCGGGTACATTTTCTCCCGTTTATTTTAGAGACGTGTATTTTAAAATGTTTGATTAATGCACTTTTTATGGAATGATTGGGAGCAAAAGAATAATTTTTTATTTTAACTTGTGATGTTAAAAATAAAAATTTTAGTTCATTTTTTAATAATTTTAGTTTTTCTTTAAGACTATTATCAACATATAGTGTAATTGATGATTCTAGAGAATTACCTAATATTTTGTTTTTCCTAGCGTGATCTAAAGCTTTATTGATCTCATTTTTAATAATTAGTAATTCATTCCAATATTGGTTGTTCATAATGTAGCTGTCATTTAAGTAAAATAGTTGATCAAACCATTCTTCGGTAAATATAGATTTGCTTTTTTTTCCTGGTAAGTGATCCCATATTTCATCTGCGGTAAAAGACAGAATAGGTGCTATCCATCTTACAAGTGAATTTAAAATAAGATGCATGGCGCTTTGGCCACTTCTTCTCGCAACACTATTGGGTTTTGTTAGATATTGTCTGTCTTTAATTATATCTAAATAAAAAGAACTCATTTCTATTGAACAAAAACATGTTATGTGTTTGATTACATCATGGAAGTCATAACTATTATAACTATGGATTATTTTATTTTGAACTTCAAAGGTTTTTCCTATGATCCATCGATCTAACATTATCATATTTTTAGAAGATATCATGTCTTGTTCATAATTGAAATCATATAAATTTGCGATAAGAAATCTAGTTGTATTTCGAATTTTTCTGTAGATATCTGATGTTTGTTTAAGAATATTATCGGAAATAATAATTTCTTTAAAGTAGTTAGTAGAAGCTATCCATAATCTTAATATATCTGCTCCTAATTTTTTAATTATATCGTCAGGATGGATAGTATTTCCAATAGATTTGGACATTTTTTTTCCTTCTCTATCTACGATAAATCCATGAGTGATTACTGTACGATACGGAGGAGTAGCATTAATAGCGGTAGATATTATGAGAGAGGACATAAACCAACCTCGATGTTGATCCGATCCTTCTATGTATAAGTCAGAGATATGATCATGATGGGTAATGTCTTTTTTATACACGTCAGAAAGCATTATAGATCCGGATTCAAACCAAATATCTAAAATGTCTGTTACTTTAACATATTGGTTTGATTCATTACCCAATAATGTATCTTGATCTAAATCGAACCATGCTTGAATTCCTTTTTCTTTTACACTATTTATGACATGATCGATAATTGAAAATAGTTTAGGATGTAATTTTCCTGTTTCTTTATGAAAAAAGATAGGAATGGGAACTCCCCATGTTCTTTGTCTAGATATGCACCAATCTGGGCGATGAGATATCAAATTAATCATTTTTTCTTTTCCCCAGTTTGGCAGCCATTTAACTTTTTGAATTTGTTTTATACAACTTTTTTTCAAATTGTTATGGTTCATGTCGATAAACCATTGTTGAGTAGCTCGAGAGATAATAGGTGTTTTATGTCTCCAACAATGTGGATAAGTGTGAGTAAAATTTTCGTATTTTAATAAGGCATTATTATTTTTTAACAGTTCAATAATTATTTTTATAGATTTAAAGATATTTATTCCGTTTAATTTAGGATGAACATCAGCTATAAAGTTTCCATTTCCATCAATTGTTTGTGTTACATTAATTTTATATTTTTTGCTAACTTCATAATCATCGTTTCCAAATTCTGAAGCTATATGTACGGCTCCTGTACCTAATTCTAATGTTGCATGTTGTGATAAGATAATTGGGATTTTAATGTTTAAGAATGGATGAATAAATTGTGTATTTTCAAGAAGTTTTCCGGATGTTGTACCTAGAACATTCCATCGTTTAATTTTGCATTTCTGCATAGTAGTTTGTACTAGTTCTTTTGCTAATATTAATGTTTGCTCTGGTGTTTGTATAAGCTGATAACATAAATTAGGATTTAATGCAATAGCTCTATTTGCTGGTAAACTCCAAGGTGTAGTAGTCCAGATCACTATATATGGTGTAATGTAATTATTTAAGTTAGTAACATTGAATATTTTTTTAATAATTTTATTATTAGTAGTTTTAAATTTTACAAAAGTAGAAATAGACGATTTGAGATCGTATTCAACTTCTGCTTCTGCCAATGCTGAACAACAACTAATGCACCAATTAACTGGTTTAAAATCTCGATAAATGTAACCAAGTTTAATCATTTTAGCAAAAGTATTCATTATATGTGCTTCGTTTTTAAAATTCATCGTTAAATATGCATTATTCCAGTCTCCTAATACTCCTAATCTAGTAAATTCTTTTTTTTGATGATTTACTTGAGTATCGGCATATTTTCTACATTGGTTTCGAAAAGTATTTGTCGTAATGTTATTTATTTCATCTTTTTGGTTCATTTTTTCAATTTTATGTTCAATAGGTAATCCATGGCAATCCCAAGAGGGAGTATAAGGAGCATCGAATCCCGACATGTTTTTTGATTTAATAATAATATCTTTTAAGATTTTATTTGCTGCATGTCCAATATGAATATTTCCATTAGCATATGGAGGACCGTCATGTAAAAAAAATTTTTTTTTATTTTTTTTATTTTTTCTAATGGTATTATAAACGTTATTTTTTTCCCATTTTTTAAGAATTGTTGGTTCTTTTTCAGATAAGTTACCTTTCATTGAAAAGTTGGTATGAGGTAAATTTAGAGTTGATTTATAATCAGTCATTATTTTCTCTTTTTATGTATTTTATTTGTAATGTGATGTTTTATTAGAATATTTATTAAAGTGTAAGTTTGCTTCATTGACATCACATTTAATTTGTTTTTTTAAATTTTCTATAGAAGAAAAAAAAATTTCATTTCTTATTTTTTTGATGAAAATAACTTCTATGCGTTTTTTATATAAGTTTATAGAAACGTTTATTAAATGTACTTCGAGCATTTGTTTTATTCCTAGCATGGTGGGTCGAGTTCCGACGTTTGCTACTCCAAAGAACATTTGTTTTAACGAAAATACGAATACTTTTACTGCGAAAACTCCGCTAATTGGAGCTTTATTTTTGTATAGAGTTACGTTAGCTGTTGGAAATCCTATTAAAGTTCCATTTTTTTTTCCATGAATAACTCTTCCAGAGATACTAAAAGAACGTCCGAGTAATTTTTTAGCTAATTTTAAATCGTTGTTTTTTAATGCTATTCTGATAGCTGTGCTGCTTACTTTAATTTGGTTTATTTTAAGTATTTTAGTTGTATAGACTTCAAAATTGAAATTTTTTCCCATTTCTTTTAAAAAAGTGATATTGCCTTGTTTTTTTGTTCCAAAACGAAAATTTTCTCCAACAGCTAAAAAGAAAATATTTAGTTTTTTAACTAATATTTTGGTTACAAAATTCATCGGATTTATTAAAGAAAAATTTTTATTAAAACAAATGCATAATATTATATCAATATCCCATTGGGATAGGTATTTTATTTTTTCTCGAAATGTCATTATTCGAGTAGGAGGATTTTTTGGATAAAAGAATTCTTTAGGTTGTGGTTCAAATATAATAACAGTAGCTGGTTTTTTATGTTCTTCTTTTTTTTTGCAAATTAAGTTAAGTAGTTTTTGATGACCTAAATGTACTCCATCAAAATTTCCTATTGTTAAAATACAAGAACGAGTTTTGAACTCAAGATGATTAATGTTTCTTATTAGTTTCATAGTAAGTAATATTTTAATAATGAAAGATGGTATAAATTTTTCAGTTAAATATAATTTTTATGTCATAAATGATTTTTATAAATTGTATAGAATCCATAGTAGATCATGTTAAAATAACATATAAATATGGTGAGTGTGTGTTTCATTTGATGATATTATATAGTGTTATGTACATATTTTGAATTATTCTGTTTAAGGTCATATAGGGAGCACATATTTTGGCGAATTTAAAGTCATCTAAAAAAAGTTCTGTAAAATCTGAAAAAATAAGACGTTGTAATTCTAGTAAAAGATCTAGAATCAAAACTTTTATAAAGAAAGTAAATGTTGAAATATTATTAGGAAATAAAGAAAGGGCACAATTGCAATTTAGTCAGGTTCAATCAATTTTAGATCGATATGCTACTAAAGGTTTAATTCATAAAAATAAAGCAGCAAGACACAAATCAAATTTAGAACATAAGATTAAATTATTAGCTTAAACATTATAGAAAGATAAAGTAGTAAACGTTCATTTTTAAAATTTGCTTCCATAAAAGTTATATAGAAGCAAATTTTTTAAGGTTTATTTAGTAAGATCATCAAAGAACCTTTTTACTCCTTCAAAAAATCGTTTTGATTTAGGACTATTTTTTTCTCCTTTAAATCCATCGAAACTTTCTCCTAATTGGTATAAAAGGTATTTTTGCTGTTCATTAAGATTTACTGGAGTTTCTACGATTATCTTACATAATAAATCTCCTTTTTTTCTGTTTCTAATAGATTTTACTCCCTTTTCTTTAATTCTAAACAATCTTCCTGATTGTGTTTCTTCTGGAATTTTTAGTTTAACTTTTCCGTCTAATGTTGGTACTTCGATTTCTCCACCTAAAGCAGCCATAGAAAAATTTATTGGTACTTCACAATATAAATCGTTTTCTTTACGTTCGAAGATAGGATGTTTTTTTACTATTATTTGAACATATAAATCTCCGGAAGAAGCTCCATTTTCACCTGCTTCTCCTTCGTTATTCAAACGAATTCGATCGTCTGTGTTTACTCCAGGTGGAATTTTAACTGATAAAATTTTAGATTTTTCTATTTTTCCATGACCATGACATGTATAGCATGGAAATTGTATTATACTTCCTTTTCCTTGACATTGTGGGCATGTTTGTTGAACAGTAAAAAATCCTCTTCTTATTTGTATTTGTCCATGTCCGCGACATTTTTGACAATTTTTAGGTTTTGATCCAGATTGAGCTCCACTTCCATAACATGATGGACAAGTTTGTAAAGTAGGAATATGAATTTCTTTTGTGGTTCCTCTTACAGCTTCTTCTAGAGTTAAATTCATGTTATAACGTAAATCGGACCCTTTAGTAGACCTTTTCGTTCTATTTCCATTAAATATGTCTCCGAATACATCACCAAATATGTCACTAAAATCTGAGCTATTACTAAAATTATGAGTAAACGTAGTGTTTCTTGTATTTCCTTGTTCGAATGCAGCATGTCCATATTGATCATATGTTGCTCTTTTTTCTGTATCACTTAAAATTTCGTATGCTTCTTTAATTTTTTTAAATTTTTCTTCAGATGCTTTGTTTCCTTGATTTCTGTCTGGATGATATTTCATCGCTAGTTTTTTATATGCTTTTTTTATATCTCGTTCGTCGGATGATTGACTAATTCCTAAAATTTGATAAAGATCTTGTTTTGACATTCTTACTTTTCCTGGTTGTATAAATCTTAACACGAGCATAATAAAAATTTTATGCTCGTGTTTTTTATTCATTTCTAATTATTTATTAATAAATATTATTTTTTTGGATCTTTTACTTCTTCAAATTCTGCATCTACTACGTTTTCTTCTGATTTAGAAGAATTTGTATTATTATTAGAATTAGGTTTTGAGTTTGGTGTAGTATTTTCCATTAATTTTGAAGAAAATTTTAATACATTTTGTATTTTTTGTTCTATATTGGTCTTATTTTCTTCTTTTAGAGCTTTATCTAATTCATCTAAGGCTATTTTTATATTGTTTTGATCTTCTTTACTCATAGTTTTTTCTGCATTTTTTAGTTGTTTTTTAGTACTATGAGAGATTTGATCTCCTTGATTTCTTGTTTTGATCAGTTCTTCAAAGTGTTTATCTGATTCAGAGTTAACTTCTGCATCTGATATCATTTTTTTAATTTCTGTTTCGTTTAGTCCAGATGATGATTTAATGGTAATTTTTTGTTCTTTTCCTGTATTTTTATCTTTTGCCGATACATGTAATATACCGTCTGCGTCTATATCAAACGTTACTTCAATTTGTGCCATTCCTCTTGGTGCAGGTTGAATACCATCTAAATTGAATTGACCTAATGATTTATTGTCTATTGATCTTTTACGCTCTCCTTGAAGTACATGTATTGTTACGGCTGATTGATTATCTTCTGCAGTAGAAAATACTTGGCTATGTTTTGTTGGAATTGTTGTATTTTTATTAATTAATGTAGTCATTATACCACCCATAGTTTCTATACCTAAGGATAGTGGTGTAACGTCTAATAATAATACATCTTTTACTTCTCCGGATAGTACTCCTCCTTGCACTGCTGCACCGACAGCTACAGCTTCGTCTGGATTAACATCTTTTCTTGGTTCTTTTTTAAAGAAATCAGCTACTCTTTTTTGAACCATAGGCATTCTTGTTTGCCCACCTACTAAAATAACGTCGTTAATATCCGAAATAGACAATTTTGCATCTTTTAATGCAGTTTTTAAAGGTTCAATAGATTTAGTTATTAGATCTTCTACTAAAGATTCTAATTTAGATCTAGTTACTTTAATATTTAGATGTTTTGGCCCATTAGAATCTGCTGTGATATAAGGAAGATTAACATCGGTTTGCTGTGCAGAAGATAATTCAATTTTTGCTTTTTCTGCAGCTTCTTTCAAACGTTGCATAGCTAATGGATCATTTCTTAAATCAGTACCTTGATCTTTTTTAAATTCTTCAGATAGATAGTTTATTAATCTACTATCAAAGTCTTCTCCTCCAAGATGAGTGTCTCCATTTGTAGCTAATACTTCAAAAGTTTTTTCTTTGTCGACATTATCTATTTCTATTATTGAAATATCAAATGTTCCCCCACCTAGATCATATACAGCAATGATTTTGTTGTTTTTATCTTTGTCTAAGCCGTAAGCTAATGCTGCAGCTGTTGGTTCATTAATAATTCTTTTTACGTCTAATCCTGCAATTCTTCCTGCATCTTTTGTTGCTTGTCTTTGAGCATCATTGAAATATGCAGGAACTGTGATAACAGCTTCTGTTATTTTTTCTCCTAAATAATCTTCTGCGGTTTTTTTCATTTTTTTTAATACTTCTGCAGAAATTTGAGGAGGAGCTAATTTTTGTTTTTTAATGTTGATCCATGCATCTCCATTATCAGATTTTATTATTTTATATGGCATTATTTTAATATCACGTTGTACTTCTTCATCGGTAAATTTTCTTCCAATCAAACGTTTTATTGCAAATAATGTGTTTTTTGGATTAGTTATGGCTTGACGTTTAGCAGGTTTTCCTACTAATATTTCTCCATTTTCGGTATATGCTATTATTGATGGTGTTGTTCGGTCACCTTCTGCATTTTCTAATACACGTGTTTTTTTTCCATCCATAATTGCAATACAAGAATTAGTGGTTCCTAAATCGATACCAATGATTTTACTCATAGTTTTTCCTTATTTAAATATGTAGAAGTGCAACTTATTTTATATAGTTTTAAAGTTATTTTAAAATTTTTACAATTGTAATGCTTGATAATAAGTAGATGGGGTCAATTTTTTAATCATCAAGGCTAAAAAAAAAACTAGTTTAAAAATGTTTAAAACTTTATTTTAAATAGAAAGTTTCTGGTTTTTAGTTTAGTATATTCGTACTTTAATTGATATACTAAATTGATAAAATTATGCATCATGTTATAAATGCATTTCATTGTCCTCAACAATGGGCTTTTTTCATATTTTTTTTGGTGGCTTTTTTTATATGTTTGTCTATATTATCATTGAGCACAGTATTAGGTGGAAAATCGCAATCTAGACATAAACATACGCCGTTTGAATCAGGAATAGATCCTGTTGATAGTGTTTTTCATTTAAATATGTTTATTAAGTTTTATTTAATTGCAATATATTTTGTATTATTTGATGTTGAAGCGTTGTATTTATATCTTTGGTCGATAAGTATTATTGAATCAGGTTGGATAGGTTTTATAGAAGTTATGTTTTTTGTTTTTTTTCTTTTATCTGGATTAGTTTATTTAATTCGCTTAAATTCATTAAATTGGAAATCAGAATATTTTTAGGAATATTAATATTAAAGCTATTTTGAGGTAATTCATTTTATGAAGTATACATTAACTAGAGTAGATGTTTCAAAAAAAAATAAAGATTATCCTCTTCAGAAGAAAGAGATTGTGTCTGATCCTCTCAAAAATTATATTCATAAAAATGTTTATATGGGAACAATTAGTAAATGCATTCATAATTTAGTAAATTGGGGCAGAAAAAATTCTTTATGGCCCTATAATTTTGGTTTGTCATGCTGTTATGTAGAAATGGTTACTTCGTTTACGTCTATAAATGACGTTTCAAGATTTGGTTCTGAAGTATTACGTGCATCTCCTAGACAGGCTGATTTTATGGTTATAGCGGGAACACCATTTATTAAAATGGTTCCAGTTATTCAACGTTTATACGATCAAATGTTAGAACCAAAATGGGTTATTTCTATGGGTTCCTGTGCTAATTCAGGGGGGATGTATGACGTTTACTCTGTTGTTCAAGGTGTAGATAAATTCCTACCTGTAGATGTGTATATTCCTGGTTGTCCTCCTAGACCAGAAGCGTATATAGAAGGATTAATGTTATTACAGAAGTCTATATCTGAAGAGCGTCGTCCATTGTCTTGGGTGATAGGAGAGCAAGGAGTTTATCGTGCTAATATGCCTTCAGAAAGGAGTCGTCGTAGAAAGAGATATATTTCTATTAAACACCTTCGTTCTCCAGATCAAATTTAGGGTGTATTATGTTTAAGCTATGTTTTCAAAAATTTTATTATCGTAAATAGTTTATTGTATTGTATTTTTATTAATTTCACACTACGAAAATTATTATGTAATTTATGAAAGTAACTATTTCAACTAAGAATGATAATGCGATGAAGCATATTTCTGATGATCATATTAATAGTGATATTGTAGTAGAATTATTTGAGTATTTTGGAAGAGACAAGTTTGTTCTTCAGTCTACTTTAATGGGAATTCCTACATTATGGATCGACAGTGATATGTTATTGAAAATTGGTAAATTTTTATTAAGTATATATAATCCATATAACATGTTATTTGACCTTCATGGTGTAGATGAAAGATTTCGTACTAATCGTTGTCAATTACCGTTAGCTGACTTTTCAGTATTTTATCATTTTGTTTCTTTTTCTAGAAATAATGATGTAATATTTAAAATTGCGTTATTTAGTAACAAATTGAATGTAACTACATTAACTGGATTATACCCAAACGCTAATTGGTATGAGCGAGAAACATGGGAAATGTTTGGAATAGTTTTTGATGATCATCCGCATTTAACTCGCATTATTATGCCAAAAACTTGGAAAGGTCATCCATTACGAAAAGATTATTCTTCTAGGGCAACTGAATTTGATTTTTTTACTTTAAATCAATATAAAGAAGATGCAGAAATGGATGCATTAAAATTTAAACCAGAAGAATGGGGAATGAAAAAGCAAGGAAAACATAGTCATTATATGTTTTTAAATTTAGGTCCGAATCATCCTTCTTCACATGGAGCTTTTCGTATTGTTTTACAGTTAGATGGAGAAAAAATAGTAGATTGTGTTCCAGATATTGGATACCACCATCGTGGTGCAGAAAAAATAGGAGAACGTCAAACTTGGCATAGTTATATTCCGTATACTGATCGAATTGAATATCTTGGCGGATGTGTTAATGAAATGCCTTACATTTTAGCAGTAGAAAAATTGGCAGGTATTGTGGTTCCAAAAAAAGTAGAAGTAATTCGCATTATGTTATCAGAATTGTTTAGGATTAATAGCCATTTATTGTATATTTCTACTTTTATTCAAGATGTAGGGGCTATGACACCCATATTTTTAGCTTTTACTGATCGTCAAAGAATTTACGATATTATTGAAGCAATTACTGGTTTTCGTATGCATCCAGCGTGGTTTAGGATTGGAGGGATAGCACATGATTTACCAAAAGGGTGGAATAGGTTATTAGAAAAATTTCTTATATGGATGCCAAATAGATTAACTAAATACATTAATACTTCGTTAAAAAACAGTATTTTAATTAGTCGGTCGAAGGGTATAGCAGGATATAATAAGTGTGAAGCATTAAAATGGGGTATTACAGGATCTGGATTACGTGCTACTGGTTTAGATTTTGACGTTCGAAAGAAACGACCTTATTCAGGGTATCATAACTTTGAATTTGAGATACCTATAGGAGATGGTCTTAGTGATTGTTATTCTCGAGTAATGTTGAAAGTAGAAGAGATTTGGCAAAGTCTTCATATTTTAAAACAATGTTTAAATAATATGCCAGAGGGTCCTTTTAAGGCAGATCATCCGTTAACTACTCCTCCACTTAAAGAACATATGTTTCAGCACATCGAAACTATGATTACTCATTTTTTACAAGTATCTTGGGGTCCAGTAATACCTCATAATGAGAGTTTTCAAATGATTGAAGCAACTAAAGGTATTAACAGTTACTATTTAATTAGTGATGGAAGTACTACAAGTTATAGAACTAGAATAAGAACGCCTAGTTTTCCTCATTTACAGCAAATACCGTCAGTTATTCGTGGGAGTTTAATATCAGATTTAATAGTTTATTTAGGTAGTATTGATTTTGTTATGTCTGATGTTGATCGTTAAAGTGAATATGTTAAAAGAAAAATTTCACAACATTTTTATGTTAAGTAATGAAGAAAAAAAAGCAATATTAAAAGAAAAAAATAATTATGAAGATTCTCGTGCAAGTTCTATAGAAGCTTTAAAAATAGTACAAAAAAATAGAGGTTGGGTTTCTAAACAAGCTATTTATGCAATTTCTAAAATACTTGAAATGTCCGCCAGTGATTTAGAAGAAGTTGCAACGTTTTATAGTCAAATTTTTAGACGACCAGTAGGACGAAATGTGATACGTTATTGCGATAGTGTAGTATGTTATATGCATGGTTGTGAAAACATTAGGGCTTGTTTAGAGAATAAGTTAAATATTGTTATTGGAGAAACTACAAGGGATTTTCGTTTTACCTTATTACCGATATGTTGTTTAGGAAATTGTGATAAAGCTCCTACTTTAATGATTAATGACAATATTTATTCGCGTTTGACTTTAAAAACAGTAGTTGAATTATTGGAATTATATCAGTGAAAAAGATATTGTTAACTTCAGAAACTCATCCATTAACTTGGTGGTTAAATGATAATAAAGGTGTAATATGGATCGAAGAATATAAAAAAAAGGGAGGTTATCTTGCTTTTAAAAAAGCAATTGAGACTATTGAACCTAGTAAAATTATAGACATTATAAAATGCTCTGGATTGAAAGGACGTGGTGGAGCAGGTTTTTCTACAGGAGTGAAGTGGAGCTTAATGTCTCAAAATAATAGTAGTTCTATGCGCTATTTGTTATGTAATGCTGATGAAATGGAGCCAGGAACGTATAAAGATAAATTTTTAATAGAACGAATTCCTCATCAATTATTAGAAGGAATTTTAATTAGTTCATTAGCTCTAAGAGTTAGAAAAAGTTATATCTTTTTAAGATATGAATATGTTAATGCTGAGCGTATTTTAATTAGAGCTATTAATGAAGCAAAAAAACATGGATATATAGGAAACAATGTTTTGCGATCTGGTCTAGATTTTGAGATCATTTTACATAGTGGTGCCGGTCGTTATATTTGCGGGGAAGAAACTGCTTTAATTAATTCTTTAGAAGGCAAACGAGCTAATCCAAGATTTAAGCCTCCTTTCCCTGCTTTGGTTGGAGTTTGGGGGAAACCTACTTGTGTAAATAACGTAGAGACATTATCTAACGTGCCTTCAATTATTTTGCATGGAGTAGAATGGTATAAGAGTTTGTCAAAGAGTGTTGATTCTGGTACTAAAATTATGGGGTTTTCAGGAAAAGTTAAAAATCCTGGATTATGGGAGTTGCCTTTTGGAACTACAGCACGCGAGATATTGGAAGATTATGCTGGTGGTATGCATGATGGATTAACATTGAAAGCATGGCAGCCAGGTGGAGCGAGTACAGATTTTTTAACATCTGAACATATTGATGTGCCTATGGATTTTTTTAGTGTGCAGAATGCAGGTAGTCGGTTAGGAACAGCACTTGCTATGGCAATAGATAATAACGCAAATATGGTGTCTTTGGTTAGAAATATAGAAGAATTTTTTTCTCGCGAATCATGTGGCTGGTGTACTCCATGTCGTGATGGTTTACCCTGGATTGTATCTATTTTAAGATCTTTAGAAAGAAAGCAAGGAAGAAAACATGATATTGAAACTTTAGAACAATTATGTCATCAATTAGGTCCTGGAAAAACATTTTGTGCACATGCACCTGGAGCTGTTGCGCCATTAAAAAGTGCTATTAAATATTTTCGTATGGAATTTGAATGTGGTGTTGAATTATCATCTGTTATTGATGTTAAATTAATAGAGAATGTTTCATCTTATAATGAGATTTTAGATAAAGTTGAGTATGATAATAAATTTAAAAGTAAATATGATTAAATGTGATATATGTAAATGCTACATTACTTTATAAATATTCTACTAAATGGAAATAAAAATTATTTATGGCTATAATTTTTATAGATAATAACAAATATGATGTTGACAATTCGAATAATTTATTACAAGTGTGTTTGTCTCTTGGTTTTGATATACCGTATTTCTGTTGGCATCCAACATTAGGAAGCATTGGTGCTTGTCGTCAGTGTGTTGTAAAACAATATCATAGTTTTGAAGATAAGGTGGGTAAATTAGTAGTATCTTGTATGACGCCTATTATGAACGGATTAATAGTTTCTATTAATGAAAGTGAAGCAGTAAATTTTAGGAAAGGAGTTATTGAATTATTAATGACTAATCATCCACATGATTGTCCTGTTTGTGAGGAAGGTGGAAGCTGTCATTTACAGGATATGACTGTTATGACTAAACATCATGTTCGTCGTTATAGATTTTTGAAAAGAACTCATAAAAATCAATATTTAGGTTCATTTATTAGACATGAGATGAATCGATGTATTTCTTGTTATAGATGTGTGCGTTATTATAAAGATTATGCTGATGGTACAGATTTTGGAGTTTATGGAATTAGCAATAACATTTATTTTGGACGTTTAGAAGATGGGCCATTGAATAGTGAATTTTCTGGGAATTTAATAGATATTTGTCCTACTGGAGTTTTTACTGATAAAGTGCAATCGGAAACATATGTTAGGAAATGGGATTTACAATATGCACCGAGTATTTGTCAGCATTGTTGCGTAGGATGCAATATTAGTGTAGGAGAAAAATATGGAGAAATATGTAAAGTAGAAAATCGATATCATGGTAGTATTAATCGTTATTTTTTATGTGATTTAGGTAGATTTAGTTATGGCTATTCTAATTTAGAAGATAGACCTAAACGTTCTACTTATCGATGTAAAGGTACAAAACATATTTTAAATAGCGTAGAAAATTCTATTGAGTTAGTAGTAAAACGTTTAACTACTGCATCTAAAATAATAGGAATTGGTTCTAGTCGTGCTAGTTTAGAAAATAACTATGCACTTCAAAAACTAGTTGGAATAGAGAATTTCTCTGTTGGAATGTTACAAAAAGAATTAGACTGCACAAAATTAATTATAAAAATTTTAAAAAATAGTGGTATTTATACTCCTACATTACGAGAAATTGAAGATTATGACACTATTCTTGTTTTAGGTGAAGATATTACTAATACTTCTCCTATGATAGCTTTATCTATTCGTCAAGCAATAAAAGGGAAATCTAGAAAGGTAGCACTATCTAATAATATTCCAAAATGGCATGCATTAGCTACTAAGAATATTTCTCAAAATATAAAAAACAAATTGTTTATTATTAATACTTATAAAACTAAATTAGATGATATCTCTGAAAATAGTTATGTATTGACAATTGATGATCAGGTACAATTAGGTTGTGCAATTGCTGATTATATTGATAAGGGTTCTTTTCATGTAAACAATTTAAGCGAAAATTTGATTACAATAATGAAAAAAATTGTTTTTTCGTTGCTTTCTTCCAAAAAACCTTTAATTGTTTCAGGTGTTCATTCTAATAGTATTGAATTAATTCAAATTGCACATAATATAGCAAGATCTTTAAAAAATGTAGAAAAAAAAGTTGGATTGGTTTTGTTAGTATCTAATTTTAATAGTTTGGGTGTTGGTTTATTGAGTGGAATGTCACTAGAAAAAGTAGTAAATAATGTTTCGAATAAACAATGTGATTCTTTAATAATTTTAGAAAATGATTTGCATCGTTATTTTTCAAACATTTGTATTGAAAAATTATTTAGAAATGTTAAAAATGTTATAGTAATGGATCATATTAATACTAATACTATGAAAAAGGGAACAATAGTTTTTCCATCAACTAATATTTTTGAAAGTTCTGGTACTGTTGTAAATTATGAAGGTCGAGCACAACGTTTTTTCCAGGTGTACGATCCAAAATTTTATGATGGTGATTCGCATGTTTTAGATAGTTGGATGTGGTTACATCGTATACGATGTAAATTATATAAAGTATGTCAAATTTGGCATAAATTAGATGATATTATTTGTAGTATGTCTTCTGAAGATATTAACTTTGAACAATTAAAATTTGTAGCTCCAGGTTCTTCTTTTAAAGTTTATGGACAAAAATTAGCTAGATCCCCGCATCGTTGTAGTGGTAGAACTTCTAGTCGATCTCACATTAATGTTCACGAAATTAGTCAACCTAAAGATAAAAATTCTATGTTTTCTTTTTCTATGGAAGGTTGTCAGCAATCTTATAAATATTCTTCTTATATACCTTTTGCTTGGGTTCCGGGATGGAATTCTTCACAAGCATGGAATAAGTTTCAAAAAGAAATAAATGGAGAATTACGTTGTGGAGATTCTGGAAGACGTTTATTTTTGTATGATTCGCGCAAATCTATATCTTGGTTTGAAACTAAAGTTAATAATAATGTTAGCAACACTTATTATATTATTCCGTATTATTATTTATTTGGTAATGAACAATTGTCACAATTATCTCCAGTAATTAAAAAGAGTATGTCTAGTAATGTTGTAGGGATTTTAAGTAAAGATGATGCAGATGTTTTATCTATTAAATCTGGATCTAAAATAGAATTTAGTTGTCTGGGTGTAAAATTCGTAGTTATGGTATATATTTCTTCAGACATTCAATCTGGACAATTAGGATTACCTATAGGATTTCCTGATTTTCCTCTTTTTTTATCTAACAAAAAGATTGTAGATTTTAAGAAGATGATTGTATGATTGGTTTTTTAATAATTTTCATAGGAAGGAATGTGTTAGTTTTAGAATCTATTTTAGTGCTATTTTGTACTTTGTTTTGTGCAGTTATGATGAGTGTGGTAGAACGTAGAATATTGGGTTTATTGCAAAATCGTTATGGACCAAATAGAGTAGGTTGGCAAGGAACGTTACAAGTAATAGCAGATATGATTAAGATATTTTTTAAAGAAGATTGGATTCCTACATTTAGTAGAAGAGCAATATTTTTCTTTTCTCCAATATTAGGATTTATATCTTTATTGTTAGTTATGGCAATTATACCTATTAGTTCTAGTTTCGTTATTATTAATTTAAATATAGGTATTTTATTTTTTTTGATGATGGCATCTTTGTCTGTATATTCTGTATTATTTGCAGGTTGGTCTAGTAATAACAAATATGCGTTGCTAGGTGCTATTAGAGCTACTGCGCAAACATTATCATATGAAATTTTTTTAGGTTTATCTTTAATGGGAGTAGTCGCTCGTGCTCGATCATTTAACATGATTGATATTGTTAATAGTCAAGTGTTTATATGGAATGTTGTTCCTCAGTTTTTTGGATTTGTCACTTTCTTTATAGCAGGTTTAGCGTTATGTCATAGACATCCTTTTGATCAACCTGAATCAGAACAAGAATTAGCAGATGGTTATCATATTGAATATTCTGGAATGAAATTTGGTTTATTTTTTATTGGAGAATATATTTCTATTATAATAATTTCAAGTTTAATTACTACTATGTTTTTTGGTGGTTATTTGGGTTTTGGTTGTTCTTCTATTTTTTGGTTTATTCTAAAAACTAGCTTTTTTATGTTTTTGTTTGTTTTGATTCGAGCATCATTACCGCGTCCTCGTTATGACAAGATAATGTTATTTGGATGGAAATTTTGTTTTCCTTTGACATTAGCAAATTTGATGTTTACTGCTTTTATTATGTTATATAGAGTTTAGCAAGAGATTAATTTCATGAGTATTTCAAAAAAATTATATGTTGTAATTAGCCAAATACGTAGTGTTTGGCTAACTTTTGTTAATATTTTTTCGAGTCGAGAAACTATAATGTATCCAGAACAATCTGTATATCTTCCTCCAAGATATAGGGGGCGTATAATATTGTCTCGTAATTTAAATGGTGAAGAACGATGTGTTGCTTGTAATTTGTGTGCAGTAGTATGTCCTGTAGGTTGTATTTCTTTAAAAAAATCTACTCTCAAAACTAAACGTTGGTATCCTGAGTTTTTTAGAATCAATTTTTCTCGATGTATATTTTGTGGATTATGTGAAGAAGCTTGTCCGACAGCAGCTATTCAATTAATTCCTGATTTTGAACTTTCAGAATATAAGAGACAGGATTTAGTATATGAAAAAGAAGATTTATTAATTTCTGGTCCTGGAAAATATTCTGATTACGATTTTTATAATTTTTCAGGCGTAGAGATTGAAGGAAAGAAAAAAGGTGATTTAGACTATGAATCTCATCCTATTGATGTAAAAACATTATTACCCTAAGGATGGATGATATGGAATTTTCTTTTTATAGTTTTGGATTGATGTCAATTATATTTACTATATTAACTATTTTTAGTAATAATCCAATGCATGCTTTGATATATTTAACGTTATCATTTTTGTGTACATCGGGTGTATTTTTTTCATTAGGAGCTTTTTTTGCAGCTGCATTAGAAGTAATCATTTATGCTGGCGCTATTATGGTGTTATTTGTATTCATTATTATGATGTTTAATTTTAATGATTTTATTCATTATTCAGTGACATCTGGTAAGTCTATTATTAAATTGATGTTTTTTTTCATGTTAGCATTAGTATTAATTATTTTTATGATTTTTATATTATCTAATTTGAATGATAAATATATATTTAATGTAGTTATTAGTACACATGAAATTGGGATGAAGTTGTTTAGTGATTATGTCCTTGTTATTGAATTAGCTTCGATGTTGTTGCTGAGTGCATTGGTAGTAACTTTTCATATTGGAAAAAATAAAAAAAAGATATAATAAATCTTATTAATTTTATTAGGACGGATTACGTATGATTCCTTTGTCTCATTGTTTAATTCTGCCATCTATTTTGTTGATTTTAGGTTTAATTTCTTTAGTGATGCATAAAAGTATACTTTTTATGTTAATTAGTTTAGAGATTATGATTAATGCAGCGGCTTTAGCATTAGTGGTAGTAGGTAGTTATTGGAATCAAGTAGATGGACAAATAATGTATATTTTAATTGTCACTTTAGGAGCTGCAGAATCAGGAATAGGATTAGCACTTTTAGTACAATGTTATCGACAGTTTAAAACTGCAAATATTGACAAGTTAAGTGAGATGCATGGATGAATATTATTTATATAATGATTTTTTTTCCATTGGTAAATTGCGCGTTATTGTTTTTTTTGAAAGATTTGTTTTCTGATAATTATATTGTAAAATTTTCGGTTGGATCTGTTTTGATGTCAATGTTATTTGCAATATATTTGATGATAACTTTTTCTTATCAAGGCGAAAAAATATTAACTGAAAAATTATGGACGTTTATACATACGGATAATTTTAAAATAGATTTTGGATTTTTAGTTGATGGTTTGTCAGTTACTATGTTAGTTATGGTAACTTGCATAGGTTTTTTAGTTCATGTATTTTCTGTGTGGTATATGCGTGCTAACAATGAATTATCGAATTTTTTTGCATATATGAATTTATTTATTGTTTGTATGATGTCATTAGTATTATCTAATAATTTAGTTTTTATGTTTTTAGGATGGGAAGGGGTAGGATTATGTTCTTACCTATTAGTAGGATTTTATCATAAAAATATTAATGCTAGCTATGCTGCTTTAAAAGGATTTATTATTACTCGTGTGGGAGATATTTTTTTATTATTGTCTATGTTTTTAATTTATAAAGAATTTGGTACTGTAGATTTTAAAGAACTACAACTAATTTTAAAAACAGTTACAGTACAGGAGCATATAGAATCATTACAATGGATTACTTCTTTTTTATTAATTGGTGCTATAGGAAAGTCTGCACAAATTCCATTACAAACTTGGTTAGCAGATGCTATGGTTGGTCCTACTCCGGTATCTGCATTAATACATGCAGCTACAATGGTGACAGCTGGGGTTTATTTAATAGCGCGTACTCATTTTCTATTTTTATTATGTCCAGAAGTGTTATATATTTTAGGAGTTATAGGTAGTGGAACTTTGATTATTTCTAGTTTTTCAGCATTAGTCCAAACTGATATTAAACGAATATTAGCTTATTCGACTATGAGTCAAGTAGGTTATATGTTTATTGCTTTGAGTGTTCAAAATTGGACTGGAGCTATTGGACATTTAATTGCTCATGCCATTTTTAAAGCATTGCTCTTTTTGACTGCTGGATCAATTATTATTTCATTAAAAAATGAAAAAGATATTTTCAAAATGAGTGGATTAAAAAATAGATCTTCGTTGTTATACGTTTCTTTTTTAATTGGTGGCGCCTCGTTGTCATCGTTTCCTATTGTTACGTCTGGATTTTATAGTAAAGAAAGTATTTTGTTTTCTACTTTGGAAAGCAATTATATAGCTTTTTTTATATCATGCTTATTAGGTTTACTATTGACTACAATGTATACGTTTAGAATGATTTTTGTAATGTTTCATGGTGGTATTAGTACAAAACTAAAATGTGTTTATCCGAAAGCATTTAGTCATAATTTTCCTTTAATTTTATTGACAATATTCTCTACTTTTATTGAGTCTTACATTGTTTTACCATTATCTTTTGTTTTTCCTGAAAAAATGATTTTTGTTCATTCGAATATTTTGTTAGAAATTGTTTGTAGTTTTATATCTTTTTTTGGAATATTTTTTTCTTATTATTTATGGATAGTCAATAAAGAAATAATTAGTAACGTTTTACATACTAGAATTGGAATGCATATTTATTCTTTTTTATTTAATGCATGGGGTTTTGATTATTTATATAATATTTTATTTGTAAAACCTTACCTTTATATTTCTAGAATTTTAACCTTTGATCCTATTATAGATATCATTGTTTATTATCCAAAAAATTTATTATGTTTTTGCTATCGTAGGGCAGTGTCAATGCATAACGGATATTTAAGAACATATCTTATATTAGTGATTTTGGGATTTTTAGCATTATTAACGATTATAACGTTTATATAAAATTTACGTTTAAAATAAAATAAGTGCATCTTATTTTAATACGTTAAGCTAGTTTTTAACTTATTGCTTATATTATTAAATTTGCTAAGTAAAATAAACTAAAATAAGGAATATAATTAACATGTTGCTTCTTATTTTCATTATGGTTCCTTTTTTAGGTGGAATACTTTGTTTGATTCTTGATCAATATGATATAAAAGTATCTCATTATATAGCATTAATATCGATGAGTATGGTGTTAATATTATCTGTTTCATTATTATTTTATGATTTAACTATTTATATTCCTAGTATATATAGTTCTTATTGGAACTTTGAATATGAAATTCCTTGGATACCACAGTTTGGAATTTCTTTTCATTTAGCAGCAGATGGATTGTCTATTTTAATGTTAATTTTAACTAGTATTTTAGGAATAATATCTATATTGTGTGCATGGGACAAAGTGCGAAAGTATATTGGATTTTTTTATTTGAATTTGTTATGGATTTTAAGTTTTTCTATGGGAATCTTTCTTTCCATAGATCTTTTTTTATTTTTCTTTTTTTGGGAAATTATAACATTTCCAGCATATTTTTTAATGATGTTTTGGGGACATAAGATTAATAACAAAAAATTTTGTTGTAATCGATACATTGCTGCTAATAAATTTTTTATGTATTCTCAGTGTTCTGGTTTAATTTTGTTGTTTTCAATATTATTTTTAGTATATTCTAATTATTTGTCTACTCATATTTTAAGTTTTAATTATGATTTACTTCGTAATACTTCTTTAAGTTGTATGTTAGAAACTTATATTATGTTGGGTTTTTTTTTAGCATTTTCTATAAAGCTTCCTATTGTACCATTTCATGGTTGGCTTGTAGATTTTCATACTTATTCACCTATTTTTGGTTCATTAGACATTTCCGGTATTTTGTTAAAAACAGCGGTTTATGCTTTATTGCGATTTAATATTCCTTTTTTTCCTCATTCTTCAGTTAGTTTTTCATATATTTTTATGTTGTTAGGATTTATTACTGTATTTTATACAGCATTAGTTGCTTTTTCTCAAGACGATATAAAACGTTTAATTGCTTATACGTCTATATCGCATATGGGTTTTGCTTTAATTGCTATTTATAGTGCTAGTCAAATTGCTTATCAAGGAGTTGTTTTACAAACAATTTCTTATGCATTGTCTACTTCTGCTTTATATTGTCTTGTAGGTCAGTTATTTCAACGTACTGATACTCGTGATATGAGAAATATGGGTGGTTTGTGGTCTAGTATTAATTGGATACCTGGTTTTTCTTTATTTTTTGCAGTGGCAAATTTAGGAATTCCGGGTACTGGAAATTTTTTAGGTGAATTTATGATATTGTTGGGATCATTTAAAAATCATGCTTTGTTAGTTAGTATTACTGCTTTTTCTTTGATTGTTTCAGCATTATGTTCTTTGATCATGATACAAAAAACATATTTTGGTCATGCTACTGTCACTCGTAATACAGTTATTGTAAAATATGTTTCTTTTCGTGAGATTTTTATATCAGTATTATTATTGTCAATGTTGATATTAATTGGATTCTTTCCAAATATAATTTTGAATATATCCGAAATTCCATTAAATAATATTCGGACTATTTTTTCTAATTTTATTTTAACTACAAGGCTGTAATTTGTAATGATAATAACTATAAATCAGTTGATAGCATTTTCTCCATTATTAATTTTATTATTAACTGTAATAATTACAATGTTATCTATTGCATGTAATCGTAATCACTTTGTTACTTTTTTATGTTCTATTATAGGATTAATATTGTCTTTATTATCTTTATACATAGTTCGAATGAGTGTACCAATAGATGTTACTATGTTGTTTCATATAGATAAGTATTCATTGTTATATCTTGTTATAATTATTTTTTCGAGTATTATTTCGTGCATTTTTTCATATTCGTGGTTGAAAAATTGTATTTATAATCGTGAAGAATTTTATTTATTGTTATTATTTTCTACTATTGGTTGTGTTTCATTAATTATTGCTAATCATATGTCTATTTTATTTATTGGAATGGAATTAATGTCTTTACCTACTTTAGGATTGATTGCATATACGTATTTTAAGAGAAATTCTTTAGAAGCGGCTATAAAATATATGATTTTATCTTGTTCAGTTTCGGTGTTAGCATTATTTGGTATTGCATTGATATATTCAATTACGGGAAGTCTTACATTTTCTAGTTTGATATATGAATTATTAGTATCTATTACACATCCAGATAGTGTTTTGTTATGTGGTTTAGGGTTAGTTATTTTAGCTTTTTCTTTTAAATTATCTATATTTCCATTTCATATTTGGACTCCAGATGTTTATAGAGGAACTTCTTCAGTAGCATTAATGTACCTATCTATTGCGACTAAAATTACAGTGCTTAGTTTGTTTTTTAAAATATTTATTTTTTTGATATTTTTTCATATAGATGTTTTTAACATTGTATTAGAAATTATGCTGTGTATATCTATTATTTTCGGTAGTATTATGGCTTTGTTTCAAACTAGTATTAAAAGATTTTTAGGATATTCTTCTATTTCTCAGTCTGGATATTTGTTAACATCTTTGTTATCCTCTAACGATTTTAATTTTTCTTTAGAATCGATTGGTATATATTTAATTAGTTATTTATTATCTAGTATTGGTATACTAGGGTTAATTAGTATAATTTCTCATTTAGATGATGAGTCACAGTTTGATTCTATTGCTTGTTATCGTGGTTTGTTTTGGTACAATCCTATTTTTTCAAGCATTATGACTATAATGTTATTTTCTTTATCTGGAATTCCTATAACTATTGGTTTTATTGGAAAATTTTATTTGTTGTCATTAATAATTAAAGAAAATTTTTGGTTATTAGGTATTGTTTTTATTACAGGATCAATTATTGGTATGTATTCTTATTTAAGAATAGTTACATGTTTATATTTAGCACCGCTTGATAATTTTAATACAAAAAGAATCGTTGTAAATATTAATAGTAAAAAATATGTATTTTTTTTATTTATAATATCGTTATTAGTATTAATATTAGGTATATATCCTAATGCAATTATAGATATAATTTCAAAATCTGAACCTATTATATTTTAATTCGATTCGATATTGATGAGATTTTGAATTGTATTTATTTTGATAATAGAATTGTATGATTTTTAATTATTATACATGTATAATTATTATTTTATATATTTTATAAATATATAATATATTTTTAACATAAATTGATTTTAACTTTGATATGATATGAAAATAGTTAAGTTTTATAATTTTAAATTTTATTAAAAAGTTTTAGTGTTTAGAATGTATTTTAATAATGATAATCGAAATTATATAGTTTATAATTAATGTTTCATGTGAATAACCTTAATATCAGAAAATTTTTTAATTTTTGGATGAAACGATGTTTTCGATGATATATGGATAAATAGTATGATTAAATCTTTTTCTTTTTTAGAATGGATGAGTTATCTCGAAAAATTTTATTTGAATATTAAATGCAATAATATTAATAATACAATTTATATTGCTAAAAAATTAGGAATATTAAAATTGAACAGGTTTGTTTATATAGTAGGAGGAACGAATGGAAAAGGAACGACGTGTTTCGTATTGGAAAAAATATTGCTAGAACATGGTTATCGTGTAGGACTGTATACTTCTCCTCATTTATTTCGATATACTGAACGAGTACGTATTAATGGACATGAATTAGAAGAGCGTTTACATGTTGATTCTTTTATTAACATTGAACGTGTTCGTGGTGCTCTTTTATTAACTTATCATGATTTTATTACTTTGTCTGCTTTATATTTATTCAAGCATAGAAAGTTGGATGTAATTATTTTAGAGGTTGGTTTAGGAGGTAGATTTGATGCTACTAATATTATTGATCCAGATATTTCCATCATTACGAATATAGCAATGGATCATATGAACATTTTAGGAAAAAATCGTGATTTAATTGGTATAGAAAAGTCTGGAATTCTTCGAAACAATAAAGTCGCAATTATTTCTAGCAAGAATATTCCAAATATTGTAAAATGTATTATTAGAAAAAATAGAATTAATGCAAAATGGATAAATCAAGATTGGTTTTATAAAAAGTATGACAATTTTTGGGATTTTATAAGCAATGATTTTTGCTTTTTGGATCTTCCTTTGCCAAAGGTATCTTTAATTAATGTTGCTACGGCGTTAGCTGCTATTTCTGAATCAACATTTTCTATAAAAAAAAATGTTGTTAAAAATTGTATTGATAAGATGTCGCTTTGTGGGAGATTTCAAGTATATTCTTATCATCCTATAGTAATTTTGGATGTAGCACATAATAATCATGCTACACAACATTTATCAAGGAAATTAACTAATTTAAAAGGAATTGGAAAAATATATGCTATAATAGGAGTATTACAAGATAAGGATATTTTAAGTATTGTTTCTCCGCTAATTTCCATAGTGGATTTTTGGTATTGTACTGAATTAAAAACGCAGCGTAGTATTTCTGCTAAAAAAATTGTAAAACATTTACCTATACATTTTTCTAAAGCTTTTAGTAGTGTTAGATGTGCTTGGAAAGAAGTTAAAAGTATGGTAAAAATCATAGATGTTATCGTAATATTTGGATCTTTCTATATAGTACGTGAAATGTATGATGTTTTTAAAGATATAAATAAATAATTTTAAGAAATTTTTTGAAGTTCTTTACATTATAAAAATGATATATTGAATATTTATGAATATAATAGATTTTATTTCAATAGTCATAGTGGTTATTTCTACTATAACTAGTTTTTTTAGTGGATTTTTTCAAGAAATTATATCTGTTTTTATTTGGGGAATAGGAATATATATATATTTCAAGTATTATTATATTTTTTCTTTCTTTTCAATTTATTTTCATAATCAAATTACAAAATATATAATTAATTTTTTAATTTTTTTTATTTTTTTGCTGATTTTAAAGTTAGTATTAAATTATTTAATTACTATTGTTATACAGAAATTTCATTTGTCTATTTTAAATCAAATACTAGGAGTAGTGTTTGGTATGATAAGAGGCATATTGATTGTTTGTATAGCATTGTTTTTTTTAGAGTTTTCAAATGGTTTCATCAATAGTAGAATTTTTAAAAGTTCGTTATTAGTTCCTTATTACAATTATTTTATAAAAATGTTTTTAAAATTTTTTATAAAAAATACTTTTATGTAGTAGTTAATATGCAATTTTACAAAATATTTTTATAATATGAATGTAATTTAAATTTCGTATAGAACAATCATTAGTTTTATTCATAATTTTTTGAGTACAGTAAATAAAAATAATAATTTTATTGTACTCAAATTTTTTTATTATATTAAAGACAAGTCAACTAATTATTAATGTTCAAACATAGCAGATATAGATTCTTCATTGCTAATTCTTCGGATAGCTTCTGCTAGCATCTCAGCTAACGTTAACGTTCTTACATTGGATAGTTTTTTTATGTTATTTGGTAGAGGAATAGTGTCGCATACTATTACTTCATCGATGTATGAATTTTTTAAATTTTCTGCTGCGTTTCCTGAAAAAATAGGATGTGTTGCATATGCAAAAACTCTTTTAGCTCCTCTATCTTTTAGTGCTTCTGCAGCTTTGCATAACGTTCCTCCTGTATCGATCATGTCATCTACTAAAATACAATCACGATTAGCAACGTCTCCAATTATGTGCATAACTTGTGATACGTTAGTGTTGGGTCTTCGTTTATCAATAATAGCCATATCTGTATCGTGTAATAATTTTGCAATAGCTCTAGCTCTTACTACTCCTCCAATATCTGGAGAAACCACTATGGGGTTTTTAAGATTTATTTGTAACATATCTTCTAGTAAAATTAAACTTCCGAATACGTTATCAACAGGAACATCAAAAAATCCTTGAATTTGTTCAGCATGAAGATCGACAGTTAGCACTCGATCTATTCCAATGCTAGAAAAAAAGTCAGCTATTACTTTTGCAGTGATTGGAACTCGAGATGAACGAACTCGACGATCTTGTCTTGCATATCCGAAATACGGAATTACAGCTGTAATTCTTCCTGCAGATGCTCTTCTTAAGGCATCTACCATTACTATTAATTCCATAAGATTGTCATTAGTAGGATAACACGTTGATTGAATAATAAATACATCATTACCGCGCACGTTTTCGTTTATTTGAACGCTAATCTCTCCGTCACTAAATCGTCCTACTGATGCGTTCCCTAAATTCATGTATAGTCGATTAGCAATAGATTTTGCTAAATTTGGAATAGAGTTTCCGGAAAACAATTTCATATCGGGCACGATAAAAACCTCAAAGTATAGGAATGTATAAGTGTTTTATGTGTTCTAATATTATAAATATGATTTTTAAAATAAATGATGCGATTGTAATTGTTTGTGTAAAGTTGAAATATTAGTACTGCTTGTAACAAATCCATAAGTTTTAGCAGGTAACATAAATAAAATTTTGTTTGCATCTTTTTTTGAGTTAAATTCAGAAAAGATGCAAGATCCTGTTCCTGTTATTCGAGAAGGTGCATACTGAGATAGCCAAGTGATTAAATTATTTATTTTTTTAAATTTTTTTTTTATAAGTTCTTCGAAATCGTTTTTGAATGATGTTGTTAATAATGAATCAATGTGTTTTCTTCTTGATTTTTTTTTCAAATTTGGGTGAGAAAAAATTTTTTTAGTAGAAATTTTAATGTTTGGATAAGTAATTAAGTACCATTTTTTTGTTGTTTTTATGGGAAATAATATGTTTCCTATGCCTTCTGCTATTGATGTTTTTCCCATTATAAATAAGGGAACGTCAGCTCCTAATTGTGTTCCAAGATCTATTAATTGTGAGATTTTAAATTTCATATTCCATAATTTGTTTAATACAAGTAATATTGTTGCAGCATTAGATGATCCTCCACCCAATCCCCCTCCTATTGGTATATTTTTTTTGATAGAAATGTTGGCTCCTAGTTTTAACGAGTAACTTTGTGCTTTTTTTTTAATAGTTGTGCTGCTAGGACGATGATGTTTTGAGAATAGGGTATTCTTGGAATGTTCGTTAATAGTTTTACGTGTCCACTATTATTTGGAGTAATGTATATTATATCTCCGTAATTTAATAATTGGAATAGTGTTTGAATGTTGTGATAGCCATCAGTGCGTATTCCTGTAATATACAGAAAAAGATTAATTTTTGCAGGAGAAAACCAGGTAGTTTGCATTATTCTAAAATCCAATTGTTAATGTGTAAAACAATAGAATTATTTCCTTGTTTCATTTTGATTATATTGGGTAAGAATGGAACATTTTTATTATTGTAATATAAATATATTATTTTCAACAATTTTTTTTTGTAAAGATGTTGTAATGTATGTATATGTGCATTTTTCAAAGTATATCTATGTATTTTTTCGGGTAATCCAACAATCCATTTATTAAGACAGTCTAATGGTATTGTTAAACCTGTAATTGCAGAGAAAGTTATTTCTGGTTGCTTATTAACGTATATTTTTCCTGTGTTATCTAAAATTTTGCAGATGTTTTTACAAAAAATAGTTTTTAATTGTGTTTGTCCAATAAAGTTAATCAGTGTTATTGAAAAACATGTTGGTGTATGTTTTTCAAAATAAAATCTACTAAAAATTTTGGTTCTATTTGATAAAAGTAATAAATAACCATTTGCTTGGAACGTTTTTATTTTTTGCAGAGCACGTTGTTGTTTTTCCCATGTAAAATTATTTTCTAATACATTAGACGTTTTCATGGCACATGAAGTACTTATTAGACTAAATATTACAGTAAAAAGAAAATACTTAAATTTCATGTAATAAAAAAAGATTTCAATGTATATCGCTTAATGTGTATTAAACAAATTTTATCATTTTTTGTAAAGGATGTAATATAAATTTTATAAGGAATGTTATTTTAATATGAACTTTAAAGAAATGGTTGAAAAGCAACTTTTTATATGTTTTCAATAACTATTTTATTTTGTTTTTAGCTTCAGATCTATAAAAATTAGGAAAACTATGTATATAATTATATCAAGAATTATTAATTGAAAAGTCATCATACAGTGAATATTTTTATTATAAAAAAGTTAGAAGCTTTGCACAAAAGATACGAAGAAATCGAAAGAATGTTATCTGATATCAATATTGTTTCTAATCAGGATAAATTTCATGAATTGTCTAAGGAACATTTAAAATTGTTTAATATAAATAGTTGTTTTATTGATTGGAAAAAAAATGAAGATGACAGAGATGCAATCTCTCATTTGTTAAATGATATAGAATTACACAATATAGCTGAAGAAGAACTAAAAATAGTTTATTTAAAGAAACTTAAATTAGAAAATCAATTGAAGATGCTGTTATTGCCTGATGATCCATATGATAAAAGAAGTTGTTTTATTGAAATAAGAGCGGCTACAGGCGGGAACGAAGCAGCTATATTTGCTGGCAATTTATTTAAGATGTATACTCGATATTCAGAATCATATCATTGGAAGACTGAAATTATTAATGCTACTCATAGCGATCAAGGTGGATTTAAAGATATTATAGTTCAGATTACTGGTAAAGGAGTATGTGGAAAATTAAAATTTGAATCTGGAGGTCATAGAGTGCAGAGAGTTCCTAAAACAGAATCTCAAGGACGAATTCATACTTCAACGTGTACTGTTGCTGTTATTCCTGTAGTGCCGGAAGAAGAAATAAAAAAAATTAATCCTAATGATTTAAAAATTGATACTTTTAGATCTTCCGGAGCAGGTGGACAACATGTAAATACGACAGATTCTGCCATTAGAATTACTCACATTCCTACTGGTCATGTAGTAGAATGTCAAGATGAACGTTCTCAACATAAAAATAAAGCGAAGGCATTGTCTGTTTTAGTATCAAGAATTCAAGCAGACCAGTTTTCTCAACGTCAAAAAGAAGAGTCTATTAAACGTCGTAAACTTCTAGGTAGCGGTGCACGTTCAGACAGAAATAGAACATATAATTTTTCAAAAAATAGAGTAACTGATCATAGAATTAATCTAGTGTTGTATTCTCTAGATGAAATATTAAATGGAAATTTAGATTTGTTGATTGAACCTATTGTTCAAGAGTATCAAACTAATTGTTTATCTAAGCTTTTTGATAATACCAGTATGTTAACTTCATGAATATTAAATTGTGGTTAAATGCAGCATATTTAAAATTAAAAAGTGTTGGTATTATTAGTTTTAGAATAGATGCAGAAATTTTGCTGAGTTATGTCACTAAAAAAGATATTAGTTGGTTAGTTATTTATGGTTCTTATAAATTAACTGTTAGTGATCTTGTAAAATTAAATAGTTTATTAAGACGTAGAATGAACGGCGAACCTATTGCTTATTTGGTTGGAAAAAAAGAGTTTTGGTCTTTGTCCTTGATTGTATCTCATGCTACTTTAATTCCTCGCTCAGATACTGAAATTTTAGTAGAGCACACTTTAACAAGACTAGAAAATGTCAATTACAAAAAAGTGTTAGATTTGGGTACAGGCTGTGGATGCATAGCATTAGCATTGGCTAGTATTAAGTTATATTGTCATGTTATAGGAGTAGATTGTATACAGGAATCTATTTGTATAGCTAAAAAAAATGCGCAAATACTGCAATTAAATAATGTTGTATTTTTTCATAGTTTTTGGTTTAGTTCTATTTATCAAACGTTTGACATTATTGTAAGTAATCCTCCTTATATTGGTTTGAGTGAAATTGATAATTTGGATAGAGAGTTGTTATTCGAACCATTTTTTGCATTAGTTTCTACTAATAATGGATTAGGTGCTATTAGTTATATTATTAAGAATTCTAAAAGGTATTTAAACAATATGGGTTGGTTATTAATAGAACATAGTTGGATGCAAAGAGTGCGAGTACAAGCGTTGTTTAAAAAATATCATTTTTCTAATATAATGACTTATCAAGATTATTCTGGAAATGATAGAATTACAGTAGGCCAAAAGAAATAAATGTAGATTTTATATTTTAATGTATAAACTACGTATTTGCTTTTAATAAATTGTAATTATTTCATGTTATAATGATATTGTGTTGATGTATAATCAATAATTATATTTTAGTTTTACTGACTACATAGTAAGTGTTTGTAATACAATTATTGGGAATAGTATGATATCTTTTTTTAGTTCTGATGTTTCTAAGCTACCATTGTGTGAATCTATTGTTGCTACATTGTGTTTGATTCGACCGGATTTTCCTGCTGATGTGGTTGCCAAGGAGTTACAAAATAGAGTAGAAGAAGCTAGGTCTTACGTAATATCCGAAAAAAAGATCGATGGTAAATTGAAGAAGTTAATAGAATTATTTTATAGTCATTGGAAATTTGGTAGTGCTACTGGAGTTTATAAATTGTCTGACGTTTTATGGTTAGACAATGTTTTGAAAACGCGTAAAGGAACTGCAGTTTCTTTAGGAGCAATATTTTTGCATATTGCTCAGCAATTACATCTTCCTCTTATGCCTGTTATTTTTCCTACTCAACTTATTTTACGTTGTGATGAATTTAATAAAAAAATGTGGTTAATAAATCCTTTTAATGGAGAAACATTAGATGAACATGTTTTAGAAGTTTGGTTGAAAGGTAATATAAGTCCCACAGCAGAACTATACAAAAACGATTTAAAAAAAGCTCAACATTTAACGGTAATACGAAAAATGTTAGATACATTAAAGAATGCATTAATAGAAGAAAAAAACATGGAGTTAGCATTAAATGTTAGTAATACATTATTAAGGATTAATCCCAACGATCCTTATGAAATACGTGATCGGGGTTTGATATATGCTCAATTAGAATGTAATCATATTGCATTAACTGATCTCATTTATTTCGTAGAACATTGCCCTGAAGATCCTATTAGTGAAATTATAAAAATTCAAATTCATTCTATAGAAAAGAAAAAATTTGTTTTACATTGAGAGCGTTATATTTATTGATTTATTACATATAAGTATGTATTTAGAAGTTTGCTTATCTCAAGTAAGAGCGTATAATAAGATACATAATTTTTTATATTGTAATTAGTAGTTTTTTTAAATATTTATAAACTATGTTGAACTTTAGTTTTTGTGTTGTTTTAAAACTATATAAAATGTTGTTATTAATATAATGTAATATAATTTATGTTAGTGTTTTTAGAGTTTTTGATAGTGTATGTGGCGTTATTGGCATTTGGCGTTTGTGTTGAGTATTAATGAAATGTTTTTCAATGATCAATTGACACTTTTTATCAATTTTTTTACCTTCTAAATAGGCATCAATATCAAGGTAAGTAACACCTAGAATTTCTTCGTCAGTTTTGTATGGATGAGTATCTTCTAAGTTTGCTCTGGGTGGTTTAAGATAGAGATGAGATGGACATTTTAATTCTTTTAGTAAAAGTTTTCCTTGCTTTTTGTTTAGTTCAGAAATAGGATTAATATCTGATCCTCCATCTCCATATTTTGTAAAAAATCCAGTAATTGCTTCGGAGGCATGATCAGTTCCGATTACAATTCCATTATGCGCATGAGCAACATCATATTGTACCTTCATTCTTTCTCTAGCTTTGTTATTTTCTCGTATGCGATTAGATGTATTTATTCCTGCTTTTTTTAGTGATTTTTCGGTGCTTAATACAGAATTTTTTATATTAATATTTAATGTTATTTCAGGTTGAATAAAATTTATTGCGTCTTGACAATCTTCTAAATCTATTTGTTTTCCGTACGGTAAGCATAGTAAGATTAATTTGTAGTTTTTATAGTTATAACTTTGATTTAGTTCTTTTATTGCTAGTTGGCACAATTTTCCAGTTAATGTAGAATCTTGTCCGCCACTAATTCCTAAAACTAATGTTTTTATATTTTTATAATATAGCATATATGTTTTAATAAAATGTACTATTCTATGAATTTCAAATTTGGGATTAATGGTAGGTTTTACGCCTAAAGTTGTAATAATTTTTTTTTGTAAGTTCATAGTGTATATCTCTTATAAAATATAAACATTTAAAGATGCATTATATACATAATATTTGGAAAGAACAAATTCAATTATAAATTATGGTTGTTTTGGATATATTAGAAAAATTTTTAACAAATATTTCTGAATACTTAGTTTTGAATATCTTTTTTGAGATAAATTTTATAAAATGTATGTTTTTATGAAGAAGTAAATTTTTTTATAAATTTGGAAACGTTTATGCCTAATCGATTAGTTTTAACGTTAAATTGCGGAAGTTCATCTTTAAAATTTTCTGTTGTAAATACTAATAAAGATCGAATAATATTATCAGGATTAGTTGATTTTTTGTCTTCTCACAAGACAAATTTTTTATGGAAATTAAATACTAAAAAGTATAGTTATCAATTTAATAAAAAGATGGAGTATGAAAAAATAATTAAATTTGTTGCAGATAGTATTTTAAAAAGAAATTTAACGATTTTTAATAATATTTCATGTATAGGACATCGAGTAGTTCATGGTGGATCTAAGATGAACAAGTCAGTAATAGTGAATAAAACGATAATAAAATATATTAAAGATGTTTCGTGTTTTGCTCCGTTACATAATCCTATGAATCTATTAGGAATAATGGTTGCATTAAACATTTTTCCTCATTTAAAAAAAAAAAATGTAGCTGTATTTGATACGGCATTTCATAGTGTAATGCCTGAGGTGTCTTATTTATATGCTATTCCTTATAGTTTCTATAAAAACTATGGTATTCGAAGATATGGAGCACATGGTATAAGTCATTTTTATGTAATGTGTCGTGCTTCTAAAATTTTGAAAATTCCGGTGAAAAAATTAAATATTATTACTTGTCATTTAGGCAATGGTGCGTCGATAGCAGCTATTAGAAATGGTGTTTGTGTAGATACTTCAATGGGTTTAACACCGTTAGAAGGATTAGTAATGGGTACTAGAAGTGGTGATATAGATCCAGCGATTATTTTTTTTATGTATAAAAAATTAAAAATGAGTATAAAAGATATTGAAAATACTTTAATTAAAAAATCTGGATTATTAGGATTAAATGAATTTAGTAGTGATCTACGTAATTTGGAAGAAAGGTATGAGTTTGATAGAAAAGTAAAATTATCTATTGATATATTTTGTCATCGTTTGTCTAAATATATTAGTGCTTACACTGTTTTAATGCAAGGAAGGTTAGATGCTATTGTTTTCACCGGTGGAATTGGTGAAAATTCTTGTTTAATTAGAACTATCACAATTTCTAATTTGTCTTTATTGAACTGTAACATTGATAAAAAACTAAATTTATTAACTAGATTGGGTCGAGAAGGTTCGATTAATAAAAGAAATAGTGTATCTATATTAGTAATACCTACTGATGAAGAAGCAGTAATAGCAAAAGAAGCAATGTCATTGACTAGTAATTATTGAAATACAACTTTTTTAAATTAATAATGATTTTAAAATAACATTTATATTTTTGGAGTTTATTTTGAAGCGTATCTTAATGTTAGTTCCTATAGGAACGAATGTTGGATTGACTACTGTTAGTATAGGACTCATTCAAAAAATGCATGATGAGAACTGTAACATAATTTTTTTTAAACCAATTTTTAATGTTATAGACAACAATTGTAAACTTGATCATACTACAAGAATTTTAAAGAAGATGAGTTCTGTTTTGTGTCTTAAACCAGTTAGAGTGGATAATATTAATCATTTTTTAATAGAAAGAAAAAAACAAAACATTATAAAGGATATTTTGTTAGAGATAGATCGTAATAAAAAATATGATAGTGTTTTATGTCTTGAAGGGGTATGTTTAAAAACTTCTACCTTTTTGTCTAATATAATAAATTATGAAATTGCAAGGGCAATTAACGCAGAAATTATCTTTATATGCAGTATAAGAAGAAATGATATAGTTGATATTAAGAATACGATAGAAGTTATTAAAACATATTTTATAAATAAGAAAAATATTAATGTTAAAGGTATTATAATTAATGAATTTCAAATAGTAAGATTTGAATTATTTTATAATTATTTAAATTATCTTAATATATCTAATACTAGAAAAAAAGAACAAAAAATAAAAGTTAGTACTTGCGTTGATAAAAATATGTTGTACAAGTACTATAATATGCCGATATTAGGATATATTCCATGGAATGCAAAATTGATTGAGCCAACTTTAGAAGAGATATCGTTGTACTTTCGAGCACATGTTATAAATAATTATGGTTTAAGTGCTTTATTTGTTAGATCTATTGTTATATATGACAAAAATAATTTTTTTAAATATGATAATAGCTTTTTTGTTCGTACAGTATTATTGTTTTCATGTAACGAAAATATTTATGATTTAGAAAAAATGTGTCAAAATATAAAGAAATACAGTTCTATTATTGCTGTGTTGATAACAGATAGTAATGAATTTAGTATACGTTTTATAAAATCATGTTTTTCTATAAAAAAAGCTTATTTCCCCATTTTATTAGTAAAAAAGAATATGTTACAAACAGTTTTGTTATTACGACAATTTAATTTTAAGATATCTACTAAAAATATTAATAAATTTAACGTAGTTCGTAAATATGTCTCAATTCATCTTGATAATAGTTTGAAAACATGTTTTAAAAATAAATATATGTATGAATATCCGGTATGTTCGTCAGTATTTATTTATAATTTGTTAAATTTAGCTAAGAAAAATAAGAAGAAGATTCTTCTTCCTGAAGGGAATGAATTAAGAATTATTCAAGCAGCTTCTATTTGTTCGATTCAAAAAATTGCACGTTGTGTATTATTGGGAAATCCAACAAATATTAAAAATATTGCTAAATTGAATAATGTTAAACTAGAATCAAGCGTAGAAATTTTAAATCCGATATTAATAAGAAATAATTATATTAAACGATTAGTGCAGTTGCGTTCTCATTATGGAATAACTGTAGAAGATGCAAAAAAAATGATTGAAAATAATGCTATTTTATCTACTTTGATATTAGAATCTAATGAAGTGGATGGATTAGTATCGGGATCTGTTAATACTACGTCTGATACTATTCTTCCTGCTTTACAATTAATTAAAACATCTCAGTTTAGTTCTTTAATATCTTCTGTTTTTTTTATGTTATTGCCGGATCGTGTATTATTGTATGCAGATTGTGCTATTAATCCTAATCCTAATGCGGATCAATTGGCAGAAATTGCGATTCAATCTGCTGATACTGCTATATCATTCGGAGTATTGCCTAAAATAGCAATGTTATCTTATGCAACAGGAATATCTGGTAGTGGAGAAAAAGTAGATAAAGTGAAGAAAGCTACTGATATAGTGCGAAATAAATGTCCTCATCTTATTATAGAGGGTCCTATTCAGTATGATGCAGCAATAGATAGTATAGTATCACAGTTAAAATGTCATAATTCTACGCTTGGTGGACAAGCTACAGTGTTTATATTTCCTGATCTTGATTCAGGGAATATTACATATAAGGCAGTGCAGAGATCTGCGAACATTATTTCTATTGGTCCAATATTACAAGGTATTAAAAAACCAGTTAATGATTTGTCTAGAGGAGCTTCAGTTCAAGACATAGTATATACTATTGCTGCAACAGTAGTTCAATCTGAACAATAAGAAAATGTAATGAAAGTTATTATAAATTTCAAATTTTAATTTCAATATTGTTTTTTGCGATACAACAACAAGGGAAAATGTCTCCTAAGGCGTGATAAGCGAGAGGAGAAATATTATTCTCATAATATATATTACCTTTAAGTAATTTAACTTTGCAAACTCCGCAAAATCCTTGTTGACATTGATGTTCTATATATACGTTATTGTGTTTTAGTATAAGTAGTAAAGGTATTTTTTGTGGTTTATAATAAATAATATAGTTTTTATTATAAATTTTAATAGTTGAATATGTCATTTATAATTTAAATTTATTAAATTCAGTATCATTAATATCAGAATCGATTTGTCCAACTAAATAAGAACTTACAGAAATTTCTTGAGGAGCTACTTGTACGTTATCTGAAATTAACCAAGAATTTATCCATGGAATAGGATTAGAAGTAATTACAAATGGCATAGGTAATCCAACAGAATTCATTCGAACATTAGTGATGTATTCAATATATTGTGATAAAATTTCTTGGTTTAATCCAAGCATAGATCCATTTTTGAATAAATATTTTACCCATAATTTTTCTTGTTTTGATACTGCAATAAATAAGTTATAACTTTCTTTGTAGCATTCTTGAAAAATTTCAGACATTCCTTCATTATTTTTTTCATTTCTTAATATATTTAGGATATGTTGAGTTCCGGTTAGATGTAATGCTTCGTCTCTAGCAATTAACCTAATTATTTTGGCGTTTCCTTCCATGATTTCTCTTTCTGCAAAAGCGAAAGAACAAGCAAAACTTACGTAAAATCTAATAGCTTCTAATGCGTTTACACTGATTAAACAAAGATATAACAATTTTTTAAGTTCATGTAAATTAATTGAAATGCTTTTTCCATTAATTATATGTGTTCCTTCACCTAATAAATGCCAATAACTAGTCATTTCAATAAGATTGTCGTAATATTTGGAAATATCTTGTGCTCTACTCGCTATATTTTTGTTGTTAATAATATCATCAAATATTAATGAAGGATTATTAATTATATTTCTAATAATATGTGTGTACGATCTAGAATGAATAGTTTCTGAAAATGACCATGTTTCTATCCACGTTTCTAATTCAGGAATGGAAACGAGTGGTAAAAAAGCTACGTTAGGACTTCTACCTTGAATTGAATCTAGTAGAGTTTGATATTTTAAATTGCTAATAAAAATATGTTTTTCGTGATCCGGAAGATTTTGAAAATCAATTAGATCTTTAGATAAATCTACTTCTTCTGGTCTCCAGAAAAAAGATAGTTGTTTTTCTATTAGTTTTTCAAAAATTTCATATTTTTGTTGATCATATCTAGAAATATTAACAGATTGTCCAAAAAACATTGGTTCAAATAGTTGGTTGTTTTTATTTTTAGAAAAAGTTGTGTATGCCATATAATATGGTTTCCTTCATGAATAAATATGTTTTACTTATGTGCGAATTAAAAAAATTAGTTAATTTATATTTTGCAAGCTCCATCATCGCAATTATTGTTATTTGTAAGAAATGAAAGTTCGTTTTGACAATCTTTTGCATCGTCTCTAGTATTTTGATAGTATAGAGTTTTTATACCTAATTTGTAAGCTATTAATAGATCTGTTATTAATTGTTTCATAGGTATTTTCCCATTAGAAAATGATTTTGGATCATAGTTAGTATTAGTGGAAATGGCTTGATCGATAAATTTTTGCATAATACTAACTAATTGCAAATATCCAGTGTTATTAGGAATGTTCCATAATAGTTCATAATATGGTTTTAGTTGTTTGTATTCAGGAACAACTTGTCGAAGCATTCCATCTTTTGATGCTTTTATACTAATGAATCCTCTTGGTGGTTCTATACCATTAGTAGCATTGGAAATTTGAGAAGATGTTTCGGAAGGCATTAATGCTGACAATGTAGAATTTCGTAAACCATATTTTTTTATTTTTTTTCTTAGCGATTCCCAGTTTAAATGTAACGGTTCGTTGCAAACGTTGTCTACTTCTTTTTTGTAGGTGTCTATAGGTAAGACGCCTTGATAGTACGTTGTTTGATTAAACCAAGTACATGCACCTTTTTCTTTTGCTAGTTTGCATGATGCATTTAATAAGTGATATTGTATGGCTTCGAATGTTCTATGGGTAAGAGAGTTTGCACTTCCATCTGAATATCTTACTTTATTTTTAGCCAAATAATATGCGAAATTTATTACTCCTATTCCTAGTGATCTTCTGGATAATACTGATTTTTTAACTCCTGAAAGTGGATAATTCTGGTAATCTAATACTGCATCTAGTGCTCTGACTATTAAATGTGATAATTCTGATAAATCTTCAAGATTTTTTAAGGAACCTAAGTTAATAGCGGATAAAGTACAAAGTGCAATTTCCCCGTTTGTATCATTAATATCATTTAATGGATTAGTTGGTAATGTGATTTCTAAGCATAAGTTAGATTGTCTAATAGGTGCAAGTTTTGGATTAAAAGCGCTATGTGTATTGCAGTGATCAATGTTTTGTATGTATATTCGTCCAGTAGATGTTCTTTCTTGCATAATTAGTGAAAATAAATTAGTTGCTTTTATTTTCTTTTTTCGAATGTTTATATCATTTTCATATTTGTTATATAAAAATTCAAATTTTTTTTGATCAGAAAAAAAAGAACTATATAAGTTTGGAACATCTGATGGGCTAAACAAAGTAATATGTTGTCCTGATATCATACGTTGATACATTAATTTGTTGATTTGCACGCTATAGTCTATATGGCGTACACGATTTTCGTCTATGCCTCTGTTATTTTTTAATACTAACAAATTTTCTACTTCTAAGTGCCAAATAGGATAGAATATTGTAGCAGCACCACCACGCACTCCGCCTTGAGAGCATGATTTTACGGCGCTTTGAAAAAGTTTGTAAAATGGAATACATCCAGTATGGAATGCATCTCCTCCTCTTATAGGACTTCCTAATGCTCGAATTCTTCCTGCATTAATTCCAATTCCAGCACGTTGAGAAACATATTTTACAATTGCATTAGTAGTTGCATTAATAGAATTTAAATTATCAGCGCATTCAATCAAAACGCAAGAACTAAATTGTCGTGTAGGAGTTCTTAGTCCAGCCATAACGGGAGTAGGAAGAGAAATTTTAAAAGTAGAGATTGCATTATAGAAATTTTTTATGTATTTCATTCTTTTTTTTTGTGGGTATTTTCTGAATAAGCATGCTGATATTATAATGTATAAGAATTGTGCACTTTCATAAATTTTTTTAGTAACTCTGTTTTGTATTAAGTATTTTCCTTCTAATTGTTTGACTGCTGCATAAGAAAAATTCATATCACGCCAATGCTTAATAAAAGAATTCATTTGTATATATTCAGTTTCAGAGTAATCTTTAAGTAAATGTTTATCATATTTACCTAATTTTACCATGTTTTTTACGTGTGTGTATAAAGCAGGAGGATTGAATTGACCAAAAGCTTTTTTACGAAGATGGAATATAACTAATCTAGCAGCCATATATTGGTAATCAGGAGAATTTTCAGAAATTAAATCTGCTGCAGCTTTGATAATAGTTTTGTGTATGGTAGTAGTTTTTATGCAGTTATAGAATTGTATCCTAGATTTTAGTGCTACTTGGGATATAGAGATATCTTTTAGATCTTTCGCTGCCCAATTTAGCACTCGATGAATTTTATCTAAATTAATTAGTTCTTTTTTCCCATTGCGTTTTGTAACTAGTAGTATTTTGTTCATCTTTGTCCTAATTTTTAAGCATATGTTGTTTATTATTTTTTATATAGTATGAATATGGATGAATATTTTGTTTACGATCAAGATTTTTCAACTATAAAATTTATTAGTAAAATAGAGTTTAAAATTTTAAAATAATTAATTTTTTAATGTAACATTAAGGATTTATTATATAATATTAAAAATAAATAATTGTATTATATTATGTATTATAAAATTTTTATTGTTACGTTTACGAAAGATATACAATTAATATTTTATTTTTTATTTTTTTATCTTTTGAGATATATTTTTAAACTGTATATTTTATGCAAAATATACAGTGATAAATATATTGTTAGCATATATTAAGTATTTTGCATTGTTTATAAGAATGATTCATTTGCTTTTTGTACAGCGACTACTTTTTCTTTTTCTGAAGTTCTAATTAAAATGACTCCTTGTGTATTTCTTCCTAAAATGCCAATTTCTGATATTCTAGTTCTAACTAACGTTCCAGCGTCAGTTATAATCATAATTTGATCATTTTCCATTACTTGCATAGCACCAATCATTATTCCGTTTTTTTTAGTGATTTTTATTGCAATTGTTCCTCGAGTAGCTCTAGATTTTATTGGAAATTCACAAATTTCTGTTCTCTTTCCGTATCCATGTTCTGTAACAATTAGTATATTGCCAGTTCCTCTAGGTACTACCAAAGAAACAACTTTGTCTTGTTTTTTTATTGCAATACCTTTCATTCCAGAAGTATTTCTTCCCATTGTTCTAACTGATTTTTCGGAAAAATGGACAGCTTTTCCTATTGCAGTAAATAACATTATTTTATCTTCTCCGTTTGTAAGAGAAACACCAATTAATTCGTCATCTTTTTTTAATTTAATGGCAATTATTCCTGCTGTTCTTGGTCTTTTAAATTCACATAAATTAGTTTTCTTGACCATTCCCTTAGCGGTAGCCATAAAAATATTTATACTATCTTTGTATTCTGAAATAGGTAATATTGCTGTTATTCTTTCTTTCGTATCTAGAGGTAAAAGATTAACTATTGGGCGTCCACGGGCATTTCTACTAGCTTCTGGTAATTGATATACTTTCATCCAATATATTATTCCTCTGCTAGAAAAACAGAGAATTGTATCGTGTGTATTAGCTACAAGTAAACTTTCTATGAAATCTTCTTCTTTTGTTTTTGCAGCTGATTTACCTTTTCCACCTCTTTTTTGTGCTTCATAAGTAGATAGTGGTTGATATTTTACATACCCTGAGTGTGATAAAGTTACTACTACATCTTCTTGATTTATCATATCTGAAACATTGATATCTTCATAATTTTTTATAATTTGGGTACGTCTTTTATCTCCAAAATTATTTTTAATATTAATTAGTTCTTGTTTCATAACACTGACTAATTTATTAGTGTCTTGTAGAATATTTTTTAATGTTATAGAAGATTCTATAAGTTTTTTGTGTTCTAAAATCAGTTTTGAAGATTCTAAATGAGTTAGTTTTTGAAGACGTAAATCTAATATCGCATTTACTTGTATTTGAGTCAGAAACAACGAATTGTTTTGATTGAATTTAGATTGTGAAAAACACGATTGAAGAACACTATCATTTAATATATTGTCTGTATGTTTTAAATTATTTGCATACCAATTATGGGATAATAGTTGTTGTTTCGCTTCTGATAATGATTTAGAATTTTTAATTAATGAAATTATTGTGTCAATGTTTTTTAAAGAGATTATTAATCCTTCAATAATATGTATTTTTTTTTGAACTTTTTTTAGTTCAAATGAACTACGTCTAGTTATTATCGTTTTACGATGAGATATAAATTCACGTATAATGTCTTTAAGTGACATAACTTTTGGTTGTCCATGAGTCAAAGCAACCATATTAATTCCGAAAGAAACTTGTAATTGAGTTAAAGAATATAATTGATTGAGGATAATTTCTGATTTTGCTTCTTTTTTGGTTTCGACTACTATTCTCATTCCTTCTTTATCTGATTCATCGCGTAATCCGCTGATTCCTTCAATTTTTTTATCTTTTATTAGTTCTGCTATTTTTTCAACTATGCGTGATTTATTTACTTGATAAGGTAATTCGAAAATAATTAAAGATTCTTTTTTTGTTCTTTCTTGAATTTCGATTTTACTTTTTGCTCTAATATGAATTTTCCCTTTTCCTGTACGATATGCTTCTGTAATACCTTTGCATCCATTGATTATCCCTGCAGTAGGAAAATCGGGGCCTGGGATATGTTCCATGAGTTCTTTTAGTGTAATTTGATCGTTGTTTATAAAAGCAAGACAACCATTTATTATTTCATTTATATTATGGGGAGGGATGTTAGTAGCCATTCCTACTGCAATTCCAGATGAGCCATTGATTAGTAGATTTGGTATTTTAGTAGGTAATACTTCAGGAATTTCTTCTGTTCCATCATAGTTGGGAAAAAATTTTACTGTTTTTTTATCTAAGTCGTTTAATAGTTCATATGCAATTTTAGACATTCTAATTTCAGTATATCTCATTGCTGCTGCAGAATCTCCATCTATTGATCCGAAATTTCCTTGTCCGTCAATAAGTGTGTATCTTAGTGAAAATGATTGCGCCATTCGTACTATAGCATCGTATACGGCTGTATCTCCATGAGGGTGATATTTTCCAATAACGTCACCTACTATTCTAGCTGATTTTTTATATAGCTTATTCCAATCATTATTTAACTCTTTCATTGCAAATAATATTCTTCTGTGGACTGGTTTTAATCCATCTCTTACATCTGGTAAAGCGCGTCCAATAATGACTGACATAGCATAGTCTAAGTAAGAATTTTTAAGTTCGTCTTCAATGTTAATTTTTATTATTTCTTTTGCAATTTTTTTCATTTTTATATTTTTTAATAATTTTAAGAATAATAATATTATCATAATGAAAAAATAGATTAATATAAAAACATTATTTTATGTGGTAATTATCTTTTTGGTATTATGATATGCTAATATTGCTATTTTAAGTTTTTTGAATATGTATAGGATATAATATGAGTAGTAATGTAAGTTTTTATAAATAATTGTTGAAAGAATTTAATGTCAATTATATTTATATATATAATATGAATTATATTTTAAAATTGATGAGAACAACTGATAGAGTCGATTTTTTGGATATTTAGTTTTAAAGAGATTTTTTAAAATAATTTTTAAATAACGCAGAATATTGTTGTATGATGTTTATATAACATATATACGTTATTTTATTTAGTGATACTTGAAATGAAAAATTTTATTTTATTACTATGTTATTGATATAATTAAAGTATATTTGAATATACACAAGTTTTTATTATTTGAGTATGTTTCAAATTAATTTTATGGAATGTTGTAGTTTATATAGATATATTAAATTATTTTTTAAAATATAGTTTATGTTTTCATTGTTTTGTTACTAAATAATACTTTGTAAAAATATGTGTAAAAAATTGTATTCTATAATGTGTATTTGAGGAATTTATTATGAATAATGATGAAAAAAAATTGATAGAGGATTTATTTTCTAGATTACATAAAACTGAAATTGAATCTTCTGATAGAGATAATACAGCCGAGAAATTAATTAAAAATTTGTTAGAGAAGTACCCAAATTCACCATATTATATGGCACAAACTATTTTAATTCAAGAAACAGCAATAAAAAAATTGAACGATAAAATTTCTTTGTTGGAAGATAATGCTACACATAGGGAATATGGAAAATGCGCACCTACTGGTTTTTTATCTAGTTTGTTTAGGACAAAAAAAACTAAAAATGTTTCAGATTCGTATTCAAATGATACTACGAATCAACCTCATGTGGTACAAAGTTCTAATTCTAATATTAGTTCTTTTCCTACACAAATGCGTTCTGGTGCTATACCTCAAGTTGGTCCTGTTAATAGTACTGGAGGATTTTTGAGTGGAGCATTACAAACTGCCGCAGGAGTAGCTGGTGGTGTGGTGATGGCAAATATGTTAATGAATCTTTTTCAAACTAAAAAGCCTGAAGAAGAAGTAATGGATGCAGTGCATAACGTGAATGCTTCAGATGTAGACTTAAATACTTCAGACAGTGATGTTATGCATAATAGTCAATATATTAGTGATGATACAACCTATTCAAATAATACTATGGAAGAGTTTAATCAGACTGATTATGATGTCAATAATAATGATGATTGTAATACTTTTGAAGACGATAATTTTATTTAAAATTTTTAACAACTAATTTTGTATATTTTATTTAAGT
This sequence comes from Buchnera aphidicola (Meitanaphis elongallis), assembly GCA_039830015.1. NCBI lineage: Bacteria > Pseudomonadati > Pseudomonadota > Gammaproteobacteria > Enterobacterales > Erwiniaceae > Buchnera > Buchnera aphidicola. The sequence continues at coordinate 198,038 of CP140033.1, forward strand.
GAATAAAACCAGCAATAAATTTGTCTTTTCTGCTGGTTTATATAAACAGTTGTGTTAATCATAAATAGAATTTATTTAGATTTTTATTATGCGTTTGTCGTATCATAAAAATTTTTGAAGTATTGTTTAGCTCCGGTTGGAGTAGCTTTAATACCACATTTTCCTGGAGTCCAGTTAGCTGGGCAAACTTCTCCATATTTTTCATAAAAATTAAGAGAATCTATCATTCTTATGATATCAGAAATGTTTCTTCCAAAAGGTAAATCGTTAATTACTTGGTGACGAATTATTCCTTGCTTATCAATTAAGAAAGATGCTCTTAATGCTACTCCTAATGTGGGATGTTCAACTTTATATAATTTTTGTATTTCTCTTTTTATATCAGAAACAATTATATATTTTATTGGTCCAATACCACCTTTTGTAGGATCAGTTTGACGCCAAGCATGATGTACGTATATTGAATCAATAGATACTCCTACAATTTCTGTGTTTCTTTTGGTAAATTCTGGTAAGGATTTATCGAATGCTATGATTTCTGAAGGACAAACAAATGTGAAATCCATAGGCCAAAAAAATAACACAGTAGTTTTTCCAACAGTATAGTTTTTAAAGTTAAAATTATCAATAATGTTATCGTTGTATAAAATAGCTGATGCAGTAAAATCAGGTGCTTGTTGTGTTATTAACATTTTTACTCCTTTATTATATATTATTTATTGATTTAAATTATTGTTTTTATTTATAAGCATGTTTTGTTTAGTTATACATTAAAAATATTCTGAATTGATTTTAATCAATCAGACAATAATATATAAACAAATTACACAAGTAATATAATATTTATACTTTAATATAGTTTGAGGTAACAAGTTAAGAAGCGCTCATGAATAATTATATCATAAATTGGAAAGATGTATTAAAACGAGAAAAAAAAAATTGTATTTTGTTAATATTATTAGATCTCTTGCTAAAATACGAAAAACTAAAATAGTTTATCCATCTCAAAATGAAGTATTTAATGCTTTTGTATTAACAAAATTTTCTAATATAAAAGTAGTTATTATTGGTCAAGATCCATATTTTAGAGAAGGCCAAGCTCATGGATTAGCATTTTCTGTGCAAAAATATGCTAAGATTCCTCCTTCCTTATTAAATATATACAAAGAATTAATTGATGATATGGGTGTGAATTTTTTATTTAGACATGGTTGTCTTGAAGGTTGGGCGCGACAAGGAGTTTTTTTATTAAATTCTGTTTTAACAGTAGAATCAGGTAAACCGGGTTCTCATTTTACATTAGGATGGGAAATTTTTACTGATAAAGTTATAAGAATTATCAGCGAGTATCATTCAGGAATTATTTTTTTGTTGTGGGGATTACATGCTAAAAAGAAAATAAAAAATATTTGTGTTCATCGACATCATATTTTATTGGCATCGCATCCATCACCGTTTTCGTCTTATCGAGGTTTTTTTGGATGCCGCCATTTTTCAAAAACAAACATCTTATTAAGAAAGCAAAATAAAATTCAGATTGATTGGTTTTTATGATTTATATTTTATAACTTTTTTTTTACTCTTACTGTAGCTTTACGTATGATTTTTCCTTGACATATGTAACCATCTTTGATTATTGAGGTGACGTAGTAAGTATTAACGTTATCTAATTGCTCGTTAGGTTCTGTTTGATGCAAGAACGAATTAAATTTTATGTTTTTTTTGTTTTCTATAACTAGATCAAATTTTTGAATTGTATGTAATAGTGATTTTAATGTTAATGAAATTCCTTCTACAATTTTGTTATGTTTAACGTTTAACTTGTGTATGGTTTTTCCTATGTTCTTTAAATTATCTAATATTGGAATTAAATGAACACAGAAATGTTGCAATTGTGTTTTTTCAATTTCTTTTATTTTTAAGTCAGCCTTTTTTTTTATGTTTTCTATTTCAGCTTGTTCTCTTAATTTTATGTCTATTATATTTTTTTTTATATTTAGGATTTGTTCATTTAATGGATTTATGTTACTAAAGCAATTATTTTCTTTGTGTTTTTTTTCATTTTGGATATTTGTATCGTTGTTATTTATAGAATTTAAGTTTTGATTTTCATGATTCATAATGTTTCCTTATTGGTATCTAAATTTTATGTTTATTAAATATGAGAAATCATACTATATTGTTAAACAGTATATATTAAATAACAATTTACAATTTTATTATAAAGGAACTAATTTCATGAAACAACATTTTTATTGCATTGGAATAGTAGGTTATCCCCGTCATTCTAGCTCATTATCTACACATAAAGTTCTTTATAATTGGTTAAAAGAGAAATATGATGTTATTGTTGAGGATAAAATAGCTAGTCAATTATGTTTGGGGAATATTAATATAGATTCATTATCTAATATTGGAAAACGGTGTGATTTAGTAATAGTAGTAGGTGGTGATGGTAATATGTTGTATACAGCTCGCATATTGTCTACTTATAAAATTAAAATTATTGGTATTAATAGGGGAAATTTAGGATTTTTAACTGATTTAAATCCTGATACTGCATTAAAGCAGTTGTCATGTGTACTTTCCGGAGAATATATTCAAGAAAATCGTTTTTTATTAGAAGTGGTGATTATTAAAAAGGATGGACTACCTTTGATTAATAAAGCTATTAATGAAATAGTATTGCACGCTGAGCATGTAGCTCATATGATAGATTTCGAAGTATATATTAACGGAAATTTTGCTTTTTCTCAACGTTCTGATGGTTTAATCGTTTCTACTCCTACAGGATCTACGGGATACTCACTTTCAGCTGGAGGTCCTATTTTAGTCACTTCATTAGAAGCAATTGTACTAGTTCCTATGTTTCCTCATACCTTGTCTTCTCGTCCTTTAGTAATTGATAGCACTAGTACAATTTGTTTAAGATGTATGGAAACTATGTCGAAATTAAAAATAAGTTGTGACAGTCAAATAATATTATCAGTAGAAAAAAATGACGTAATCTTGATTAAAAGGAGTAACGATTCTTTATGTTTTGTGCACCCAAAAGATTACAATTACTTTGGAATTTTGAGTTCTAAATTAAATTGGTCGAAAAAATAGTTTTTTAAAAAATTTTTAGAAGTAATAATATTTTTGTGTTAAAGATGTAATTACAATTAAAAATATAATTAAAATTGTTATTAGGTAAAAGATATAAGTTTTGAACTGTTTTGTTTTGAATTATATCGCGTTTAAGTGAAATAATATTTTTGGAGCTGGCGGGATTCGAACCCGCGTCCAAAATTTTTACAACTCTAGTACTACATGCTTAGTCTATTATTTTCAACTATCTATAAGCGTATAGACACGATATAGATTTTTACTTATAGTATTTTAGCGATTAAAACTTATAAGTTTAGTTTAGATCGCGATCTCTCGTTTTTTGACCTTAATGTTTCTTTATTTTGAGAGATAAAAAAAGAATAAGGGCTTTTAGTTCAGTATATTAAGCTGCTAAAGCATAGGTTTTATTTTTTGCTACTATTTTTTACGGCTTTTATCGAGGCAAACCGTCCCTCGGCATGCACTTTAGTTTTCAATAATTTTGTCGAATCCAAAATCAGCCCCTTTCTTAGATTATATAATAAAAAAAAATTATAATCTAGTAATAAAAGTTTTTATAAACGTTTTAATTATAATTTTTAGTTATATAATTTTAAAATTATAATCTTTTAAATTTATTTAGGGAATAATTGATATGAGTGTTATAAAAAAAATTAAAGATCAAATTAAAAACAATTCTATTTTAATTTATATGAAAGGATCTCCTGATTCACCTAGTTGTGGATTTTCCGCTCAGGCTGTTCAGGCATTATCATCGTGTAGAAAAAAATTTGCATATGTTGATATTTTGAGAAATCCAGACATTCGGATGGAATTGCCAAGATATGCTAATTGGCCAACCTTTCCACAGTTATGGATAAATGGAAAACTTATAGGAGGTTGTAATATTATATTGGAATTGTTTGAAACTGGAAAATTAAAGAATTTAGTTGAACAAGCTGGAGAAAACGAGAATACGTCTGATAGAATATCAAAAGTTTAATTTATTAATACATATAAAATTGATAAAATATGTTGTATTACGAAATTATATATTGACGAGTAAATAGTTTTATTGTAATATCATTAAATTTTTTAATTTTTTTTATTAAGTTATATTATTGATTTTTGGGTGGCCATCCACCCAATTTTTTCCATAGATTAACTATTTTACAAAAAAGATCAGCTGTTTTTTTTGTATCATACAAAGCTGAATGTGCTTTATTATTGTCGAATTTTAATCCAATTGCCTTGCATGCTCGTGCCAATACTGTTTGCCCTACAGCTAATCCACTCAATGTAGCTGTATCGAAAACAGCAAACGAATGAAATGGGTTATTTTTAATTTTGTTTCTTTTTATGGCAGCCATGAGAAAGTTGTGATCAAAAATTGCATTGTGAGCTACGACTATACTTTTACTACATTTTTGTTGATGCATTTCTGAATTAATTAATTGAAATATAGTATTTAGTGCTTTATATTCACTAATAGCACCACGTAATGGGTTAAAAGGATCAATACCATTGAATGCAACGGCATTAGGATCGATAATTGATCCTATAAATGGTTTTATATGATAGTGCAGCGTTGTTTCTTGTTTTAATAATCCAAATGAATTCATTTTTAATGTAATAATAGCAATTTCTAACAATGCGTTTGTTGTTGCATTAAGTCCAGAAGTTTCAATATCTATGACTACAGGATAAAAAGTGCGAAAACGTTTGCTTAAAAAGTAATGTTTTTTAACTTTATACATTAGGTTCTCATTATTTATTAAAATATATTCAATTTTTTATTATTTAAATGTATAATGGATATTGTATTGAATTTTTTATATTTTAGAGAGTGATTAAAAATTTTCGCGTACAACGTTTGGTATTAGATTATTAATATAAGATTATATTCTACTTTTTTGATAACGTCATAGTTTTTGAAATATATTTTTAAAAATCTGCGTTAATTTTTATAGGATTACATGATATGAGTTATACGTTACCGTTATTTCCTTATTCTTATTCTAGTTTAGAGCCATATTTAGATGAAGAGACGATGTTCATTCATCATACTAAGCATCATCAAACATATATAAATAATACTAACAATATATTACTTAATAGTAATTTTAACAATTTACCTATTGAAAATTTAATTTCTAAATTAGATATTATAGATGTTGATAATAAGATAGGATTACAAAATAATGCAGGAGGACATGCAAATCATAGTTTATTTTGGACAATATTAAAAATTGGAACTATTTTAAAAGGTAATTTAAAGGCTTCTATAGAAAATAATTTTGGTTCTATTGAAAAATTTAAAAGTGAATTTGAAAAAGTAGCTATGAATCATTTTGGTTCTGGTTGGACGTGGTTAGTAAAGAAAGATACAACATTATTTATTGCAGCCACTGCTAATCAAAATAATCCATTGATGGGAAAGGGCATATCTGAAGTATCAGGTTTTCCTATTTTTGGTTTAGATATTTGGGAACACGCTTATTATTTGAAATATCAAAATAGACGTATAGATTATATACATGCTTTTTGGCATGTAATTAATTGGGAAGAAGCTGAAAGACGATTTAATAGATAATTAAATTTGATGTATAGAAAATATATTTGTAAAAATGTGTTGTATAAACGTTTTATATCTAAATATGGATCAATTGTAATATCTTTAAATATAATAAGAAACACATTGTTATTTAAATTTAATTATTTTGTGATATAGGATTTATTTGAAAAACATTAAATTGATAGTTGGTTTGGCTAACCCGATTATTAAATATGACAAAACTAGACATAATGTAGGTTCTTGGTTTATTCAGCGTTTGGCTTGCTATCATAATCAAGATTTGAAGATGAGTAGAAAATTCTTAGGATATATTGGATCTTTCATTTATTGTGATTTCAAAACATATTTATTTATACCCAATACGTTTATGAACTTGAGTGGTAAATCTATTTCAGTTGTTTTGAAGTTCTATCGTATTAGATTAGATGAAATTTTAGTAGTTCATGATGAATTAGATTTAAATCCTGGATTAGTTCGATTTAAATTAGGTTGTGGACATAATGGTCATAATGGAATTAGAAATATTATTGATGTGTTAGCAAAAAGAAATAATTTTTTAAGAATTCAAATTGGTATTGGTCGTCCTGATAAGTTAAAACAAATAGCAGATTTTGTTTTGTCTTCTCCGACGTTAGAAGAAAAATTGTTAATTGAAACATCTATATTGCGTGCAATAAAAATGACCAATCTTTTAATCAAAGAACGAAATACATTAATAGAAAAAAAAGTTTTAAATCAATAATATTAAATATAGCTGTTTTAAAAAATAAACAGTTAATTTCGAAAAGTTTTATTTGTAATAAGGGTAAGTGTCATTATGGGTTTTAAATGCGGTTTGGTAGGATTACCTAATGTTGGGAAATCAACTATATTTAATAATTTAACAAATTTAAAAGTGCCAGCAGATAATTTTCCATTTTGTACTATTAAACCTAATATTGGAATAGTGTTAGTTCCTGATGAACGATTAAATATTATTTCTAATATAGTTAATGCTAGCCGTATTATTCCAGCATACATAGAATTAATAGATATAGCTGGTTTAGTAAAAGGTGCATATAAAGGAGAAGGATTAGGAAATCAATTTTTGAATTATATCAAGCAGACAGATTTGATTATTCATATAGTTCGTGGTTTTAAAAATGATAAAATTACTCATATTTACGGTGAGATTAATCCTATTAAAGATATCGAAATAATTAATTTGGAATTGATATTATCTGATCTCGAAATATGTAAAAATAGAATAAATACACTTGAAAAACAATATATATTCAGTAAAAAAATAGTAAACAAGGAAATCGATATATTGCATCGCTGTTTAACATTTTTACAAAAAAATAAATCTTTAAAATTGTTAAATTTAACTATAGAAGATACAAATATAATTAGTTATTTAAGATTTATTACATTAAAACCAATAATTTATGTTATTAATATGAGTAAAAATTTTGATGACAACGTATGTGTTGAGAATGTTTATAATTTTTCCAAACAAGATAATTCTACTGTATTATTAGTTTATATGGACATTATGAGTAATAATTTTATTAAAAATGATATAGATAGAAATTATGACGATCTAAAACTAGATTTAAATAAATCAGGATTAAGTTCTATTGCTTACTGTGGTTATAAATTGTTAAAATTAAAAACATTTTTCACTGCTGGAAAAAAAGAAGTCCATGCATGGACTACTAGTGATATTACAATTGTGGAATCGGTAAAATGTATTCATACGGATTTAAGTCAAGGTTTTATTCGAGCTCAAGTCATTTCATATTCTGACTTCGTAAAGTATAGTGGAGTAAAAAATGTTAAAAAATTTGGAAAAATGAGGTTGGAAGGAAAAAACTATCATATACAGGATGGAGATATTGTTCATGTTTTGCATAGAACATAAGATATGTTATTATTTAAAATAAAATGTAGTTTTAACAGCATTATTTTTTTGAAATATAATTTAAAATTTTTTGTATACAACATTCGTTGTATATAGAGAAAAGCTGAGTCTCTATATACAAATGATGTTTTATTTTTTTAGTAGAAATTTTTTTAATATAGAGAAGCGAGGGCAGATATTATACGATAATAATGGTAATTCAACTCGGTTAGCTAATTCTAAAGGTAAAGATAGAGTTATATTTAATATTTTTTCTACGGTTTGTTTAAATTTAGATGGATGTGCAGTACCTAAAAACAAACCAAATTCGTTATCTTTTAATTTGTTTTTTAACAAATTATATGCTACTGCTGCATGTGGTTCTGAAATATAACCATTTTTTTTTAGATTTTTTAAGCTATCTTCTGTTGAACTATCAGAAACACTGCCAAATCCTAATTTTTTTAAAGACCAAGATTTTCTTTTGCATAGTTCTTCTACTCTTGGCCAATTGCTTGGTTGACTAATATCCATTGCATTAGAAATGGTTGATATAGTTTTTTTAGGTAACCATTTTCCTGTATTAAGAAATCTTGGAATTGTATCATTAGAATTAGTAGCTGCTATAAATGATTTTATAGGGAGTCCTAAAGATTTTGCTAGTAATCCTGCGGTAATATTACCAAAGTTTCCACAAGGAACAGATATAACTAAATTTTTTTTTTGTGTACTATTAATTAAAGAAAATGCTTCGAAATAATAACATATTTGCGCGAATAACCTACTAATGTTAATTGAATTTGCTGAGTTTAGTCCTATAGATTTTTTTAGTTCGTGATCTTGAAAGGCTTGTTTGACTAAATTTTGGCATTCATCAAAACTTCCATTTACTGAAATAGTCGTTATGTTTTCTCCTAATGTACAGAATAGTTTTTCTTGAAGTTCACTAATTTTCCCTTTAGGATATAAAATTATAACTCTTACATTTTTCATTTTGTAAAATGCATGAGCAACTGCAGCTCCAGTGTCTCCAGATGTAGCTGTTAAAATTGTTATAGTTTCATTTTTATCATGATTAAGAAAGTAAATAATTTGCGCCATAAATCTTGCTCCGAAATCTTTAAAGGCTAGTGTAGGGCCATGAAAAAGTTCTAAACAAGCTATGTTTTCTGTAATTGGGACGATTATTGGAGTGGTGCAAGAAAATGCTGTATTTACTTGTTCCGATAACTTTGAACTACAGATTTCTTTTCCTATAATCATAGATAATATTTTACTGCTTCGTTTTAAAAAGTTCATTTCTAATAATTCTAATAGTTTTTCATATGGAATTATTGGCAATTTTTTTGGAAAAAATAGTCCTTGTTTTTCTCCTAGTCCAAGTTTCACAGCTTTTGAAAAGCTAACTTCTTCTTGTATATTTTTTAGGTTATAAAGTTTCATTGATTATCCTATTTGACGGGTTCCTATAGTATCTAGTTTACAAATGTGAACAAATCCTTTATTGGTTTGAAGATAATTTTTATTGAGCCATTTTTGTATGTTCTTTGCAATTTTTAAATTATCTGAAATAGCAAAAATTGTTGGTCCAGATCCTGATATCCCACATCCTATAGCTCCTATTTTTTTTATTTCTTTTTTGGTTTTTAAGAAATTAGGTAATAGTTTAATTCGATATGGTTCAGCAATAACATCGTTCATAAGTTGTGAAGCTAATATAGGTTGTTTTGTATATAAAGAATGAATAAATCCAGCTAGGTACCTACTATGTTTAATACAAATGTCTTTACTATATTTTAAAGGTAACATGGTTCTAGCGTCTGCTGTTGTTATTTTTATTCCAGGCCAAGCGATAATCCATAACCAATTTTCAAAAATAGGTAATTTTTGACATATGATGTTGTTTTTATTGATTATTAATTGTAATCCACCTAAAAAACATGGTGCAACGTTGTCATAGTGTATACTACCAGATATTTGACCTTCTAGTTTTCCCATTAGAAGTAATAATTCTGTTTTTTTTATTGGATGGTTGAAATATGTATTCATAGCAGTGATAGAAGCAACTACGGAGCAAGCGCTAGATCCTAATCCTGATCCAATTGGCATATTTTTTTCGAGAACAATAGTAATTGGAAGATTTTTTTTAAGAAGGGAACAAAAGTAAGTCCAACACTTCCAAACTATATTATTATCAACATTTTTTGGTAATTGGTGTGAGAAAGTGCCTTTGTTTATTAAACTAAATGTTTTTGAAGGAGTGATTGTAACGACATCTCCTAAAAATGATCCATCTATCGGTGCAATTGCAGCACCTAATACGTCAAATCCAACGCCTACATTTCCAATTGACGCAGGAGAATAAATTTTTATCATTTATTTAAGCTCTCCTTATTTATAACAATGTTCGCAATATATCAGAAAATACTCCAGCAGCAGTCACGCTGTTTCCTGCTCCATATCCTCTTAATACTAGTGGGATGGGATGATAGTATTTACTATAGAAAGCTAACGCGTTCTCTCCATTTTTAATTTCATATAGTGGATCGTTTTTATCAATTTCATCTAATTTTACTTGACATTGTCCTTTTTTTGTAATAATTCCAATAAATCTTAAAGTTTTTTTTAATTTTTGTGCATTTTTCATTCGGTTAGAAAACATTTGATCTAATTTTTTAAGTTGCATCATAAAATCATTTGTGTTTGAAAGATAGTTAAATTCATTAGGCAATATAGATTCAATTTTAACGTCTTTTAATTCTAATTTTATTCCTACTTCTCGAGCTAATATTAATAACTTTCGTGCTACATCTATTCCTGAAAGATCATCTTTTGGATTAGGCTCAGTAAGTCCGAGTTCTTGAGCTTGTTTTGTTGCTTCAGATAGCGATATGTTTTCTTCTAGCTTTCCAAAAATAAAAGATAATGAACCTGATAAAATCCCTCTAAAATGTATTAGTTTATCTCCAGCATGAAGTAAATTTTTTAGATTGTCTATTATAGGTAAACCAGCTCCCACGTTAGTTTCATATAAAAATTGTTTTTTGGAATGTGAGGCAGCTGATCTAATGTCTTGATAGTATTTTAAGCTTGATGCATTGGCTTTTTTATTAGATGTAACTACGTTGAATCCGTTAGTAAGCCATAGAAGATATTGATAAGCTATGTTTTGATCGGAAGTGCAGTCAACGACAACTGGATTTATTAGAGTATTGTTTTTAGAGAGATTTATTATATCATTTACATTGCATGAATTAGTTGACATAGAAAATTTTTTGTTCCAATCATTTAAGTCAATTCCTTGCATGTTTTTTAGAAATATTTTGGAATTTGCAATTCCACAAACTTTTAAATCTATATTTTTTGATTTTAACCAATTTTGTTGTGTTTTTATCTGATTTAATAAGGTTGCACCTACACCACCAATTCCAATTAAAAACAATTCGATTGTTCTAAATTTTGTAAATAAAATATGATGTATTGTTTGTATACTAGATACAGTGAAATCATTATTTATTACTATTGAAATGGAATTTTCAGAAGATCCTTGTATAATAGCAAATATATCTATATTAGTTTTAGATAGTGCTAAGAATATTTTTGAAAAAGTATTTTGTTGAGTTTTTATTTTTGATCCTATTATAGATAAAATGGCTAATTTTTTTATTATTTTTATGGGATTTAACAATTTATTTTTTAATTCTAATTGAAATTCATTTTTTAATATGTTGCGAGCTTGTTTCATACAACTTTGAGGTATACAAAAATTGATATTATTTTGTGGAGAAGATTGCGTAATTAGTATTATCTCGATACCGTTTAAAGACATTGCAGATAAGATTCGAGATGCTACTGCAAGCATGTTACTTATTTCTGATCCAGAAATATAAAACATAACTATGTCATTTAAATAGGTAATTCCTTTTATAGGAATTGTAGTATTATCAGAGTTTTTGCATATTATGGTACCTTCAGAACATGGATTGTCAGTGTTTTTGATTAAGCATGGAATTTGAAATTTTTTAAGTGGAGAAATAGTTTTTGGATGTAGTACCTTTGCTCCGAAATAAGAAAATTCTATAGCTTCTTGATATGAAAGGAATTTTAATAGTTTAGCGTTGTGTACAGTTTTTGGATCGCATGTATATATTCCATCTACGTCTGTCCAAATTTCACAAATAGTTCCTTTTAAACAAATAGATAAGATAGCTGCGGAATAATCGGATCCATTTCTTCCTAAGGTTACTAGATTTTTTTCTTTGTTTCCAGCAATAAATCCCGCCATTAATATAATATGATCACTAGGTATATGTAGTGAATTAATTTTTTTTGTAGACGCGTAAATGTCAATAGTAGAGTCTAAATAATTTCCTATTGCAACTAGACTTTTTACGGGATTAATAATGGTAATTTTTTGGAATGTAGATTTTAAAATATTTTCCATAATAGCTACAGATAGTAGTTCTCCATAACATATTATTTTAGCACGAATGTTATCTGGACATTGGTTCAATAAATTTATTCCATCAAAAATACGTTTTAATTTTGAAAATTTGTTATTTATAATTTCTGTAACTGTATTATATGAGAAATTGTTTTGTTTTTTATTTATATTAAAAGTTATTTTAGAAAAAATGTTTTTTATTACAGTTATATCAGATAATACATTTTTTTTATTGATTGCTTTTTCAATGGTATTGACCAAAAAATTAGTAACTTTTTCTGGTGCAGAAAGTACAACCGCTATTTGTTCTTTTTTAAAGTTTCTTTTAATAATTTTAGCTACAGATAAAAATTTCGTTGCATTGGAAAGTGAAGTTCCACCAAACTTGAGTATTTTCATGTTTGAAGTATTCCTGAAATAATATAAGAAAAGCCCACACTTGGCAAAAGGGTAAGCTCTTTTTTGCATATATAGTTTAGTTTAGATTAATTTTAAGTATATTATTAGACATAAATATATGCTTATGAATAAAAATTATTTATGTTTTTATTTTTAAAGATATACATTATTCTTAATAACTATTTGTAATTTAAAATATATTGAACTCATTATTACAGTATGATATCGAATTTATTATTTAATATATTACCATATCTATGGTAAAAATATTTTTTATTTAATAAAATATGTAAGACATTTATAAAAATATGTTTTCTAAAATAGAATATTTATCTTGAAGATATTCATACTATATATAATAATAAAATTATAAAATAAATTTTAATTATATTAGTCATTTTCTTAATTTTTATATATTTTTTATATTACTAAATTAATGTAACAGAAATCTAGTTTAGTTTGAGTTGTTATATTTAAATTGAATTGAATATGTTTATTAATGAGTTAAAACGGAAATTGTTAAAATTATAAGAGAACAGTAGTAATGAAATAATTTTATTTTATTAATAAATATAGATAAAATACTTATGTAGATAAATTTCATATGGTACATTTTAATATGGAATGAAAGTGAAACGGGTAGAATCCCGTTCACTATGATATTTTTAATTACATAAAATGTTTATCCTAGCATTTGTTTTTCTCTAATCTCTGCTAATGTTTTGCAATCTATGCATAAATTAGCAGTAGGTCGTGCTTCTAATCTTCGTATTCCAATTTCTACTCCACACGAATCACAATATCCAAAGTCATTTTCTTCAACTTTTTTTAAGGTTTTTTCTATTTTATCTATTAATTTTCTTTCTCTATCTCGATGACGTAATTCAAAACTAAATTCTTCTTCTTGCACAGCTCGATCTATAGGATCTGGAAAATTTGTAGCTTTTTCTTGTGTGTATAATTTTTTTTGAGGTATGTTGTTTTTTAGTTGAGCAGCCCAAGCTAGAAGGATTTTTTTAAAATGATTAATCTGTTTCATATTCATATATTTTTCATTTTTTGAATTTTCATAAGGTTGTACTCCTGCCATAAACAGTATACTTAGAGAAGATCTTTTTTTATTTTTTTCTTTTTGCATAACATATTCCATAAATATATTGCATTTGAAACAAAAAATTTAACTTCATAGTTTTATAGTAGACGTTTTTAATGCAACATGTGAAGTTAATCTATGTTATTTATTTTATACAGAAATTATCATATTTTATGATAGAAAAATAATTTTATGTGCAAAATTTTTTAATTTTTATAATGTATTAATAATATCAAAATATAAATTTGTTGTAAATTTTATACTTTTTAAAAATAAATTTATTATTTAAAGTAACGAGTATTACATAAATTAGATTAATTGTAATAATTAATTGCATAGTTATTATAGATAATAGAATAATATTTTAGATTTTTCATTGTAGCTTAGGATATTTTATGAATAGAACAGTTAATTATGTAAAAATTGCATTAGGGATTGAATATCAAGGTAGTAATTATCATGGGTGGCAATATCAAAAGTCAGCATTAAATGTTCAAGAAAAATTAGAATCAGCATTATCAACTATAGCTGATCATAGAATAAATGTTTTTTGTGCAGGAAGAACTGATTCTGGTGTGCATAGTACTGGGCAGGTAGTTCATTTTTATACCTCTTCTGTAAGAAGTCGTAGTTCTTGGATTTTTGGAGTAAATCGATACTTACCAAGAGATATCTCTGTGCTATGGAAGAAAGAAGTCCCGGAATTTTTTCATGCGCGTCATAGTGCTTTATCTCGTAGATATCGTTATATAATTTATAATTATAAATATCGTTCATCTATTTTTTCGAAGGGATTATATAATTTTTATAAAAAGTTAGATATTTCAAAGATGAATCGTGCTGCTCAATATTTGATTGGTGAACACGATTTTACTTCATTTAGAGCTATTAATTGTCAATCAGTTAGTTCTATTCGTAAAATTATATCTTTAAAAGTGTTTAGCATACATCGATTAGTAATTATTGATATTACGGCAAATGCTTTTTTATATCATATGGTGCGTAATATTGTAGGATGTTTAATGGAAATAGGTGTTTCTAAACGCAGTGAACATTGGATAAAGGAATTGTTGTTATCTAAGGATAGACGGTTGGCATCTCCTACGGCTAAACCTGAAGGTTTATATTTGGTAAAAGTAACTTATCCTAATATTTTTAATTTACCGAATACGTCGATTGGTCCTTTTTTCATATATTAATAAGTACAATATTAGTACTTTACATAAATATTTATGTATTTTTTGAAGCTTTGAAAAAGTATATTTTATGATGTTTCAATTAATGATTTTTATTAGAATTATTAGTTGTTTTTCGTAATTTATTTTTCACGTTTGTATTTTTAAGATTTTTGTGCAAAATTTTAGAGGTTAATTAGTAAATGCGTAAAATAAACATAAAATTGAACGCAGTTTATTTAGCTATGACTTTTTTAATATTATTTATTTTAATAATAATATATGGATTTTTTTTATACATTAAAATTACTACTTTCATAGATAGAAGGATATGGCAATTTCCTACGTTAGTATATAGTAGAATAATTACTTTAGAACCTGGAAATTATTATACTAAACAGGATATGATTTCTATATTAAAAGGAATGCAATATCAACATGTATCTATGTTAAAACAACCTGGAGAATTTGTTGTAAAAAAAAATAGTATAACCTTAATAAGGCGGTCTTTTGATTTTCCTGATGGAATAGAAGAGAAAATTTGTGCTAAATTATATTTTTCTAGTGATAAACTAATAAAAATTAAAAATGTATTTAATAATCATAATTTTAGTATATTAAGGTTAGATCCTCAGTTAATTACTATATTACATCCTCCTAATGGAGAACAGAGGCTTTTTTTGCCTAGAAAATATTATCCTAAAATGTTGATTGATGTGTTATTGACTGTAGAAGATCGATATTTTTATCATCATGATGGAATAAATGTTTATTCTATTTTTCGTGCTTTTTTAGCTAATATTAGTGCTGGGTGTACTATTCAAGGTGGAAGTACTCTTACTCAACAATTAGTAAAAAATTTGTTTTTAACTAATACTCGATCCTTATGGAGAAAAATAAATGAGATATATATGGCGTTAATTATGGATTGGAAATATAGTAAAGATCGAATTTTAGAGTTATATTTGAATGAAGTATATTTGGGACAAGATGGAGGTAAACAAATTAGAGGATTTCCATTAGCAAGTTTATACTATTTTGGTCGTCCCATAAATGAATTAAATCTTGATCAATGTGCACTATTAGTAGGTATGATGAAGGGGGCATCTTTTTATAATCCTTGGAACAATCCTAAAATGGCATTAAATAGGCGTAATATAGTGTTACATATGTTATTGCAGCAAAATGTTATTAATAGTAATTTATATAATGCTCTTATAGTAAAATCCTTAAAAGTTAAATCTCGAGGCGATATTATTTCGTCTCAAACTGCATTTTTGCAAATTGTTAAACAAGAATTGAAAGAAAAGTTAGGCGATAAAATTAAGAATTTATCAGGAATAAAAATTTTTACTACATTAGACCCAACGTCTCAAACATCTGCAGAGCACGCAATAGAACATGTTATACCTTTGTTAAAAAAGGAAAAGGATCTCGAAGATTTAGAAACAGCTATGGTGATTATTGATAGAATTAATGGGGAAATTCAAGGTGTCTTAGGTAGTTCTAATCCGAAAATTTTAGGATATAATCGCGCTATTCAAGCTCGTCGCTCAATTGGTTCATTGTCTAAACCTATAACGTATTTGACTGCTTTATCTCAGCCAGAAAAGTTCAATTTAAGTACTTGGATTTCAGATCAACCTATTGCTATAAAATTGAAGAATGGAAAATTATGGAAACCTCAAAATAACAATTTTAAGTTTTCTAAAAAAGTTATGTTGATTGATGCTTTGATTAACTCTATTAATATTCCTACAGTTCATTTAGGTATGCGATTAGGATTAGGGCAATTAGTCAAAACTTGGATAAAGTTAGGATTAAGTTGTGAACAAATACTTGCGATTCCTGCTATGTCTTTAGGTTCAATTAATTTAACCCCTATGGAAGTAGCTAAGGTATTTCAAGTTATAGCTAGTGGAGGTAATAGATCTCGTTTATTTGCTATTCAATCAATAATGTCTAATGAAGGCGTTACGATATATAGTCGTATTTCTCAATCTGAAAGAGTAACATCGGTACAAGCTACATATTTAATATTGTATGCTATGCAATCAGTTGTTAAGTATGGTACTGCAAAGCAGTTGGGAATGTCATTTAAAGATGTTTCTATAGCAGGTAAAACAGGAACAACAAATGATTTAGTTGATAGTTGGTTTGTTGGAATTGATGGAAAACAAGTAGTAATAGTTTGGATTGGAAGAGATAATAATAAATCTTCAAGATTCTATGGATCTTCTGGAGCTATGAAAGTTTATAATTATTATTTAAAACTTCATAAACCTCAATCTTTGATTTTAACTCCTCCCGAAAATGTTAATATGTTAAACATTAGTTTTGAAGGAGATATAGTGTGTAATACAAGTTCTGATAATAGATTTTATCGTCGTTTGCCAATATGGAATAAAACTGGAGTAATTCTTTGCAATTAGATATTTATCTGAAATAATTTTTAATAATTTTTTAGTAGGATAATGTTTAGCTAATTGTAATTAATTTTATGTATTTAATAGTTTTTAGTAGAAATAAGGTAAATTTTGAGTAGTGTTTTAAAAAATTAAAACAATGGGTATTTTCATTACAATAATTACATAGCAATTTATTTTAATTTTTTGTTTTAAGAAAGTAACAACATTTTTAGTTTTAAATTTGAGTATATATTGTTTATAAACAAATATTGTGCATATGAATATGTAATGTCTAACTTTTATTTATGATTATATATATAATATTTTTATAATTTTGTTTAAAATTGTTCAGAAATTTTATATAGAATTATTTATAACATATTTTATATTAGTTTTTCTATTTTAAATAATATATTAATGAGTCAAAATTACTTAATGACATATAGAAAATAGAGATAATTTCTACTTTTTGTGTGTTAAATGCTATTTATGTAATTTTTAATGAGCTTTTTATACAAAAGCATAACGTTTTAATATTCTATTTAAATATGAGTATAAATGAATATGATAATCAAATTTTTTAGTAAATTGTTTAGTAATCGCAATGATCGGATATTAGAACAAGTAAAAAAAATCACGGAAGAAATTAATGATTTAGAAAGTAAATTTACAAAATTTTCAGATAAACAATTAAGAAATCAAACCGATGTTTTTAGATCTCGTCTAAAAGAGGGTTATAAATTAAATGATTTATTATCAGAATCGTTTGCTGTAGTCAGAGAAGCTAGTAAACGAGTGTTTGGAATGCGTCATTTTGATGTTCAATTATTAGGTGGAGTGGTATTGCATCATAGATGTATTGCAGAAATGAGAACAGGTGAAGGTAAAACTTTGACAGCAACTTTACCAGTATATTTGAATGCTTTAGCAGGAAAGGGCGTTCATGTTGTGACTATGAATGATTATCTTGCTCAAAGAGATGCAAAAAATAATCAAATTTTATTTAATTTTCTTGGTTTAACTGTTGGCGTTAACATTTCAGGTATGTCTCACGAACTAAAAAAAAGAGCTTATTTTTCCGATATAACATATGGTACTAATAATGAATATGGATTTGATTATTTAAGAGATAATATGATCTATTCAAAGAAAGATAGAGTACAAAGAGGTTTAAATTTTGCATTAGTAGATGAAGTTGATTCTATTTTAATAGATGAAGCACGTACACCGCTGATTATTTCTAGAGATTCAGAAGACAATTCAGAATTATATTTTAAAATTAATAAAATTGTACCAAAATTAATATTTCAGAAACAAGAAGATTCAGATACATTTTCTGGAATAGGACATTTTTCTGTTGATGAAAAACAACGTCAAATTAGTTTAACTGAAAGAGGTTTAATAGAAGCTGAAAAATGGTTAGTTCAAGAGAATTTAATAAAGAGTTCAGAACTATTATATTCGTCTAAACATATTATGTTAATGCATCATATTATAGCAGCTTTACGGGCTCATAACTTATTTTTTAAAAATATAGATTATATTGTTAAAAATGAACGTGTAATTATTGTTGATGAACATACTGGAAGAACTATGCAAGGAAAGAGATGGTCAGATGGTTTACATCAAGCAATAGAGGCTAAAGAAAAAGTAAAAATAAGGAGTGAAAGTCAAACATTAGCATCGATTACTTTTCAGAATTATTTTCGATTATATAATAAATTATCAGGAATGACTGGTACTGCGGTAACGGAAGCAGCTGAGTTTAGTTCCATTTATGATTTAGATACAGTTATTATACCAACTAATTGTCCTATGGTGCGAAATGACATGCCTGATTTAGTATATATGACTGAATTAGAAAAAATAGATGCAATTATTAAAGATATCGAAAAATGTATGAAACGGAATCAGCCTGTATTAGTTGGAACAACATCTATCGAAAAATCTGAATTAATTTCTAAACGTTTAATTAAATTAGGTATTAAACATAATGTTTTAAATGCAAATTTTCATTCTAGAGAAGCTGACATTATTGCTCAAGCTGGAAAATTGCAAGCAGTTACTATTGCGACTAATATGGCAGGGAGAGGAACTGATATAGTGTTAGGTGGAAGTCTAGAATTAGATTCAATAGAAAAAAGAACGTTTAATGATAAAAAAATAAGGTATCTTAAAAGAGAATGGAAAAAAGAACATGATCTTGTTTTAAAATCTGGTGGATTGCATATTATTGGGACAGAAAGACATGAGTCTAGAAGGATAGATAATCAATTAAGAGGTCGATCTGGTCGTCAGGGAGATGTTGGCTCTTCTCGATTTTATTTGTCTATGGAAGATTCTTTGCTTCGAATTTTTTCTTCTGATCGTATTGTTAAAATTATGAAAGTATTAGGTATAAAATATGGTGAAGCTATTACTCATTCTTTTGTAACTAAAGCAATTTCTAGTGCTCAAAAAAAAGTAGAAAGTCGAAATTTTGATATTCGAAAGCAATTATTAGAATATGATGATGTTGCAAATGAGCAACGTTGTATTATTTATCATCAAAGAAATTGTATTATTAATTCTAACAGTATTAGTAGTGTTATTAAAAAAATTTATGATGATGTATTTACTAATGTTATTAATAAATATGTAAAAAAAAATTTATTAAAGGAACAATGGAAAATATCTGAATTAGAATTGTGTTTATATAAGGATTTTAATTTAGTTTGTCCAATTGCAAAATGGTTGAATAACGATAGTACGTTGTATGAAGAAGAATTAACTAAAAAGATTTTACAATATGTTAATAGGAACTATGAAGAAAAGAAAAAAGTTATTGGATTAAATAATATAGGTAAATTGGAGAAATCGGTTATGATTGAAACGTTAGATGCATTTTGGAAAGAACATTTATCATTTTTAGAATGTTTACGTCAAGGAATTCATTTGAGAGGTTATGCACAAAAAGACCCTAAGCAAGAATATAAGAGAGAGTCTTTTATTACGTTTTCTGCTATGTTGGAATTGTTAAAGTACGAAGTAACTTCTACTTTATTTAAAACTCATTTTATAAATAAAGATACGATGTTTTGAATATGTATTTAAAAAATTGTTGTGATTAAATGTTAAATAATAAAAAAATCAAATTTTAAGCATATATTTTATAAAATTATGCAAAATTAAGTTATGTTACTTGATAATTTTATGGAATTTAAATTGCTGATTTAACATTAATTGATAATTTATATATGTCAAGTTACAATGTGTATTTTAATATGTTATGTATTAATTACATGTAGGAACATTTAACAAAAGTTGATGTATTTTAAATATTTTTATTTATATATAAAAATTTTTAGTTTTTAGGGATAGTTATAATACTGATGATTATAATGTTTCTTTGTATAATATATGGTTTTAAGTGATGTTTTAGTGCTTCATGTTTTGTTCAAAGGGTTTTGATATACTTATTACTTTCATAGTAAAAAGTATGTTGTTGTAGTCTATTAAATCGTGTTTTTGTTAACTTTAAGTAATGTTCGTTTAATCTTTTTATAGATGAGTTTACAACATCTATTGTATTAGTGTTATCTATAATATCATCCGCAATTAATAAGCGTTCTAATCGAGTGGCTTGAGTAGAAATAATTAATTTAGCTTGTATTGCATTAATTTTATCTCTTTTTATAGTTCTTTGAAGTTGTTGTTGTATGGGTATATCAACTAGTAATATTCGATTTACGTATCGATATAATTTCATTTCTATTAAAAGGGGAATTACACATAAGCACCATGGAGATGTTACTTGTTCTAGTTTTTTTTTCATTGTTTTGATTATTATGGGATGTAATAGTTTTTCCAACCAGAGCTTTTTTATTTTATGAGAAAATATATAATTTTTTAGAGTTTTTCGATTTATTGATCCGTTTGTTTTTAGAAATTGCATTCCAAATTTTTTTATAATTTTATTTATTATTGTTTGATCATATTTTAAAATGTTTCTTGTAATTGTATCGGTATCAACAACTTGTATGCCGATGTTTTTAAATAAATTTGATATGGTAGTTTTTCCGCTACCAATCCCTCCTGTAAGAGCTACAATGTAAGTCATAAGATATAAGTTTGAAGTTATGTGTTACAAGTTGATCTGAATTTTTTCAGATATGTCTTATTATGTAATAATAACATTTATTATAAACTGTTTTTTTGAAAAAAAACAATATTATTTTGTTTAAAATAGAGATTATTAATTTATGCGTATTGAAGAAGATATCAAGTTGGGATTTAAAGATGTTCTTATTCGTCCAAAGCGTTCTATATTAAAAAGTCGATTACAAGTTGATCTTACTCGTCATTTTGTTTTTAAAAATTCAGGAAAAACATGGAGTGGGATTCCTTTGATTGCTGCTAATATGGATACTGTAGGTACATTTTGTATGGTTAAAGTATTATCTTCATTTCATGTATTAACTGCGGTTCATAAGTATTATTCGTATACATGTTGGAGAAATTTTATTTATAGTGTTTCTGATACTGTGTTAAAGTATGTCATCGTTTCTACTGGTATGTCAGAAGAAGACTTTGAGAAGTTAAAAAAAATTTTATCCTTATCGTCTAAATTAAAATATATTTGTATTGACGTAGCTAATGGTTATACTGAGCAGTTTGTTTCTTTTGTGAAGAAGGTACGAGAACATTTTCCAGAGAAAATTATTTGTGCGGGTAATGTAGTTACTGGAGAAATGGTAGAAGAGTTGATTGTGTCTGGTGCTGACATAATAAAGGTAGGTATAGGTCCTGGATCTGTGTGTACTACTCGTATTAAAACTGCTATAGGGTATCCACAATTGTCTGCTGTTATTGAATGTTCAGATGCTGCTCATGGTTTAGGTGGGCAAATTATAAGTGACGGAGGATGCATTGTTTCAGGAGATATAGCAAAAGCTTTTGGAGGTGGGGCAGATTTTGTAATGTTAGGCGGAATGCTAGCGGGACATAATGAATGTGAAGGATTAGTTTTTGAGGAGGATAATAAAAAATATATGATTTTTTATGGTATGAGTTCCAAACCTGCTATGGATCGTCATATAGGAGGGGTAGCAGCATACAAAGCTTTAGAAGGTAAAGTAGTAAAATTATTGTTTCGTGGTTCAGTTGATAAAACGATATGTGATATTTTGGGAGGACTTCGTTCTGCGTGCACTTATGTAGGTGCTTCAAGCTTAAAAGAATTAACTAAACGTACAACATTTATAAAAGTTTCTGAACAAGAAAACAAAATATTTAATGATCAAGAGATATAAAGTTTTATTTTAATATGAGATTAAGGCAACGATGAGGTAATAATGTATATTGTAATAGTTGTTTTGAAGTAATATTTTTATGTCGTTATGAGTATTGTTTCACAATTTTGTGCGGTTTTTAAAGCAATAAGTATTTTGGATATAATGTTTATAAATAACGTGTCATTTATTTATATTTAATTTAAGAAAATATTTTGAATTATACGAATAATTTTAATGTTTTTGTTATTATTTAAAGCTATAAAGGTCATTGTCACTTTATGACATTTATATATGTTAAAGTTTAATTTTAATATGAGTTATATTTTATATTTTATATGTTCATCAATTATTAAATCCTAGAACATGTTTTTGAGTTTTATAACTTTGATTATTCTAAGATGTGTTAATTGCATTAATTAGTTAATTTTTTAATAGCTCTTATATTAATTAAATTATTAGTATGTTGAATTATTAAGATTTAATATTTTTTATTTCTTTTTAGAAAGCTTGTAAATAGGTACATTTAAATTGTATTTTTAAATAAAAAAATAAATTAATAGGTCATTTATTTACATAATTTATGAGGAACATTACATATGACAGATTTTTTGTTTAATGATATTGATCCCATTGAAACAAATGATTGGATAAAAGGAATTGAATCAGTTATTCGTGAAGAAGGTGTTGAACGAGCAAGTTTTATTGTTAACTCTATTATTAAAAGATTAGAGCGAGAAAATGTAAAAGTTATAAGTAGTAGAATAATTAGTGATTATGTTAATACTATATCTGTATCAAATGAACCGTTTTATCCAGGCAATTTATCTTTAGAGTATAAAATATGTTCTGCAATAAGGTGGAATGCAATAATGATTGTACTTCGTGCTTCTAGAAAAAATCTAGATTTAGGCGGTCATTTGTCTTCTTTTCAATCAGCAGCAATAATTTATGAGGTATGTTTTAATCATTTTTTTCGTGCTCGTAATGAAAAGGATAGTGGTGATTTAGTTTATTTTCAAGGACATATTTCTCCAGGAATTTATGCTCGTGCATTTGTTGAAGGGAGATTAAATCGAGAACAATTAGATAATTTTAGACAAGAAGTAAATGGAAATGGTCTTCCTTCTTATCCGCATCCAAAATGTATGCCTGATTTTTGGCAATTTCCTACAGTATCTATGGGATTAGGTCCGTTATGTGCGATTTATCAAGCAAAATTTTTAAAATATTTACAAAATAGAAATTTGAAAAATACGTCTAACCAAAAAGTATATGTTTTTTTGGGAGATGGAGAAATGGATGAACCAGAATCTAAAGGAGCTATTTCCATTGCTTTTCGTGAAAAGCTGGACAATTTAATTTTTATTGTTAATTGTAATTTGCAGAGATTAGATGGTCCAGTTATGGGAAATGGAAAAGTAATTAATGAATTGGAAAGTGTTTTTAAAGGATCAGGGTGGGAAGTTATTAAAGTAATATGGGGAAGTGAATGGGATAAATTATTAGACAGGGATACTACTGGACAGTTAGTAAAATTGATGAATGAGACCTTAGATGGTGATTATCAAACATTTAAATCTAAAGATGGAGCTTATGTAAGAAAGCATTTTTTTGGAAAATATAAAGAAACAATGGATTTAGTTAAGGATATGACCGACGAACAGATTTGGAAATTGAATAGGGGAGGGCATGATTTTAAAAAAGTGTATGCTGCTTTTGACAAAGCTAATAAAATTATAGAAAAACCAGTAATAATATTAATACATACGATAAAAGGATATGGACTTGGCAATATTGCAGAAGGTAAAAATATTGCTCATCAGTTAAAAAAGATTGATATACAAGGGATACGTCATATTCGAGATAGATTTTGTATTCCAGTTCAAGATAAAGATCTTGGTTCTTTACCTTATGTTTCTTTTGAATTTGATAGTAAAGAATATAAATACCTTCATGATAATAGGAAAAAATTAGGAGGATATTTGCCTTTTCGTCTCGCTCGTTTTACTAAAAGGCTTGAATTGCCAAAATTGAGTGATTTCAAAGTACTTTTAATGGAACAAACCAAAGAGATCTCTACTACAGTAGCTTTCGTACGTATATTAAACATTATTTTAAGAAATATTAGTATTAAAGAAAGAATAGTTCCTATTATTGCCGATGAAGCGCGTACATTTGGTATGGAAGGATTATTTCGAAAAATAGGAATTTATAATGTTCATGGTCAAAAGTATATTCCTCAAGATCAGGAGCAATTAGCATATTATAAAGAAGATCGAAAAGGTCAAATTTTGCAAGAGGGAATAAATGAATTGGGTGCTTTTGCTTCTTGGTTAGCGGCGGCTACTTCTTACAGTACTAATGATTTTCCTATGATTCCTTTTTATATTTATTATTCTATATTTGGATTTCAAAGAATAGGTGATATATGTTGGGCTGCAGGTGATCAACAAGCTAGAGGATTTTTAATAGGAGGAACTTCAGGAAGGACGACATTGAATGGAGAAGGATTACAACATGGAGATGGTCATAGTCATATTCAGGCGTTAACTATACCAAATTGCGTATCATACAATCCTGCATATTCTTATGAACTTGCAGTAATTATTCACAATGGTTTAAATAGAATGTATGGTGATGTACAAGAAAATATTTATTATTACATTACTACATTTAATGAAAATTATGTAATGCCTGCAATGCCTGTAGGTTCAGAAGAAGGTATATGTAAAGGTATTTATAAATTAAAAAGTATAGGGAAAACACAAATTAAAGTGCAATTATTGGGTTCAGGTTCTATTTTACAATGTGTGTGCAAGGCTGCTTTAATTTTATTGAAAACATATAATATTAGTTCAGACATTTATAGTGTTACATCGTTTACTGAATTAGCTAGAAATGGTCAAGATTGTGAACGGTGGAATTTGCTGCATCCAACAGCAAAAGATAAAAAAATTCCTTATATTGCAAAGATAATGAACAATTTTCCTGCGATTGCTGTTACTGATTATATGAAATTGTTTGCTGATCAAGTAAGAGCTTATATACCAGGAATTAGTTTTCGTGTATTAGGAACAGATGGTTTTGGACGTTCTGATAGTAGAAAAAATTTAAGAAATTATTTTGAAATTAATGAATTTTATATAGTTATTGCTGCTTTGTTAGAATTGTCTAAGTGTAATAGTTTTGATGAAACGATTGTTGTTGATGCAATGAATCAATTTAATATTAATGTGAGTAAGATTAATCCAAGATTAGTATAGGAGGTAAAATGGACATCGAAATGAAAATTCCTGATATTGGAGTAGATGTAGTTGAAGTAGTTGAAATTTTAGTGCAAATAGGGGATATGGTGAAGCAAGATGATTCCTTAGTAACTATTGAAGGAGAAAAGGTGTCAATGGAAATTCCATCTACGAGTTCTGGTGTAATAAAATCGATTTTAGTCCATGTAGGTCAAAAAGTAAAAACTGGTTCATCTATTGTTGTTTTAGATGTGTTGTTAAATGATCAAGACGGATTAAATGACAGTCAAGAAGTGTATTTAAATGATGTAGGATCTGAAAATAAAGTGAGTGTTCTTAATCGCATGCCACTAACAGAAAGTAGTAATGAGAAAGAAGTATTAGTTCATGCAACTCCTATTATTCGAAGACTATCTCGTCAATTAAATATTGATTTAAAGAAAATAGTAGGTAGTGGTAGAAAAGGTCGAATTTTGAAAGAAGATGTGATGTTATATGCTAAAAAAGTATTGAAAGAACAGAAAGACGACTATGCTGTAAAAGATAATAATTTAACAGACTGTATTAAAAGTGATTCTAATGAACTTAAACAATTTAAAGAATTACGTTTGACAAATATACAAATAGCATCTGGTAAAAATTTGTCTAAGAGTTGGTCAATTATTCCTCATGTAACACAATTTGATGAATCAGATATTACAGATCTGGAAGAATTTAGAAAAAATTATAACTCTAGATTATGTCAAGAAGATATTAGTTCAAAATTAACTATTTTAGTATTTATAATGAAGGTGGTAGCAAAATTATTAAAGGAATTTCCTAAATTTAATAGTGTTTTATGCGTTAATACTAAGAAAAAGTTGATATTAAATAAACATATTAATATAGGAATTGCGGTGGATACTAAGAATGGATTATTAGTTCCTGTTATTAAAGATGTTAATAATAAAGATTTAGTAGAATTATCGATTGAATTGAATTCATTGTCAAATAAGTCTAAATTGGGGATTTTAAGTATTTCTAATATGACAGGTGGAAGTTTTACGATTTCTAATTTAGGTGGAATTGGTGGAACAGGATTTACGCCTATTATAAATAATCCTGAAGTGGCAATTTTAGGTGTATCTCAAGCTTTAATAAAACCATATTGGAATAAGAAAGAATTTGAACCACGTTTGATGTTACCGTTATCATTATCTTATGATCATCGTGTTATTGATGGAGCAGAGGCAGTTCGATTCATGACTGGTATTAAAAAGTTGTTATCAGATATTAGATTGCTTATGATTTAGGTTATTTTAATATTATTCTATAAGATCGAATAAATTTGCTAGTAACTTTATATTTAACATTTTATTACAACTTTTATTGTAGTTAATTTAAAACATCTTATTATAATCACGTTATATAGTAATTTTTAAAGTAGGTAAAATATGTCATATAAAAAGATACATGTTCAAGTTGTAGTTATTGGATCGGGTCCTTCAGGGTATTCTTCTGCATTTCGATGTGCTGATTTAGGTTTAGAAACTATTTTAGTAGAACAATACGACAGTTTAGGTGGAGTATGTCTTAATGTGGGTTGCATTCCATCTAAGTCTTTATTACATATAGCTAAAGTCATAAAAGAATCAAAGAATTTATCTCGCGTAGGTGTAAAATTTTTAGAACCTATTATTGATGTCGAGAAAATACGTCATTGGAAGAATAAGGTTATAAATGATCTTAGTTTAGGTATAAAGAATATGGCAAAAAAGCGTAATGTAGAAATTGTTGTTGGAGTTGCTAAATTTTTAAGTAAAAGTAGCATTATAGTTGAAGGAGAAAAAGAAAGTGTTATTATTTCGTTTAAAAATGTAATCTTAGCAGTTGGTTCTTATGCTAGAAAATTATCATATGTTCCTTCTAATGATCCTAGAGTTTGGGATTCTACTTCTGCTTTGTCTATTCCTAGTATACCGCGTAATTTATTGATTATTGGTTCAGGAATAATTGGTTTAGAAATGGCTACTATTTATAGTTCATTAGGATCTCAAGTAGATGTTATAGATAATTCTCACGATTTATTATCTCATTTAGATCGAGATATAATTAATATGTTTTGTAGCGCAGTACGTGATGATTTTAATATTTTTTTAAATTCTGAAGTTAGCAAAATTACATCAAATGAGCAAGGTTTTTTAGTTGAAAAAAATTCAAAGAATAATATTCAGAACGTTAAATTATATGATGCTATTTTAGTATCAGTAGGAAGAGTACCTAATTTAGATTCATTAAATATTGATAAGATAGGATTAAAAACTGATAGTAATGGATTTCTCAAGGTTAATGAGAAATTATGCACAAATGTATCTAACGTATATGCTGTGGGAGATATTATAGGTCAACCAATGTTAGCACATAAAGGTATTCATCAAGGACATATAGTAGCTGAAATTATTGCTGGAAAAAATCATTATTTTAATCCTTATGTAATTCCGTGTATATTATATACTGATCCAGAAATTGCTTGGGTGGGAGTAACAGAACAAGAAGCGATTAAAAATAATTTAGCATATGAAGTTTCAACTTTTCCGTGGAGTGCTTTAGGTCGAGCGATATCTTCCAATTATTCTCATGGTATGACTAAATTAATTTTTGATATAAAAACAAAAAAAATTATAGGTGGGTCTGTAATTGGAAATAACGCTGGTGAATTGTTAGGAGAAATTGGACTAGCAATTGAAATGGGTTGTGATGTAGAAGATATAGCGTTAACCATACATGCGCATCCTACTTTATATGAATCTATAAGTTTATCTGCTCAAATTTTTCAAGGTACTATTACTGACATGATAAATTTGAAAAAAAATGATATTGAATCTATCAATTAAATGTTTTTATATTATGAAAACAATATTTTGTAACGTTTAGTATACAAAAGAGCTACATAATAAATATTTTATTATTATAATATGATTTTAATATCAATGAGTTAAATTCAGTTTAATTTAAATCCAATATTTATGTAGCAATTTTATAATAAAGTAAAAAGAAATACATATTAATTATATTTTTTAAAAAACATATCTTATATTGAATATATTACTTAAGATTACGATTAATATTTTTTTGGTTATCATGTAGTTTTACACAAACTGTCTAATAAATGTTGGATAACATTCAATAATTTTTTAGATGCTAAATTGACAAATTTTTTAAAGTTTAATGAAGCACGTTCATCTGAAAAGTCGGATATATATTTGATAATTAAGAAAGGTTTTTTAAATTGATAACATGCTTGAGCAATCGCTGTGGATTCCATATCTACAGCAATTGCTGTAGGAAATTTTTTTTTTAAAGTATTTTGGAATGTTTTTTTATTAATGAATAAATCTCCGCTGATTATAAGGTTTTTTTTATGATTCATTCTAGATTGCAATGTGTACTTTTCGGCTAATTGCATCATATAGTTGTTTGCTAAAAATAATTTAGGAAAATTTGGTATTTGTCCTAAACTGTAACCAAAAGTAGTGAGGTTAACGTCATAGTAGCATGTACTATGAGGAAATATTATACTTCCAGGAATTAATTTTGTTTGCAAGCTTCCAGCTGTGCCAATATTAATAATTAAATCTATTTTATAGAAGTGTAATAATATAGCACTAGCTATGCTAGCTGAAACTTTTCCTATACCTGATTTGATTAGTACGATATTTATTTTATTTAATTTTCCTGTACACAATATGTAATTGTAAAGTTTTTTTGTTTTGAGATGTTGAATATTTTTATATAGATAGATAATTTCTTGTTCTAAAGCTCCAATAATTCCAATTGTGTCATCTTTTTTAATTTTTGTCTTGTTCATATTAAAATATTCATTAATGATCAGTATTTGTTAAATGCTAAATGAAGCTCCGCATCCGCAAGTAGTTTTTGCTTTAGGATTAGAAATAATAAATTTTGATCCATTCAGGTCTTCTTTATAGTCTATTTTGCCTCCTATTAAGTATTGAATACTAATAGGATCAACGATAATAGATACTCCTAATTGAGTAATTATTATGTCATCGTTGTGTTTATTATTGTCAAATTTAAAATTATATTGAAAACCACTACATCCACCTCCAGTAATATAAATTCTTAATTTCATATTAGAGATATTTTCTTTTTTAGTAACTCGATTTATTTGTTTAATTGCTGCATTAGAAAAAGATAGAGGCAACTTAATTTGATTGATCATAATGCATTCCTAAAACATTAAAAATATTTTATAGCTTTTCTTAAGCATTTAAAAAATTTTTAATATGCAAGAGTAAATATAAAGTATGTTTTGTATATTTAATATAGATTTTTGAATTTTCGTATAAAATAATGCGTTTGAGTTCTTTTTCATTTAATATAATTTAATATTTTAATTTTTTAGTTTATACAATTAATATTGTTAAAAAGATTTTTATTTAGATTTTCTTCTTAAAAAAGTGGGAATATCTAAATAATTGGTGTTGTTTCTTTTTAGCAATGTGTCAAAATCATTATTAATTTTTTGTTTTTTAGCTTCTATAGTTTGATTTTCAATATCGAAAGATTCATGCTGTTTTTGTTCAAATTTAAGTAATGATTTATTTGAATACATGTTTTTTGAAAGGTACACATCCATAGATGGTTTTTCTATTCCAATGCCTGTAGCTACTACTGTTACACGAAGTGTATCGTTCATGTCTGTATCTAAAGATGTTCCAATTACCACAGTAGCATTATCTGACGAGAAAGATCGAATAATATTTCCTACAGTTTCAAATTCATCTAATTTCATGTTGAATCCAGAAGTAATGTTGACTAGTACTCCTTGTGCTCCGGACAAATCGATATCTTCTAAAAGTGGGCTAGAAATAGCAATTTCTGCTGCTTCTTTAGCTCTATTGTCTCCAGAAGAAATTCCAGTTCCCATCATAGCATACCCCATTTCAGACATTACAGTACGTATATCAGCAAAGTCTACGTTAATTAAACCAGGTTTAGTTATGAGCTCCGCTATTCCTTGTACTGCTCCTTTTAAGATGTTGTTTGCTGAACTGAAGGCATCTAATAAAGAAATTCCTTTATTTAACACTTTCAATAATTTATCATTAGGAATAGTAATCAGTGAATCAACATATTTTGATAGTTCTTTGATACCTTGATCTGCATAAGCCATTCTTTTTTTTCCTTCGAAATTGAATGGTTTTGTCACTACGGCAACTGTCAATATGCCTAGTTCTTTTGTAATTTCCGCGATAACTGGAGCTGCACCTGTGCCTGTTCCTCCTCCCATTCCAGCTGCTATAAAAACCATGTCTGCACCTTCTAACGTTGATTTTAGATTTTCTCGGTCTTCTTCAGCTGCGTTTTTTCCTATTATAGGATTAGCTCCAGCTCCTAATCCTTTTGTAATATGATTTCCGATTTGTATAGTTGTTCCAACTTCTATTTTACGCAATGCTTGTGTATCGGTATTAATAGCGAAAAATTCTACGCCTTCTATTTGTTCTCGAACCATGTGTTCTACTGCGTTTCCTCCTCCTCCTCCTATACCGACTACTCTAATAATTGCATCGTTATTTTTTTCTACAGGTTCAAACATAAATTTGTATCCATTGTTTGTGTTTATATTATTAAAGTTCTTTTTTTATCCAGCTGTTAATAGACTGAAACCATTTTTTGAAGAAATTTTTAGACTCATTATTTTTTTTAAAACTTTGAATGTGTTCTTTTCCATAATGTAGTAATCCTACTACAGTAGAATAGTTTACACTTTCAATATTATTTATTAAGCTACTAATGTTTTTTGGTATACCTATTCTTATGGGCATTTTAAAAATATTTTTAGCGTTATGTTTTAACAATTTTATTTTAGAAGCTCCACCAGTAAAAACTATCCCTGCGCCAAGTTTATGATAGTTTTTTGACATTTTAGTATTGTTTTGTATGCTTAATATTTTTTTATTTATTAAACTTAGTAATTCGATGTATCTTGCTTCAATGACTTCGGTTAATGTGTCTTGTTTGAATGTTTTAATAAGTTTATTATGAATATTAGGTGCTTCAATTTGTTTACATGTTTTTGTTGCAGTAGGCGTTTCTTTATGTTCGTATCGGATTTTTATGTCTTCAGCTTTTTTAAAAGGTATATTAAACGCATAAGATATGTCATTTGTTACAGAATTTCCAGCATACGGAATAACACAACTATGTTGTAGTATACCATTTGAATACATAGCAATATCTATAGTTCCCCCGCCAATGTCTGCCATGCATACACCTAATTGGCATTCATCTTGTGTCAATATTGCTTTGCTAGAGGCAAGTCCTGAAAAGACGACATGATTTATTTTTAATCCACATGCTTCTATCGCTTTAATAACATTATTTTTTGTTTCAGTATGGCATGTGATTAGATGAACTTGTGCTTGCATTCTTGTCCCAGATAATCCAATTGGATTTTTGATTCCTGAATGTTCATCAATAGAGTATTCTTGAGGAATAATATGCAAAATGTGACGTTCATTATGTATTCGTACACATCGTGCTGTGTGGATTACATTATTTATATCTTCCATAGTAACTTCATGTTCAGATATAGGAACTATTCCTATTTCATTTTGGCAATTAATATATTTATTAGATAGTGCTAAATATATAGAAGAAATTTTACAGTCCGCCATGTTCTCAGCTTGATTGATAGATTTTTTAATACATTTTATAATTGATTTTAGGTCATTTATTATTCCTTTGTTTATTCCATATGAAGTACAAATACCTATTCCAATAACGTTAATAATACCATCTATTAATATTTCTCCTACTAAAGTAATTACTTTAGTAGTTCCAATTTCTAATCCAACTATTAAATTTCTATCTTTTTTTTTGATCATAGTTTTAGCCTGTATTTATTACTTCCATGCTATTGCTATACCTGATTCGTACCTTAAGTCAATATATTTTATTGTTTTTATTTTTATTTTTTCTTCTTTTTTTAAAATCTTCCAGATATTTACCAATTTTTTTAGTTGTGTGATATTTTTTATTCTTCCCAGGATTATTTCAATATGATTTTCTACAAATAATTTCCATAAATGTTGATGTGTTACTGTAATAGATGTTAATACAATATGGTTATTTTTTAATATGTTGTTTATTATATTATAATGATTTAAAATTTCAATTTTACTATTGTATGATCCATAAAAATGAGGAATGTTACTGATATTTATTTTTTTTTTTGTAATATTATGTATTGTTCCTTGGTCGCTTAATATATACTTGTCATTCCAATATGCAATAGGAATTGTACCTGTGATATGAATAAACAATTTGTTAGGCCATTTTTTTTTTATTATAACTGTTTTTATAAAAGGAAATTTTATTAGTTGATGTTGTATGAACGTATCATACTGAGAGAAAAAATTACATGGTTTTTGTAAAGATAAAATGAGATCTTTAATATTTTTTCTGTTTAAATAGTAAAATTTTCCTGTAATTGTTAAGCTAGATATTTTTTTATTAGACAAACTTTGTGATGATTGTATAAGTATAAAACTATTAATTATAATAAAGATGATTAAAACCAGTATTATTATGCATTTTATTAACATTAATGTTTTTTTGTGATGTAGTATATGTTTCATTTTTTATATTTTATTTTTAAAAATATTTTTTTAGTTAGCTGACTGTAAAATTTTTAAAATTAATGATTTCAAAGATATTCCGGCTTGTTTGGCAGCTATTGGCATCAAACTATGTTTAGTCATACCTGGACATGTATTTATTTCTAATAACCAAAACTTATCATAATTATCCATTATTACGTCAATTCTTCCCCATCCTGTACATCCGAGAATGTTCCAGGCTATTTTTATCATTTTATTTAGTTCTATTTCTTGGTTTTTTTTTAATCCACTTGGGCAAAAATATTGTGTTTCTTTAGATATATATTTAGATTCGTAATCATAAAAAGTGTTTTTATAATGTATACGAATAGATGGAAGAATTACATTTTTGAGAATTCCTACTGAATATTCTGATCCAGAAATAAATTTTTCGATGAGTATATCATTATCATATCGAAATGCTTTCATGCATGCATTATATAAGTAGTTGTATGAATAAATTAAAGATATTCCGATACTAGATCCTTCAGTATTTGGTTTAACAATTAAAGGCAGTCCTAATGGAAGGACATTATTTTTAAGTTTTTCTTTAGAAATTGTTTTAAACTTTTTGATATTAATAAAATAATAAGGAATAATTGGTAAATTAACGCTGTGCCATAATAATTTTGTTCTCAGCTTATCGATTGCAATGGCTGATGGCAAAATTTTACTTCCTGTATATGTAATGTTTAAATATGTTAATAATCCTTGTACGGTCCCATTTTCTCCTTCTTTTCCATGAAGGGCAATAAACGCTTTTTTAAATCCTTGATTAGATAATTGAGAGATAGGAAAATATTTTGTATCTATAGGATATGCATTTATCTTAGATTTTAACAAATTTTCTAATATGTTATTTCCGGATAGTAAGGATATATGTCTTTCTTTTGACGTACCACCGAATAGTATCGCTATTTTTTCGAACATAAAAATTGTTTCTTATTTAATTTTTTAAAATTTTTAATAACATGATTATCTACTATAATATCTACGTTTCCAGCACCTTGTATCAAAAGTATATTATTTCTTGATAATTTTTTTATGAGTATCGTAAACATATCATTGTAATTAGATATTAAAGTGATTGATTTTTTTTTATATTTGCAGAGTTCGTTGTATAAAGTGAGACTATCTGTTCCAGGAATTGCATGTTCATTAGCTGGATAAACTTTTAAAATAAATAATTCGTCTACTTTTAGTAGCACATTTTTAAATTGTTCGAATAGATAATAAGTTCTTGTATACTTATGAGGCTGAAAGATCATTAATAATTTGGTTTTTGGCCATCCGGATCTAGCAGTATTGATGCTAGAAGAAATTTCTTTAGGATGATGTCCATAATCTTTTATAATAGTAATCACATTATATATATTCGGCGATTTTTTTATTAAGAAATTTCCACATAATTCAAATCTTCGTTCAATACCTTTAAAATTTTTTAATGATTTGAGAATATTAACATCATTGATGTTTTCTTGAGTTGCAGTAGCTATCGCTGCTGTTGCATTAAGAGCATTATGTATACCTGGCATGTTTAAAATTATATCTAATTGTGGTTTATATGGTCTAGTTATTACAAAATGACTAGAAAACTTGTTTTGTGTATATTTTTCGATACGTACATCAGAATCTGTACTAAATCCGTAAGTGATAATGTTGCAATTTATTGATGAAATGATTTTTCTTATGTTTTTGTCATCTATGCAGATGATAGCTGTACCGTAAGAAGGAATATTTTGAACAAATTTTATGAAAGCCGATTTAATATTGTCAAAGTTTTCATGATAATTTTCTAAATGATCATTATCAATATTGGTTAATATGCTTACAACTGGTGTTAAATATAAAAAAGAAGCATCACTTTCGTCTGCTTCTATAATATAGTAAGGACTATTGCCTAATTTAGCACTATTATTTATTGATTTTACGAGTCCTCCATTTATGAGTGTTGGATCTAAGTTACTTTCCAAGAGTATACTAAAAATTAGTGCAGTAGTGGTAGTTTTTCCGTGCGTTCCAGATACTGCTATTCCATATTTATATCGTGTTATTTCTGCAAGCATTTCACCTCTTTTTATTACAGGAATTTTTAGAATGTTAGCATGTGTAATTTCAGGATTGTGTGATGAAATTGCGTTAGACATTACTATAATGTTTGCATTTTTAATATTTTTTTTGGAGTGATTAAAGTATATTTTTGCTCCTAAGGCAATTAATCTTTTTGTAATATTAGTAGATATTAAATCAGAACCACTGATTTTATAGCCTTGTTTTAACAATACTTCAGCTATTCCACTCATGCCTATACCGCCAATCCCTACGAAGTGTATATGATTTATGTGATGTGTTTTAGTAATAATTGTATTATATTTTTTTTTATTTTTTTTCATAAAATTATTATGTAAAATCATTTTTAGTAAAATTAGTGCTTTAGTATATATGAGTTGTATTTTCAATTATATTAGTAATATCTCTTACAGAATTAGTATTAGAACGTGAATATAGTTTTCTAGACATAACAATAATTTTTTTCCTATTTATTTTTTCTAAGATTTTAATTATTTTTTTAGCATTAAAAAAATTTTGTTCTACTATTATCGCTCCTCCTAAAAGTGTTAGTGGATATGCATTCCAATATTGATGTTTATCTTTATGAGGAAATGGAACAAATATGGCTGGTAAACCAATATATTGAATTTCACTTACTGTAATAGCTCCGGAACGACAAATAATCATATCAGCCCAGTTATATGCTTCGGCAATATTTTCTATGAAAGAGGTTATTTTGTATGGATTCAGCTTAAATTTTTTATAATATTTTAATGTTTCATATGTGTTTTGTTTTCCTATTTGATGCCAAACAACAATTTTATTTTTTAGAACGTAAGCTACTTTAGGCAGTATAGAATTAAAAGTTCTGCATCCCTGAGTACCTCCAACAACCAGAATTCTAATTGGTCCTGTTCTTCCTTTAAAACGGGAAATAGGATTTGGCAAATTAATGATTTCTTGTCTTAATGGATTCCCCACGGTTTTTGCATGTAATATCGTTTCTGGAAATGCTTGCATTACTGTAGTGGATAATTTAGATAATATTGTATTAGATAACCCCATGACTCTGTTTTGTTCATGAATTAACAATGGTATTTTGCAAAAAAAAGATATTAATCCTCCTGGAAGAGAGATATATCCTCCCATTCCTAGTATTACATCGGGATTTATTTGTTTTATAATTAATTTAGCTTGGTAGCAAGCACGTATCATTTGAAACGGAAGTTTAATCAAGCTAAAAAAATTTTTTTTTGTTACGTTTATATTGATAAATTGAATAGGAATTTTATTTTTGGGAATGATTTTAGATTCGATACGGTTTGATGTTCCTAACCAGGATACGTTCCACCCTTTTTTTATCAATGTATGAGCAATGATTAATCCAGGAAAAATATGCCCACAAGTACCCCCTGCCATAATTATTATTGTTTTTTTGTTCATTTGTAGCCTTTATAGAATTTGTCTTTTATTTTTGTCTCAAAATCTATGCGTAATAATATAGCGATAGAAATAGAAATAATTATTAAACTAGATCCTCCGTAACTAATTAATGGTAAAGTTAAACCTTTAGTTGGTAATATTCCAACAGTAGTACCAATATTAATTAATGTTTGAGAAGTCAGCCAAATCCCGATTGAAAATGCGAAATAACCAGAGAAAGTATCGTTATTTTGTATTGCTTGTTTTCCAATACGTAGTGCTCGTAAAGAAATAAATAATATTATAAATAATGTGATACAAGATCCAACATATCCTAGTTCTTCACCAATGATTGAAAAAATAAAATCAGTATGGGCTTCAGGTAAATATTCTAATTTTTGAATAGAATGCCCTAATCCAGTTCCGAATAAATTTCCTCTTCCTAAAGCCATTAAGGATTGTGTTATTTGATAACCTGTTCCAAATGGGTCTTTCCAAGGATTCCAAAAAGAAAGTATGCGTTCGTTACGATAAGGTGTAATTATTATTAACGTAATAATTATAGACATGCTTATAAGTATAATAGGTATAAACTTCCAAATTTGTATTCCAATAATAAATAATAGGGATAATGTTGTTATAATATATATGGTAACTGTTCCTAAGTCTGGTTCTATTAATAAAAGTATTGATATAATACATATTATTCTTATAAGCTTCATGAAGCCTAAAAAACTATTGAT
The DNA here is from genome assembly GCA_039830015.1 of Buchnera aphidicola (Meitanaphis elongallis). Classification (NCBI taxonomy): domain Bacteria; kingdom Pseudomonadati; phylum Pseudomonadota; class Gammaproteobacteria; order Enterobacterales; family Erwiniaceae; genus Buchnera; species Buchnera aphidicola. The sequence goes on from CP140033.1 coordinate 235,506, forward strand.
AATTTCAAAACGTTTTCGCGACAAATAACTAGATAAATAGCAAAATACAGCAAGTTTAGAAAATTCAGCTGGTTGTATATGTATAAAGCTTATTTTGATCCATCTAAAAGAACCATTGATCGGAACACCTATTACTAAAACTAGTAATAACATAATAATAGAAATTAAAAAAATTTTAATATTATGTTTTTTCCAAAAAAATATAGGTATTTGAAGAAATATGTTCATTAGAAATAATGCTATTATTAAATACAAAATTTGTTTTTTTGTAAAGAAAAATAAATCTCCATATATATGACTGGCTGTTGGCATAGATGAAGAAGTTATCATAACTAATCCAATTAATAGTAGGATTATAGTGCACCATACTAGTTTAGGATCATATAGTTCTCTTAAAACAAACGTTGTATTTTGTTTTTTTTTAGAGTATTATTTGTTTCTTTTAGTAGTAAATTTTTAAATTTCATTAATATAGCTCTTTTATTAATTTGATGAAAACGTTACCACGTTCTTCAAAATTAGAAAATTGGTCCAAACTACTACAAGCAGGAGAAAATAATACTACATCTTCCGGTTGTACTATTTTTTTTATAAAATGTACTACATTTTTTAATGTATTTAAGCATATAGATTTTTCAGGACACAATTGAAAAAGCATTTTTTGACTTTTTCCGTAGCAATAAATAATTATTTTTTTATGTTTTAGACAAGGTGTTAATAAAGAAAAATCGGCTAGTTTTCCATCTCCACCTAATATTAATCTTATCTTTCCTTTTGTATTTGACAGTGTATTGTTAATAGCTGATTTTGTACTTCCAATATTTGTAGATTTAGAATCATTGATCCATGCTACGTTATTTTTTTTATATACTAATTGAAATCGATGAGGTAATCCTAAAAATTGTTGTAGTGCTTGCATTCTAATTTTAATACTAATTTTAAAATTGTGAACTATTGATAATGCAGATAGTGCATTTATATAATTGTGTTGACCTGATATTAACATTGTTGCGGTATTTAGTAGTTTTTTTGATTTATGACATAACCACGTTCTATTCTGTATTTTTTTTAAGTTGTATTGTCCTTTATTAATTCCAAATGTAATATGAGGTTGTTTTTTAATATTTGTATTAAATGATAAATTATCTTCTAAATTCAGAATAGACAATTTAGCATTATTATATATTGTTAATTTTTTTTTTGCATATTCGGTAATACCTAATGGATATCTGTCCATATGATCAGCACTTATGTTGAGTACAATAGCAATTTCAGCTTTTAAGCTAAAAGTTGTTTCTAATTGAAAACTAGATAATTCTAATATATATATTTCTGCATGACAATTAAGTATGTTTAATGCAGGGATTCCAATGTTTCCGCCTATATATACTTTAAATCCAGCTAATTTTAGTATGTTATTGACCATCATTGTTACTGTACTTTTTCCATTAGAGCCAGTAATAGCAATAATTGGAACGTTAGTTTCTCTAACAAACAGTTCTATATCTCCAATAATTTCAATACCTCTTTTATGAGCATATGTTAGTGCTGGATGAGATAATGCTATTCCAGGGCTTATAATAATTAAATTAGATTCTTCAATCCATTTGTAATTTACTGAATCTATATGGTAACTTATGTTTTTGAGTTTTTTTATATAATGGATATATTTTGGACATGTATTAAAATCCATTATTTTTGGATAGATTTTTCTTGACATGAAGAATTGAAGGCACGTAATTCCCGTTATCCCCATCCCAAGTATTAATATTTTTTTTTATGATAGTTATACATTTTAATTAACCTTAAATATAGATGTAAGTCCTAATAACATGAATATTAAAGAAATTATCCAAAATCTTGTTATTAATCTTGGTTCTGGGCAGCCTATTAGTTCGTAGTGATGATGGATAGGTGTCATTTTAAATATTCTTCTTTTTCTTATTTTAAAATATGTTACTTGAATGATAACTGAAAGGGTTTCAATTACAAAAATTCCACTCATAATAAAAAATATGATTTCTTGGTGCAATAATATTGCTATTATTCCTAATATTCCTCCTAGAGGAAGAGATCCAACATCTCCCATAAATATTTTTGCTGGATAAGTATTAAACCATAAAAATCCTAATCCTGATCCTATAATGGAAGAACAAAAAATAGTTAGTTCATTGATATGACGTATATACATGATATTGAAATATTTGGAACAATGTATGTTTCCGGAGATAAATGACAATAGATACAACCCCATAGTTACAAAAAGAATGGGAACAATTGCTAATCCATCCAATCCATCCGTTAAGTTTACAGCATTACTGGAACCTACTAATATAAAATATGATAAAAGTATATATATTATTCCTGCGTTTATTGTAACATTTTCTTTAATTGGAAATATTAATTGAATAATACAATTGCTGTAGTTGTTTCGATGAATTAGGATAATAAGAAAGATAGAAATTATAGATAGAAAAAGAATTTTTGATTGAGGTTTTAAGCCTACAAACGTTTTAAAATAAATTTTTTTATAATCATCTATAAATCCTATTGTTCCAAATCCTACTAAGATTATTATTGTATACCAAATATATATGTTTGATAAATCTGACCATAATAAAACAGATATAATGATAGAAAGTAGTATAAGTATTCCTCCCATAGTGGGTACATTTTTTTTTTGGTAGCGTATGTTTGAGTTATAATTTCTAGTAATTTGATAAATTTGGTGTTTTTTAAAAAATTTAATTAAACATGGTCCTAATATCAAAAAAAAAAATAAATGATGTTAATAAGCTAATAATAGAACGATATATTAAATATGATAGTTTATTGAAATGTATAAGAGAATAATATTTAATAATGAGTACGATCATAATCACATTCCTGAATTAGTTTTTCTACTATTTTTTCTAAATTTTCGCTTCTAGAGCCTTTAATCAAAATTGTTATTTTGTGATGCATAACAATTCTTTTGTTTAAACTACTGATTAATGTATTAAAAGAAGTGTAATGATTTCCTTTTTTACTATTGACACTGATCTCTTTGCTTAAATTTCCAATACTCATTGTTTCGTTTATTTTAGAAATGTAGATGATGTTTCCAATTATCTTATGATATGCAATACTTGTTTTTCCTAATTCAGACATATCACCAGCAACAAAAATTTTGTAACCTGGCATATTTTCTAATACTTTTATTGCTGCCACCATTGATGCGACGTTAGCGTTGTAAGTATCATTGATGATAGTTTTATGCTTGTTGAGTTTAATTATTTCTAATCTTCCATGAAATATAGGAACATTAGATAATCCAAGTTGAATAAATTTAAGCGGAATTTTCAATGTTATTGCTATAGCGGCTGCAGCTAAAGCATTGGAAATGTTATGAAATCCTAGTAAAGGTAAAGTAATATTTGTTTTCCCATATGGAGAATGTAGTATAAAGGTAGAACCTCGATTATTAAGAATGATATTGCTTGCAAAACAATTGACTTTTTTTTTATTGAAAACCAAACTATATTTCTATTTTTTACATTTTTTTTCCATTTTGACCAATGGTGGCTATCTGCATTAAATATAGCTGTACCAGTTTGTGATAGTCCAGAACAAATTGCTTGTTTTTCTTTTGATACGCCAAATAATGATTTAAATCCACTTAAATGTGCATGATGAATGTTATTTATTAATGCAATATTAGGATTTGTTAGTTGTGTTGTGTATAAAATTTCTTTTGGATGATTAGCACCAATTTCAATAACAGCATATTTGTGTAATGGATCAAGATTTAATAAAGTTAATGGAACGCCAATATTGTTATTTAAGTTTTTAAAAGTTGATAAAGTATTACCACAGTATTGTAATATAGAAGCAGTTATTTCTTTTACAGATGTTTTTCCAGAAGACCCAGTTAATGCAATAATTTTAGCAGTACTTTTTGTTCTAATCCATGATGCTATTTTTCCTAAAGCTATAATAGTACTTTTTACGATTATTTGTGGTATCTGTATTTCAAGTTTGCGTTCTAATAATATTGTAGTCGCTCCTTTTATCATTGCTTCATATGCGTAGTTGTGTGCGTCAAAGTTTTTTCCGATTAAAGCAATGAACAAACATTGTGGAGTAATTTTTCGTGAATCGGTGCTAATAGCATGAAAGATTAAATTATTTTTTTTTAAAAAATTTTTGTTAAATAAAGTTCCACTTGTAATCGTACATAATTGATTAATAGATATCGGAATCATACTTATTTTCCAGTAGTTTTTTAACTATGTTATGGTCAGAAAAATAATAAGATTTATTTTTTACAATTTGATACTGTTCATGACCTTTCCCTAATATTACAATGTAATCGCATATTTTAGCATTGATTACAGCAAAGTTAATTGCTTTTTCTCTATCTAATATGACATATATATTTTTTTTGTTTTTACATCCTTTTATAATGTCTTTGACGATTTCTATTGGTTTTTCGTATCTTGGATTATCATTAGTTAAAATGATTTTATTTGCTATTTTTTTGGCAGTTTGTCCCATAAAAAATCGTTTTAATTTATCTCTATTTCCTCCACATCCAAAGACACACCATATTTTATTGTGATGACACATTTTGCGAACGGTTTTTAATACGTTTTTTAGGGCATTTTCGTTATGTGCATAATCAATAATAATATATGGTGTTCTCGGAGCTTTAAAAAGCTGCATGCGTCCAAAAACAGTTGTTATGTTTTTACATGTATTAATTAAGTGAGATAGTGAATGTCCTAATTCTAATAGTGTAGCAAAAGCTAATAGTAAATTACTAATGTTAAAATATCCAATTAGTTTGTTTTTGAGCAATCCATTTCCCCAACTAGATTTAAAATAAATGTAAGTATAATCTTTTTCATGTATGATATAGTTTGCGTATATCCATTGTTTAAAAGATGAATAGTTAAATTGTTGTTTGATACTTATAACGATAGTGTTGTGTTTAGGTAATTTCTCGGTCCAAATTTTTCCAATTGTGTCATTTATATTAATTATAAATGTTTTGATGTTATTTTGAGAAAAAAAAGTCCATTTTGCTTGTATGTAGTTTTCTATAGTCTTGTGATAGTCTAAGTGATCTGATGTAATATTTGTAAGTATCGCAATCGAGAAATATAGGTGTGATACTCTATTTTGTATAATTCCGTGTGAAGAAACTTCCATAACAATCGTTCTAATATTGTCTATTGACATTTTTTTTAAAAATTTTTGTATATTTATGGGAGATTCAGTTGTATTTTTAGATGGTTTTAGATTATTGTAAGTTCCATTTCCTAAAGTTCCCATAATTCCTATTTTATGATTTAATAAATTGCTCCATTGAGCAATCATATGAGCTACAGTACTTTTTCCGTTAGTTCCAGTAATTCCGATGAGTGTTAGCATTTCGTTTATTTTATAATATCTACTTGATATCTTAAATAAATATTGAGATAATTCAAAAAAATAAATTATAGGAATTTTTTTTTCTGTGTATGTTATATATCCGTGGTACTTGATTTGTTTGGTTTCACAGAGAATAGCTATTGCTCCGTTCTTTATAGATTTTTTAATAAAGATTTTTCCATGACATTTGGTACCTTGTAATGCACAAAATAAATATCCCGAAGTTACCTTTCGACTATCTGATGTTATCCCTGTTATTTTATATGTGCGTATTATGTTTATCCATGGTTTTAATAAATTTTTTAAATCATGTTTCATTTTTTATTTGAAGTTTGTGTATTTAATGTGTTAATAAATCATCAGGTCTAACATTTGTTATTTTTAATACAAAATTCATAATTGAACTAAATACTGGAGCAGAAATTGTACCTCCATAATATCCTCCTGCTTTTGGATTATTAATCATGACAATTAAAGAAAATTGTGGATTGCTGATTGGAGCAACTCCTACTATATATGAAACATACTTATTAATGTATTTTCCATTAGAATCTACTTTTTTTGCAGTCCCTGTTTTTGCTGCTACTTTGTATCCTTTAATTGCTGCTTTTGTTCCTACACCTCCTGGTTTGGTGACTGATTCGAGCATATTTAATACAACTTTTACTAAAGATTTAGAAAATATTTGTATTTCTTTAGTTTTTTTGTTGGTTTTAATAATAGATAGAGGTTTGTTTAATCCATATCTTCCAATTATGGTGTAAACATTAGCTAATTGCAATGGTGTAACCATTAATCCATATCCAAAAGAAAACGTTACTTTGTCTAAAGTAGACCAATATTTTTTTTTGGGATAAATTCCGTTTGTTTCTCCTATTAGTCCTAAATTAGTCGATTTTCCTAAACCAAATCTAGAATAGATGTCTGTTAATTCAAATGCTGGCATGAGCAATGCTAATTTAGATACACCGGTATTGCTTGATTTTTTTAAAATTTCGGTTATTGATAGTTTTTTGTTATATGATACATCTTGTATGATATGATGATGTACTATAAATGGAGTTGTATCAATTATAGATTTTGGAGTAATTATTTTTTTTTGTAAAGCTTTCATAATTACCATGGGTTTAACTGTAGATCCTGGTTCAAACATATCAGTAATAGCTTTATTACGAATTAATTCCATGGATATTGTTTTTAGATTATTTGGATTGTAGGTAGGACTATTAACCATAGCTAAAATTTCTCCAGTTTTAATATTTATTAAAATTGCCGTTCCAGATTGAGCTTTATTGAAATTTACAGCATGGCTTAATTCGCGATATATAATTGTTTGTAATCTTATATCTATACTTAAGTTTATATTGTGAGGTACATTTTTTTTTACTAATGAAACGTTTTCAATAACATTTCCAAATTTATCTGTTCTAATTTTTCGTTTACCTGGAATACCTTTTAGTAGTTTATCAAAACTTTTTTCTATTCCTTCGATTCCAATTCCATCTGTATTAGTTAATCCAACTAATTGCGAGATTATTTTTCCAGAGGGATAGTATCGTTGAAAGTTGTCTACAACATATATACCTGGAAAGTTTAGGCTTTTTATATATTTTCCAATTTCTGGACTAACTTTTCGCGCTAAATATGTAAATCTACTATTTTTGAAATGATTGATTTTATATATGATTTTTTTTAAAGGAATCGATAAAGCTTGTGATAGTGCTTTCCATTTTTTATTAACGATTACTTTTTTTTTAAAAAGAATAGCTTAGGATCAATACAAATATCATTTACAGGTATACTTATAGCTAATATATTACCTGATCTATCTTTAATGGTTCCTCTTGAATTTAGTTCTATTTGTATTCTGGATGTGCGTAAATCGCTTTCTTTTATTAACTGTTTGGTTTTAAATAATTGTAGTACAGTTATTTTGAATAAAATTATGGTAATTGAAATAATTATAATGCTACATAAAATTATAAATCGATTGTTTAGGCAATAGTTTTTGTTTTTAGGGTTATCAAGTTGAATGTCATTAATAATATATTTCATGAAGATAAATATTTCCTATTATTTTAATAATTATTGCAAAAAAATGTTCTCTTTTGATGGATTAGAATATGTCATTTTTAGTTGTTTTATAGCATTTTTTTCGATTTTTTTATGAGAGGTTAACAAATTTCTTTCTAAAATTAGATTTTTCCATTCTGTTCTTTCTTTTTTTGCAAGTATATTTAATGTTTCTTCTTGTGAAATTAGTAATCGTGTTTTGTGAATTATAGTAATTGTTAATATAGAAGAAATAGTAATCATGACGAGCAAAACTAATAGTTTCTTATTTAGTTTTATTAGATCATTCAAGATAATTGTAGATAAATTATAGATAGTGTTACTCATTTTTACCTCTCTTTTCAGAAACTCTTAATATTGCACTACGTGATCTTGGATTATTATTAATTTCAATTTGTGTTGGCACGATCTTACTAATAATTTTTAATGTAGTTTTTTTTAAATAGTTTAGTTGTGTTTCACTAATGGCTATTCCAGAAGGAATAAATGGCATTTTACTATTTTCAATAAAAAATTTTTTAACAATGCGATTTTCAAGTGAATGAAAGCTAATTATTGCTAATCGACCTCCAGGAGCTAATAGTTCTAATGCATATTTTAGAGCTTTTTTAAGTTCATCCAGTTCTTGATTAATATGTATTCTTATTGCTTGAAACGTTTTTGTAGCAGGATGTTTTTTTCTTTTTGGAACAATTTTTTTTATGAGATCAACGAGTTCAGTAGTTTTAGTAATAGGTTTAATTTTGTTTTGTTGTACGATTTTATTAGCTATTTTTTTTGCAAAATATTCTTCTCCAAATTTGTATAATACTTGTGAAATAGATTTTGCGTTAGATTTAAATAACCATTTAGATGCTGTAATTCCTATTTTTGGGTTCATTCGCATATCAAGTGGTTCATCTGACAAAAAAGAGAATCCTCGATAAGAGTTGTGAATTTGCATAGATGATATTCCTAAATCCAGCAATATTCCATCTATTTTTTTCATGACATGTGTTTCTCTCAAATTTTTCAATACATTAGAAAAATTTCCTGAGATCATATGAAATTTGTTGTCTTTAATTGCATGTGCTATATTAATGGATGATGGATCTTTGTCAATAGCATACAATTTCCCTTTCTCATTTAAATATTTCAAAATTTCTGTTGTGTGACCCCCGCATCCAAATGTACAATCAATATAAGTTCCATTTTTTTTGATATTTAGTGATTTTATTGTTTCCTTTTTTAAAACAGGAATGTGAGCTAAATTTAGTTTTTTCATGATTTGGTTGTAGCATATAGAGATATTTTCATGGTATAACTTATAAAAATGATTAAACTATTAATAATAAATTTTTTAATGCAATTTAATTATATAAAACAAAACTATGTTATAATGATAAATATTATTTAAAACTTTTAATATAACGTATTAATAATTTTATTATATTTAAGAATAATGATTAAGATGATTAGGTTCTAGATACACTTATTATTCCTGAACGAGAAATTTCGATGATTTCAGATATGTCTCTTATAACTGCTAAATATGAATCTAATTTGTTACTGGTTCCTGATAGTTGTATCGTATAATGCAACGATGTTACATTTACAATTATTCCTTGAAAAATATCTGTAATGTGTTTAAGTTCTTTACGAGTACTACTTGTAGTACTTTTAATTTTGACTAATATGATTTCTCGTTCTAAATAATTGTCATGTTCTATTTCAGTTACTCTCAATACATCTATTAATTTATGTAGTTGTTTTTCAATTTGTTCAATTATTTTTTCGTCTCCTATTGTTTGTATTGTTATTTTTGATAAAGATGAATCTTCTGTAGGTGCTACTGTTATACTTTCTATATTATATCCTCTTTGTGAAAATAAGCCTACTACTCTTGATAATGCTCCAGATTCGTTTTCTAATAAAACAGATATGATTCTTTTCATGGATTTATTTTTTATTTTTTCTCAATAACATGCTATTCATTCCACCATTACGAATTTGCATAGGATATACGTGTTCGTTGGGATCAATAGTTATATCAACAAAAACTAAATTTCCTTTATGTAATTTTTCTAAAGATAATTTTAATTGTTCTTCTAGGTTTTTAGGATTTTCTACTGATATTCCTATATGGCCGTATGATTCTGCTAGTTTTACAAAATTTGGTAGTGACTTCATGTAAGAATGAGAATGTCGTCCTGAATAAATTATATCTTGCCATTGTTTAACCATACCTAAAGATTTATTGTTTAAATTTAATATTAATATTGGTAATTTATATTGCATTGCTGTAGACAGTTCTTGAATGTTCATTTGGATACTTCCATCTCCAGTAATACAAATCACGTTTTTTTTTGGTAGTGCTAGTTTAACACCTAATGCAGCTGGTAAACCAAAGCCCATAGTACCTAATCCACCTGAATTGATCCATCTTCTAGGTTTGTTAAAAGGATAATATAGTGCTGCAAACATTTGATGTTGTCCTACGTCTGACGTAACATAAGCTTTTCCTTGAGTTAGTTTCCAAATAGTTTTTATAACGTTTTGTGGTTTAATTTTTTTACTGTTGTTTTGAAAATTTAAGCTATTTATGTTTTTCCAATTATTAATTTTTATCCACCATTTTTTAAGACAACAAAATTCTTTTATAGATGTGTCGTGATCTATGTATTGTAACATTTGTGTTAGTATATGTTTTGCATTTCCTACAATTGGAATATGTGCAGTAATTGTTTTAGATATAGATGTTGGATCGATGTCAATATGTATAATTGTAGCATTAGGACAATATTTTTCAACGTTATTAGTTGTTCTGTCATCAAATCGTACCCCAATTGCTAAAATTGCATCTGAGTTGTGCATAGCCATGTTAGCTTCATAAGTGCCATGCATGCCTAGCATTTGAAGATTCTGAGGATGATTTCCAGGAAATGCCCCAAGTGCCATTAACGAAGTAGCAACCGGAATATTAATTTTTTCTGCAAATATTTTTAATTCTTTGTGACTGTTTGAGCTAATAACCCCCCCTCCTACATAAATTATAGGCTGTTTTGCTAACTTTAGAATATCAATAGCTTTCTTTATTTGCCCAAGATGTCCTTTAATTATTGGATTATAAGATCTTATATTTACTTCAGTTGGCCATATATATGGTTTCTTGTTATCTGAATTAAGAATGTCTTTTGGTAAGTCAATAACTATTGGACCTGGTCGACCACTTGATGCTAACCAAAATGCTTTTTTAAAAGTAATGGGAATATCTTCTGTTCTTTTTACTAAAAAACTATGTTTAACTATTGGACGCGAAATACCAATCATATCACATTCTTGAAATGCGTCATAACCTATTAAAGATGATGCTACTTGTCCTGATATTACTACTATAGGTATAGAGTCCATGTAGGCTGTGGCAATACCTGTAATAGCATTAGTTGCTCCTGGCCCAGAAGTTACTAACACTACTCCTACTTTTCCAGTAGCTCGTGCATATCCATCAGCCATATGAGTAGCTCCTTGTTCATGGCGTACTAAAATATGTTTAATTTTATTGGTTGATTTTAAAGAATCATATATATCTAGTACTGCTCCTCCAGGATATCCAAAAATATGTTGAACACCTTGGTCAATCAGTGATTGAACAACCATCTCAGATCCTGATAACATTACCATTATTTTTCCTAATTGCGTTGTATTATATTTAACTCAAATATATTTTATGAATAAAGATTTGATATATATATTGAATCATTTATATAAGATGAATTTGACATTTATTAAATTTATATAGGTAAATACATGAATTATGATTGTTAATCAAGTATATAAAATTTATAATAAAATGTTTATTAAAAAATGTAAATTGATATCGTGTTAGTTTTAATTTTTTTAGTATTTTAAGATATAACATTAATGTTCGAAAAGTATGTATTTTAAATATTTTTTAAAACATACGAAATTGCGGTGAAATCCATGTTGATAAGGTAGATTTATACTTTTTTATTAAAAAGATTGTTAACTTTTCTTTAATAGCAATCTTTTAGCTCAATAAAAATCTAATATCATTAATCCTGTATCCCGTGCATCTATTCTAATGCTAATTTTGTGATTATACTTACTAAATTAGGTCAGTTGTAGCAGGATTTCCTGCAGTAGGATCAATTAAATATAAAATTTTTTAAATAATAATAATTTTTATAAGTTTCTGATGTATTCTAATAGCGTTGTTGTAAAATTTTATAGCTATATGAATTTTTTTGTATATTTGTTAGTTCATAGATAGAGCTATCATTTTAGGATTAGAGTAACTGCTATTAACATGGGCAATAACTACACCTCCAACTGAAATACTATAATCTGTTACTTCTTTTCTATCTAGTAGTTTTCCTAAATGATCTGCGATAAAACCTTCTCTTAGCGTAGATAGGTCTAACACTATATTTTTAATGTTTTTAGGTAATGTTTTTCATTTTTAATGAGTTTTACATATTTTGGTCCTTTTATTGAGAGAGTATGTTGAATTGTTTTGAATATGAGAATATTATTTGGTGGTTTCTTAGGTCCAAATTCCCCCCATATATTTACTAATGTTTCTATAACAATGTCTAAAGAGTTATATGTTTTTTCCTATTGATAGAGTTGATAATATAATTTTTTCTAAATTTTTGCTAATATGTTTGGATATAGTACTTTTATAATCGTTGAATTGTGAAATACTAGAATGTCTTTTCCAAAAAGATAATTCTTGGTTATTATTATACATTTGTTATTTAATATTTTTATTAATATGTTTTCATTTTTTGTGTTTACTAATAAAATTTATCTTCCATATTGTACTCATGTTTTTCCAGGCAAATAAATTGTTTTATTTGGTTTTTATATATAAATTTATATGTGATATTACAAATAAAAAAATACTTTGTGACAACGTTTTTATCATCTCTCGATACATTTTGTGAAAAAATTTGCATTTGTACATATTATGTACTTCATAATTTTAAATGGTAAATTAAAGTAAACTAGAGACATAAATTTTGGTGTAAAATTTTTAGTATATTTGTTATGTGTGAATAGTTTTTCATTATATTTTATGTATTGGTTTTTAGCAATGTACATTGTTTGATTATATTGTATTTAATATGAAATATAATATTTATTTGAATTTTATACAATTTGATTTTGGTATTATATTTTTATTAATATTTTGCATGCATTGAAGCATGTTACATAACGCAGTAAACATTTGATTTGAGAGTACATTTTTTAAATTTTTATTATTTTATTAACATAATTTATTTAATTTAACCATGAGAAAAAAATGAACATTACAGAATTGATGTTACGAACGGTTTTTATATTTATGATTTTATTGTTAAATTTAGGTTTGTCATGGAACGGATCACCGCCGTCTTCGCATATTACTACACGTTTAGAATCTACAAATATTAGTTTGGCACCAATGTTAGAAAAAGTAATGCCTTCTGTAGTTAGTATAAATATTGAAGGTAGTACTATAATTCAACGTTCTTATGTTCCTCATCAATTTCAATCATTTTTTGAAGACATGGTTCCATTATGTCAAGAAGAGTTTTTATTAAAAGAATTACCATTGTGTCAAGAGAAGCTAAATAATTACCCTAATCGAGGAAAATTTCATGCATTAGGATCAGGGGTAATTATAGATTCTGAAAAAGGATACATAGTTACTAATAATCATGTTGTTGATCATGCTAATAAAATTCAAGTGCAGTTAAGTAATGGTAGTCAGTACAATGCTAAAATAATTGGTAGAGATGCGCGTTTTGATATTGCTTTAATTAAATTAGATAGAGTTAAAAATTTAAAAGCAATTAAAATTGCTGATTTGAACTCATTAAGAGTAGGAGATTATGTTGTTGCTATTGGAAATCCTTATGGTTTAGGTGAAACTGTTACTTCTGGAATTGTTTCTGCTTTGAATCGCACTGGATTAAATATTGAAAATTATGAAAATTTTATTCAAACTGACGCGGCTATCAATCGAGGAAATTCAGGAGGAGCATTAATTAATTTGAAAGGAGAATTAATTGGAATTAATACTGCAATTTTAGCTCCAGAAGGTGGAAATATAGGTATAGGATTCGCGATCCCAGTTAATATAGTTCAAAGTTTGGCTAATCAAATGATAATGTATGGTCAAGTGCATCGTAATGAATTAGGAATTATAGGTACAGAATTGAGTTCTGATTTAGCACAGGCTATGAACCTTGACATACATAGAGGAGCTTTTGTTAGTCGAGTTCTATCAAAGTCTTCAGCTGATATTGCAGGAATACAACCTGGAGATGTAATTATTTCTTTAAATAAAAAACCTATTTTTAGTTTTTTAGCATTACGTGCTGAAATAGCTTCTTCACCAATTAATACTAAAATTGAATTAGGCCTATTAAGAAACAGAAATTTTAAATCTGTAACAGTAGAATTGAAACCACGTATAACAAATAAAATTGATTCTGTTAGTTTGTATTCAGCAATTGAAGGAGCTGAATTAAGTGATTTTTATTTGAATGGACAAAAGAAAGGTATTTATGTTGATGGTGTTAAAAAAAATACAGCTGCCTTTCGCATTGGATTACGAAAAGATGACATTATTATTGACATAAATAAGTGTTCTATATCGTCTCTAGACGATTTTCGTAAATTGCTTCGAAAAAAACCAACTGTATTAGTTTTTCATATTAAACGTGGAAACGAGATTATATATTTAGTAGTACGGGACTAATTAGTTTAAACCTACCTAAAAAAATAATGAAGGCTTTTTATTTTTAGGTAGGATTTTAAATGCATAGAATTTGAAAGCATTGGTTTAAAATAATATAAAAGTAGAATCTTATAGGATTATGTTTATTCGATGTCTCTTAAAATTTGATTAATTTGAACTTTTTTTAGTGTTTTTTCATCTACATTTTTGACAATAACAGCACAGTATAAATTATGATCTTTATTTTTAGATGGTAGACTACCTGGTACTACCACGGATCCTTTTGGAATTTTTCCGTAGGAAACAGTTTTTTTGTTTCTGTCATAAATTTTAGTACTTTGCCCGATGTACACACCCATTGAAATGACTGATCCAGATTCAACTATTACTCCTTCAACAATTTCAGATCTTGCTCCAATAAAGCAATTGTCTTCAATTATTGTTGGATTGCATTGTAAAGGTTCTAATACTCCTCCTATTCCTACTCCTCCAGATAAATGAACGTTTTTTCCTATTTGAGCACAAGATCCTACAGTTGCCCACGTGTCTATCATGGTTCCTGTATCAATATATGCTCCTATATTTATGAAAGAAGGCATCAAAATTGTATTTTTTCCAATAAAAGAACCATATCGAATGGATGCTGGAGGTACTATTCTTATTTTATCTCGCAAAAAATGTTCTTCTTGATATTTTGAATATTTCAGTTCTATTTTATCATAATATCGCATTGTGTTGTTCTTAATAAGACTATTTTTTTGTATAAGAAAATAAAGTAGAATAGCTTTTTTTATCCATTGGTGAGTATACCAGTTTCCTTGTATTTTTTCTGATGTTCTTAACATTCCTTGATCTAGCATGGATATTGTTTGATGAATAGCGTTAGAGATAATAATATCAATGTTGTTAAAATCAATATTATTTTTATTTTCAAATGTGTTTTCAACAATTTTTTTTAAGTTTTTCATATTAAATTGTAATGCTATCTATTTTAAAAAATTTATAATATAAGGATGTAATATAAATACGTGTATATATAAGACTTATATGTTTTATATGTTATTACTAATAGTAATTTTTTAATATTTTTGGTATTTCTTCTCCTTGTTGTAATGTAAGTATTTCACATCCTTCTTCATTTACTAAGATGGTGTGTTCATATTGTGCAGATAAGTTGTTGTCTTTTGTTTTTATTGTCCATCCGTCACTCATACATTGTACCTTACAACTTCCTGCATTTACTATTGGTTCTATTGTAAATGTCATTCCTGATGTCAGTATTATTTTTTCATAATCATAGTAGTTATGGTGTAATATTTGAGGATCTTCATGGAATTTAGTTCCAATGCCATGTCCACAGTATTCTTGTACTATAGAAAAGTTGTGTTTTTCTATATATTTTTGTATAGTTTTACCTATTTCATTTAGATATATTCCTGGTTTGATTATGTATAATGATAAATATAAGCTTTTTTGTGTTGTTTCACATAATAATTTTCCTAATGGTGTAGGTTTTCCAACAAAGAACATTTTAGAAGCATCTCCATAATATCCATATTTAGTAATTGCAACATCGATGTTTACAATATCTCCGTTCTTTAATGTGTGTTGATAATTAGGAATACCGTGACAAACTACGTCATTAACAGAGATACATACAGATTTTGGAAATCCATTATAACCTAAACAAGCTGGTTTAGCTTTTTGCTTGTTTGTTATATAATTGTAACAGATAGTATCTAGATCTCCTGTAGAAACGTCAGGTACGACATATTGTTCAATCATTTCTAAAACTTCTGCAACAAGTTGTCCTACTATACGCATTTTTTGTATTTCATGTTTTTTTTTAATAGAAATGGTAGTCATGATTTTTATATATTAGTATTTTATAAATATAATTATAAGTGTTTTTTAATAAAACATATATCATTAGATAATGATATTTTTAACATAAATGCATTTTTTAAAAAAATGTTAATTATTTTGTGTACTTAAATTATTTTAAATATATTTATTCATGTATGTTATTTTACAATTTTGACTTACATTGAAATGTTTTTAATAAAGTTCAAAAGAACATATAGAAAGGTATTTTAAAAATTTCAAATGGTACTATTGATTTCAAATAAGTTTTTTAGAGCATTAAAATTGATTTTTTATGGTTTATTTATATTTATTTTAGCGGAGTATTTATGTCTGTTGTTTCAATGAAAGATATGTTAAAAGCGGGTGTACATTTTGGTCATCAAACTCGTTACTGGAATCCAAAAATGAAACCCTTCATTTTTGGATCAAAAAATAAAATTCATATTATAAATTTAGAAGCTACTCTTTCTATGTTTCATGTAGCTTTATCTGAATTAAAGAAAATCGTGTTAAAAAAAGGAAAAATATTGTTTGTTGGTACAAAAAAAGCAGCAAGCATAATTATTAAAAATTCTGCTATATCGTGTGAACAATTTTACGTTAATTATCGTTGGTTAGGAGGTATGTTAACTAATTGGAAAACGGTGCGTCAATCTATAAAGCGATTAAAAGATTTAGAGTTACAGTCTAAGGATGGAACTTTTAACAAGTTGACTAAAAAAGAAGCACTATTATGCATGAGAGAATTGTCTAAATTAGAAAATAGTTTGGGTGGGATAAAAAATATGGGAGGTTTGCCTGATGCATTATTTGTTGTAGATGCAGAACATGAAAAAATAGCTATAAGAGAAGCAAATAATTTAGAAATTCCAGTATTTTCGATAGTAGATACTAATTCTAATCCTGATGGAGTAGATTTTATTATTCCTGGTAACGATGATGCTATTAGAGCGATAAATTTATATTTGGGTGCTGTTTCTCAGACTATTTTGGAATGTCATGTTTATAATTCATTAAATGAAAATAGTGTCTAATAATTAAAATAATATAATTTGTATAAGGACATTTTGATGAGAAAGATTCCTACATTTTTAGTAAAAAAGTTACGCATCAAAACTGGAGCTGGAGTAATTGATTGTAAAAAGGCGTTAATAGAAACAGAAGGAAATATAGAAAAATCTATTGATTTGTTAAGAAAGTTAGGAAGGATAAAGGCAGAACAAAAACAATCATTTTTAACTTCTAATGGAAGTATATTTATTAATACTAATGGTAAATGTACTGCTATGTTAGAATTAAATTGTGAGACTGACTTTGTTGTAAGAGAACATAGTTTTCTTTCTTTTGGAAAAGAAATAGTAGATTATGCTATTACTTTAGGAATAGATAATAGTAGATCTTTACAAGAATTATTTGAAGAAAAAAGAATTAACTTAGTTGCGAAATTAAATGAAAATGTTGTAATTCGTCGAATTGTAGTATTAAATGAAAACACCATTGGCAGCTATTTACATCATAACCGAATTGGTGTATTGGTTCAAATGACATCATGTAGTGAGCATCAGATGTTCATTAATAATATTGCTATGCATATAGCTGCTAGTAAACCTGAGTATTTACGATCAGATCTTATTCCTGCTTCTGTTATAGAACGAGAATATGCGATACAATTAGAATTAGCTATGCGATCTAATAAACCTGAATCTATTGTACAAAAAATAGTACAAGGAAGAATGATTAAATTTTTTGGTGAAAAATCGTTACTTAGTCAGATGTTCATTTTAGATCCAAGTCAGACTGTTGGTGAAATTATTGCAAGAAATAATGTTGATATACTTTCATTTATACGATTCGAAGTTGGAGAATTGATTTCAAATTAAATATTTGAATTTATTATTAAGTAATCTATACAAGTGACAAACGTTTTAATAAACCGCCCGGTGGCGGTTATTATGTGTTTCAATTAAATGTATAAGTTTTATATATAAATATTATATTTATACTTTATTAATTAAGTTTAATTTGATAATGAGCGTTAAATGCAAAAAAAATATAATGAAACATTTAAATTTAAACGTGTATTAATAAAATTAAGTGGTGAATCTTTGCAAGGTAACAATAAGTTTGGAGTGGATATAAATGAATTAAATCGTATTGTGAAAGAAATAAAAGATATTGTAGATTTAGGAATACAGGTAGGTATTGTTATTGGTGGAGGTAATATATTTCGAGGAAAGAAATTAATAAACTTTGGTATTAATAAAATTGTATCTGACAGTGTAGGTATGTTGTCTACTATTATTAATGGATTAATATTATGTGATGCTATGAATCGAGTTAATCTCAATACTCGTTTAATGTCTTCATTCGAAATTAATACAATATGTGATACCTATCATTTTGAAAAAGCTATAAAATGGTTAAATAATAAGTATGTAGTAATATTTTCTGGTGGTCTAGGTAGTCCATGTTTTACTACAGATTCGGCAGCTTGTTTACGTGCAATAGAAATACAAGCTGACATTATATTAAAGGGAACTAAAGTAAATGGAGTATATTCAAATGATCCTAAAAAACACTCTAATCCAATATTGTATAAAACGATAACTTATAATGAAGTGTTAAGTAAAGAATTACAAGTAATGGATTTGTCTGCTTTTATATTGGCACGTGATTATAAACTTCCTATTCTTATTTTTAATATATATAATTCTGGAATTTTATATCGTATTGTAACAGGACAACAAGAAGGAACATTAATTTGTTTTTAGTTTAAAAAGTATAACATTAAGTTAGTAAAATATTATTTATACCGTTTGTACAAATATATTGATGTATTTTATGTATCAATTGTTCTTTCATGAATGCGGAAAGGATCATTATTATGATTGAAAATATTAAAAAATTTATACAATTGAAAATGGATGATTGTATAGAAACGTATACAAATCATCTTAGTACGTTACGTACAGTTCGAGTGTCTCCTTCAATTTTAAGTTCCATTTATATAAATTATTTCGGTAAAAAAGTACAATTATGTAAGTTAGCTAGTATAATTGCAGATGATTTTAATACTTTAAAGATTGATTTATTTGACATTTCTATTAAACGTGATGTTGAAAAAGTTATTATGAATTCTGAATTAGGTTTAAATCCGATTTCTACAGGAAATACTATAAAAATAGTGTTACCTATTTTAACAGAAGAGCGAAGAAAACATTATGTAAAGTTAGCAAAAAATATTGCAGAACAGAGTAGGGTTTGTATTAGAAACGTTCGTCGTAATGCTAATGAAAAAATAAAACGTATTTTAAAAGATAAACTGATTGGTAATGATTTAGAAAAAAGCTTACAAAACGAGATTCAAAATAAGACTGATAATTATATAAAAAAAATCAATGAGATGTTGAAAAAAAAAGAAAATGATTTACTTAATATATAGAAAACATCTTTTGGAAAGATGTTCTTATTTTAGATCGTGTTATATAAATTATTATTTTAAGTAATATTATTATAGTATCTTTTTGAATTTACTTTTATATCTATAGTTTGGAAAATTTTTGTGAAAAAGTTAGCTATTTTAGGTTCTACAGGAATAATTGGTGTGAATACTTTGTTAATTGTTCGCAGATATCCTAAATTGTTTAAAGTAATTGCTTTATCTGCGAATAGAAATATAAAAGTTATGATACAGCAATGTGAATTATTTGTTCCTGAATGGGTGTCATTGAAAAATATAAAAGCAGCTAAAGAGTTAAGTATTCAACTTAAAATTAGAAATATTAAAACTAAAGTGCTTTCAGGAGATCAAGCAGCTTGCAAACTTGCTAGTTTGGAATCGATAGATTATGTTATTTCTGCTATTTCTGGTGCTGCAGGTCTTATTCCTACTTTATATGCAGTTCGGTCTAGTAAAAGAATATTATTGGCAAATAAAGAATCTCTTGTTATTGGTAATAATATGTTGATGAAAGAGATAAAAGATAATGATGCTATTTTATTACCTATCGATAGCGAACATAGTGCTATATTTCAGAGTTTGCCGATGGGTATTCAAAATAAATTAGGATCTATGAGACTTAGTGAAAATGGAATTAAATCTATTATTTTAACAGGTTCTGGAGGTCCATTTTTAAATTTTCCATTATGCAAATTTAATGACATTACTCCTGCTCAAGCTTGTTCTCATCCAAATTGGATGATGGGAGAAAAAATTTCAGTTGATTCTGCCACTATGATGAACAAAGGATTAGAGTACATTGAAGCGAAACTACTGTTTCGTGCTTCTGATGTTAATATAGAGTTAGTGATTCATCCTCAATCTATTGTTCATTCTATGATTAGATATTTTGATGGTAGTGTAATTGCAAATTTATCCATTAATGATATTAAATTATCTATTTCATATGCAATGTTTTGGCCTAATCGTGCTATTTCTTATCTTCCACATCTTGATCTTTTTAAAGTTAAAGAATTGTCTTTTTTTAAACCAAATTTTGAAAAATATCCATGTTTAAAATTAGCATTAAACGCATTTTCTAGCGGACATTCTACTATAATAATACTAAACGCTGCAAATGAAGTAGCTGTTACTGCATTTTTGCGTTCACAAATTAAATTTACTGATATTCATAGAGTTATTGAATTTGCATTAAATTCGTTGTCTTATCCTAATCCTATTGTTTTTGATGAAATATTAGAAATTGATAGTGCTGCTCGAATTAAAACAAAAGAAATCATTTCGAAATTCATTGAGTAGAATTTAAGAATTAATTATTTTATTCATAAAAATAAAATTATGGTAAAGTTTATGCTATTGAAAAATTTATTACGTCTTAATAAAGATTTTAAAAAAATTTTACCTAAGCATGTAGCTATAATTATGGATGGAAATGGAAGATGGGCAAATAGAAGAGGAAGATCACGTATTTTTGGTCATCAAGAAGGATTTAGGGCAGTTCGACGTGCTGTTTCTTTTTCTTTATTCTATAAATTAAAAACTCTTACGTTATATGCATTTAGTAGTGAAAATTGGAAGAGACCGTTTTTAGAAATAATGGTGTTAATGGAGTTGTTTTTTTATGGTTTATATAATGAAATGAATAATTTAAATAAACAAAATATTCGTTTGAAAGTTATTGGAGATGTTACGAAATTTAATTCTGTGTTAAGAAAGCAAATTAGCATTGTTGAACAGTTAACGATAAATAATGATGGTCTTATATTAAATGTTGCAGCTAATTATGGAGGAAAGTGGGATATTGTTGAGGCGGTAAAGAAAATTGTCAATAAAGTTAAAAATTGTTGTTTATCTGTTAATAACATTACCGAGTCTACCATTGCTAAACATTTATCTATAAGTAATTGTACTCCTATAGATTTAGTAATTCGAACTGGTGGTGAACATCGTTTGAGTAATTTTTTTATTTGGCAAATTGCATATTCAGAATTGTATTTTACTAATGTTTTTTGGCCTGATTTTAACAGAAATATTTTTGAAAAAGCAATTTTTTCATTTATAAGTAGAAAACGTCGTTTTGGTTCTATAAGTTAATTTATTATATACAATATATGTATAGTTTTTTAATTGTAATACTTAAAATATAATTATTCAGTTATCAGAGTCATGAAATGGTTATAGACGTGAATATTTCTAAAAACATTTTATTTTACATATTTAGCATAAAATTACTAAGTTATGTTTGTATTATGATTATTTGAGATTTTTCAAATAATAATTTTTTGTTTATAATATTCTTATATTAACGTTTTGTGATTTATTAAATGTGTGAATTAAAATTAAAAGATATTTTAGAATTATTACCTCATCGATATCCTTTTATATTTATTGATAAAGTTATAAAATATAAAGAAAAGCAATATATTATTGCGACAAAAAGTGTACAGTATGATGAATTTTTTTTTCAAGGGCATTTTCCAAATTATCCAATAGTTCCTGGAGTATTGATTTTAGAGTCTATGCTTCAAACAGCATGTGTTTTAGTATATAAAAGTATGAGTGTATTGTGCAAAAAGAAACTGTTCTATTTTTCTAACATTGATCATGCGAGATTTAAAAAAAAGGTATTTCCTGGTGATACTATGGTTATTAATATTAATATTATAACTATTCGTACAAATATTGTACGTTTTAGAGGACATGTGTTAGTAAATGATGCAGTTGTATGCAAGGCACAAATGTCTTTTATGCACGATACAAAATTATAAATATTTTATTTTTTATTTTCAAAAGTATTTTAACTTGGAATATTTTAATGTTAAATCCGAAATTTATTCATCTTCGTGTTCATAGTGATTTTTCTATGATTGATGGATTAGTAAGACCTGATGTATTGGTGAATGCTACAGTAGAATTAGGAATGCCAGCTATAGCTATTACAGATTTTAGTAATTTGCATGGTGTACTGAAATTTTATAAAGAAGCATTTCATCAAGGCATTAAACCTATTATCGGTGTTGACTTTAATATGAGTTCTGACGAAAATTCATTAAATGTATTAACAAAAATTACTTTATTAGCGTCTACTAACTTAGGATATAAAAATTTAATTTTGTTACTTTCTCGTGCTTATCAAAGTGGTTACGATAGTAAGATAGGAGTAGTAATAAAAAAAACATGGTTGATTGAATATCGTAAAGACATAATTTTGTTATCAGGTGGTTGTTTTGGTGATGTTGGAATTAGTATATTAAGAGAAAATAAATTAGCGTTATATAAACATTTATCTTTTTATAATAAATATTTCAAAAATTTTTACTATTTTGAGATTACGAGAATTGGATATCTTAATGAAGAAGAATACATTGAAGAAATAAAATATTTGTCTATACGTGAAAGCATCCCCTTAGTTGCTACTAATTTAGTTTGTTTTTTAAAAGAAAGTGATTTTTCAATTCATAAAATTCGTGTTTTTATTAATCAAGGATACACCATAAACAACAAAAAAGTTAGTCATAATTATACATCTCAGCAATTTTTAAAAAATGAAACACAAATGTCTGAATTGTTTTCAGATGTTCCTGAGTCTCTTATAAATAGTGTAGAAATTGCAAAACGTTGTAATGTTGTTTTAAAATTTGGAAAATATTTTTTACCGAAGTTTCCAACTGGGAAGCATCACATTAATAATTATTTAGTCGCTAAAGCGAAAAGAGGATTATTTAAACGTTTAGTTCATCTTTATCCTGAAAAAAAAATTAGAAACCAACATCGTGAAAAGTATGTTTCTCGTTTATTATCTGAATTGAGTATAATTAATAAGATGGGTTTTCCAGGATATTTTTTGATAGTTATGGAATTTATTAATTGGTCAAAAAAAAATGCCATTCCTGTTGGTCCGGGAAGAGGATCAGGTGCAGGATCTTTAGTGTCGTATTCTTTAAATATTACTGAATTAGACCCTTTATATTTTGATTTAATATTCGAAAGGTTTCTTAATTCAGAACGTATTTCTATGCCGGATTTGGACATTGATTTTTGTATGG
This sequence comes from Buchnera aphidicola (Meitanaphis elongallis), assembly GCA_039830015.1. Classification (NCBI taxonomy): domain Bacteria; kingdom Pseudomonadati; phylum Pseudomonadota; class Gammaproteobacteria; order Enterobacterales; family Erwiniaceae; genus Buchnera; species Buchnera aphidicola. Next base: position 259,093 of record CP140033.1, read on the forward strand.
ATAATCGAGATAAGGTTATTGAACACGTTGCACAAACATATGGACGAGAATCTGTATCTCAAATTGTTACTTTTGGAACTCTGACAGCCAAAGCTGTTATAAGAGATGTAGGTCGAGTTCTAGGTTTTCCTTATGGTTTTTTAAATCGTATTTCTAAATTAGTTCCGTTAGATCCTGGAATGACTTTAAAAAAAGCATTATTTATCCGACCAGAGTTATTAAAACTTTACAATTCTGACGAAGAAGTGAAAAAGTTGATTGATATTTCTAAAAAATTGGAAGGTGTTACTAGAAATATTGGTAAACATGCTGGAGGATTAGTTATTGCACCAGGAAAAATTACTGATTTTTCACCATTGCATTGTGATGAAAATGGTTCTAATCCAATTACTCAATTTGATAAAGAAGATATTGAATTAATGGGATTGGTTAAATTTGATTTTCTTGGATTAAAAACACTAACTGTGATACATAATGCTGTAAAAATTATTAATCATGGTTTATTAAAAAATAAAAAAAATAAGATAAATATAAATCTCATTTCTTTAAAAGATCAACATTGTTTTAATTTTTTGCAAACATCTAATACTATTGGTATTTTTCAACTAGAATCGTATGGAATGAAAGATTTAATTACTCGATTAAAACCAGATTGTTTTGAAGATTTAATCGCTTTAGTAGCTTTATTTCGACCTGGGCCTTTACAATCAGGTATGGTAGATAATTTCATTAATAGAAAACATGGAAAAGAAGTAATATTTTATCCTGATCAAAAATGGCAGCATGCGTTATTAAAACCTATTTTAAAATCCACTTATGGAATAGTTTTATATCAAGAGCAAGTTATGCAAATTGCGCAGGTATTAGCCAATTATACTTTAGGTAGTGCAGACATTTTGCGTCGCGCTATGGAAAAAAAAGATCCTGTAGCAATGAAAAATCAAAGAGTTATGTTTAAATTAGGAGCTAAAAAAAACGGGATCGATTCTAAATTAGCAATGAACATTTTTGATTTGTTAAAAAATTTTGTTGGATATGCATTTAATAAATCGCATTCTGTTGCTTATGCCTTAGTTTCATATCAAACTTTGTGGTTAAAATTTTATTATCCCGCTGAGTTTATGTCAGCTGCTATGAATGCTGACATAGATAATACTAAAAAACTGGTTATATTAATAAATGAATGTAAACGAATTAATCTTAATATTATTGGACCTAGTATTAATGTAAGTAATTATTATTTTCGAGTTGATGATGATGGAAATATTGTGTATGGGTTAGGTGCTATAAAAGGCATTGGAAAAAACATTGTTAGTGATATTGTAAATGTTAGAAATCTTTACGGATTTTTTTTTGAATTATTTGATTTATGTATTCGCATTAGTTTTAAAAAATTAACAAAGAGAGTAATTGAAAAATTAATTAAATCAGGAAGTTGTGATTGTTTGGGACTACAACGATCAATGTTGATAAATAATTATGAAAATATAATTAGATCTGCTCATCAATATTTAAAATCAAAACAATTAAAAAAAGTAGAATTGTTTGGATCTTTGTCTTTAGATCTTAAAAAGATAAGAAACGATGAATCTTCAATTAATGTCAATGATACTAAAATGTTAGAACTTAATTGGGAAAAAGATTGTTTGGGTTTATATCTTACAGGACATCCAGTTGATCAATATTTAAATATATTGAAGAAATATTCGCAATGTATGCGTATAAAGGATATCAATGTATCAAACTATAATAAAGAAGTTGCGGTTCTTGGTATGATCATTTCGTTGAAACTTAAAACTACACGAAAAAATAAAAAAATTACTGTATTTTCTTTAGAGGACCATTTATATCAGTTAGATGTTATGGTATTTAATACTATTTTAGATAGATGTCAGGTTAATTTAGAAAATGATTTGGTTGTTGTTGTTTTTGGTTACATAAAAATAAATAGAATAAGTCGAAAACAAATTTTATTAGCTAATAAGATATTACATGTACAAAAAATATAAAAAGCACAAATTTTTTAATTCATTTATTGTATAATATATTTTTAAGCAGTAATGTTTAAATTTAAAAATGTACATTTTATTTAGTTTTTATTAATAGCTTTTAACAAATTTGTTATGTTTTATTTATGTTCTAATATTTAGAATGTTATAAAAAAATTAAAACAATTTAAATAAGATGTTGTAATGCATAAATATTTTAATTTAATTTTGATTTTTATGCGTTTTTAATTATATATTGTAAAATTATAGAATAGAGTATTATTTTAGTAATTTTGAAAGCTTATTAAGATAAAAAAATTACTATTTTATGGTTAAATCTTTTTTTATTATAGAATAATATAAAAAATAATTTAACCATATTAAGTTATGATTGTTGTACTTTATTTTTAATTAATCGAATTATTTTATGTTTAGAAACGATCTTTTTTGTATTATAATGCCTGTCATGACATTCTACTTCATTTTTTTTTGCAAGATATTCGCTAATTATAATACTATAAGGTATACCAATTAGTTCAATTTCAGAAAACATTGTTCCGGGATTTTCATTTCTATCGTCTAATATTACTTTAATATTATTATTTTTAAAAAGATGATAAATTATTTGTGATTCATATTGTACTATTTTAGATTTATGAAAATTAATAGGTATGATGGCTACTTGAAATGGAGCAATAGAAACAGGCCAAATAATTCCTTTTGCATCATGGTTCTGTTCAATTATAGCAGCTATGACTCGCGTAATACCAATACCATAGCATCCCATTGTTAAAAATTTTTTATGACCAGTATGATCTTGTATTTTAGCCCCTATTGTTTTAGAGTATTGTTTTCCTAATTGAAAGATATGACCTATTTCAATGCTTTTCTTAATGGTTAATGTACCTATCCCATCAGGACTTATATCTCCTTCTACAACGTTCCTGATATCAAAGCTTTTAGGTGTTAAAAGATCTTTATTCCAGTTAACATTATTGAAATATTTTCCTGTAATATTCGATCCAATAGTAAAATTTTTAAGAGTAATTACTGAGAGATCAGCTATAATAGGTAGATTTAGTCCAATTGGTCCTACAAAATCTAATGTAGTACCAGTTATTTTTAATGTTTCTTTTTGGGAAGCGAATGTTAAAGGATATGGTAAAATATCTATTTTTGAGGCTTTGTTTTCGTTGATAGAGTGATCTGCTCGAAGTAATATTGCTATAAATTTGTATTTTTTGTTTTCTTGGAGTTTGACTAGAATTGTTTTGATTGTATTTTCTTTTGAAGAAAAACATTTATTCGACATATTTAGAAAAGTATTTGAAGAATGTATTGTTCTTGAAACATTGAATGGTTTATATTGCTCAATATTTTTTTTATAAGTAGCTACTTGAATGTTAGCTGAATAATTAGATTTGTTGGATAGTACAATACTATCTTCCCCATTTTTACTCAATGCTTGAAATTCATGTGATTTTGTACCCCCCATGGAATTAGAATCAGCTTCTACAATATGAAATTTTAATTTCATTTTTAAAAATATATTTTTATAAGTGTTGTACATTAGATTGTAAGTATCTTCTAATGAAGATGAATTTGTGTGAAAAGAATATGCATCTTTCATAACAAATTCTCTAGATCTTATTGTTCCACAGCGAGGTCGAATTTCATCTCGAAATTTAGTTTGAATTTGATACAATAATAGTGGAAGTTGCTTATATGATTTTAGTTCATTGCTGATTAAATGTGTTATAATTTCTTCATGTGTAGGTCCTAATATAAATGTATTGTTTTTACGATCTGATACTTTAAATAGTTCTTTTCCATATGCATTTTTTCGATTACTCAGATTCCATAAAGTTTCAGGTTGTAATATTGGCATTTTAATTTCTAATGCATTCAATTTGTTTATTTCTGTTCTTATAATTTTATTTATATTTTTGAGTATACGTAATCCTGTAGGTAGCCAAGTATATATTCCTGAAGAACTGCGTCTAATAATACCAGATCTCAGCATAAGTTGGTAGCTAATACTATTCGTATCCTTAGGATTTTCTTTTAATGTTGAAAACATATATTTTTTTGCACGCATGCATTTTGACTCTCAAATAATGATATTTTATAGTGAGTTAGAAAATATTTTAAGATTTAAGATTTGTAGTTTTTCAAATATCTAATTTTAATTTTTAGTGTCATTAGTATATAGTTAAATTGTTTAATCATATATATTTATTATTTTATTAATTGAAACTATTTTTAAAGTAGTTCATTTTATTTATATTAAATATATATTATATGTAAAGTAAATTATTTTAATAGTATAAGGTGATTCATTATGAGTGGTGATAACAACGAAGAGAAAACTGAGAAACCGACTAGTCATAAGTTAAAAAAAGCTAAAAAAAAAGGTAGTAAGAGGTATTCTCGTGAATTGCATTCATTATTGATTTTAATAAGTACTTTGATGGTTTTTTGGTTTAACAAGAAAGATATAATAATTTTATTGGAAACAATTATAAGATCTGGTTTAGTTTTTGATAACTATATTATTAGAAATGAGTATATATTTAATTCTAATTTTTTTTTATTAGAAAAATCTAATATTTTCTGTTTGTTTAAAATAATTTTTTTTCCTATGTTTTTAGTTGCATTATTATCAATAATTTTTAGTAATTTGGATTTTCATATTAAATTTTTGACGTTTCGTTTTGATACATTAAATCCTGTTAAAGGATTAAAAAAATTGTTTTCAGGTCAAATTATTATAGAATTATTTAAAACGATATTAAAAGTATTATTTGTTAGTTGTATTTTATATTTTTATGTATCTTACTTTTTTTTAAGATCTTTGAGTTTTATAGATAAGAATATTTTTTCTGCATTACAGTATAGTTTTTTTTCAATTTTCTTATGTATTCTAATTATTTTAATTACAATTATTCCTATTGTTAGTTTTGATATTTTTTTGGAAAGATATAATTATTATAAACGACTTCGTATGACACGTCAAGAAGTAAAAGATGAATTAAAAAAAACAGAAGGAAATCCTTATATTAAGTCTCGCATTCGTAATACTATGAAAACAATAACGCGTCGTCGTATGCTTTGTCATGTATCAAAATCTGATGTGATTATTATGAATCCTGTACATTATGCCATTGCACTTCAGTATGATGAAAAAAATATGAATGCACCAAAAATATTAGCAAAGGGATCTGGTAAATTGGCATTAAAAATTAGAAAAATAGGAGAAACATATTCTGTTCCCATTTTTTTTTCATCTTCATTAGCTTGTGTTTTATATCGTTGTTCGGAAATTGGACAATATATACCTAATACATTATATATAGCTATTGCAGAAGTATTAGCATGGGTATGTAAAGTTCAGAATTGGAAGGAAAAAGGAGGAATTTTTCCAAAGCAACCTAATAATTTTTTTATTCCTTTAAAATTGCATACTTTAGAAGAGGATAAAAATTGATGTTTAATGTTGTATCATTGTCAAATTTTTTAAAACAAATAAAATCAATTAAGTGGCAAACGTTGTCCGGTCCTATATTGATTTTGATTATCTTATCAATGATGATTTTGCCTTTGGCTCCATTTATTTTAGATTTATGTTTTACTTTTAATATAGCTTTATCGATTTTAATATTGTTAGTATCTATGTTTACAACACATACATTGGAATTTACTGCATTTCCTATAATTTTGTTATTTTCTACATTATTACGTTTAGCTTTAAATATTGCATCTACTAGAGTTATTTTATTGAATGGACATATAGGATCTTGTTCTGCTGGAAATGTAATACAAGCATTCGGTCATTTTTTAGTTGGTGGAAATTTTGCAATAGGCATTATTGTATTTGTTATTTTAGTTATTATAAATTTTATGGTAATTACTAAGGGAGCTGGACGAATTGCAGAAGTTGGAGCTAGATTCATATTAGATGGTATGCCGGGAAAACAAATGGCAATTGATGCTGATTTAAATGCAGGTTTAATTGGAGAAGAGCAAGCTAAAAAGCGTAGATTGAGCATTACACAAGAAGCTGATTTTTATGGTTCTATGGATGGGGCAAGTAAATTTGTTAGAGGTGATGCTATAGCAGGAATATTGATTATGGTTATTAATATTATAGGTGGACTAATTGTTGGTATATTACAACATGGTATGTTGTTTACACAAGCAGTAGAAGTTTATACTATATTGACTATAGGAGATGGATTAGTAGCTCAAATTCCTGCATTAGTAATTTCTACAGCTTCTGGGGTTATAGTTACTCGTGTTAGTACAGATCAAAATGTTAGTGAACAAATGATTAGTCAGTTATTTTGTAATCCTAAAGTAGTGTTTTTAAGTGGTATTGTTATAGGAATTCTTGGATTAGTTCCTGGTATGCCAAACATGATTTTTTTATTATTCACTAGTTTGTTATTTTTTTTATCTTGGTCATTATATAAGAATTCATTAGAATTGCAACAAGTGTCATCAAAAAAATATTTGACTGGCGTTTCTAATGATTCTCAGGACGCTACTTGGAACGACGTACAACTGGAAGATTCTATAGGAGTTGAATTAGGTAGTCAACTTATATCTATGGTGCGAAACGATGCGGGGGATAATTTACTAAATAGTATTCGGAACGTACGAAAAGTTTGTGCTAAAAAAATAGGGTTTTTACCTCCATTGATCCATGTTAGAAATAATGTTTATTTACCTGATGACACTTATCGTATATTAATTAAAGGCATTGAAGTAGGTAGAGGTATCGTAAAATATAGTCAATTTTTAGCTATTGATTCTAGCAATACTTTAGATACACTTCCAGCACAGGAGACTATTGATCCTACTTTCCATTTTCGATCATTTTGGATTGATGAATCTTTAGTAAATCAGGCAAAAAATAAAGGTTATAATGTTGTTAAAAGTTATACTATAATTCCTACTCATTTAAATAAGATTATTTTAGATAACGCTAGTAAATTGTTTGGTATACAAGAAGCTCAACAATTACTCAATTATGTTGGAAAATATTTTCCAAAATTGATTGAAGATTTAGTTCCAAATGTAATTAATTTGACAACGTTTCATAAAATTATTCAAAATTTATTATTCGAACATGTTCCAATTCGTGATATGCAAACTATTTTAGAAACTTTAATAACATGTTCTACTTCTCATCAAAATGATTCATTAATGTTAACTAGTTTAGTACGTATTGCTTTACAGAAATTAATTATTCAAAGTATTTTTAAAAATGGTGAGTTGAAAGTAATGGGACTGGGAACTAAATTAGAAAATATACTATTACAAACTTTTCAAAATGAAAGCAATAATGGTAGTATTTTGGAACCAGGATTGTATAGTTATTTTTTAGAAGAATTGAAAAAATCTATTGATAATCAAATTTTACTCAATAACCCTGTGGTATTATTAGTACATCACAAGTTGCGTGCACATTTGTCCAAGATATTATTAAAAGTATTTCCTAATTTAGTTATTTTATCTAATTTAGAATTAGAAGAAAATAGTGAAAGAATACATATTGTTACTGTTATAGGAACTTAATTTAAAATAAAATTTTTATTTATTGTATACTAAAATTATATAGCACATTGATTTTAATCTAATATGTTTTATAAGTATGATAAAGCTGATATATTGTTGCATTGTATGTTATTAATGATATAAATTTTATATATTTTAAGTATATCAAAATAATTATTATCTACATGTTTAAGAAATTAAATATATTTGTTTGTTTACATATAACTAATTGTTGAAATACCAAGAATGTTTAAGCCTAGTTTTAATGTTCTTGCAGTCAAAAATGATAAAATTAATCTACTGTAGCGTATTTTAATATTTTTTGAAAGTAAGATAGAGCATTGTTCGTAAAAGTATGAAAAAATTGTTGCAAGTGCATACAGATAGTTACATAGTATATGAGGCATGCCTTTTTCAGCAGCTTCTAAAATGATTTCTTCGAACTGCAACAATTTCAAACCAAGATTTTTTTCACATTGTTCTTTGAATATAATGTTGCCTTTTAAGTTAAACATGGAAATTTTTAGTTTTTTAAAAATAGATAATATTCGAGTATATGCATACTGTATATAGGGAGCTGTATTTCCATTGAACGATAGTATGTTGTTCCAGTTAAAAATATAATTAGTCAATCTATTTTTAGATAAATCAAAATATTTTACAGCTCCAATACCTATTTTCTTAGCTAAAAAATTTAATTTTTTTGTATTAATTTTAGGATTTTTTTGTTGTGCGATAATTTTAGCACGCTTTATTGCTTCATTAAGTAAATCAGATAATCTTATATTTTCTCCAGATCGAGTTTTAAAAGGACGGTGATGTTCGGACAATATCATACCAAACGTGTGATGTTCTACTTTTAAATTACTAGGAATATAACTAGCTCGTTTTCCTATTTCTATTATTTGCATTAAATATTGATGTTGACGAATATCAGTATAATATAATATTTTATCAGCATTAAAATGTTCATAACGATATTTTAAACATGCTAAATCAGAAGTAGCGTAAAGAAATGCTCCATCTTTTTTTTGTATAATAATTCCTAGTGGTTGCCCATTTCTATTTCTAAAATTTTTTAAGAACACTATTGCTGCACCATGGTGTTTTACTGCTATTTTTCTAGATTTAAGATCTTTTACAATTTCAGGCAACATTTTTCTATAAAAACTTTCTCCTTTAATATGTTTGTTGGTTAAAGTTACATTTAATTTTTTATATATTTTTTCATTTTTCTTAATAGTAATATCTACGATTTTTTTCCAAATGTGTATACATTGTTTATTTTCAGATTGTAGTTTTAAGGTGTATTTTTTAACTATTTTTGAAAAACATTCATCGTTTTCATACTTTTTTTTAGCATGTTGGTAAATTTTGTTAAAATCTATATCGTTTATATTTTTCATTAGTTCTTTATAATTTTTTAAATAAGCAATTATCATTCCAAATTGTATACCCCAATCTCCGATATGATTGGTTCTAATAACATTGTGTCCTAGAAATTCCATCATTCTAGCTGTGGCATCTCCTATAATTGTTGAACGTAAATGACCTACATGCATTTCTTTTGCTATATTTGGAGATGAGTAATCTATAATTATGTTTTTAGATGTGGCATATTTAACATCTAATCGTATCGATTTTATTTTTTTTTCTAATTTTTTTATCATCCATTTTTCATTTAAAAAAATGTTGATAAATCCAGATTTAGATACTTGAATTTTTTGATATATTTTATGGGTATGAATGTCAGAAGCAATACTATTAGCTAAATCATGAGCATTTGTTTTTAATATTTTTGCTATTTTTATTATTCCATCAATTTGATAGTGCCATGGTTTTTTTTGATTGGTGTTATTAATCAAGAGATTGTTTGTATTTTCAATTCCATTATTCATTAAAGCTTGAATTACATGTTTTTCTAATATTAATTTTATATTCATATTTATCTCTTTTGATTATTTTATGTATAGATAGAATTATTATAAATAGTAATTACTATAATAATTGATTGAGTATATTTCAATGTTAGTAGATGTAAAACTCTATCGTTCATAGTTAAATTATGCTTATATTTGAGACGTATAAGTATACTACTTTACGATACAAATCGTGATTATATAAACAATATACATAAAATATGAAAATTTGTACTTAAAATTGTTGACAAAAGATATAAAAAATGTAATTATGTAAAAAGTTTAAAAAGTAATGTTCTTTAAAAAAATATTAGAAAATTCGTGTGGGCACACCAAAATTTAAAAATAAAGCCATTTTAACGTTTTTATTTATTAAAAAATAGTTTTTTATTTTTTATAAAAGAATTTTCAATTGAAGAGTTTGATCATGGCTCAGATTGAACGCTGGCGGCAAGCCTAACACATGCAAGTCGAGCGGCAGCGAAGGAATTTTTTCTGGTCGGCGAGCGGCGAACGGGTGAGTAATATCTGGGGATCTGCCTAAAAGAGGGGGACAACCATTGGAAACGGTGGCTAATACCGCATAATGTTGAAAAACCAAAGTAGGGGACCAAAATTTTTGGCCTTATGCTTTTAGATGAACCCAGACGAGATTAGCTTGATGGTGAGGTAATGGCTTACCAATGCGACGATCTCTAGCTGGTCTGAGAGGACAGACAGCCACACTGGAACTGAGATACGGTCCAGACTCCTACGGGAGGCAGCAGTGGGGAATATTGCACAATGGGCGAAAGCCTGATGCAGCTATGCCGCGTGTATGAAGAAGGCCTTAGGGTTGTAAAGTACTTTCAGCGGGGAAGAAAAAGAATATATTTAATAAATATGTTTTTCTGACGTTACCCGAATAAGAAGCACCGGCTAACTCCGTGCCAGCAGCCGCGGTAATACGGAGGGTGCGAGCGTTAATCAGAATTACTGGGCGTAAAGAGCACGTAGGTGGTTTGTTAAGTCAGATGTGAAATCCCTGGGCTTAACCTAGGAACTGCATTTGAAACTGATGGACTAGAGTATCGCAGAGGGAGGTAGAATTCTAGGTGTAGCGGTGAAATGCGTAGATATCTAGAGGAATACCTGTGGCGAAAGCGACCTCCTAGACGAATACTGACGCTGAGGTGCGAAAGCGTGGGGAGCAAACAGGATTAGATACCCTGGTAGTCCATGCCGTAAACGATGTCGACTTGGAGGTTGTTTCCTAGAGAAGTAGCTTCCGAAGCTAACGCATTAAGTCGACCGCCTGGGGAGTACGGCCGCAAGGCTAAAACTCAAATGAATTGACGGGGGCCCGCACAAGCGGTGGAGCATGTGGTTTAATTCGATGCAACGCGAAGAACCTTACCTGGTCTTGACATCCATAGAATTTTTTAGAGATAGAAAAGTGCCTTCGGGAACTATGAGACAGGTGCTGCATGGCTGTCGTCAGCTCGTGTTGTGAAATGTTGGGTTAAGTCCCGCAACGAGCGCAACCCCTATCCTTTGTTGCCATCGGTTCGGCCGGGAACTCAGAGGAGACTGCCGGTTATAAACCGGAGGAAGGTGGGGATGACGTCAAGTCATCATGGCCCTTACGACCAGGGCTACACACGTGCTACAATGGCATATACAAAGAGAAGCAACTCTGTAAAGATAAGCAAACCTCATAAAGTATGTCGTAGTCCGGACTGGAGTCTGCAACTCGACTCCACGAAGTCGGAATCGCTAGTAATCGTGGATCAGAATGCCACGGTGAATACGTTCCCGGGCCTTGTACACACCGCCCGTCACACCATGGGAGTGGGTTGCAAAAGAAGCAGGTAGCTTAACCAGTTTTTCTGGATGGCACTTACCACTTTGTGATTCATGACTGGGGTGAAGTCGTAACAAGGTAACCGTAGGGGAACCTGCGGTTGGATCACCTCCTTATAAATAATGCTTAATTTTTAGATTGTGCCCACACGAATTTTTTAATTAGTTTTCTATAAAGCAGGCTTGTAGCTCAGCTTGGTTAGAGCACACCCCTGATAAGGGTGAGGTCGGTGGTTCAATTCCACTCAGGCCTAACAAATTTTAAAAATAATTAATATATTTTTTATAGTAAAGGGGCTGTAGCTCAGATGGGAGAGCGCCTGCCTTGCACGCAGGAGGTCAGCGGTTCGATCCCGCTTAGCTCCAGTTATTTTTTTCTTTAATTTTTCTTAATTGAAGCAAAATATTTAATTGAAACATTAGATCTTTATGAATTTTTGTAAATTTTTTTACTTCTATTTTGTCTAAATTTAAAAATGGATTTATCATTTTTTCTATTTTTAGCTTACTCGGTAAAGAGCATTGATTTTTTTGGCGAATTGTTTGAATTTCTTTGTATAATTTAAATATTTTTTTATTATTTGGAAATACAGAACTAGAAAATCTTAAATTATTTAGTGTGTATTCATGTGAGCAGTAAATTAGAGTATTATCAGGAAGACATTTAATTTTTTTAAGAGAATTATACATTTTTAATGCCATTCCGTTTTCTATCTTTCCACATCCTCCATAAAATAGCATATCTCCACAGAATAAATGTGGCTTTTTATAATAAGAAATATGTCCAGAAGTGTGACCTGGAGTAGACAAAACTTTAAATTTAAAATTTAAAATATGGATTTCATCATTATTTGTACATATCCTATTTGTACCAAATTTTTTAGTCTCTTTTGGTCCATAAATTGACAAGTTAGGATATGTTTCTGATAATCTTTTTATTCCACCTACATGATCTTTATGACGATGTGTAACTAGAATAGCTACAGGAAATATATTAAGTTTTTCAATTATGCGAATAATTGTTATATGACAGCCTGGATCAATGATGATACATGACTTATTATGATTTATAATAATCCAAACATAGTTGTCATGTAGTATAGGAACACATTTAATTATTGTACGACGCATTTAATGTACTTTTCCGATTAAGTTTTTTTATTTTGTAAAATATAAAATAATAATAGAATATTGATTTTTTAAAATATTTAAACTAGTATAAGTTAGGTTAAGACATGTATCCCTTATCTTCTAAAGTAGGATTTTTAGCTGAGTATTGTGCTAAATTATTACATTTTTCGTTTTCAATGTGTCCTGAATGACCTTTTACCCAATTCCAATGTAAATTATGTAGGCATGACATTGTGTTTAAACGAGACCATAAATCAATGTTTTTTATTGTTTTATTTTTTGTAGTTTTCCAATTATTAAGTTTCCAACGTTTTATCCATAATAGCATTCCTTTATGCACATATTTACTATCACTTGTAATATCAATTTTGCATGGTTCTTTTAGTTTTTCTAATGCTATTATAATTCCCATTAATTCCATGCGATTATTTGTAGTAAAGTAAAAACCTGAACTAATGATTGTTTCATAAGTTTTATATTGAATAATTGAACTATATCCTCCTGGACCAGGATTACCAAGACAAGATCCATCTGAAAATATTTTAATAAATTTTAACATAATTATGTTTCCTTGATACATATGACATATAAAAAAATACAAAAAAATAGAAGAAAAGTCATTTTAGATACAGAAACTACAGGTATGAATTTTACTGGACGTTTTTATGATACTCATAGAATTATTGAAATTGGAGCAGTAGAAGTTATTGGTAATTACATTACAGGGGATAATTTTCATTCGTATATTTATCCTGATAGATTAGTAGATGATAGTGCTTTTAAAATTCATGGTATTTCTGATGATTTTCTATTAGGTCAACCTAAATTTTTTGAAATAGCTGAAAAATTCCTAAAATATCTTAATAATTCTGATTTAGTTATTCATAATGCTAAATTTGATGTCGGTTTTATTAATTACGAATTAAGTATGCTTAGCAATTTAAGCATAAAAAATATTTCAGAATATTGCAATATTATTGATACATTAACTATGGCTCGCAAGATATTTCCGGGTAAAAAAAATACTTTAGATGCTTTATGTTCTCGATACAAAATTAGTACGAGCCATCGACATGTTCATAGTGCTATTTATGATGCTCAGTTATTAGCTAAAGTATATATATTTATGACTAATTTCCAAGAACCTTTACCATTTTTAGATAACAATACTGCTCGTGATCCTTGCAAAAATAGTTTTAGTTCTTTTAGACATGTACAATCAAAAACTATGTTAGCAACAAATTATGAAAATACTATTCACAAAAAATTTTTGAGAGATATGATTGAAAAATCAGGAAAGTGTATGTGGATAACAAAATGAAATGTACATAAAACGATATTGACAGATACAATATTAGATTGTACAATTTGAATATAAAGTTATTAACAAGTGTAATAGCATGGTGCGGTAGTTCAGTTGGTTAGAATACTGGCCTGTCACGCCGGGGGTCACGGGTTCGAGTCCCGTCCGCACCGTTTTTATTAAATTTTAAAGTTATGTTATAGTTTTGTTATCTTTAAATATTTTGTTTTAAATTTTATATACGATAACAAAATATTTTAAAATTTATAAAATATATTAGAATTTATATGTAATATAAAATGTTTTAAGTAAAAAGATATAATTAGATTTTATTGCTAACATTTAATCGTGAACTAAGCATAGTTTTTATTTTATTAAATAGTATTAGAATAATGAAATTTATTATGTGTTTTAACTTTATATTTATAACAATAAATATAAAAAGTTACTCGTAACTTTAATATAGATCTTATATTTTTCTAATTAATTTTAGAAAACTATACAATTACATTTTTTAGGTTTTTATGAGTAGGAAATACATTGTTACTTGGGATATGTTGCAAGTTTACGCTAGAAAATTAGCTTACAAATTACTTCCATTAGCACAATGGGAAGGTATTATTGCAGTTAGTAGAGGAGGCTTAATACCGTCAGCTTTGTTAGCCAGGGAATTAAATGTTAGATGTGTAGATACTATTTGTGTATCTAGTTATGATCACAATCATTTACGAGATTTAAAAATTTTAAAACATGCTTCTATAAAAAATGTTAATGAATCTAAGATTATTATAGTAGACGATTTAGTAGATACTGGAGGAACAGGTCGTGTGATTCGTAAAATGTACTCTAAAGCAACATTTGTTGCGATTTTTGCAAAACCCCTAGGAAAAGTGTTGGTAGATAAATATATTATTGATATACCTCAAAAAGTTTGGATTGAGCAACCTTGGGATATGGGAATTTCATATCAATCACCATTAGTAAGAGATTTTTGACATTTTTAATTTATTCAAATTATTTTTATGAATATGTAAACTAGTTTTTTAGATTATGAATAGCATCTAATATTTTAGGAAATGTTGTTAAAATATTATATTTTTAGAAGAGTATATGATGATGGATATAAATGAAAAATTGTTAAATCAAGATAATATCGCTACTAATATTGATTCAAAAAATGATGCATCAAAATTAGAAAATGATACTGATATAAAACAAGTAAATGTACTTAAAAAAATTATTTCAGATCTTGAAGCAGATTTTTTGAACCAAAAAGCATTATCACAAGAAAGACTAAAGTTATATCGTAATAGAATACAAAAAGACGTTAACAATGCTCTTAAATTTTCTTTAAATAATTTTATTAACTCATTACTTCCTACTATAGACAATATTGAACGCGCGTTAGGAGTATTTGATGAAAAAGATGAACATGTTAAATCTATATTTTATGAATTAAAAGTTATTTTAAGATCTTTTATGAAGTTATTTAAGAAATTTGGTTTAATAGTGATAGATGAATCAAACGTACCGTTTAATCCTGACATACATCAGGCCATGATTATAAAGTCATCTTCAGATAAACAAGAAAATTGTGTTATTTCAATTATACAAAAGGGTTATTTACTTAATGGTAGATTGTTACGTCCAGCAATGGTAATAGTTTCTAAACCATAAATAGAAGTTTATAATATGTCAAAACGTTATTTTCTTGCAGAACATGTAGAAATATTTTATATTTTATTCTGCAAGAACGCTAGTTAAAATAATTTTTATTTTTTTTCAAATGGATGTTCTTTTTTTGAGTCTTAGTGTTTGTGGATCTATTTTAACAGCTGTCTATAAATTTTAATTCGATTTCCATCGTTTATTAAATCATTTAAATCTATTATTTTTCTATAAATTCCTACTTTATTTTTCTTATATCTATTTTATATCATTAATAATATTAGATTCTAATATAACCTTTTCTATAGAAATTCTATGTTTTAATTTCATTTTTAATATATTGTTTATTTTTTAAAGCTTTATATTATAATGACATTAATAAACTTCATTTTATATAACATTAATGTTTATTATTTATAAGGTATAATTTGTTATTACAATAGAAACTAACTAAAATTATATATGTTTATATTAATAATACTCATTTTCATGATGTATAGTTATTTTATTAAATTTGAGATCAAGACTATGGTAATACAAAATAGAACAAAGGATTTGATTGTAAATATTGTTATTAACAGAAAAGCAAAACATAGATATTTTATACAAGAAACGTTAGAAGCTGGTTTAATTTTGTTTGGTTGGGAAGTAAAAGCGTTTAAGTCAGGTAATGTAAATATTAGTGATAGTTATGTTTCTTTTCATTCGGGAGAGGTATATTTGATAGGATCACAATTTAATTCTCTTTATACTACTGATGTACATACTTTACGTAATTCTAATAGACATCGAAAAGTATTGCTACATAAAAATGAAATCCTTTCTTTATACAACAAAATATATAAACATGGTTATACTGCTATAGCGTTATCTTTTTTTTTAAGAAATAACTGGTGTAAAATGAAAATTGCTATTGTTAAAGGAAAAACACAATATGATAAACGTGAAATTAAAAAGCAATCTCAGTGGAAACGTGAGAAAAATCGAATTGTTAAAAAGAGAATTAACAATTATAGTTAATTGACGTATTAACTTAGTAAATTTGTTTGGAATAGAAATATGAATGAAAATGACAAATATTTTATGAAACGTGCTCTTAATTTTGCTAAAATAGCTGAAATAGATGCAGAAGTTCCTGTAGGAGCAGTGTTAGTACTAAATAATATCATTATTGGTGAAGGCTCAAACAATTCTATTTCAAGTCATGATCCAACTGCTCACGCTGAAATAATAGCGTTGCGTACAGGAGGAACTTTTTTAAAAAATTATCGTTTATTAAATACAACATTATATGTAACGTTAGAACCGTGTTTTATGTGCTATGGAGCTATTATTCATAGCAGAATTTCTAGGTTAGTATTTGGAACAAGTTATAATAACGAAAATAGTTGTACTTGTTTTAATAACAATTTATTAAAAAAAATAAAAAGTAATAAAATAATTATTACCAAAAATATTTTAAAAGAAGAATGTAAAAGTATATTAAAAATGTTTTTTAAGCAAAAAAGAAGAAAGTAATTTTTATAAATATGAACTTATGTACTAAAATTATTTTTCAATAATAACAATAGTAGTTATATATGATTTTTCATCACTTAAACTAACGTGAATCAAATTTACATTCAAATGTTCAGCAATTTTTTTTGCTTGGTTTAAAAATCTTACATATGGTTTTCCTAAATTATCATGATACAATTCAAAATTGTTAAATTTTATTCCATTTTTTATTCCTGTTCCTAATGCTTTTGAAGCTGCTTCTTTAATAGAAAATCTTTTTGCTAAAAATAAAATAGGATTTTTATTATTTTTATACTCATCTAGTTCGTTATTAGACAATATATGACGCGAAAATTTTTTTCCTAATTTATAAACGACATTTTTAATTCTTGTTATAGATAAAATATCTATACCTATTCCAATAATACTCATTTTTGTTCCTTAATTATATTTTTATAAGTTTTTTATAATAATGATCTATGATATTTACTTATTATTAAATATAAATTATATTTATAAAAAATATGACATGTTTTTTTCTGTGACGAATAACGAAAGATATACTGAACGTTTAAAATATCTTTCTAGTTCTTTTCTAGCTATAGTGCCACATAACTTTATTTTTTTACCTTGATGTCCAATAATAATTTTTTTATGTTGATTATTCTTTACAAATATGACTGCCTTTATAATGTAGAATTTTTTCTTACTGAAATTAATATTTTCAACTATTATTTTTATTGAATGAGGAAGTTCATCTCCTAAATAAAATATAAATTTTTCTCGAATAATTTCTTCAATATGAAAGTATAAACTATGACTTATTATTTGATTCGGGGGAAATTTGGGTGGAGATATAGGCAACAATTTTTGAACTATTTTTGATAATATATTTATATTTTCTCCTGTTTTTCCTGAAATAGGTAAAATATCTTGAAATGGATACTTTTTTCTTAAGTATTCTATATAAGGTAGTAAAATTGTTTTTTTTAAAATTTTATCGTTTTTATTAATAATAGCTATTATAGGAATAGTAGCATCATTTTTTATAATGTTTAAAGCTAAGTCATCTTCTGGCGTCCAATTAGTTCTATCTAAGACAAGTAATATTAATTCTGCATTATTACACAATTTGCTTATATGACGATGTTGGACTTTGTTTACAAAATTTGTACATTTATACGATATTCCAGGCGTATCTGTATAAATTGCTTGAAATTCTTTATAATTTTGAATTCCAATAATATTATTTTGAGTAGTATTTGGTTTTTTGGAAACTATAGATATTTTAGAGTGTATTAATTTATTAATTATTGTTGATTTTCCTACATTTGGTTTTCCAGTAATAACAATTGTACCACAATAATTTATTTTCTTCATTCTAGCCCTAATTTAGCTAATACGCTTTGTGCAGCTTCTTGTTCAGCTTTTCTTCTACTAGAACCAATCCCGATCGATTTTTCATCCATTCCAGTAATTTCACAGTAAATAGTAAATAATTGATTATGTGCTTCTCCATATACTTGTTCTACTAAATACGCAGGAAGTGGTAAATGTTTTGATTGCAAATATTCTTGCAATCTAGTTTTTGGATCTTTTTGAGTATCTCCAGGGCTAATTTTTTCTAATCTTTTTTTATACCATTTTAAGATTAATTTTTCTACTGTTTTCAAATTGCTATCCAAAAAAATACTTCCAATAAGTGCTTCTATAGTATTAGCTAATATTGATTCTCTTCTAAAACCTCCACTTTTTAGTTCTCCTTGACCTAATTGTAAGTAATTTCCTAGATTAAATTCGTATGCTATTTTTGCTAAGGTATTTCCTCGAACTAAAGTTGCTCTCATTCTACTCATGTCTCCTTCATTCACATTGGGAAAATAATGATAAAGAGCATTGGCTATAACAAAACTTAGAATAGAATCTCCTAAAAATTCAAGTCTTTCATTATGTTTACTATTTGCACTTCTGTGTGTTAATGCTTGAATTAATAAATTCTTTTTAATAAAATTATATCCTAAAATTTTTTGTAATTTTCGTACTACACTGTAATTCATGTTATTGCCGATTATACTAATTTAATAGTGTATATCATTTAATAGTTGTATGTGCATTTTACCATAAGAGATATTAGTATTTTCAAATTATTTTAATATATACTTCCAAGACGATTTATTCTTATACCTGTTGGCCAACTGTGTTCTTTTTTCTCAATACTCATCCATATAATAGTAGCTTTTCCTACTAAATTTTTTTGCGGAACAAATCCCCAATAACGACTGTCTAGACTATTATCTCTATTATCGCCCATAACAAAATACATATTTTTTGGAACGATCCAAGTTCCTTTTTGTTGATTAAATTGTTGAAAATACATAGTTGTTTTATCTGTTATTTCTTTGGAAAATAATATTTTATAAGTTAAATTTTCTAATTTCTCTTGACAGATATTTAAACGAAAAATATTATTTTGTGTCTTTTTTTGATCATTCAAGTGATCATTAAAGGAGTAAGTTTCTATATCATTTTCAAATATTTGTATAAAATTACTTAATTTTAAATGAGTATGAACAAGTACTTTTTTTTGCGTATAACATTTTTTTTGAATATCTTCAAATTGTATAAATAAATTTTTAGTAAATGAATCATACGTAATTTTGTCTCCAGGTAATCCAATTACTCGTTTAATGTAATTTAAACGTATATCTTTCGGGTATTTAAAAACTATAATATCGCCTCGTTTAGGATAATTTATATCAATTAATGTAGTATGAGTAATAGGATCTTTAATTCCATAAGAAAACTTTTGAACTAATATTAAATCTCCTACTAATAATGTAGGCATCATAGATCCAGATGAAATGTGAAATGGTTCATATACGAAAGAACGAACTAAAAATACTATAAAAAAAATAGGAAAAAAAGATGATATATTTCGAATCCAATTTTGAATTAATATTGTTTTCTTAATATTATTGACGTAATTTTTCGAATTTCTTTTTAAAGTATTTTTTATTTTTTCATAACACCAAAATGTTCCAGTAATTAACACAGAAATTAATAAAATAATAGCTAAATGATCATTATTCATAAAATTATGTGCCTTTATTTTTAATCTGTTAGTTTTTTTTATTATCTAATATAGATAAAAATACTTCTTGAGGAATATTTATATTTCCTATTTTTTTCATTTTCTTTTTTCCAAATTTTTGTTTTTCTAACAGTTTTTTCTTTCTAGTAACATCTCCTCCATAACATCTGGATAACACATTTTTTCTTAATTGTTTAATAGTAGAACGTGCAACAATTTTTGTTCCTATTATAGCCTGAATAACAATATCGAATTGATGTCTTGGAATTAATGTTTTTATTTTCTCTATTATTTTTTGTGCTTGAATAATGGATTTTTTTTTATGGATGATTAATGACAAAGCATCAATTTTTTTATAATTAATTAATATATCTAATTTTTTCATATCAGAAGTTTTATACGATTCGAAATCGTATTCTAATGATGCATAACCACTAGATTCGGACTTCAATTGATCAAAAAAGTTTTGTACAATTTCTGACATTGGTATACTGTAACACAATAATATTTGATTATCATAATATATTAGATCGTTTTGTATTCCTCTTTTTTGTGAGCATAAAAATAATATATTACCTAAGTATTTAATCGGAAATAAAATTTTACATATAGCAATAGGTTCTTGGATATGTTTTATTTTGTTTAGTTCTGGAAACTTAGATGGAGAATCAAGAAAAATAGTTTTATTATTGCATGTTTGTATTTTGTACACTACCGTAGGTGCAGTAGTTACTATTTCAAGAAAATATTCTCTTTCTAACCTAGCTTGTATTACTTCCATATGTAATAGCCCTAAGAATCCGCATCTAAATCCAAATCCTAGTGCTGTGGAAGTTTCAGGTTCATAAAATAAAGATGAATCATTTAAACTTAGCTTATCTAGTGCATTTTTAAAGAGATTGAATTGACTGCTTTGAATAGTGAATAAACCTGCATAAATTTGAGGTTTAATTTTTTTGAAACCAGGTAAAGCGTATTTTGACGAACTATGAACTGAAGTTAAAGTGTCGCCAACAGGAGCTCCAGAAATGTTTCTAATTCCACAAATAATCCAACCTATTTCTCCACATTCTAAACGATCTTTATATATTCGTTTAGGAGTAAATATTCCCATTTTTTCTATAGAGTGTGTTTTTCCTGTACTTATAACTTTAATTTTAGATTTTTTTTTAAGAGTTCCATTTTTTATACAAATTAGAGAAACTACTCCTAAATAATTGTCAAACCATGAATCAATAATTAGTGCTTGTAATTCATGATTGACTTTCCCTTTTGGAGGCAAGATATCGTAAACAACTCGTTCTAATAAATCAACGATACCTTTTCCTGTTTTAGCTGAACAATATATTGAATTTTTTGTAGAAATTCCTATAATTTTTTCTATATCTTTTTCTACTTTTACTGGATCGGAATTTGGTAAATCAATTTTATTTAAGACAGGTATGATCTTTAAATTCATATCAATAGCTTTACGACAATGAGATACAGTCTGTGCTTCTACTCCTTGTACTGAATCTACAATTAATAAAACACCTTCACAAGCGTATAAAGAACGCGATACTTCGTATGAAAAATCTACGTGTCCTGGAGTATCAATAAAGTTTAATTGATATCTTTTTTGTTTTAGTGATGTGTATTGTATTGAAACACTTTGAGCTTTAATTGTAATTCCTCTTTCTTTTTCTAGTTCCATTGAATCTAATACTTGAGAACACATCTCTCTTTCTGACAATCCTCCGCAAGTTTGAATAAGTCTATCAGAAATAGTCGATTTTCCATGATCAACATGAGCAATAATACAAAAATTTCTTATATTTTTCATTGAAATTATAGTTACTCCTGATATAATTAAACAATTTTTCGTTATCTCAGACAAAACTAATTTTTTAAAATATACTATTAATTTGTATTTGTTTATATGTGATATTTTTTATTTTTATATACTTTATAGTTTTTAAAATTAAATTAATTAATTAAAATATATATTTATTTAAGGTTAACATAAATTTTTGATAATATTAATATATATACTATATTCTTAAAATTTTAATAGTATAAATAAAACTTCTATGTCGTCAAAATATATTTCTTTTATTTATATACTTATATTGTGATAATTAATATTAAATCAAAATATATTACAGAGATTTAACGTATTACTAATAGTTTTATTTTTGTTTTAAACAAGAATGTTATATAAAATTTGAGAAATTTTATCTTTATAAAGTAAATTATATGCTGAAATTGAAAAAAAAAGTAGTTCTAGCTATGTCTGGAGGTGTAGATTCATCTGTGTCTGCATGGATTTTAAAACAAAAAAATTATTATGTAGAAGGTCTATTTATGAAAAATTGGGAGGAAAATGATAGCAGCACTTATTGTTCTGCAAAACAAGATCTACTGGATGTCGAACATGTGTGTCATCAAATAGGCATTCGTTTGCATAAAGTTAATTTTTCTTTTGAGTATTGGGAAAATGTATTTAAAATATTTTTAAAAGAGTATAAGTTAGGTCATACGCCAAATCCTGATGTATTATGTAATAAAGAAATAAAGTTTAAGGTATTTTATGAATTTGCTATGAACAACTTAGAAGCAGATTTTATTGCTACTGGTCATTATGTTCAAAAAAGAGAATTCAGAAAATCATCGTTATTATTACGTGGTGCAGATATTAAAAAAGATCAAAGTTATTTTTTATATACTATTGATAGAAACGTTCTCAATAAGTGCTTATTTCCATTAGGAACATTGACCAAGCAATCTGTTCGAAAAATTGCTAGAAATTTAAATCTTATTGTATCTCATAAAAAGAACTCTACTGGAATTTGTTTTATTAATCCAAAAAGTATTAACACTTTTCTACAAACTTATATTCCTCAAAAAAAAGGAAACATAATTACTATTTCTGGTAAAGTGATAGGAAAACATAATGGATTAGCATATTATACTTTAGGACAAAGGAAAGGGTTGGGAATAGGGGGGATAAAAGGATTTAAAAGCATTCCATGGTATGTAATAGATAAAAGTATTGTTTTTAATTCTTTAACTGTTGCTCAAGGTATTAACAATTTCTATTTAATGTCGATAGGATTTATAGTACATCAGTTACATTGGATAAATGATATTAAGTTAGGAAATGATCCTTTTTTATGTTCAGTAAAGATAAGGTATTGTCAAAAAGATGTTTCATGTAAAATATTTTTACATAAAATAAAATATGTTAAAGTATTATTTAAACATCCGATTTCATCAATAACTCCCGGGCAATCTGCAGTATTTTATTTATCGAAATTATGTCTTGGAGGAGGAATTATTAAAGAAAAGCTACCTATGTTAACACTATAAAAATTTTGCTATTTTATACTATAGGAAAGTTATAATCGTGAAAAAAAATTTTTATTCGATTATGTTATCTCTTTCTGGAATATGTCAATCTGTAGCTATAGTACATCAGTTGTCTCAAACTGGAATTTGTAATGATGATGCATTTAAAGTTAGTATTGATAGTATTTTAAACATTAATCCGAATACTACATTGTCTGTATATGGGAATTTGGAAAAAAATTTGAAATTAGGAGCAAAGACTCTATTATCTTTGCTTAATAATTCTAATAGTTACGATACTTCAGGACGAATGTTACGTTATATACTTAAAATCATTGTTTTGGAAAAAAAACTAAGAAGTAATGTTGTCTGTAAAACGATATTGTCTGAAAAAATTTATATGCTAATAAAAAAAAATACAAATCATTATAATTCATATGATATATTAACTGATCAGTTATCAGAAATATATTTACAAGTTATTAGTAAGTTAGGATCTCGTATTCAAATATTTGGATCACAAGAAATATTGAAAAATATATTAATACAAAATAAAATTCGTTGTGCGCTGTTTTCAGGTATTCGTTCGGCTGCTTTATGGAGACAGTTAGGTGGAAATTTTTTTCAATTTATTTTTTTTAAAAATCAAATATACAATCAAGCTAATAATATATTTAAGAAATTTTTATCTTAAATTTTTAATATAAAGTTTGTGTGTTTTCTTAAAGAGGTAAGTATATAATGATATTATCATCTCTTACTGCCGTTTCACCTATTGATGGACGTTATAGTAATCATACTACTAAACTACGAGATATTTTTAGTGAATATGCATTTTTAAAATTTCGCGTAAAAATAGAGTTATTATGGTTAAAAAAATTATTGACATTAAATGAAATAAAAGTTTCTTTTAAAGAAGACAAAACTATTAATCATTGTTTAGATGAAATTATAAATAATTTTAACGAAAATGATGCTCAAAATATAAAAAAATTAGAAAGAGTTCTTCTTCACGATGTAAAATCAATAGAGTATTTTTTAAAAGATAAATTATTTAAAATGCTAGGTACACATCGAATTATAAATTTTGTACATTTTTCTTGTACTTCAGAAGATATAAATAATTTAGCTTATTCTTTAATGTTAAAAACTGCTAGAAAAAAGATCATTATCCCGATGTGGGAAAATATTATTAAAGAAATAAAAAAGATCATATCTCATTATTACAACTTTCCTATTTTGTCTCGTACTCATGGTCAACCAGCTACTCCATCAACAATAGGAAAAGAGATGGTTAATTTTTCTTATAGAATAGAACGTCAATTAAAACAATTAAAAAATATTAATTTATTGGGTAAAATTAATGGATCTACGGGAAACTATAACGCTCATATTTCTGCTTATCCTGATATAAATTGGCATCAAATTAGTCAAGATTTTGTTCTATCTCTTGGATTGATCTGGAATCCTTATACCACCCAAATTGAGCCTCATGATTATATTTCTGAATTTTTTAGTTGCATAGCTAGAGTTAATACAATTCTAATTAATTTTAATCAAGACATGTGGGGATATATTTCATTAAATTATTTTATTCAAAAAAATAATCCTAATGAAGTTGGATCTTCTATTATGCCTCATAAGATAAATCCTATAAATTTTGAAAATTCTGAGGGAAATCTTGGTCTTTCAAATGCTATGATAAACTATTTTGTTAATAAATTACCTATTTCTCGTTGGCAGAGAGATTTGAGTGATTCTACAGTGTTACGGAATATAGGATCAATTATAGCTTATTCGATTATAGCATACGATTCTCTTATATTTGGCATGCAGAAGTTAAAAGTCAATGAAGTACAATTACTCGAAGATTTGAACAAACATTGGGAAATATTAGCAGAACCTATTCACACTGTAATGTGTAAATATGGTATAAGAAATGCTTATGATAAACTAAAGTTATTAACTAGAGGCAACAAAATTAGCTCGGCTATAATTCATAGTTATATTAACAGTTTAACTATTCCAGAAGAAGAGAAAATACGGTTAATTCAATTAACTCCGATGAATTACTTAGGTTTAGCAACAAAATTAGCAAAAAATTTCAAAAATCAACAATATTATGAATAATATTAATTTGTATTATAAATAGTTTTATATTGTTGTTGCTTTAGACATTATGGTAAAATATGAAATAATAGTAATATAGTAAATACAATTAAATTTCATTTTAAATAAAATTATTTATGTATAAACTTAAATTATTAAAAAAAAATAATGTTTGTGACATACATTGTTTTTTTTATAATGTTATTTTCTGGATTTAATAATTCAGGAACAAAAAATAGAAATAATTATAAAGCACGTATTTATAACCATTTTTGTTCAACTAAATTTATACATTCTTGGTCAAAGATTATTAAACAATCTTCTAAGAAATACAAAGTTGATGAAAGGTTAATTAAATCAATAATTTGTATTGAATCTTCTGGAAATACAAAAGCTATTAGTCGTTCGAATGCTATTGGACTAATGCAAATAAAACCTTTTAGTGCCGGCAGAGAAGTATATCGCTTTCAAGGAAAGATAGGTCAACCATCTCTTCGTGATTTATATAATCCTAAAATTAACATTGATATAGGTACAGCATATGTTCATATTTTGCAACATCGAGAACTAGTTGGTATTCATAACATGGAAATGTTAAGATATGCTACAATTATATCATATGTAAATGGTTCACAAGCATTATTTAGAACTTTTTCGAGTAGTAGAGAAGAAGCAATAAAGAAGTTAAACAAGATGAAAAAACAGGAATTTTTTAGTCACATAAAAAAAAACATCGAGCATTACAAGCTTGGAAATATCTTAAAAAAGTAATAATGATTTATCATTTAATATAGTTTTATGATTTGAAATGGTCAAAGTCATTTAAATATTTTATATTATTTAGAAATATAAACTTTTTTTATAGGATATTCTATGGGTTTTATGAAGGGTAAAAAAATTTTAATTACTGGAATAGCAAACCGATATTCTCTTGCATTTGGTATAGCAAAAGCGATGCATGCACAAAGTGCTACGTTAGCGTTAACATATCATCTTGATAAAGTAAAAGAGAAAGTTTGTTCTTTAGCAAAAGAGCTAGGAATTGACATTGTTTTTCCATGTGATGTATCCAGTGATGATAGTATCAAAAAATTATTTTTAAATATATCGAGAAGATGGAAAAAATTTGATGGATTTGTTCATGCTATCGCATTTTCTCCTCAAAATCAAATGTCTGGAGATTATGTGAATAATATTACTAGAAGTGATTTTTCTCGTGTTCATGATATTAGTTCTTACAGTTTTGTAGGTATGGCCAAAGAATGTAGATCTATGTTAAAAAAAAATTCTTCTATTTTAACTTTAAGTTATATAGGTGCTAAGCAAGCAGTTTCCAATTATAATGTTATGGGCGTTGCAAAAGCTTCTTTAGAATCTAACGTAAGGTATATGGCTAACAGTATGGGAATAGATAGTATTAGAGTAAATGCAATATCCTCTGCTCCTATAAAAACTTTGTCTGCATATGGAATTAAAAACTTTAAAAAAATGTTAAACTTTAGTAATGTTATTGCTCCTTATAACCATCCAGTAACTATTCAGGATATAGGGAACACCGCAGCATTTTTATGTTCTAATTTGTCTAGGGGTATTACGGGGCAAATAATTTACGTAGATGGGGGATTTAATATTACTGCTATGAATAAATTAGACGATTAATTAAATTAATAAAATGAATATTATTTCGTATGTTTTATAATCGATTAAACATTTTGTTTATATAAAAGTATAATAAAGGCTATTAACATTTTTAATTAAGTTGTTATTTTATTTTTAATGTTCTATTTAAAATTTTACATCATCCATTTTTTAAAAATGCTAAAACTAATATTTTTATTTCATTTTAAATGTAGGTTTTGTAATTATGTTTCATAATCACCCATTGCTTTCACAATTAAAAAAAAAGCTAAATTCTAAAGTACCTAGAGTTGAAGGAACAGTAAAAAGTACAGAAAAAGGATTTGGATTTCTTGAAATAGATTCTCAAATTAGCTATTTTATACCGCCTCAAAAAATGAAAAAAGTAATGCATGGAGATCGTATTATAGGGCAATTAAAAATTGAAAATGCTAGGGAAATTATTTATCCAGAAAAATTAATAGAACCATTTTTATCTAGATTTATCGGTCAAATTCAAAAAATTAAAGATGATTTTTATATAAAACCCAATTATCCGTTTTTAAAAGAACCAATTCTTTGTATTATTTCTTGTTCTACGCCAAAAAATATTAAATCTGGAGATTGGGTTATAGCTGTGTTATCTCAACATAAATTAAGAGGAGATTATAGATTTTCTGCTGAGTTAACAGAATTTATTGCTGAAAACAACAATCCATTAGCACCATGGTTAGTAACTCTTTCAAGACATAAATTGGAAACATCTGAACCAAAAATAGATGCTGAAAATATTATTTTCAATGATAGCTCTTCAAGAAAAGATCTTACTAATTTAGACTTTGTTACAATCGATCATTGTTCTACGAAAGACATTGATGATGCTCTATTTATAGAACAGACATCTTCAGGAATGTTTAGTCTAATTGTAGCTATTGCTGATCCTACTGCTTATATTTCTTTAGGAAGTGCATTAGATAATATTGCTCTAAATCGAGGATTTACTAATTATTTACCTGGTTTAAATATTCCTATGCTTCCTAGAATTTTATCAGAAGATAAGTGTTCATTAAAAATGAACCAACGTCGTCCTGCTATTGCTTGTAAAATCTTATTTAATTGTGATGGGAAAATATTATGTGAAAAAACGAGTTTTTTTTTAACATGGATTGTGTCTAAATCTCAACTATCATATGAATCTGTATCAGATTGGTTAGAATATAGAGGAACATGGTGTCCAGAATCTGATTCAATTGCTAATCAATTGTTTTTATTAAGAAAATTGTGTCATTTAAGGATTCAGTGGAGAAAAAATTTTGCGTTATTATTTAATGATCGTTTAGAGTATAGTTTTAAGCTGTCAAACACTTTTAAAGTTTTGGAGATCTATGTTGAACCGAGACGAATAGCTAATAAAATTGTTGAAGAAGCAATGATAGCAGCTAATATGTGTGCAGCAAAATTATTATCGGAAAAATTAGGTTTTGGAATATATAATACACATTCTGGGTTTGAACCTATTAATGCCGAGCATGCTATTTCATTGCTGTCTGAATATGATATATCATGTGATATGACAGAAATTCAAACATTAGAAGGATTTCGGAAATTAAGACGTATATTAGATAATATATCAAACGAATATCTTAATAATCGAATTCACAAGTTTTTGTCTTTTGGAGAAATTAATAATGTTCCTGGTCCTCACTTTGCTTTAGGATTAGAATCTTATGCTACATGGACATCACCTATTAGAAAATATAGCGATATAATTAATCATCGTCTTTTAAAAATAATTATTACAGGAATAGGAAAAGCTACATTACCTAGTAATGAAATTTTATTAAAAATCAACGATCGACGTCGTCGTATAAGATTGGCAGAAAGAGATATAAAAGATTGGTTATATGTTTCTTTTATAAAAGAAATAGATTATAAAAATAAAATTTTTGATGCTAAAATAACTGATATATTTCGTTCTGGAATGAAAGTTCAGTTATTAGAAAACGGTGCTAATATTTTCGTACCAGCTGCTTTTTTGCATAATGTTAAGCATGAATTAGTTTGTAACAAAGAGAAAGGAATTGTATATATCATGGGAAGGGAATATTATACTGTTTCTAACATCATTAAAATTGTATTAATAGATGTAAAAGTAGAAACAAGAAGTATTATAGGTAAACCAATTTAATATAAAAAATATCTGTTTTATAAATTTTATCATATATTTTCTAAAATGTATCATATCAAGGTAATAATATGATATGCATCATGAAAAATGATTTCATATGCAAATACATTATATAATTTTAAGTGCATTTGATTTTTCATTGCAGTATGTAATTTGAAACAGTTACAATATATTTAAACATGTTGATATGTTATTATAATTTCTTATATCAAATATTGATATTTTATCTATTTTCTTTATTTTTAATTTTTTAAATCTATAATAGTTTAGGAGTAAAATATATATGAGTGTTCCTGTTTGTGATTTATCTGCGTATATAAGTTTTTTCTTCAGTTTATTTGCTTTAGTTAATCCTATTGGTATGATTCCAATTTTTACTAGTATGACTAACTCTCAATCTACAGAGGAGAGAAATCAAACAAATTTTACTGCAAATTTAGCAGTAATTTTTATTTTATTTTTTTCATTACTTTTTGGAAATATTATTTTAGATGTATTTAATATTTCTTTAAGTTCTTTTCGAATTTCTGGAGGAATATTGATTGTTTCTATTGCATTTTCTATGGTAAATGGAAAGTTAATAGCAAATATAAAAAATAATAAAAATAAAGATATAAAAAATAATTTGACTAATAGTATTGCTGTTGTTCCATTAGCTATGCCTTTGATAGCTGGTCCAGGTGCAATTAGTGCTACTATAATTTGGAGTACTCATTATTCTAGTTGGGTAAATATGTTAGGGTGTACTATTACAATCGTTCTTTTTTCATGTTTATGTTGGTGTCTTTTTAAAATCGCCCCTTTAATTGTAGACGTTATAGGAGAAAGTGGAATTAATATAATGACTCGAATTATGGGTTTGTTATTAATGGCTATAGGTGTAGAATTTATTATTATAGGTCTGAAATCTATTTTTTTTAGTTATATTTAAATATTTATAATTTATATTCATTAGTTTCATAATTTTTATTCAAAACAATTTTTTGTTTTAAATTATACGGTTTTTTAATATTGCATGTTATAGTCTTATAATTTTAATAGGTCATTGAATAGTTGTGAAATTTAACATTAAAATTCGTAATTTAGGGCTGCGTCATGTTGAAATGACATCAAATTCCATGCAACGTTTTACTATTACACGCAACAAGTTTACGTTAGATGAAATATGGTTAGTACAACACTATCCAATTTTTACCTTTGGAGTTAGTGAAAAAATATGTAATTGGTGTATTCCAAAAAGTATTCCAATTGTATTTAGTAATAGAGGAGGAAAAACTACATATCATGGTCCAGGGCAATTATTAATATATTTTTTATTAGATCTTGTACGTCGTGGAATGAATGTAGGGCAACTTATTGTATTAATGCAAAATGTTGTGTTGTATACTTTAAAGTGCTTATCTATTGATGCATATGTATTGAATACATTTCCTGGAATATATGTAAATAAAAAAAAGATATGCTCGTTTGGATTACGTATTAAAAAAGGTTGTTCGTTTTATGGTATGGCATTAAATGTTGATATGAATTTATCTCCGTTTAATTATATCAATCCTTGTGGAAATGATATAAAAATGACTCAAGTAATAGATATTAAGCCTAATCTAAATTTTAAAATTGTACAATTAGTATTAATTAATAGTATTAAAAAATATTTTTTATAATGTTTGTGTTCTTTTTAATGTTCATCTAAAATTTATTAATGATTAATTTGTAATATATTTCCAAAATTTATACTATAGAAATATTATAAATGTGTAAGAAACGAAAATATATATTTATAAATAAATATTGGTGGGAAAATAAAGTAGATGTATAAAGAACAATTAAAGTATATATATAATGTGCATAGTAGTAGATTATGTAATAAAAAAATATCAGTAAAAATTTTACCAAATTTTAGTAATCGTATTTTAAAAAAACCACATTGGATGAAAATAAAATTTCCGTCCAATACGAATAAAATTAACAATATGAAATATTCTCTGAGAAAGAGAAAACTAAATACTGTATGTGAGCAAGCATTATGTCCTAATTTATTTGAATGCTTTAATAGAGGAACTGCAACATTTATGATTCTTGGTACAATTTGTACTAGAAGGTGTCCTTTTTGCGCAGTAGATCATGGAAAGCCATCTAATATTAATTTTGAGGAACCAAATCAATTAGCTCAAGCTGTAATTGATTTAAATATAAATTATATCGTTATTACTTCTGTAGTACGAGATGATTTAAAAGATAGAGGTGCAAAACATTTTTTGAATTGTATTCAAGCTATTCGCAAGAAAAAAAATGTTATAATTGAAATTTTAGTTCCAGATTTTAGAGGTGCAGTTGAAAAATCTATTAAAACTATTAGTTTATCTCCACCAGATATATTTAATCATAATTTAGAAAATGTACCAAGACTATATAAACTAGTTAGACCTGGAGCAAATTATAAACAGTCATTAAAATTATTAGAGTTATTTAAGTTAGATAATTTAAATATTCCTACTAAATCTGGTTTAATGTTAGGATTAGGTGAAACTAGAAAAGAAGTTATACAGGTTATGCAAGATTTACTCAATAGTGGAGTTAGTATATTAACTTTAGGTCAATATTTGCAACCCAGTGCTTCACATATTCCGGTACAAAGATACATTGATCCATCAGAATTTGTCCAATTTAAAAAAGAAGCATTATCGATGGGGTTTAAAAAAGCTTTTTGTGGACCGTTTGTTCGTTCTTCGTATCATGCAGAGTTTCAATATAAAAATTTTTAGATTTGTTTTAAATGATGATATTTTAATGTATCATAGATATCTAGTTCTATTTGAATGTCGTTTAATGCAATTAATGGATTTGTTAAAGACGTGATAGCTCTTCCAATAACAATATAATCAATGTTATATTTTTTTGCTAAGTATGGGGTAGTTGTATTTTTTTGATCATGTAATAAATTTTTCTTACATCGTATTCCAGGGGTCAGTATTTTCAAATTGTTTCCTAATTCTTTTTTAATAGACAAAACTTCTTTTCCAGGGCAAATAATGCCATCTAATTTACATTTTTGTGCTAACCTCGATAGGGTTAGTATGTAATTTTTCATTGGCATGTTAATTCCTATGTCGTGAATATCTGATTCATCAAAACTAGTCAAAATTGTTACACCCATTAGTAGTGGTCTTTTTTTATAAAAAGGTTTTAATGCTAATTTAGCTGACTGTAACATTTTTGTACCTCCACAAATGTGTATGCTAATCATCCATATATCTAAATCAGCCATAGCTTGTATAGTTCCAAATATTGTATTGGGAATATCATATAATTTTAAATCTAAAAAAACGTTAAATCCTAATTTTTGGAGTGTTTTTATAAATGTTTTTCCAAACAAAGTAAACATTATTTTTCCTATTTTTAGTGCATAAATTTTAGGATCAAGATTATTTATTAGTTTTATAGCCTGATTTTTGTTAAAAAAATCTAAAGCAATAATAATACTGGGTCTTTTAACATTATGTTTTACAAACATATTTATAACCTCTAACTTTAAAATGTGTACGTTTTCATAAAAATATTTTACATGCTTATAGCATTTAACATTTGAATGCAAATCATTTACATATTTTAACTTTTTTTTATGAATTTGTGTATTATAATTAATTTTAAAAACATTTAATGATTTTAAAATAGAAATATGACATCATGAACAATACCGCGTTCTATATAAAAAATTAACATTTTATAACACATTGTGTTAACGAGTTAGTTTAAAACAATATTAACAGTTGTAAATCATATTTTACAAAATTTTATGATTATTAATATAATGATTAAAACACTATTAAATACATATTACATGTCACGATTAAAAAATTTAACAAGCTATATTTTTACAAATGTAATTAAAAATAAAATTTTAACAAAACAACCATGGAGAAGTATATGCAGCTTAAAAGGATAGCAGAATCAAAATTACCTACTTTGTTTGGTGAATTTTTGATGATTGTTTTTGAAGAAAAATATGGAGGAAAAAACCATATTGCTTTAGTTTATGGGGATGTTAATAATCATCATCCAGTTTTATCTAGAATTCATTCTGAATGTTTATCTGGTGATGCATTTTTTAGCTTACGTTGTGATTGTGGTTTTCAATTGCAATCAGCATTAATGGAAATCGTGAAAGCCGGTAGTGGAATTCTGATATATCATCGTCAAGAAGGAAGAAATATTGGTCTTTCAAATAAAATTCGAGCTTATGCATTACAAGATATTGGTTTAGACACTGTAGAAGCTAATCATTATTTAGGTTTTTCCAAAGACGAAAGAGATTTTACTTTTTGTGCTGATATATTTAAACTATTAAATATAAAAAAAGTACGATTATTAACTAATAATCCATTAAAAGTAAAGGCATTAAATGAGAACGGTATTAAAATTATAGAAAGAATATCATTAATTGTAGGTAAAAATATTAATAATCTGAAGTATTTACGTACTAAGGAAGAAAAAATGGGTCATATCTTATCAATTTAAAATGAATAATATATCAATTTGAAGATTATACAACTAAAATATTATATTTTTTTGAAATATTTGTATTATTATAAAGTTTAGTGGCAATTGGAATGTTAAATATGTTCTAAAAGTAGTTTTTAAAATGATTACACAAATAATTTTTAAATTTTAAAACAAATTATTAATAAACTTAAAAAAGTATTACTAATAGTAAATAGTTATTTACTGTATGTAGGCATCTTATATTTGTTTTGATTTATCAAATGCCTACATCATAATTTAAATAATCTTTAAGTAAAAATTTTATTTAACATTGTAGAAAATATATTTTTTGAAATACGATTATATTGATAATTGTTATAATAGTTCTAAAAATTATTTACTCTTAGAAATTTTAATGCACTATAATATCAATTTAATAAAATATGTATTTTATTTTAGATATAAAACGTTTATTTTGTATTTAAATATATTGAATTAATAACTTTTTAAGCATGTCTTAAATTTTATAAGTACATTTTTATCAAGCATAATTTGATAATGTTAAATATGATAGTTTTTTAATAAATTTATGCTTTAATTTTTTAAAATAACATATGAAGTTGATTAAAATAAATTAATAAGAAACGCACAGTATATAACGTTACATTACTATGTTTTTAATAAAGAGAAATAGTATTTCTATATTATTCTAAAAACGTTATAATTTTTTTAGCTTACATATTAGTTACTATTTTTATTGATACGTTTATATTTAGTAGGTTGAATAATTTTTTATATTGTTTTTGGAGATTCATTACAATTTACAGATTTTAATAATGCTCTAAGATTGTTCATTTTTTTACAATTAATATTTTATATCTTTGTATTTTCTTTTTTAATTTCTTGTTAATTACTATTTTAAGTTATTATATGTTATTTCTAGGATTTTTAAGAACTAATTACGTATTCGAAAATGAAGAGTGCAAACTATATTTAAAACTTTTAATGTTTTATGTATTATTATAATTTTAAGATGTGCTTTATTAGAAAGTTATATATAATGAACTTAAAAGATAGTTGTAATATTCATTTTAATGAAGATAGGTTTAGGTGTTATTTATTATTGTTTATAAATTTTTTTATACACTTGAATTTAATATTACACATTAAATATTTTACTGTTTATATTTTAAATATATTATTGATATGTTACTTTAATAATTTTTTATCTTTTTATATTTTCATTCACATTTATATTTTTGCAAAAATGATAATAATTTATTGGTGGGTAATAAAAACATTGAATATGTTTTAGAAAATTTATACATTTATATTATTTGAAGTTCAATAAAGCATGTAAGTTTTATTTTTAAAATTATAATTATATAATGTGTGTATAATTTTATAATAAAGGACTTAACAAATAAAAGATCTTTTCTATTATTTGTTTCCAATAAGATCTGACAGCCCATAATTTTGGATCTATTAGTTTAGAATTTGAAATATATTCGTTATGTAGCATAAATAAATCTTTTCCAAAAGTACTATCATCTACTACTAATGTGATTTCGAGATTAAGCCATAAACTTCTCATATCTAAATTTACAGTACCAATTAAACTTAATTGCATATCTATTAAGATGCTTTTACTATGCAACAATCCTTTTTCAAACTGATAAATTTTTACTCCAGATTCTAAAAGTTCACTAAAAAAGGCTCGGCTTGCCCATTTAACTAATATAGAATCATTGCTTTTAGGAATTATTAAACTTACTTCTACACCTCTGTGAGCTGCTGCACATATTGCG
The DNA here is from genome assembly GCA_039830015.1 of Buchnera aphidicola (Meitanaphis elongallis). Lineage (NCBI taxonomy): Bacteria > Pseudomonadati > Pseudomonadota > Gammaproteobacteria > Enterobacterales > Erwiniaceae > Buchnera > Buchnera aphidicola. Next base: position 294,622 of record CP140033.1, read on the forward strand.
TGCAATAAATCATCACTCGGTACTAAATAAGGGGTAGTAATTATTATTTTTTTACGTGCTGAATAAATAGAAGTTAGTAATACTTGATGAATAATGTTTTCAGTAAATCCTGGTCCAGAAGCAATGATTTGTATAGCAGAAGTATTATGTTTAGCTAAAGTAACAACTTTGCATGCGGGTTGTTTGGGGAAAATTTTTATTCCTGTTTCTATTTCCCAATCGCAAGAATACACTATACCCATAGTGGTAGCAACTGGTCCTTCAATACGAATCATAATATCGATCCATCTACCGATGTTATATGATTGTTTGAATAGTTGTGGATCTACTAAATTCATACTTCCTGCATATGTAATATAATTATCGATGAGAACAAATTTTCTATGTTGTCTTAAATCGATTCTTCTGTAAAATAGTTGATGCAAATTTATTTTTAGTGCTTCAACTACTTGTATTCCAGAATTACGCATAATGGTGACCCACTTACTACGAAAGAACTCTAAACTGCCTGCAGAATCTAACATAATTCTACATTTTATTCCTCTTTTAGCTGATTTTATTAATGCTATTGCTACATCATCTGCTAATCCACCAGGTTTCCAAATGTAAAAAACCATTTCAATATTTGTTCTAGCTAAATAAATATCTCGTATTAAAGTTTTAATAATTTCTTTTGTATTTTTTAATAATGTCAACCGATCATATTTGATACCTGATATACCTTGTCTATGTTTACATAATTGAAATACTGAAGTTGCTACTTCACTATTGTTGTTTTGAAAGATAAAGTTGCGATATTTTAAATTTTTTAACCATTTATTTTTTTTTGACCACATAGTACTAGCTAATTTTAATCTTCTTTGTCCAAAACCACATTCTTCGAAAAATAGCCAAGTAATAATACCAATCTTAGGAAATATATAGATAATTAACAACCATGCCATAGCTGACGATATAACACGGCGCTTAGAAAGTATGCGAATAGTTATGCTAATAATTAATATCCAATAACCGAAAATAGTTGATTCAGTAACCATAGAAGTAAAGTCAGTCATATAAATAATGATCCAGTTAACATTTTAAAATTGTATCTTAAGTAAAAGTTGAAAATAACTTTTATTGGTCGTAATAATTGTTATTATTAATTACAAATAAAATTTTAAATTTTTAATATTATTTAAAATATGTTTTTTAAAGTTCTTCATATTTGAAATGATGTTTTGAACGTTAAGACATATTTAATAATGTATAATTATATAACTTTACTGTAGTTCTTTTGATAGATAATATTAATCATATATTAAATAATACTTATTGGTAGCACATTTCTTGGTTTTCCTGATTGATCTACAGCAACATAAACAAAAATTGCTTCTGTAGTACAATAGCGTAAACCTAATGGTTCAGAAGCTACTTTTTTTATCCATACTTCAATTTTTATTGTAATAGAACTATTGCCTATTTTAATACAACGTGCATAACAACTTACAACGTCTCCGACAGTAACTGATTTTAAGAACGTCATACCATTAACACTAACTGTTACTACTCTACCTCTTGCAATTTCTTTGGCTAAAATAGCCCCACCTATATCCATTTGAGACATAATCCATCCTCCGAAAACATCTCCATTAGCATTAGTATCTGCTGGCATTGCTAAAGTGCGTAAAACTATTTTTCCTTTTGGTAATTGGTTCTTCTTGTTCATAAATAATTTTTCTCTAAATAAGGTTATTTATTTTTAGACAATAAGAAATATATATAAATTATGTTTGTAAGTGCGAAACATAGTGTTAAAATAGTTAATCCAAAAACTTTAAAATACATCCACATATTTTCAGATGCATATAACATAATATATAAGTTCATGATTGCACATATTAGAAAAAAAATTGACCAAACAATGTCGAGTTGTTTCCAAATACAATCAGTTAACTTTATCTTTTCTTCTAATAATTGTCGAATTAATGGTTTTTTTACTAAAAGATAATTAATTATAAATGAGATAGAGAAACATAAATATATTATTGTTACTTTCCATTTAATGTAAATGCTATTGTGAAAAAATAATGTTAATGACCCAAAAAATACAACAGAAATACAGTTAATATAATCTATTTTTTCAATTTTTTTAAATAAAAGCTTAATTAATACACATATTAAAATTGTTGATATCATTAGTAAAATTGATGCGATAAACATATCATATAATTTATATACAATAAAAAAAGTAAAAATTGGAACGAAATTAAGGAAAAATTTCATAAGTTATACCTAAAATTATATTTAATTAGAATTTTGTAATAAAGATGACAACATATAAAATCGAAATAAATATATAATTAATACAGAAGAAATTAAATTTATTGTTATATTCAATAATAAGAACACTATGAATATAGGAATTATTTTTATATGTAAAAACAATATTAAGACAATTAGTTTTGAAAATAACCAAAATATAATAGCAGGAAAAATAATTTGCAAATTTTGTAAAGTGATTTTTACACTAGATACCATAGATTGTATTATATTTTTATTATTTATTATCAATATGATTGGAGATAAAGAAAAAAATGAAAAAAATAATATTCCTGGAGCTATTAATAACATGAATCCTAATTGAACAATGATTGTGTTAACGAGTATTAATAAGAATAAGTTTACGAATAATAGTAGATTAATATTTTTTAATTCTAAATAAAAATTATGTTTACTAAAAGAATTTGATTTTATAAAAATCGTTAAAATTCCTATTAAAAAAGTATTACTAATTAATGATGAAAACAATTTTTCTGTTGTAAAAAATAATAATTGTTTTTTTTGATTTAGCGTTAATGTTTGTAAAAGATCAAAAAATGAATAGTTTGGACTAATTGTTGATTTATAAATGATCATTAAAATACTGGAATTTGAAAGAAAAATATTGTCTAAAAAAACGGTTATGCTAGAAGCAATAAGTACAATAATAAGTGTTGTTAACCATTTTTTTTTTAAAAAATTAATAGTATCATGGTATAACAAGTTTGTTGTAATATTCATGAATTCTCCTTAGTGCACAACATCTTAGTACTAAATATAATAATTTTCAATAATACTTTAAAGTTGTTATAAAAGTATAATTATATAGAATTGTTATATTTAATACTAAGATGTTGTTATTTATATACTATAAATTAATATCACTTAACAATTTGCGTCGACTGATGTAAAGATTTAGATAAATTTTTTATTTTTTCCATTAATTTTTTTTTATCAAACCAATAATGTTCGATTAATTGAATAATAACTGAACCACAAATAACACCAGATACTCCTGACAATATAATTTTTTTTATTTGTTTTGGATGAGAAATTCCAAAACCTTGTATAATCGGTATGTTGGTTAACCGTTTTAATTGATTAATTAAATTTAATGGTGGTATTATTATATCTTGATCTGTTCCGGTTACCCCAGATCTAGATAGTAAATAAATATATCCTGTACTATACATAGAAATTTTTTCAATTAAATCTTGTTGAGCGTCAGGAGGACATATGAATACTTGCGATATATTGTTAATTTCGGCACATTGTCTAAATTTGTATGATTCTTCTATAGGAAGGTCTGCTATTAATATTGAATCAATATTAATATTAGAACATTTTAAATAAAAATTATTAATTCCAAATTGAAATATTAAATTTGCGTAAGACAATATTCCTATTGGAATAGTTTTATATTTTTTTCTTATTTTATGTAACATTGTTAAACATTTAACAACGTTTATACCGGAACTAAAAGCCCTTAAGTTAGCTTTTTGTATAATTTTTCCATCTGCTAGAGGATCTGAAAATGGAATACCTAATTCTAGCCCATCTGCTCCATTTTCAATTAAAACATCAACGATTTTTAATGATATATCAATAGAAGGATCACCAAGAATAACAAAAGGAATAAAGCAACCTTTTTTGAATGGAACTAATTTTTTATATAGCGTTTGATAACGATTCATATAAATATCACTCTAAATTTTTAAAAAATTTTTAACAGTTTCAATATCTTTATCACCTCTTCCTGAAATATTTACAATTAATGTTTGATGTTTTTCAGGATTATTATTCATTAATTTGAGTGCATAAGCTAGTGCATGAGAACATTCTAAAGCTGGAATAATGCCTTCTAATTTGCTTAAATTTTGAAATGCACATATTGCTTCGTTATCAGTAATAGATACGTACGTAGCACGCTTGATACTATTTAGCCAAGCATGTTCGGGACCAACTGCTGGAAAGTCTAATCCGGCAGAGATCGACCATGACTCTTTAATCTGACCTTCTTCTGTTTGCATGACTTTTGTTTTCATTCCAAAAAAAATACCTATGTCTCCATGTGTTAGGGGTGCTCCATGTTTTTCAGTATGAACTCCCATTCCTCCGGGTTCTACCCCAATGAGATCTACAGACATATCTGACATGAATGAAGAGAATATTCCGATAGCATTTGATCCTCCCCCGACGCATGCAATTATTGCGTCAGGTAAACAGTTTTCTTGTTGAAGAATTTGACTTTTTGTTTCTTTTCCAATAATGCTTTGAAATTCTTTGACCATAGTAGGATATGGATGCGGGCCAGCAGCAGTACCAATCATGTAATGTGCGTTAGCATAATTTTTAGACCAATCACGTAATGCTTCATTACATGCATCTTTTAATGTTCCGTTTCCAGTTTCTACTGGTATTATTTTTGCACCCATTAGCTGCATGCGAAAAACATTTTGTTTTTGTCTTTTAATATCTTTAATTCCCATGTAAATACGACACTTAAGATTCAACAAAGCACAAGATAAAGCTGCTGCTACTCCGTGTTGACCTGCCCCTGTTTCTGCAATAATTTCATTTTTTTTCATTTTTTTTGCTAACAAGGCTTGTCCTAATACCTGATTAGTTTTATGTGCACCCCCATGAAGTAAATCTTCACGTTTGAGGTAAATCCGTGTATTTGTACCTTTTGTTAAATTTCGACATAACGTCAATGGAGTGGGTCTACCTGCATAATTATTTAAAAGATCAGATAGCTCTATATTAAATTTAGGGTTTTTTAAAGAAGAAACAAGTTCTTCTTCTAATTGATATAATGCAGGCATTAAAATTTGCGGAACATACATACCGCCAAAATTTCCAAAATATGAATTTAATAAAGTCATTTAAAAAATAAGTTCCTAATTTATATGCATTTAATGAATTATAATTTTATGTTCTCTTAAAGAACGAAAAAGTGATATTATTTTATTTTTGTTTTTTATACCGGGAAAATCTTCTACTCCAGAATTGAAATCGAGACCAAAACAACCTAAATTAGATGCTAATATGCAATTTTTAAGATTTAATCCACCAGCTAAAATAATGTTATTCAATTTATAGTATTTTAATAAATTCCAATCAAATGGTGATCCACTTCCTCCGTATATATTGTCAAATATATATTTATCTACATTTTTAAAAGATAGTTTTTGATTCATATTATTTTTTGTTAATGTAATTGATTTCCATATTTTCACATTTGATGGTAGTTGTTTTTTTAATTTATTAATATAAATTTGATTTTCAATTCCATGAAGTTGAATAGCATAAAATAAAATTTTTTGTGCTATTTTTGAAATAGTGTGAATTTCTTCATTACAAAAAATTCCTACATATTTTATAGAAACCATTTTGCTTATTTCGATAGCTTTTTTATGATCAATATATCTCGGAGAAGATTTGCAGAAAATGAAACCTGCATAAATTGCTCCAGCATTTTTTGATATTTTAACATCTTTTAATCTGGTTAACCCGCATATTTTATTGTGTCCCATTATTATTTTTCGGACAGAATTTTCCAAATTTTTTTTAGTCATTAATGCAGATCCAATTAAAAAACCTTGTACAATAGATTTTAATTGTCTTAGTTGATGATAATTTTTGATACCGGATTCGCTAATAGTAATTATTTGTTTTGGTATGTTAGAAGCTAACTTGAATGTATTTTTTATTGAAATAGAAAAATTATGTAAATTTCGATTATTAATTCCAATGATTTTTGCATTTAGACGTATAGCTCTACTTAGTTCTTCTTGATTGTTTATTTCAGTTAATACATCCATGTTAAAAGATTTTGCTAGTTTTTTAAGAAAAATGTATTGATGATCGTTCAAGATAGACAATATAAGTAATATAGCATCAGCTTGATAATATCTTGCTAAATAGATTTGATATGGATCAACAAAAAAATCTTTACATAATATTGGTTGATGAATAGCAATTTCTCTAATAATAGGGATAAATTCAAATTTTCCATTAAAATATTTTTCATCAGTTAATATTGATATAGCTGAAGCGTATTTTTTGTATATTTTAGCTACGAATCTTGGATCAAAATCATTAAGTATGCCTAATGAAGGTGATGCTTTTTTAAATTCTAGTATAAAAGCAGGGTTAATGTTTTTTAATGATTTATAAAAATCGCGATCTGATAATGTAAGTTTATATTGAAACGTAGATAATGGTTGTAGTTTTTTTCTATATGCAATCCAATTCAATTTATTTACTATAATTGTTTTTAATATACTATCCAAAGTTACAATCCTCTTGAACATTTAGAAAGTGCAATAATTGTTTCATATACTTTTCCGCTGTAAATTGTTTGTAAAGCATACTTTGTATTTTCTTTTAAATTTTCATTACCAAATAACTTGAGTAATACAGCTACATTAGCTGCTATAGTTTCTGAAATTGCAATAGGACCTTTTCCTTGAAACACATTTTTAATAATTTCATAGTTTTCTTTAGGCGTACCTCCCAAAATAGCATTTTTATCATGATAATTTACTCCAAAATTTTTTGGATGTAATATATATGAACTAATTTTGGAATTTTTTAACTCAGTAATGTGCGTAGGAGCATGTAAAGTAATTTCGTCTGTGTGATCGCTGCATACTATTATTGCACGATGGTTATTCAATTTTTTCAATATATTAGCAATAGGGAGCATTAATTTGACATTATAAACACCTATAACAGATAATGGTGGTTGAGATGGATTTAACAAAGGGCCTAATATATTAAACAACGTTTTAGTATGTAAAATTTTTCTAACTAGTACAACGCGTTTGAAACTGACATGATATTGAGGCGCAAATAAGAAGCAGATATTTAGTTTATTTAGCATTTTTTGAGATTCATTATTTGATATATTTATATTAATATCAAATTCTTTTAATAAATCATATGATCCAGTTTTACTGGATATATTTGTATTACAATGTTTAACTATTTTTAGTCCACATGTAGCTCCAACTAATGCACTAGCAGTAGATATGTTTATGCTGTTACTAGAATCTCCCCCAGTTCCTACAATATCAGAAAACATATAATTTGGTTTAGGAAACGGTTTCATATACTTTAAACAAGCTCGTATAGCTCCCATGATTTCATTTTCCGATTCGCCTCTAATTTTTAAGGCTATCAATATAGCAGACAATTGTATATCATTAATTTCTCCAGACATTATAGATTGAAATATGTTATATGTTTCTGGTTCAGTTAAGTAGTTTCCTTCATAGATCCTATTTAATATAGTTCGCATTTTATATCTTATAGTTAAATATACACTTTTATAATTTTTGATATGTATCAAGATTAATTGATTACCAATTAAAACAACTTATACATTTATAGATTATATATTAAATACGATTATAGTTAAATTAATCTTATTACTTAATATTAGATCTTTATATATTTGTACTTGCATTAAATTATTTTAAAATTTAGAAAATTATAGTTATCGAAGATCTTTTTAAAAATTGTATTAATATATATTAGGAATAATAATGATACGAAAGATAATGATAATATTATTGTTTATAATAGTATCTATAACTTGGGGAACAACTTTCATAGCAATGAAAATTGCTGTAAATACTATTCCTCCATTATTTATAACTGGAATGAGATTTTTTTTGACATCATTATTATTAATGTGTATTTGTTATTATACTAATACTTCTTTATTTTTTCCTCCTGGAAAAAAAATATTCCAATTAACTATATGCATATTTTATTTTGTTATACCTTTTTCATTAATGTTATACGGAGGTACTTACGTTAACTCGATTATTGCATCTATCATTTTTTCTAATATGCCGATTATAGTATTGTTATTATCTTTTATTTTTTTTAATAAACAATTACATTTCATGCAATGTATAGGATTCATATTAGCTATATTGACTTTGTCAATAATTTTGTTTAAAGAAATTAAATTAGGTGATATAAAAACTGCAAAAGGAATAATAGCATTAATATTAGCTATGGTTAGTCATGCAACAATATATTTATATTCTAAAGAAAGGCATTCTAACGTGTCTATTTTAACGTTTAATGCTCTTCCTTCTTTGTTTTCCGGTGTACTTTTGTTATGTATTTCTAATATGTTAGAACATCCTTTATTGAGTAATTTTTCTTATGCATCTATTTTAGCAATATTATATTTGAGTTATTTTTCAGGAGTATTTGGAATTTTATCTTATTTTTATTTGCAAAAAAAAGTAAGTTCTTTTCACGCTTCTATTGTATTTTTTATATTTCCATTTATAACTTTAATTTTAGAAAAATTTATATATAGACATTTTTTAGGAACAGATCAACTTCAACTTGTATTGATTTTAATGAGTAGTATATTCTTAACATTAATTCCATTTAATTATAAAAAATGATAACAATGTATAAAAGTAAAAAAGAATTTTTGTATCATATTGTCAAAAAGTGAAATTCAATTTTGAAGAACTACATAATTTTAAACATAATAAATGTGTTTTACTAAATTAATGATTTTAAAAGTTTTATTTTTATTCATATTTTTAATAAATACTTTTAAATTCAATGTGCTAGAATATTTTTTATTATTTTAAAATATATTAATATTAATTTTAATATTCATTAAAATACATCTGTATAACTGATACACTTTATACAAAAATTATTTGTCTTTTGGATGTATTATAGACTAAATATAATATTTTATATATTTTAAATTTAATGTACTATAACGCTTAAATTCGATATACTGTTATGATATTATATATTTTAAAAAAAGGAGATCGTTTATAAATTGTATTGCAAATTATATGCTATTTTATTTAAAGTATTTACTATTTTGTTTTAATTTTATGCATCATTATCATGTTTTTAAACATTTTATGAAAGAGCAATACAAAAAAAGTTTAAATTAGACGTTGTATCATTAAATAAATTACTATAAATTGATCAAAAATTAAATGATTACATCAATATAATTTAACATATGAAAGAAATATGGGAAAAACTATAAAAAGTAAAAAAAATAGATTAAAATATAATATTAAATTAACTAAAGAATAAGATAACTACCGTTCTTTCGTAAGAAAACACTAATATTATATGTATTAGATCATAAAAGTTGGAGTATTGATGAGAACTACATACAGCTAGACAATTTAAAAAAGCGTTAACTGTATTTAGAGAAAATACTTTAGAAATATGCAAAAAATTCCATCTTGAATTAAAATTCTAATTACAATTTATTCAAAAATTTGTATATAACATGCAACAATTATTAAATGTTAAAAAATTTTTACTAGAAAACATTAATCAAAATCTATAGTTTTAAAAGGGATTGATAAATAAGTATTACTTACAAGAAAATGATGTTTTTATGTCTAATATTCAAAAATTTTTCTGTGCTAAGTGTTAAAATATGCTAGCAATGAGATTATGATAAGTTTATTGTTTTTAAATATAAAAAGAAATTTTTTGGTAAACATGATAAAAAATTTTAAATTATTATAGATTTATTAAAAATTAGTTTAATAGTGTTTGATTATTTTTAGTAAAACACATTTATAAGATTTAAAGACTAGTTTTTATTTTTTATAATATTAATTATAAATGTGATGAACAATATTATTTAGAATAATTTTAGTCAGAACTTTATTTTGTATTAAACACTTGTGAAAATATTAGTTAAATCATTTCATATATTACAATAAGTTTATATTTTAAATTTATGAACGTTCTTTATTAAAATAATTAATTCAATTTTATGTAATCATATCAACTTTATTAAAATTTCAAATATTTTCTGATATTTGTTAGAATTACTCGCATTAATTTTGGATTTCCAACTAATATGGATCCTGATGAATAATTATTCCCCCCATAAAGATCACTAATTAGCCCTCCAGCTTCTTTTACTTGCAATGAACCAGCTATTATAGTAAAAAGTTGTGCGTTAAAGTTACACAAAAAATCTAATCTTCCAATAGCAATATAACTGTAATCAAGATTTGTACATCCTGTAAACCTTAACTTAACATTATTTAATAGAAATGCATTAATGATTTGAAAAACATTATTGTGTAGGTAACATTTATTGTTTGAAAAAATTATTCCAATTAAACTATTATTTAATAAACTAATATTATTACATCTCATTCTATACCCATTTAATTGAGCTCCCTGTCCTTTAACAGAAGTAAATAGTTCATTTCTGAGAGGATCATATATCACAGATATTTCAGAAATTTTTTTAACAATAATAGAAATAGAAACGCAAAAATGTGGTAAGTTTCTTTCAAAATTGCTAATTCCATCTAACGCGTTAATTAACCATATTGTTTCTGATATTTTAAATTCTATATTTATATTCTTGTTTGTAATTACAATATGTTCTGGATAAGATTTATGAATAATATTAATCATTGATTGTTCTGACATTTTAATCATTTTAGTAATAAATTCTCGTTTTCCTATTTGTTTTTCATGGTTAATTTTTTGGTTGTCATAATTTTGAATAAGTATGTCTCCACCTTTTCTAGCTGCACGAATAGCAATATTAAGAACAGGATGCATAATTATCTCGCATTTTTTATAAAAATTGATTATATAATGAAATTATAATTTTGTCTGTTTATATTACAAACATACATAAAATATTAATTAATATTAAAATATTAATATTTTATATCTTCATGTCGATTTAAAATAAATTTTTTAATTTATATAAATTATGCGTTTATATTTAAAGATATTGCAGTAATTCATATGTTCAGTTTTTATAGTTTCAATGTTGTTATTATTTTTAATGTATTTTATTTAAACAATATTCATTAGGATTAATAAAATGAAAAATCTTTTAAGTATGTCTAATAATTTTAATATTAAAACTAATTTATTAAATTTTGATCTAAAAAACATGCGTAATTTTTTTAAATCTATAGGTGAAAAAGAATTTTGTGCGATGCAAGTTATGCAATGGATATATAAATATTACTGTGATGATTTTGAAAAGATGTCCAATATTAGTAACAATTTAAAAAGAAAGTTATCGAAATTATGTTGTATTTCTCCTCCTCGTTTTTCGAATCAAATCATTTCAATTGATGGTACAATAAAATGGAATGTTGCTATCGATAATTACTTTGTAGAAACAGTTTATATTCCTCAAAAAAATCGTATAACGTTATGCGTTTCATCTCAATCTGGTTGTGCTTTATCTTGCAAATTTTGCTCTACTGGGATACAAGGATTTAATAGAAATTTAACTACATCAGAAATTATAGGTCAAATTTGGTATGTAGGAAAATTAATATATAATAAAAAACTAAATCATTCACAAAAAATTACTAATATAGTATTAATGGGAATGGGAGAACCATTATTAAATTTAAATAATGTTGTACATTCATTAAACATTGTGATGGATAGATTAGGATTTAGTTTATCTAAAAATCGCGTTACTATATCCACTGTAGGAATTGTACCGGCTTTAAAAAAACTTAAAAATATGATTGATGTGTCATTAGCAATTTCATTGCATGCATCAAACGATACAATTCGGAGTGAATTGATGCCTATTAATAAAAAGTACAATATTCAAACTTTGTTAGAATCAGTCAAGTCATATCTTAAAACATCTCGTGCTAATAAAGGAAAGGTAACTATAGAATATGTCATGCTACACAACATAAATGACAAATTGTATCATGCAAAAGAACTAGCGTTTCTATTAAAATGTATTCCTAGCAAAATTAATTTAATTCCATGGAACGTATTTCCACAAAGTAATTATATACCTAGCAGTAATGTCAATATAAAAAATTTTGCTAACATTTTAATTAAAAAAGGATATATTGCTACTATTAGAACAGCAAGAGGTAATGATATTAATGCTGCTTGTGGACAATTAACAGGAAATGTTATTAATATTGCTCATATAAATAAATTATAAATTTTTTAAATACTATTTTATTATATCTTTTATAAGTTTTGTAACACTAAAATAATAATTTGTATTATCATAAAATATTTTAAATATGTTTGAAATAATTTCTCTAAAAATAATATTTTTATAAAATTATGGACTTAAAAATGAATATGAATCAATGTATTAAACGTCGTAAATCAGATCGAATCTATATTGGAAATGTTCCAATTGGCGACAACGCGCCTGTTTCTGTTCAAACGATGACAAATACTGAAACTACTGACATTATTTCTACTGTCAAACAAATTATGCAATTCAAACATGTTGGAGCAGATATTGTTCGTGTTGCTGTTCCTACAATAGAGGCTGCCAATGCATTCCAAAAAATTAAAAAACAAGTAGATATTCCATTAATTGCAGATGTACATTTTAATTATAGAATAGCTATACGAGTATTGAACGATGGAGCTGACGGCTTAAGAATAAATCCTGGAAACATTGGGAATAAAAACAAAATTAAGCAGGTAATAAATTGTGCAAAGTATAACAATGTACCGATTAGAATTGGTGTTAATGCTGGATCTTTAGAAAAAGATATACTAGAAAAATATAAATTTCCCACACCTGAAGCATTATTAGAATCAGCAATGAGGCACGTTAATTATTTAGAAAGTTTTAATTTTGATCAATTTAAAGTCAGTGTGAAAGCTTCTGATATATATGTTGCTATTGAAGCTTATAAGTTATTAGCAACAAAAGTTAATCAGCCGTTACATATAGGTATAACTGAATCTGGAGGATTTAGGAACGGAACAGTAAAATCTTCTATTGGAATTGGATTACTGTTATTAGATGGAATCGGTGATACTATTAGAGTTTCATTGGCAGAAAATCCAATAGAAGAGGTAAAAGTAGGATTTGACATTCTTAGAACGTTACGTATTCGTTTGAAAGGTATTAATTTTATTGCTTGTCCAACTTGTTCTCGTCAGGAATTTGATGTTATTAAAACAGTACAAGTTTTGGAAAAAAGATTAGAAGACGTAAAAACACCTATGAATATTTCTATTATTGGGTGTGTAGTTAATGGTTTAGGCGAAGCACTTACCTCTACTATAGGTATTACTGGTTATAGAAAAAATAGCGTATTGTATGAAGATGGAATACGTCAATTAAAACGTATTGATAACGATCACATTGTTGATGAACTAGAAAGAAAAATTCGAGATAAATCTAAAAAATTACTATTTTTAGCATAATCATAATACGAACACATAAAATTTATTTTAAAAAATTTAAGTATGTGAATATGATTAGAGTTACATTAATAAGTTAATTATCTAGAAATTTTAATGTTTTTAAGAAGAGAATAAGTGAATAAAATAATTCAATCTGTAAAAGGAATGCATGATTGTATTCCTAAAGATATTCAGATTTGGCAATATACAGAAAAGATCTTAAAACAAGTATTAACTAGTTATAATTATCAAGAAATTCGCTTTCCTATTATAGAAAAAACAGAACTCTTTAAGCATGGAATTGGAAATATTACTGACATAACTGAAAAAGAAATGTATTGTTTTAAAGATAAAAAAAATAACGATCTTGCACTTCGTCCAGAAGGAACAATAGGATGTATGCGTTCTTGTATTAATCATGGATTGTTAAGACAGTCAGAACAAAAATTATGGTATTTAGGTCCAATGTTTCGATATGAAAAACCACAATTTGGAAGATATCGACAATTTCATCAATTAGGAATTGAATCTTTTGGTTTTTTTGGTCCTAATATTGATTTAGAAATTATTTTGTTAATTCAAAGAATTTGGAAAAATTTAAATATATCTAAATATATTAATTTGGAAATAAATACTATTGGTTCTATAAATGATCGAATTAACTATCAAAAATTGTTATATTCATATTTCAAAAAGTATGAACATTTGTTAGATGTGGATTGCAAACGTAGATTGCATACAAATCCATTTAGAATTTTAGATAGTAAAAACGAAGATATGGAAGAAATTGTACGTCATGCTCCTATGTTAATCGATTACATTAGTAATGATTCTTTAATACATTTTGAGGAATTATGTAAATTAATGAACAACATGGATATTTCTTATACCATAAACCATAAATTAGTTAGAGGTTTAGATTATTACAATAAAACCGTATTTGAATGGAAAATACATAAATTAACGTCAAAAAATACTATTTGTGCAGGTGGTAGATACGACTATTTATCACAATCTTTAGGATTTTCTAGAATACCAGCTATTGGTTGTGCAATCGGCATAGAACGATTGATATTATTATTAGAATCATTACATATACTACATGATTTCAAGAACGTTATTGATATTTTTATCATTTTTTTAAAAAAAGATATAGAACTAAATGCAATAAAATTATCTGAAAACATTCATACAGAAATACCATATTTAAAAATTCAAGTAAATTATTTAAATGGAAATATAAAACAACAGTTCAGTAAAGCAAATAAATTAGGTGCGCGTATAGTATTATTATTAGGTTCTACAGAAGTAAAAAGTAATACAGTACTAATAAAAGATCTTAAATTAAAACAACAAAAAATATCTTCAATAAAGAATATAATTCAAGAACTAAAACTATTTTTTTGTTAGCTTATACTCTATCTATACATTAAATATATTTTTTAAAAAGTATGATATTAGTTTAAATATTAAAAACTATTAACTAAGGTGGAGGATTTATGTTTAACATTTTAAAAAGTATTAAAGAATATGATTCAGACTTATGGAAAATAATAAAAAAAGAAGAAATTCGTCAAGAAAATCATATTGAACTAATTGCTTCAGAAAATTATGCTAGTACATGTGTAATGGAAGCGCAGGGTTCTAAATTAACTAACAAGTATGCAGAAGGATATCCAGAAAAAAGATATTATGGAGGTTGTGATTATGTAGATATGATAGAAAAATTAGCAATTAAACGTGCAAAAATTTTGTTTGATGCAGATTACGCTAATGTACAGCCCCATTCTGGGTCGCAAGCTAATTTTGCCGTGTATAGTGCTTTATTAAATCCAGGTGATACCATACTAGGTATGGATCTTTCTCATGGAGGGCATTTAACACATGGATCTTCGGTAAATTTCTCAGGAAAGTTATATAAATCTATTTCTTACGGATTAGATAACTGTGGTAATATCAATTATTCTCAAATTGAAAAATTAGCTAATATTCATAAGCCAAAAATGATTATTGGAGGATTTTCTGCATATTCCGGAATATGTGATTGGAAGTTATTAAGAAAAATTGCAGATACAATTAACGCGTATTTTTTCGTAGACATGGCTCATATTGCAGGTTTAGTAGCTACAAATTTATATCCAAGTCCACTGAAATACGCACATGTTGTAACTGCAACTACACATAAAACTCTAGCTGGTCCTAGGGGAGGATTAATATTAGCAAAAGGAACTAACAATACGCTTTTTTATAACAAATTAAATTCTTCAGTGTTTCCTTGTTGTCAAGGAGGACCTCTAATGCATATCATTGCAGCTAAAGCGGTTGCATTAAAAGAAGCAATGGATCCTTCTTTTAAAAAATATCAAGAGCAAGTGATAAAAAATGCTAAGCTTATGGTAAATATCTTCTTAAAACGCAAATATACAGTTGTTTCAGGGAAAACATTTAATCATTTACTACTATTAGATTTATCAAATAAGAATTTAACTGGAAAGGAAGCAGAATCTGCATTAAACATAGCAAACATTATTGTAAACAAAAATAGTATACCTAATGACTCTATGAGCCCATTAGTTACTTCTGGTATAAGAATAGGAACACCAGCTATCACTCGTAGAGGTTTAAAAGAAGAAGATGTATATAAACTATCCAATTGGATCAGCGACATATTAGATGATATTAAAAATATTCATAATATTTTAAAAATAAAAAGAGAAATAGTAAATTTGTGTAAATTATTTCCTGTTTATAAATCTTAATAAGATAATATAACAATATTATGCCATCTTTATTGGATGGTATAATTTAATATATGTAAAAGTATAACTAGATGTTTATATTTCATTTTATCATGACGTAATTCATATGAGTTTATTTTTATATATATTAAGGTAAAGTAATAGTTATTTCTGAATTATAAAAGTTTTTTAAACAATGAAAATATTTTACATAACCTAAAAATTTGGATCGTAAATATTGCTTTAGTATAGCAATATGTTCGTCATCATATTTATTTTTAGGAAATGTATAGTTTGCGATCCAACCTGAAAATGATATACCTGCATCTAAAATAGCTTTTTGTGTTAAAATAGCATGATTAATACACCCCAATTTTATGCTCACTATTAAAATAGTATTTAATTTTTCTTTTATTACCCAATCTGCGAAAGTAACACTATCTGAAAGTGGTGTATACCATCCTCCTGCGCCTTCTATTAATATGTAATTGGATTTCTTTTTTAGATTGTGTAATCCTGAGGATAACATGTTAGTACAAATAGGTATAGAATGTTTTTTACTTGCAATATGAGGACTAATTGGCTCAGGAAAAAAAAATGGATTAACTTCTTGATAAGTTAATTTAACAGTACTGAAACGTTGTAACAAAATTGCATCATTATTTTTTTTGTGAAGATCATTAAATCCAGAGGCAACTGGTTTATAACCAGCAGTACGATATCCATAATTTTTCGCTAATATTAATAATAATACGCTACAAATTGTTTTTCCTACATTAGTATCAGTTCCAGTGACAAACCAACAATTGTTCATAAATATATTACTCCAAATACTAATTTATAACTTAATAAATATCCATTTCTATCATGAGGCCAAAATGTTTTTAATTGTTTTATTTTTTTTTGTGTAGTTATAACACGATTAGTTTTATTAACACAATTAGCACCTACTCTCTTAATAGACATGATTGCTTCTAATACATTTGAAAAAGATAATGTAATCCAAATACTATCTATATTACTATTTTTTTGTTTACATATAGATATAATTTCTTGCATAGATAAAAAATTGTTTACATGACAATAAGAATCTAGAGACGCCCACGCTTGTTTTAATTCAAATAATGACCCATCTGCCAAAGTAGAAAACATAACTATTCCCCCGGGTTTAGTTACTCTACATAATTCTGAAATACCTTTAGATAGTTTATCACACCATTGTAATGATAAATTACTCCAACATAAATCAAATACGTTATTATTAATAGGTAATGATTCTATATCAGCTTGTAAATAATAATTGGCTGTTTTTGATTGCATAGCATATAGGATCATATTTCTAGATAAATCTAATGCTGTTACTATATTACCTAAGTTTTTCCATTTTTTACTAAACCATCCAGTTCCACAACCTGCATCTAAAATGGAAATGTTAAATTGGGATTTAATTTTTGAAAGTAATATATTTCCAGAAATTTTTTGTAAAATTGAATTGTAATCATAACTTTTTGCAGCTCTATTAAATGTACGTTCTATTTTGTTTTTATTTATTATGAAGTTCATATAATTTTTCAATAAGATAAGCAATATCGTTTTGTGTGTGTACAGAACTAAGGGTAATACGTAATCTTGCTTGATGAATTGGAACAGTAGGTGGACGTATAGCGTTTATCCATAATCCTGATGACTTTAATCGAGAGGATAAGTCTATAGATTTTTTATTACTTCTTACAAGTATTGGTTGAATTGCTGAATGTAGTCCTGTTACTTCAAAAGGTAAAGATTTTGATTGATCCAGAAAATATTGAATATTGCTATTTAATTTATCTCGAAGATCATCTGCTTTCTGGATGCATTTTAGTGCTTTTTTTATAGTATAAACTTGTGCTGGAGGCATAGCTGTACTAAATATAGTATGTTTGGAAAACTGTAAAATATATTCTGCTATATCATGATTACAAAAAACAGCAGCACCATTTACTCCGAATGCTTTACTAAAAGTAATAGTGAGAATGTCTGGTTTAATCTTTTGTGTATTACAACTTCCTTTTCCTTCTAAACCTAAAATTCCAACTCCATGTGCATCATCTACTAATAATAAACTTCCTACTTTTTTAGAAAAATTTAATAAAGAAGATAAAGGAGCATGATCTCCATCCATACTAAAAATTCCTTCTGTAATTATTAATGTTTCTCCTTGTACTGTATGACAGTATTGACGTTCTAAACTGGAAATATTATTATGTTCAAATCTATAAAGTGTTCCTGGACTATTATGTGAAGACATTAACAATGAAGCGTGAGATAATTTATCAGCAAATATTCGATCTCCTTTTTTAATTAATGTCATAATTACTGATTCGTTAGCAGTAAATCCAGAAATAAATAATATAGCTCTATGGTATCCCATCCATTCTGCGAGTTCTTCTTCTAAAGATTGATGTATTATACTGTATCCAGTAGTAAAACTAGATCCTCCAGATCCAATTCCATAACGATCAGCGCCAATTTTCCAAGCTTTTATTATTCTAGCATCATTGCTTAATCCTAAATAATCATTACTAGAAAAATTTTTGTATTTAATATTATTTATTTCAATTATTCGATTATTATTTCTCTTTATTGCTATTCGAGTTCTAAATTGTAGTTTACTTAAACATGTATTCAAACCATAAGAAACTCTTTTTTTCCAAGTCATGTATTTATGTTCCTACATTATAATATTGTTTATTTATTTTGGTTTCTTTTTTATCTAAAACGTTTTTCATATGCTTGTAATTATCAAAATTTATATGATTATTTTTTGAATGTAATCCTAATTTTTTAAATAAATTTAAATCGCTATTTTTTTTAGGGTTAGGAGTAGTAAGTAATTTGCATCCATAAAAAATAGAGTTAGCACCAGCCATGAAACACATTGCTTGAGTTTGTTCGTTCATGTTTTCTCTACCAGCTGACAAACGTATGTAAGATGTAGGCATCATTATTCGTGTGACTGCAATAGTTCTTATAAAGTCAAACATATCTACATTCTCATTATGTTCCATAGGTGTTCCTTTAACCTTAACTAGCATATTTATAGGTATACTTTCTGGAACTTGAGATAAATTAGATAGTTGTATTAAAAACTCTATTCTATCTCTGATTTGTTCTCCTAATCCTATTATTCCTCCTGAACATACTTTTATTCCAGAACGTCTTACTGTTTCTAAAGTATTTAGTCGATCTTGATAATTTCGAGTTGTTACAATATTTTTATAAAAATTTTCTGAAGTATCTAAATTATGATTATAAAAGTCTAATCCTGCTTGTGCTAATTTTTCTGCTTGATTTTTATTTAAAGATCCTAATGTCATACACGTTTCCATTCCCATTTTTTTAATTTCTTTAATAATTTTTTCTAAGTATGGCATGTCTTTATCTTGTGGATTTTTCCACGCTGCCCCCATACAAAATCGTTCAGATCCTGCTTCTTTAGCTTGTTTGGCGGACTCTAGTACTTGTTCTATTTCTAATAATTTTTCTTTTTTTACATATGTTTTATATCTGGAGCTTTGAGGACAATACTTACAATTTTCTGGACATGCACCTGTTTTTATTGATAATAAAGTGCTAATTTGAATTTCGTTTGGATTAAAGTATTTTCTATGAATGGTTTGAGCAGAAAATAAAACATCAAAAAAAGGTAAGTCAAATAATGTTTTTACTTGTTTAAAATTCCATTGTTTTCTCATTTTTAATTCCAAAAATTGTTTATTTAGAAGAATAACAGTTTATAATTATATCTCGATTGTCTTAATAATATGCATTATGAATAAATTTGATTTAAAATTTGATCAACAGCACATTTGGCATCCTTATAGCTCAATAGTTGATCCGTTACCTTGTTATCTAGTTGCATCAGCTAAAGGAATTTTTTTAAACTTAGATAATGGTCAACAGTTAATTGATGGTATGTCTTCATGGTGGGCCGTCATTCATGGATATAATAATCCTAGATTAAATCGTGCTTTAAAGAAGCAAATTAACTGTATGTCACATGTCATGTTTGGTGGAATAACACATTATCCAGCTATTTTCTTGTGTAGAAAACTTATCGAAATCACACCAAAAAATTTAAATTATATTTTTCTTTCAGATTCAGGATCTGTTTCTATTGAAGTAGCAGTTAAAATGGCATTACAATATTGGAAATCATTAGGAAAAAATAAGGTTGTATTTTTAACTGTTAAAAATGGATATCACGGTGATACATTTTCTGCCATTTCAGTATGCGATCCCACTAATTCTTTTCATAATTTATATCGTAATTTTTTTCCGATCAATTTATTTTCTGATGCTCCTAAATGCTCATTTTACAGTAAATGGGATGAACAAGATATATGTTCATTTAATAATTTAATTGAGAAATATCAAGACGATATTGCAGCTGTAATTTTAGAACCTATTGTACAAGGCGTTGGTGGAATGAATTTTTATCATCCAATGTTTTTAAAAAAAGTAAGATTATTATGTAATAAATTTAACGTTCCATTGATTTTAGATGAGATTGCTACAGGATTTGGGAGAACTGGAAAACTTTTTGCGTTCGAACATGCTGATGTTGTTCCGGATATTCTTTGTATTGGAAAAGCTATGACAGGAGGTACTATAACTTTATCCGCAACATTAACTACAAAAGAAATTGCTCAAACTATAAGTAATAATAACAAGTCTGGATGTTTTATGCATGGACCTACATTTATGGCAAATCCCTTGGCATGTGCGGTAGCTAGCGAAAACATAGCGATGTTACAAGAAAATGAATGGAAAATACAAGTGGATAATATTGAAAAATGTTTTCGATCAAATTTATTGCCTTTATTAGATCATCCTGAAGTAAAAGATGTTAGAATTTTAGGTGCTATTGGAGTTATTGAATGTTTTCATGTTATAAACATTGCAAATATACAAAAATTTTTTGTAAGACATGGTGTGTGGATTAGACCATTTAGTAAGATAATTTATCTAATTCCATCTTATGTCATTGATGAACATTCTTTAAAAAAACTTATACACATTATTTCTATTGCATTGAATTACAAACATTTTTTTTTAAAATAAAATATATTTCTTACTATGTTTCAAAACATGTATTAGTATATTACATTCTTATGATATTTGACATGTGGATATCCATACGGGTCTATTTCCAGTTGGATATCTATATTTAAATGTTAAGTGTCCAGTTGTACATTCTAAACTATATATACTTATGCTATTCGATTTTTCTCCAGCGACAATTAAATTTTTTCCTTGTTTGTCAATATTAAATGCTCTTGGTTGCACTTCTGTTTGAATATATCCAATTATTTTTATATTATCGATGTTTGAATTATTTCTGAGTATTGCAATACTATTATTGCCTCTATTAGAAGCGTATAAATATTGTTCACAAGGAGATATGTGAAGATCTGAAGACCATGCAATGTGTGTCAGTTTACATGATATAATGTTAAGATGTTTTAAAAACGTGATTTTATTACATAATTCATCAATATGCCATATATTTATAGAGCCATTTAATTCATTGATGCTAAACAGACGGTTGGTATTTTTTTGAAAAATCATGTGTCTAGGTCCAGAGTTATTTTTTACTGGTATGAACTTGATATTACTTTTTAAAAGAATTCCTTCATTTGTAAAATTATATAAATAAATGCGATCTTCTTTAAGAGATGATACAAACAAATTTTTGTTATTATAATGCATTAATGACGCATGACATCCTTTTATTCCGTATATAGTTTGTATAGAAGATTGAACAATACCTAGAGAATTTATTGGAGAAACATTTACGCAGTTAAAATGATAAGAACTAGAAAACAAATATTTTTCAGTTTTATCTATTTCGAGATGATTAACACTACAGTTCATGTTAGCAAATCCGATTTTGGTCAAAGTACCATCTGTTTCAATACGATATGAACAAATGCAAAATTTTGGACGAATTCCTATGTACAAATATTTATTATTTTTTGCTATAGCTATAGGTTGTGGTTCACCATCAACTTTTAATATTTGAATTAATTGTAAAGACGAATCAGAATTTAACTCCCATACTTCAATTTGTTGACTATCTGCGCTAGAAACGTATATTATTTGTTTCATTTACATTATTTTCCTAGTTCAAAATTAAAATAATTAAATTTTTCTTAAGTGAGTTTTTTAAACTATAATTATATTATCTTATTTTAAGTTGTAATCATTTTTTAACCAATTAATATTGTATTTTAACATATGCAGTCATGTTAAACTAAAAAATTTAAATATGTATTGTAAAAAAATTTTAACAAAAATTTTAATATATTAAATTCATGGTTTTTTTAATGTAAAAAATACA
Organism: Buchnera aphidicola (Meitanaphis elongallis); assembly: GCA_039830015.1. Taxonomy (NCBI): domain Bacteria; kingdom Pseudomonadati; phylum Pseudomonadota; class Gammaproteobacteria; order Enterobacterales; family Erwiniaceae; genus Buchnera; species Buchnera aphidicola. The sequence goes on from CP140033.1 coordinate 317,245, forward strand.
CGTTATATAATATAATTAAAATATTTTAAGCATTTGTTTGAGACGTTTTAATCTTAATAAATATTAATTAAGTTGATATTTTTGACAAGTTTTATTTAAATAGTATTTAAAAAATATGTGTGGTAAGTATATACGTTATGCACTTAAAATATTAATTAAATTTGACATACAATTTAAAAAATCGTTTAATCAATTTTAGATTTGAACATAGAACAATTGTACCAAATAGAATAATACTATCAATAAGACATTTTGAACGCTTTTAAATATAAATACTCTGTTTATTTGTTACAAATTTAGTAAAATAATTTATATAAAATGTTTTAAAAGATCTCATGAACTAACAGTATGTGTTTGTTTATACAGCGAAATGATTTCTAGTTATTAGATCAAAATACTTAAGAAAAACTAAAATTAAATAAATTTTATGGATCTAATGTACTTATATTATATTAGTATTTGTCATAATATAATTAAAGTATAAATATTGGTTGAAGCTGTTTTTGATCATTTTAGATTTTTACAACTTGCATTTTAGTATTTAAAATTAATTTTAACATGAAATGTTATACGTTTATTTTAAATTAATTTTAAATCATGACTGTAATATTACATATTTTGGTAATGCTCATAGCATGTTTTAATTTATAGTATATAAAATAAAATATAATGCTAAATTTAGAGAACAAAAATTTTTATATAGTTAATATTATTAAACTAATTTTCATTTTAATTATAATGTCATACTTTAAATTAGAATAGTTTTCTATGCTTTACGAACAAAATAAAATAAATAATTAATATCAGGTTGAACTTATTCATTTTATAATTTCAGTTTTATACTATGATACTTTCATGTTTAGTATCTTAAAAGCATATGCAATATATCTGTATTACTTTACCATTATTAAATTAACTTTAACAAGATCTTTGTATTTTATTTATCATAACTTTAAGCATTAATTTATTTTAAATAAATTAATTTTGATAATTTATAGATCAAAAACATTATTTTATAATTAAATTTCATATTAAAATAATTATATAACTTGTAATAAACATTAAATTGTTTTAAAAATAAATATTTTAAAATATATTCTCATTGTTTCATATATAATTTATATTATTTTCAATACAGTCGTTTTGATATTGTTTATAATATAATATTTTTCAAGACCGTTTATTATTTTTATAATATCTTTAAAAATTTCACTATTAATATTCTAACATTTTAAACATATAATTTGTTTTTTCTCTCATTTAATACTTTCATGAACAATTAAGATCAACATAACTTAAACAAAATAGTGTATAAATATCTTAATATATATCTTAATTAAGATAACAATTATTTTTACATTTTAATAACGGGAATGCAGTAAAAATTTTAACTACATTTTAAGTCTAAAACATTAATGATATAATTTTAAGTGTTGCTGTACAATTTTATTATAAGATGCATTTATATGAATTTATTTATTTCATTTTTTTTAGGATTTCGTTATTTTTTTAGTAAGTCTAACAATTTTTTTAATAAACTAACGAATGTATTATCTATTATTAGTATGTCGTTTGGTATATCTTCTGTAATTACTATAATTTCTGTTATGAATGGATTTGAAAATGAATTTAAGAATAATATTTTGAATTTTGTTCCTCATATTGTTATTAGTGGTATTAAAAACAGCATGAACAAGTATAATATTAAAAAGGATAATATTGTTTCAAAATATATAGCGCATGTGTCTGAAATTATTACTAGCGATGTAGTTGTTCAAAGTAGTTCTGAGATTTCTATGGGTTCAGTATTATCTATGCATGATAAACAATACACTATGTTTACACCGTATTTAACAAACAGCAATAGCGTAAATTGTTTAAAAAAAAATTACTATAATGCCATAATGGGAAAAGGATTAGCAAATAAATTAAATATTGATATTGGTGATACGTTTAGATTAATAACTCCAAATGTTAATCAATTCTCATTATTTGGAAATATTCCTAATAAACGTATGTTTAGATTAATTGATACTTTCGTAACTGATAATGAAATTGATAATTATCAAATATTAGTAAATCAAAAAGATCTATCTAATTTTTTACATTATCCTAAAAATCATATTACTGGGTTACGGTTATGGTTAAAAAATCCACTAGATGTTGAAAATTATTTAAAAGATTTTCATTTTTCTAATGTAGTAGTCGAAGACTGGAAGCACAGTGAGGGCGAAATATTACAAGCAATAAAGCTAGAAAAATATATGATGACATTATTATTTAGTTTGATTGTTATAGTATCCATTTTTAGTTTAGTTGTATCTATTAATTTATTTATTATGGATAAAGAGAGAGATATCGCTATATTACAAACGTTAGGATTGTCTAGATATAATATTATGCTAATTTTTATTTTTCAAGCATTATTTAGTGGAATAATAGGAATATTATTAGGTACATTATTAAGTTTTTTCATTGTAAATGAAACAATTGGAATTGTATCTATTATAAAGCTATTTTTTGTAGATTTTGTATTACCTTATTCTATTGTTCCTAGTCAAATTATGATAATTAATTTAGCATCTATAATATGTATTATATCGTTCATTATTTACCCTTCTTGGAAATCAGCTACGATACCTCCATCAAAAAGGTTAGCTTATGAATAATGTTTATTTATTGCAATGTAATTCCATATGTAAATCTTATATTCATGAAATGACAAAGCATTATATTTTAAAAAATGTTTCTCTAAATTTAAAAAAAGGTGACATGATGTCTATAATTGGTGCTTCTGGATCAGGAAAAAGTACTCTTTTACATATTATAGGAGGTCTTGATTCACCTGATTCAGGAGAAGTTTTTTTTTTGGGAATAATATGCATGATATTTCAAATAAGAAGCAATCTATGTTAAGAAGATATCATTTAGGTTTTATATATCAACTTCATCATTTATTACTAAATTTCAATGTTATTGAAAACGTTGCTTTACCTTTGTTAATTCAAAAAAAAAATAAAACAGAAGCATTTGAACAAGCATATAATATTTTAAAAGATGTAAGAATAGCAAAAAAATTTAAACATTTTCCATCTGAATTATCAGGAGGAGAACGACAAAGAGTAGCTATTGCAAGAGCATTAATTACTAAACCGAGTTTAGTTATAGCTGACGAACCCACTGGACATTTAGATAAAAAAAATTCTAATCATATTTTAAATTTATTACTACAATTTAATTGTATGTATGGGATTACCTTTTTAATAATAACTCACGATATTGCATTTTTCAAAAATATTCCATTAAAAATGAAATTAAAATCTGGAAAATTATATAAAATAGATCATTAAAAAGGAAATTATACAATGATTTATTTATCTTTATTAATATCTAAAAAGTTTAGTATTCAATTTAAAAAAAATAGTATCACACCTATGGTGACTATTATTTCCAAAATTGGTATATTTTTAGGAATATTTGTATTAATTGTAAGTTTTAGTGCATTAAATGGATTTCAATTTGAACTCAATAACAGAATTTTGTCAGTACTTCCACATGGAGAAATTTTATCTATAAATCAACCTTTCCATAATTGGATAAAAATTAAAAATTCGCTAAAAGTTTTTTCTGAAATTACATCTATAGTGCCATATGTGAGTACAACAGCATTAATTGATCATATAAATGGAATAAAGGGGATTCAATTAAGAGGATTAAATTTTAATAATGATTCTGAATCAAATAAATTATATAGATTTATCAACGTAAAAACGTTGAAAAAAATAAAAAATGGTAGTAATCAAATAATATTGGGGAACAATATAGCAAGATCTTTATCTATTAAAAAAGGAGATTGGATAAATATTGTTGTTCCTAATAAAAATTATTCTTCAGCACTATATCCTAAATACATTTCTATGAAAGTATTAGATTATTTTAAAGTAAACAGTAGTATGGACAATACATTAGCTGTAGTCCCTATAGCAGATTTGCAAAAATATCTTGGTATGGGATCTAATATTTCAGGACTAGAAATATCTATAAAACATCCATTTAATGGAATTAGAGTTTTTGAAAATGTTCAATCAAATTTATCAAACAATTTTATTATTAAAAATTGGATAATCGAATATAGTCACATTTATCATGATATTAAATTAATCAAAACTATAATTTATTTGACTATGATATTTATTATCATAATCTCATGTTTCAGTATAGCTTCAACTACTTTGTTAAGTATATCAAAACAAATTAATAGTATTGCAATATTTAAAACTTTAGGCATTAGCAATCATTTAATAAAAATTATATTATTGATTTATGGAATGAAATCTATATTAAATGTTGGACTATTATCTTTATTATTAAGTATAATATTATTATTAAATTTCAAATGTTTTATACATTATATAGAAACATGTTTCGATTTAAAAGTGTTATCTAGTACTGTTTATTTTATTGATTTTATTCCTATTTCTATTTCTTTTTTAGATGTTTTTTTAATATTTTGTATTCTTTTTTTAATAGGACTAGTAACTAGTTATTATCCTGCACATTATGCTAGTAAAATAGATCCTGCAAAAATTTTAAAAAAATATTAAATATTACATATTAAATGAAAATGTATTCAAACATAAAAACGTTGTTTAAAATATTATACCAACATTTTAAGTAAAAATTATTAAGGCAAACCATGCAGGTGACTAATAGAAGACTTAAAAGCACGCGTTATAAAAAACATAAAAGAAAAATTCACCAACGTTTTAGAAATAACATTTTTGAACGTGAAATTAAAAAAATATTTTTAGTACACAATACTTTTAAAAAAATGAAAACTTTTTTATGTAAAATACATTATGTTTAATTATTTTAAATAAATATTAACTTGCTTTAACAACAAAAATTGTTAAGTAAACTTATAATTTTAACTTATTAATTAACAACAACTAAAAAATTAAAATATTTAAAGTGATTTTATTTTTTAGATTTTGAATTTTAAAACACAAAATTGGTAATATAAATGACTATTAAAGTGGGTATTAATGGATTTGGGCGGATAGGAAGAATGGTGTTTAGATTAGCTGAATCACGCCCTAATATTGATATAATAGCTATAAATGATTTTATTGATACAAAATATATGGCATATATGTTGAAACATGATTCTACACATGGATATTTTAAAGGTACTATACAAGTTAAAGATAATGTTCTCATTGTGAATAATAAAAACATTTATGTAACTAATGAAAAAAATCCAGAACATTTATCATGGGGCGATCTGAATATTGATGTCATTGTAGAATCTACCGGAGTTTTTTTAACTGCTAATGATGCTTATAAACATATAAAATCTGGAGCTAAAAAAGTAGTAATAACTGGTCCATCTAAAGATGATACTCCAATGTTTGTAAGTGGTGCTAATTTTGATAAATATTTAGGGCAAAAAATAGTTTCAAATGCATCTTGTACTACTAATTGTTTAGCACCTATAGCAAAAGTTTTAAATGATGAATTTGGTATCATAGAAGGATTAATGACAACTGTTCATGCAACTACAGCCACTCAAAAAACTGTTGATGGATTATCGCATAGAGATTGGAGAGGTGGTAGAAGTGCTTTGCAAAATATTATTCCTTCAACGACAGGAGCAGCTCAAGCTGTTGGAAGAGTTTTACCTGAGCTAAATCATAAATTAACAGGAATTGCCTTTCGTGTTCCTACAGCTAATGTATCTGTAATAGATTTAACTATTCGTCAAAAAAAATCAGCTACTTATTTGGAAGTATGTCAAAGAATAAAAAGTGCTTCCGAACAAGACATGAAAAATATTATTGGTTATACTGAGGAGAAAGTTGTATCAACAGATTTTAATGGAAACGAATTAACTTCTATTTTTGATGCTACAGCTGGATTATGTTTAAATCAAAATTTTATGAAGTTAATAGCTTGGTATGATAATGAAACCGGGTATTCTAGTAAAGTTTTAGATTTAGTAGAACTAGTGTATTAATTTTTATTTAAACTACTTATAAATTTCATACTGACATTATACCATTTAATGTCATATGAAATCTACAATATGTTTTAAATGCTAAAATAATTTATAAAAGTAAAATTTAGTTAAGTATCAATTCCACAAAATATCATAATATATTTATATCATTTTTAGTTCTTTTTTTATTTGTTTGGTCCATAGGTCTACCCTGTCTTGACTTTTTTCTGGTTGTCGATCCTCATCTATGGTCAATCCCAAGAAATATTCTTTATTATATAAAGCTTTAGAATCATCAAAAACATAACTATTAGTAGGCCATTTTCCAATAAAATTAACATGTGATTTTGCTATATTATTAAATAATATTCCAATTCCGTCGCAAAAATATTCGGAGTAATCTTCTTGATCTCCACATCCGAATAGAGCAATAGTTTTATTACAAAAATTTATTTTTTTAAAAGTAGGTAAAAAGTTGTCCCAATCACATTGCAATTCTCCATAATACCATGTAGAAACTCCTAATATAATTGTATTGTATTGTTCTATGTCTTTTTTTTCAGAACTAGCAATATCATGAATAGTAGAATTATTTTTTCCAATATTTTTTTGAATATGTTTTGCTATTTTTTCTGTATTTCCTGTATCACTTCCAAAAAATATACCTATATTTGTTAGCATATAAGTTCTCTTTCAATATAATTAAAAATTTAACGTTGTTTAAAATAAATGTTGATTTTTACAAAATAATAAATATACCCAATTTAAAAAATTAACATACTCCAAAGAAATAAACAATTTAAATTAATTATATATTTTAAATATAATAAAAAACTATTATAATTATCAATAGAATTTCAAGGTTATCATATATAAACATAAATCATTTATTAAAAAATTTATTTAAAAAAACAATAAAAAATTTTTTAAACTTATGTATGAGAATTATACATAATAATATTATTTTCATACATATGATACACTAATAAATATATGCTAAATATTATATAATCATATACTATTTTGGTATACTGTTAATAATATACAATCTTAATAATTAATATAAAACATAAAATCAATATTTTATAATATATGTTAATGAAAAAATTTGTATGTTCTTAATATGAGATATACGTATAATATTTACTATAAAACTAAAATAATATGATAAAAACTAATCTCATATGGTTTCGAAATGATTTACGTATACGTGATAATTTCGCACTATATTCTGCTTGTAAAGACGAAACGTCAATTATATTAGCGCTATTTATTTTTACTCCAGAACAATGGAAATTTAAAAAAATATCTTCTAAAAAAATTTGTTTAATATATAAAAATGTTATTTCTTTAAGAAAAGAGCTAATAAAATTAAATATTGTTTTACACTGTTATACATCTACTACTTTTTTAAAATCAATTAACTATCTCATAAAATTTTGTAAATTAAATCAAGTTAATCATTTATATTATAATTACGAATATGATTTTATTAGTCAGAAAAGAGATAACATAGTAATAAAAAAACTACAAAACTGTTCTATTTTTTCAAGTGGATTTCATGGATCTACACTAATAAAACCTGGAAGTATTACAAATCAAAAAGGGGAAATGTACAAGAAATATAGTTGTTTTAAAAAAAAATGTATTATGTTATTACCTAAAGAACTGTTAAATCATGTTTTTATAGCGCCTAAAAAAAGAAAAATAACTACAAATAAATTACATTATCGTATTTTATCGCGTAGTTTTTCCCTTAAACGTTTTGATGAGAAATTATTTCCAATAGGAGAAAGAAAAGTACTTAAAATATTGAAGTACTTTCTTAAAAAAAAATTTGGTAATTATGATGTTAATCGAAACAACCTTACACTAAACAGTACTAGTATGCTTTCTGCTCATTTATCTATAGGTATTATATCACCTTCTCAATGCTTACATTTCTTATTTAAAAGTTATCCCAATGTATGTAAGTATTCAATTGAAAAATGTTCTTGGATCAATGAATTAATTTGGCGCGAATTTTTTAAACATTCATTGTTTTTTTTTCCATTTTTTAGTAAACAACAAGTACTATGTCATTGGGAGCATAACATAAGATGGAAAAATGATATGAAAACCTTAAATGCTTGGAAAAAAGGAAAGACAGGATTTCCTATCGTGGATGCTGGAATGAGACAGCTAAACAAACTTGGATGGATGCATAATCGTTTACGAATGATAACTTCCAGCTTCTTAGTAAAAAATTTATTAATCAATTGGAAACAAGGAGAAAAATATTTTATTTTACAACTTATTGATGGAGATCTAGCATTAAATAATGGCGGGTGGCAATGGATTGCTTCAATAGGAAGCGATAGTGTTCCATACTTTCGTATGTTTAATCCTATATTACAATCTAAGAAATTTGACAAACAAGGAAAATTCATAAAAAAGTATGTTCCTGAATTAAAAATAATTTCTGCATCTAAAATTCACGATCCTAATTTATGGAACAAAACAATAAGAGAACAAATTAATTACCCCAAACCAATAATAAATCTCGTTAATTCTAAAAAAGAAACATTAAGAATTTTTAAACTGGCAAAATATAAAATATGAATAAATTTATAGAAAACGTTACTCTAGAAGAAATGGTTAACAAAAAATTAAATTCTTTAAAATTTAACGATTGTATTCCAAATGGATTACAAATAGAAGGAACTAGACAAGTAAGCAAAATTATAACTGGTGTAACAGCATGTCAAACGTTGTTGGACGTTGCAGTAAAAAAAAAGCTCAAGCCATAATAGTACATCATGGATATTTCTGGAACAATAGTGAAAGAACTATTACAGGAATACTTAGAAAAAGAATAAAAACTATACTAGAAAACAACATTAACTTATACTGCTGGCATTTACCTCTGGACTGTCATTCTGAACTAGGAAATAATATTCAAATAGGAAAAATGTTAAATCTTACATTAAAAGGATATATATTACCATACGTTCCATGGGGATTATTTAATCAAAAAATCACTGAAAAAGAAATGGTTGAATTAATAACACAAAAATTTAATAGAACTCCTTTTCATTATAAGTATAATGCATCTAAAAATATTTATAAAGTAGCATGGTGTAGTGGGAAAGGACAGCATTTTATAAATTCTGTCTCTCAATTTGGAGTAGATGCATTCTTAACAGGTGAAGTATCAGAAGAAACCATTCATGTAGCTAAAGAAAAAAATTTTCATTTTTTTTCGATAGGGCATCATGCTAGTGAATGCGGGGGAATGATAGCATTAACTAATTGGTTAAAAAATATAAAAAACTTAGATGCTACTTTCATTAATGTTCATAACCCAATCTAATTTTACTTTTTAATTAAATACAACTTGTATTTAGTGATTATTTTATAAACATATTTACGTATGCAAAAGCACTAATTGTGACAATATAAAGTAATAAAAAAGTACTAAACATTAAATATCATCTTTACGATGTACTACCTACAAAGGAGAACTATGAAAAAAGATGAATTTAACAGAAAATTAAATGTTTTATCTTTAATTAATTCTAATACACATTATATACATAACATGTATAAACAATTTTTAACTAATCCTAACTCTTTAGAAAGATCTTGGTGTTCTTTTTTTAAAGAATTACTGAATACGATAGACGCAGATAAAGAAATAAAAAAAAATAATAATAAAAATTTTGATTTTCAAGAGCAAATAAAGAATATAGCAAATATTATTATTGATACTTTCCGTAAAAATGGATATGCATACTCAATATTAGATCCGTTAAATATTAAAAAACATGCATCTTTTCCACAATTAGAATCATTTTTAAACAAATTAGATACTGAAATAACTAATAGACATTTTTTAATAAAATTATCAAAATTTTCTTTTAGTACAATTACTTTAAAAGATTTATATTCTGTCTTATATAAAATATATTGTAATAATGTAGGATATGAATATATGCATATTAATTGCGAATATGAAAAACAATGGATTCAAAATTATATTGAACGTGATTTAGAAAAATTTGTATTAACTCAAAAAGAAAAAAAAAATTTGTTAAAAAATTTAATTTCAGCTGAAACGTTAGAAAAATATTTTGCATCTAAGTTTCCAGGTTCAAAACGTTTTTCTATAGAAGGCGCTGAATCGTTAATACCTATGTTAAAAGAAATAACTAATTACGTTGTTAAATTTAATATTAATAAAATAATATTAGGCATGTCCCATCGAGGTAGATTAAATGTGTTAATTAATGTTTTAGACAAACCGATTAAAGATGTATTTCATGAATTTTCTGAAACTAACATAACAGAAAATGTTAAAAATGGAGATGTAAAATATCATATGGGTTTTAATACGGATAAAATCACTAAGTTTGGAACTATTAATTTAGATTTAAAATTTAATCCTTCACATTTAGAGATTATTAATCCAGTTGTAGTTGGTGCTATTCGTGCATATCAAGATAATGAAACCAATAAACATAACAAGAAAGATGCTTTATCTTTAGTGTTACATGGAGATGCAGCTATTGTTGGGCAAGGCGTAGTGCAAGAAACATTGAATATGTCTCAAGTCAGAGGATATAAAGTAAATGGAACTATTCATATAGTATTGAATAATCAAATTGGATTTACTACTTCTGACGAAAAAAGCCTAAGAAGTAGTAAATATTGCACTGATATTGCAAAAATGATTGAATCACCTATATTTCACGTTAATTCAGATAATCCAGAAGCAACATTATTCATAATACGTTTAGCTTTAGACTTTAAACATCGCTTTAAAAAAGATGTATTTATAAATTTAGTATGTTATAGACGTCATGGACATAATGAAATAGATGATCCTTTCGTAACACAACCAATAATGTACTCAAATATAAAAAATCATCCAACTATTTGTAATATTTACAATGCACAATTAATAGCAGAAAATATCATTAATAGCGATTATTTAGATATTAATATAAAACAGTATAAAACTATTCTTGATAAACAATACTTAGAGTATACAAAAGAAACAACACCAGAAAGTCAAAATTCATTACATGAAAATAATACTTCTATGTTATATTCTAAAACAATTGAAAATGTTTCCAAAAAAAATCTCATAGAATTAGTGAAAAAAATTAACGTTATTCCATCTAATATAGTTGTTCACAATAGAGTTTCAAAAATATACAAAGATAGACTAGCCATGGCACATGGAAACAAACTTGTAGATTGGGGAGCAGCAGAATCTTTAGCATATGCTTCACTACTTAATCAAGGAATTTCTTGCCGATTATCTGGGGAAGATGTTGGTAGGGGAACTTTTTTTCATAGACATGCCACTGTATATGATCAAAAAAATGGTGCATTATATATTCCTTTGCAAAATATTCATTCTAATCAAGGAAACTTTTATGTTTGGGACTCTGTATTGTCAGAAGAGGCTGTATTAGCTTTTGAGTATGGATATTCTATTAGTCAAAATAACACGTTAACTATTTGGGAAGCCCAATTTGGAGATTTTGCTAATGGAGCACAAATAGTTATTGACCAATTTATTTGTTCTAGTGAAAAAAAATGGGGAATTTCATGTAATTTAGTATTGTTATTACCTCATGGATATGAAGGACAAGGACCGGAACATTCATCTTCTCGATTAGAAAGATATCTTCAATTGTCTGCTGAAAATAACATTCGAATTTGTGTGCCTACAACTGCTGTTCAAATGTATCATGTGTTACGTAAACAATTTTTTGACTCTAAAAAAAAGCCTTTAATTATTATGACACCAAAATCTCTTCTACGCAATTCATTATCGTTTTCGTCGTTATTAGAATTTTCAGAAAATACTTTTAAAGAGATTATTGATGAAGTTGAAAATATAAACCTTTTACTAGCAAAAAGAATTATTTTATGTTCTGGGAAAATATATTACGATTTATTAAATCAAAGACGTATTAATAAAAAAAATGATGTAATTATTTTAAGAATAGAACAATTATATCCATTTCCCAGCAATGTTTTGTCAAAAATATTGCAATCATATTCACATATTAATGATTTTATATGGTGTCAAGAAGAACCTTTTAATCAAGGTGCATGGTTTTATAGCCAATATTATTTAAAGAAAATATTATCTGTAACATCTTCATTGAATTATATAGGACGTCCTGAATCTTCATCTACAGCTACTGGATATATTAATATTCATAGAAAGCAGCAACAACAATTAATTTATGATGCTTTAAATATAAATTAAAATAAGAGATAATAATGAACATAATTAATATTCTTGTTCCTAATCTTCCTGAATCAATTACTGAAGCTACAATTGTTAAATGGTACAAAAAAATTGGCGATGTTTTAAAAGAAGGCGACATACTAGTAGATATTGAAACTGATAAAATAGTCTTAGAAATACCATCATTATTTAATGGAATATTACACAATATTAATATAATCCAAGGAAAAAAAGTAGTTTCAGGTCAAATCATAGGAACAATGATTAAATCGACTGTTGAAAAAAGTTTGTTCATTGAGCATAACAAAAAAAATAAAGTTATAAAAAATAATGAAAAATTGATTTTAGTTGATAAACATCATAGTCCTATGGTAAGGCGATTAATATCTGCTTATAATTTAAAAAATGTTTACATTAAAGGTACTGGAATCAAGGATCGTATTACACGTAAAGATATAATGAAACATATAAACCAAAATAGTAACAATGTTAATAAAGAATTTACATTAAATAATGAACATCAAAAAGTACTAAAACAAAAAAGTAATATACGAGATATTGAACGTATAAAAATGTCTGCTTTAAGAAAAAAAATTTCTGAAAGATTATTAGAAACAAAAAATAATTCAGCTTCATTAACTACTTTTAATGAAGTTAATATGGAACCTATTTTAAATTTAAGAAAAGAATATGGAGAATTATTTAAAAAAAAATATAATGTTAAATTAGGTTTAATGTCATTTTACGTAAAAGCAGTAATAGAAGCGTTAAAGAGTTTTCCTGAAATTAATGCTTCAATTGATCAAGACGATATTATTTACTATAAATATTTTGATATTAATATTGCTATTTCAACACCTCGAGGATTAGTAGCTCCTGTGTTAAAAGATGCAAATTTAATGAGTATGTCAGAAATTGAACAAGAAATTCAAATGCTTGCTATAAAAGGAAAAAATTCTAAATTAACTATTGATAATTTGAATGGAGGAAATTTTACTATTACTAATGGAGGTATTTTTGGATCTTTATTTTCTACTCCATTAATTAATCCTCCTCAATCAGCTATTTTAGGAATGCATGCTATCAAAGAACGACCAATGGTCATAAATGGTAGTATAAGAATCCTTCCCATGATGTATTTAGCATTAACATATGATCATCGTTTAGTAGATGGTAAAGAATCAGTAGGATTTTTGTTAAGAATTAAAGAGTTATTAGAAGATTTTAATAGAATTGTATTAAATATATAATCCATGGTTTATGGTTAAATATATGAATGTAAAATATCTTGGTGCTATAATAAATCCTCTAGCACCAACATAGAACTTGTATCTACTAATACACTATAACTGCTCGTCTGTTTTTTGAATAAGCGTTTTCTGTATTTCCAGATTCAGCTGGTTTATCTGAACCATAAGATATTATAGAAATTTGTGTAGAAGGTATTCCTTTACTTTCTAAATACATTTTTATTGCATCAGCGCGACGTTGTCCTAATGCAACATTATATTTTTCTGATCCTCTGGGATCTGTATGTCCTTCAATAATCACACTAGCATCTGGATGATTATGTAAAAATGTAGCAGTATTATTTAATATTTTAGAAAATTTTGCATTAATATTAGATTTGTTTAAGTCAAAGTAAACAATTTTTTCTTGTTCTGTAGTGTCTAATGGTTCAGCAGTGTTTGAATTTATTTGAGTATCTATTATTTGATTATTTTGATCAGAAACAATTTCATCAAGTTTATCTTTTTGAAACCCGCATGAACACATTGTTATTACCGGTAAAATAAAAGCCATTATTTTGTATAGTTTTTTTAATTTCATTCATATTTCCTATTATTTGAAATGTCTATTATTTTAATTTTATATTATATATTTTAAAAATTTAAAATTAATGTAGTAGAAATCAATGTTGTAAAACAGTTGTGATGCTGTATTTGATATTAGTATAAATTAATAATAATAGTTATTGTAGCAATATAAAAAATAATTGTAAAAACAATAATATTTATATTATTTTATTTATTAAATCATCGTTATTCTAAAATTATTTGATATATCATAAGTTTTTATATGTAATACGTTTTATTTTAATCTATATCTATATGTTTATACAAATATTTTAATGAAATTTAAATATCTATTACATTCATAAAACAATAATATTTTTTTTCTTCAAAGAACTATTATTTAATAACAAAAGCACTACAAAATACTGTTTTATAAATCTAGTTCTTTAATATACAAACAATATATTTTTTAAGTCAAATGTGCGAACAGAAATGCTCATAAAATAAAAAAGTTTTATATAATAAATATGTAAATATTCTAATTTAGTAAGCACACATTTAAAAGTATAAAAAATAATTAGATGAATATTTGAAACAACATTGAAAACTATGTTTTAATGATAAAATATTTATAATATAAAGTTCAATAAAATATTGTTAGAATGTTAATTTTTATTTTAAATATTATAAAAACATTATATATCTATAAAAGTTAATATGTTATTGTAAATATAACTGTATTTTAACAAAAAAATATTAAAATAATAGTAACGCTAAATATATTTTTATTTTATAAAAACAAACTTCTTAATATTTTCAAAAACAAGAAATTTTAAAATATATGATCACAAGGTTACATTTTATGAAGATATATAAATTAGTTTTAATGAGACATGGTGAAAGTGAATGGAATAAATTAAATAGATTTACAGGATGGAAAGATATAGATTTATCTGAAACGGGTATTTCTGAAGCAATAAAATGTGCTAAATTATTAGAATTAAAGAAATTTAGTTTTGATTATGCATATACCTCTGTATTAAAACGATCTATTCATACTTTATGGACTATAATTAAGTATTTAAATCAATCATGGATACCAGTAGAAAAATCTTGGCGTTTAAATGAACGTCATTATGGTGCTTTGCAGGGATTAAATAAAGATGATGTAATTAAAAAATATGGAGAAATACAAGTACAACAATGGAGAAGAGGATTTAATATATCTCCTCCAAAAACAAATTTATCTGAAAAAAAAATCTTAGCTTCAGATCCTAAATATTCTACTATGAGTTTGGAAGATATCCCATTATCAGAAAGTTTAAAATCTACTTCTAAAAGAGTAATTCCATTCTGGAAAACAACTATTTTCCCTAATTTAAAAAAACAAATTAGAATTATTATAGTAGCTCACGGAAATTCTCTTCGTGCATTAATAAAATATTTAAGCAATATGACTGAAGAAGACATCATGAATTTAAATATTATTACAGGCATTCCTATAGTGTATGAATTTAACAATTATTTTGAACCTATAAATTATTATCATTTGTAATTATATATTATCAATTCATCCTGAAACAATCATGAAAAAATATTAAATTATGTTCACATACAATAGATAATAAAGTTCATTTCAATATTTATATACCATAAGATTTCTAATTTTTAATTTTAATTTAAATATTATTTGTTTTATATGTATTTAGAAAGCAATTACTTTAGGAACTAATATGATTAAAAAAATTGGTGTACTAACTAGCGGAGGTGATTCTCCAGGAATGAATGCTACTATCCGAGGAGTAGTAAGAACTGCATTAAGTAAAAATTTAGAAATACTTGGAATTTATGACGGATATCTAGGATTATACGAAGATAGAATGATCAATTTAGATCGATACAGCGTTTCTGATATGATCAATAAAGGAGGAACTTTTCTTGGATCTGCTAGATTTCCTGACTTTCTAAAAAAATATATAAGATCAATTGCTATTCAAAATATGAAGAAACATAACATTGATGCCTTAGTTATAATTGGGGGGGATGGTTCATATGTAGGAGCTCAAAAATTAACAGAAATGGGATTTCCTTGTATAAGTATACCAGGAACTATAGATAATGATGTAGTAGGTACTGATTATACAATAGGATATTTTACAGCATTAGAAACAGTAGTAGAGGCAATTGATAGATTACGAGATACATCTTCTTCACATCAAAGAATTTCTATAGTAGAGGTTATGGGAAGAAATTGTGGAGATTTAACATTAGCTGCTGCTATAGCAGGAGGATGTGAATTTATAGTATTACCAGAAATTAATTATATACAAGAAGATCTAATAAAAGAGATTAAAGCTGGAATAAAAAAGGGTAAAAAACACGCAATAGTAGCCATTACTGAATGCATTTGCGATGTTGAAAAATTAGCAAAACACATTCAAAAAGAAACAAAACGAGAAACACGAGCAACTATTTTAGGACATATACAAAGAGGAGGAGCACCTGGAGCTTTTGATCGAATTTTAGCTTCTAGAATGGGTGAATATGCTGTAGAATTATTGCTACAAGGATATCAAGGTCGATGTATTGGAATTCGAAATGAAAAAATGGTAAATCATGATATTACTGATGCTCTCAAAAATATGAAGAGACCGTTTAAGTTCAATTGGTTAGTAACTGCAAAAAAGTTATATTGATAATATTAGCTTTATCTTGTAATATATATCTCTTAATTTTTAATACAACTAAACTAGTTTTCAAATTTAATCCTATACCAAAGGAATTGTAAAATGAGTAATGTAAAAAGAAAGTTTATGTTACTGATACAATGTATTTCTGAATTTTTTGGTACAGGATTAATTATATTCTTCAATTCTAGTTATATAGCATCATTAAGATTAACACATGGATTTAATAATTCATGGAAAATTAGTGTCATATTAGGATTAAGCACTTGCATAGCAATATATTTGAGCTTATTTATATCCGGCGCGCACTTAAATCCAATAATAACTTTATCTTTTTTTTTATTTTTTAATTTTAATAAAAAAAAAATAATTCCTTATATTTTATCTCAGATACTAGGTTCTTTTTGTTTTTCAGCTATTGTGTACAAATTATATTATGATTTGCTAATAAAGTTTGAAGCACAAAATAAAATTTTGAGAGGTAGTCTAGATAGTTTAAATTTAGCTTCTATTTTCTCTTGTTTTCCAAACAAAAATATAAGCATGTTGCAAATATTTATAATAGAAACTATTATTACCTTTATATTTATTTTAATAATCATTTTTTTAAACGATCATGAAAATTTTTTTGTTTTTAAAATAACCTTTTCTCCTATATTAGTAGGTATATTAGTTTTTTTAATAAATTTTATTGTTTCTCCATTTACTAATTTTATATTAAATCCTGCACACGATATTGGATCTCGTACATTTATTTATTTATCAGGATGGGGTAAAATAGTGTTTACTAATGGATCAAATATAACTCATTTTTTTATACCTATATTAGGTACAATGTTAGGTTCTGTTATGTCCGTTTATTTTTATAAATATATTAAAAAATATATTTTTTGTAATTAAAGAATTAAAAATTTGTACAATATTTAGATGTTATGGTTAATATTTTTAAAAAGCGATTCAGAGATAATGCTGCTGAACCTACTAGAAAACCGTCTATTTCGACAATTTTGCATAGTTTTTTAATGTTATTTTCATCTACAGATCCTCCATATTGAATTGAAAACAATTTTTTGTTCAGATTTTGTTTTTTTAAAACATAATTTTTTATGAAACAAAATATATCTTTTATAAAATCAAATTTTGGAATCATGCCTGATCCAATTGCCCAAACAGGCTCATAAGCTATAATAGTGTTATAAAATGCTTGTTCACCTAATAAATTAAAAATAGAATCTATTTGCTTTTTACATATCACTTTTGTCATACCAGCATGGTAATCTTCTTGTGTTTCTCCAATGCACAATATGGGAATTAATTTAGCATCTTTTACTATTTTAAATTTTTTTGCAATGAATAAATCATGTTCATGATGGTATAATCTTCTTTCGGAATGTCCGACAAGGACATATCTTACATTAACGTCTTTTAGCATATCAACTGAGATCTCTCCTGTAAAAGCACCGTTTAAATGTATGTCAACGTTCTGCGCTCCTATCATAATGTTTGTGTTCATAATCATACTATATACTTGATACAAATAAATTATAGGAGGAGCGATAATTATTGTCGAAAGTATTTTATTTGAATTTACAAAATTAATGATAGGTTTTAATAAATCCTGCAGTAATGTTGTACTTCCGTTTAATTTCCAATTAGCTATAACAATTTTATTTGTCATAATTTTTACCTTATATGAATTTTAACTAAGTTACTAATTTAAAATTATCTATTAGTAACTTAGTATATAATTTTTTAGTTTTATATGTTTTTAAAATTTTAAATAATTGAAGTTAACATATTTAAAAAAGGTAAAAACACTGATTGTATTAGAAAATATATTAAATCATAAATAAATGCTACAATATATAGTTATAAATTAAAAAATTATTATAAAATTATACATATCAAGAATATTTATTTTTAATGTAAAACACTAAATTTTACAAATTTCCATTATAGTATAAGAGAAATTCATTATTTCAAATAATTAGAAATTATAAAAATTTTGTTAATCTACGTTTTTAGCAGCTTTAAAAGCTTCAGTCATGGCGTTTGAAAAATTAGTTTCATCTTTCTTATTATTTTTTTTTTCGATATCTTCTTTTTTTTCTTCATGTTCTGATATTATTGCAGATAAATAAATTATTCTATTTTTTCGATCTATGCTATTTAATTTTGTATTTACTTTTGTTCCAATGATAAAATGTGAAAAAATTGATGCATTATTAGTGTTTATAGCAGGTATCTCTGAAATTATAATATGTCCCTTAACAAATTCAGATAATCGAACCACAATAATTTCATTATCTATCTTTTTAATAATTCCAGAAACTATGCTATCTTTTTTATGATGAGAAATATATTGGTTGAATGGATCTTCTTCTAATTGTTTAATTCCTAAAGATATACGTTCTCTATCAGAATCAACTTGTAATACTATTGCTGAAATTTCATCACCTTTTTTATATTTTTTAACAGCTTCTTCTCCTGAAATGGTCCAAGATATATCAGATAAATGTACTAATCCATCAATTCCACCATGCAAACCAATAAAAATTCCAAAATCAGTAATAGATTTTATTTTTCCATGTACACAATTTCCTTTACTATTTTTTTTGGAAAATTCTTTCCATGGATTAGTTTTACATTGTTTTAACCCTAATGAAATACGCCGTTTTGCTTCATCAATATCTAATACCATTACTTCTACATTAGAATTAACATTTACCACTTTAGATGGATGAATATTTTTATTTGTCCAATCCATTTCTGATACATGCACTAACCCTTCTACACCTTCTTCAATTTCTACAAAGCACCCGTAGTCTGTTAGATTAGTAACCTTTCCTATTAGTTTGACTCCTTCTGGATATCTTTTTGCGATTTCTGTCCATGGATCATCACTTAATTGCTTCAATCCTAGTGATACTCGTATTTTTTCTCGATCAAATTTTAATATTTTTACTTTTATTTCATCACCTATGTTAACAATTTCATTTGGATGTTTTACTCTTTTCCATGCCATGTCAGTAATATGTAGTAATCCATCTACTCCTCCTAAATCTACAAAAGCTCCATAATCAGTGAGATTTTTTACTATTCCTTTTGATTCCATACCTTCTTGTAAATTTTCTAGTAATAGACCACGTTCCAGACTATGTTCTGATTCGATAACAGCTCGACGAGATACAACGACATTATTACGTTTTTGATCTAATTTAATTACTTTAAATTCTAGTTCTTTACCTTCTAAATGACTTGTATCTCGTACAGGGCGAACATCTACTAAAGAACCTGGCAAAAACGCTCGAATATCGTCTAATTCTACAGTAAAACCACCTTTTACTTTTCCGTTAATAATTCCAAGAACAGTTTTAGAATTTTTATATGCTTTTTCTAACATTAGCCATGCTTCATAACGTTTAGCCTTTTCTCGAGATAATACTGTTTCACCAAATCCATCTTCAATAGCATCTAAAGCAACATCGATTTCATCTCCTATATTAATTTCTATATCTCCATTAACATTTTTGAATTGTTCTATAGGAATAGTTGATTCAGATTTTAGCCCAGCGTCGACTAACACAGTATCTTTATTAATAGCAATAACAATACCTCGAATAATTGATCCAGGTTTAGTTTCGATAGTTTTTAAAGATTCTTCAAATAATTGAGCAAACGATTCAGTCATACTGATGACCTTAAAGTAAGATTGGGAACATCTATTATTTACATCATGTAAAATAGTGTTTATTTTATGGATTTTATAATATTCTTTATTATATGTTTTTTCGAACAATTTGATATTATTTTACTAACGTTCTTGAATTTTTTATATGTTCCATACATAAATTAATTACTTGTTTTTCACTCATATGAGACGAATCTATTGTAATAGCATTTTTGGGAGGAATTAAAGGTGATACAATCCTATTGCTATCTCGATAATCTCGTTGTTTCATAATCAATAATAATTGATTGAAACTAATTTTTATTTTTTTTTTTGAAAATCTAAAAAACGACGTTTCACTCTAGTTTTTAAATCAGCTTTTAAAAAAAATTTAATACAAGCATCTGGAAAAACTACAGTTCCCATATCTCTTCCATCAGCTATCAAGCCTGGAAGTTGTCGAAAAAATCGTTGTTTAAATAAAAGATGTTCTCTAATATATGGTATACAAGCTAATTCAGAAGCAATATTTGCTATTGTTTCTGAATCAATATCTTTAATAAAGTTAAAATGAAAATAATTTTTTTTAATACTGTTGTCTCTTATAATATTAAAAAAATTTAAAGATCGTAATAAAAATAGTAAATTTGTTTTTATTTTATAATATTTATTTTTTAATATATTTAATGCTAAAATTCTGTATATTAGACCAGATTCTAAAACATTCCAATTTAAATTTTTAGAAATTTCCTTACATAATATGCTCTTTCCAGCTCCACTAGGTCCATCAACAGTAATAACAGAGACACATTGATTCATAAAAACCTTTAATATATGAGTTAATATTGTAAATGTTTGCATTGTTATGTGATAGTTTATGATTCATATCAAACATAGAATAAACAATAATAAATTTATTTATTAATATACAATGCGCTTTATGTGTTAGGTTATATGTAATTTAAAAATATAAATAAAAGTTTTTAAAAGCTAATGTCACGTAATGTTTTAAAATAATTAGGAAATGTTTTATTTACACAACTTGGATTCAACAAAGTTACTTTTTTGTTAGACAATGCTATGAGAGAAAAACACATAGCCATTCGATGATCGTTATAAGTATCAACATTAGCATGAATAAACGTTTTTGGTGGAGAGATACGAATATAGTCGTGACCTTCTTTTATAACAGCTCCTATTTTTCTTAATTCTTTAGACATAGCTGATAATCTATCTGTTTCTTTTACTCTCCAATTATAAATATTTCGAATAATAGTATCTCCAATAGCAAACAAAGCCACTATAGCAATAGTCATAGCAGAATCAGGAATATCATTCATGTCTAAATCAATACCATGTAACGTTCCTCTTCGACAACAAATAAAATTTTTTCCTATAGTAATAAATGCACCCATTTTTTTCAGTACATTCGAAAATTTAATGTCACCTTGAATACTATTTGAACCAATTCCTGTAACACACACTGATTTACCTTTAATTGCAGCTGAAGCCAAAAAATAAGATGCAGAAGATGCATCTCCTTCTATCCAATAATTACCTGGTGATCTATATTTTTGACGTCCTTTAATGTAAAAACAGTTATAAGAATCATTAATTATATTAACTCCAAATTGATTAATTAATTTAAGAGTTATATCTATATAAGGTTTTGATACTAATTTTCCTTTTATTATAATTTTAGAATCTAAAACAGCAAGAGGGGATGCAATGAGCAAAGCTGTTAAAAATTGACTAGAAATTGATCCATCTATAGTGATATTTCCTCCAGAAAATCCTCCTTTTATATAAATTGGAGGATAATTTTGTTTTTCAAAGTATTGAATATTTGCCCCACCTTCTCGTAAAGCTTCAACTAAATGTTGTATGGGCCTCTCTTTCATTCTTTCGTCGCCTGTGAGTAATACATTATTATCATTTAACGATAATATTGCAGCTAAAGGTCTTATAGCAGTTCCTGCATTACCTAAAAATAATGATATCTTTTTATGTATATATAATGGTTTAGCTTTTCCTATAATTTTACATGTAGTGTGATCTTTAGAAAAAGCAAATTTTATTCCAAATAATTTCAATGCATTTAGCATATATTTAGTATCATCGCTAGACAGCAAATTATGTAATTGAGTAATTCCTTCTGACATAGCAGATAACAATAATACTCTGTTAGAAATACTTTTTGATCCTGGTAGACGTACTGTTCCATCAACAAAAGAAATTGGATTTAATATTAAAAAATCTTGCATTATAAATTTCTCTAAACATAATTATTTAACTAAACAATATATTATAAAATCTTTAAATTTTTAAAAATATTGTCATATTTATTCATATTTCTTTTCAAAAATTTTCATAAATTTTATTAATTTCATTACACCTTCTATTGGCATAGCGTTATAAATAGAAGCACGTAATCCACCAATGACGTTGTGTCCATTTAAACAATGTAGTCCAAAATCATAAGATTCTTTTAAAAATAATGAATGAAGATTGCTATTTGCAATAGTAAATGTAACATTCATAAAAGAACGATTATGATTCATTACATTATTAATGTAAAAATCAGTACTGTCTATCATGTTATATAATAAATTTGCTTTTTTTTCATTAGATTTTTGAATGGTTTTTAATCCTCCTAATTTTTTCATCCACTCTAAAACTAGCCCTGATATATACAAAGAAAATGTAGCAGGAGTATTAAACATCGAATTACTTTTAGATAATATATTATAGTTTAGAATAGAAGGGCATACAATTTTTGGTTCCTTTAACAAATCTTCATGTACAATAACTATAGTAACTCCAGGTGGTCCTACATTTTTTTGTGCACTGGCATAAATAATACCATATCGTGTAATATCAATGATACGAGAAAACAAAGTTGATGAAAAATCACCTACTACAATGATATCATCCTTAAAATACGGTTCTTCATAAATGGCTATTCCTTCAATAGTTTCATTGGGACAATAATGAAGATATGTGTTATTAGTATTTATTTCCCAATTTTTAATAGAGCATACACAATGATTCCCATTTAATATTTTTCGAACATTAATAATGTTAGGAACACAATATTTTCTACTTTCTAAAGCTGCGCTATATGACCAATATCCACTATTAATATAATCTGGATTTCTACCATTGTTTTTTAATAAGTTCATAGGTATAGCAGAAAATTGTCCTCGTGCTCCACCGTGACAAAACAACACTTTATAATATTTAGGAACATTTAACAGATCACGTAAGTTATATTCTAAGCTTTCTATTACTGATGTGAATTCTTTGCTTCGATGACTAATTTCTAATATAGACTTTCCAGAATTCTGCCAATTACATAGTCCTAATTGTGCTGTTTTTAATATTTCTTTTGGTAACATAGCAGGTCCTGCGCTGAAATTATAAATCACATCTTTGTTTTTATCCATATATTATCCAATAATAAGTAAATCTGTATAACGTTTAAGTTATAATTAAATATTTAAAAAGATTATTACGTAAAGTTTAATTGATTTTCAATATATAAAAAATTATTTTTTATAAATACTTCAATCCTTTCATATAATTAGTTTGCAGTACTTTAGGTATTGCAATACGACCATCAGACGTCTGATAATTTTCTAAAATCGCAGCTAATGTTCTTCCAATAGCTAATCCTGATCCATTAATAGTATGTACGAAACAATTTTTATTTTTAATTTTTGAACGAAACTTTGCATATATACGACGTGCTTGGAAGTCTAACATATTAGAACATGAAGAGACCTCACGGTAAGAACTTTGTGATGGAAACCACACTTCTAAATCATAAGTTTTTGCAGAAGAAAAATTTATATCTCCTGCACATAATAATACTTTACGATATGGTAATTCTAATAAAATTAAAATTTTTTCTGCATGAGTTGTTAGTTCTTCTAATCTTTGCATAGAATCGTTTGGATGTACTATTTGAACCATTTCAACTTTTTCAAATTGATGCATTCTAATTAAACCTCGAGTATCGCGTCCATATGAAGAAGATTCTGAACGAAAACAAGGTGTGTTAGCTACTAACATTATTGGTAATTTTTTTTCTTCTAGTTTACAATTTTGAAATAAATTAGTTAATGGTACTTCTGCTGTTGGTATTAGTACATAATTATTATTCGCATTTGCCTTAGAAGGAAAAACTTGAGTATAAAATAGATCCATACTAAACTTCGGTAATTGACCTGTTCCATACAAACTAGATTCAAATACTAAATAAGGAACATAAGTTTCTAAATATTTATGTTCCGTGGTATGTACATCCATCATAAACTGCCCTAATGCACGATGCAATAAAGCAATGTTACCTTGCATGACAACAAATCGAGATCCAGAAATTTTAGCTGATGATATCCAATCAAAACCATTTATTTTATTACCTAATTCAACATGATCTTTTATTTTAAAAGAAAAATTATGTATGTATCCCCAACGACTCACTTCTTTATTATCTTTGCTATTAATGCCACTGGGAATCGAATCATCAGGAATATTTGGAATATGTGCTAAAAAATCTTGGATTTCTTCTAATAGAAACTTTAACTTTTTTTTCAAAAAAAATAGTTTTTCAATAACTTTATGCACTTCATTTTTAAGATCAGAACAATCTTGATTGACGTTATTTCTATCTCTTATAAGATTTGAAATAATGTTATGTTGTGATTGAAGATCTTCAGTTTGTTTTTGTAATAATTTTCTTTTTTTATCTAAAGAAACAAATTTTTTTGTATCTAAAATAAACCCTTTTCTTTTTAATTTTTGTGCAATATGATTAATATCATTGCGTAATAGTTTTATGTTTAACATATTTTAAGTTAATTTTGTGTTTTAAAAAATTATATTTAATTTGAATAATAAATTATTGAAGAAATTTTAAATATCAAAGTTCGTAAATTTAAGTTGACATGAATTATCGCATATTATCTTTGATCATCTACAGTTACACCTGGAATAGATGTAAAAACAAATTGATTTTTATCAAATTTTTGTAATTTTTGTTTATAAAATATAATAACATTTTTAAAATTATTTTTTTCGACAAATTGAATTTTCTTAATTACACTATTACTATTTATACAAATTGTATAATATTTTATTGTACTTACATCAATTTTTGGAAACAATGTAAAACAATCTTGTTTTTTAAAAATGTTATAATTTTTTAAAAATTTATTATTTTTTTCAGTAAAAAAGACAAAAGGAGTATTTTTAATTACATTTTTCATAAAAAAAATATTTACTTGATTAACTAAAGAGTCATAAAACCACATTGTTTTTGAATTAGAAATGATTTTAATTGGATTTGGATACATTAGATTCCAATTAAACCATCCAAGTTCTTTTATTCTTATTTCTCCAATTCCTGATTTTATAATTGTTCCCGATTTGTTAGTAACTTCTTGTTTAAATAACGAATAAAAATCATGTATGTTAAAAATTCTGTCTTCAAATTTGATGTCTTTTGCTAATAAACAAGGAACTTGCATGAAATTTAAAAAAAAAATAATAAAAGTTTAGAAATATTATTTATTATTTTATACATTTCTACTTTTTCCTAACAATTTAATTTATTTATCATATTACATAATTTTACACATAAAAAAAGATATTTATAAAAAGTCCTTTGTATTAAAGATCTTATTATACTTCTATATAGTAATATTTAAAGTTTAACATTTATGTTATATATTATAAAATTATATTAAAATTAATATTGCTTAATTTCATTTATTATTTTGTATGCTAAAATGATTTATAAAGTAGATTAAATTTTTAAAATTATTAATGAACTATTAATGAACATAAATACGATTCAACATAAAAAATTGATTATTATTGGATCTGGTCCTGCTGGATACACAGCAGCTATTTATGCATCTAGAGCCAATCTTTCTCCTGTACTATTTACTGGAATTAATCCAGGTGGTCAATTAACAAATACTAATTCAATTGAAAACTGGCCTGGAAATCCTCAAGTCATTACAGGAATGGAATTAATGAATAGGATGTATAATCATGCAAAATTGTTTTGTACTACAATTATTTTCGAAGAAATTGTTAAAGTAAATTTTAATATACGTCCGTTTCTGATTGTTAGTGATTCTAGTCAAAAATATACTGCTGATGCAATAATTATTGCTACAGGATCATCAGCAAAGTGTTTAGGTTTATCTTCAGAAGAAAAATTTAAAGGAAAAGGGGTATCTACTTGTGCTGTTTGTGATGGTTATTTTTACAAAAACGAACATGTTGCTGTAATTGGAGGAGGAAATTCCGCGATAGAAGAAGCGTTGTATCTTTCTAATATAGCAAAAATAGTTTATCTAATTCATAGAAGACATAATTTTAGTGCTGAAAAAACATTAATTTTGAAATTATTAAAAAAAGTAGAAGAAAAAACTATTATATTACATAAAAATAGTATAGTTCATGAAATTTTAGGCAATAAAAAAGGTGTGGTTGGGATACACATTGCTTCTAATAATGAAAATGAAGTTAAAACACAATATCATACAATTAATGTGTCCGGAGTATTTATAGCTATTGGACATTACCCTAATACAAAAATTTTTGAAAATCAAATTTCCATGAGTAATGATTATATTTCTATTAAATCTGGTATACATGGTAATTGCACTCAAACTAGTATCCCAGGAATTTTTGCAGCAGGAGATGTAACAGATCATGTTTATAAACAAGCAATTACTGCTTCTTCTAGTGGGTGTATGGCTGCATTAGATGCAGAAAAATATCTTAACAAATTATCATAGTTTATTCATCTTTAGATAATATGTTAAAATTTTTTGTGAATTCTATTTTTTATTAATATATATTGTTTTTAGAGGATAATTAAATGACTAAAGAAGATAACATAGAAATGCAAGGCATAGTTATAGATACTCTTCCTAACACTATGTTTCGAGTCGAATTAGATAATAAGCATGTTGTAATCGCACATATTTCAGGAAAAATGAGAAAAAATTATATTCGCATTCTTACAGGAGATAAGGTAACTTTAGAGTTGACACCTTATGATTTGAGTAAAGGAAGAATTATATTTAGAAGTAGATAATACTTTTCATAAATTAATAATACATTTATGTTGTAATATATATATTTTATAGCATTAATGCTTCATTGAATATCATTACATGATGAGTAATGCTTTAATATAACATTTACTTCAATGCATAATTATATTATAAACTATGTTTTAAAATTATAAATTATTTTTACGTTTTTATACAAAATTTACGTTTAGAACATTTATTTATGTAGGAATTAATAAAATGAGAACAAAGTATTGTGGAGAGCTAAATTTACATCATGTAAATAAAAAGGTAAAACTATGTGGATGGGTGAATAAGTATAGAAATTTAGGAAAGATGTTTTTTTTAGATATGAGAGATAGAACAGGAATAGTTCAAATAATTTTTCATAATTCATCTGAAAATTTATTTAAAAAAGCTATTAATTTAAAAAATGAATTTTGTATTCAAATTGTAGGAACTGTACAAGAAAGAAGTGAAAAAAACAAAAATTACAAATTGTTTACTGGAGAAGTAGAAGTACTAGCTTTTACATTAATTATTTTAAATCAATCAGAGTCTTTTCCTCTGGATTTAAATCATAAAAATTTTGATGAATTACGTTTAAAATTTCGTTATTTAGATTTAAGACGTTTACACATGATTCGTAATATGATAATAAGAAATAAAGTTACCACTTTAGTTAGATTATTTTTAGAAAAAAACAAGTTTTTAGAAATTGAAACACCTTTGTTAACTAGATCCACACCAGAAGGAGCACGTGATTATGTTGTACCAAGTCGAATTCACAAAAATAAGTTTTATGCTTTACCTCAATCTCCTCAGTTGTTTAAACAATTATTAATGATTGCTGGTATTGATAAGTATTACCAAATTGCTAAATGCTTTCGAGATGAAGATTTAAGATCAGATAGACAACCAGAATTTACACAAATTGATATTGAATCTTCATTTACAACAAGCAGCAAAATACGTAAAATTGTAGAAAGAATGATCAAAAAATTATGGAAAAAAGTGTTGAATGTAGATTTAGGAGAATTTCCAGTATTAACCTTCGATTATGTCATCCAAAAATATGGAACAGATAAGCCTGATTTAAGAAATCCTATCCAATTTATAAATGTTACTAACTTTTTAAAAAATTTAAATACTAAACTTTTTTGTGCATCCAATTTAAAAAAAAATAATTTAACTATTGCATTATGTATACCAGGAGGAGCTATTTTAAACAAAAATCAGTTAAAAAAATATAACGAGTTTATAAAAAAATATTCTAATCAAAATTTATTTTTTATAAAAAATATTAGTAACATACGAAAAAAAAATATAACTAGTACAATTTTTAACACGTTAGATGATTATACATTTAAGGAACTATGTAATCAAACTTCTGCAAAATATGGTGATATTATATTTTTTCTTTCAGATTCTAAACATTCAGTAAATAATGCCATGAGTCAACTAAGAATAAAAATTGGTAATGAATTAAAAATTACTAAAGAGAACAACTGGAAACCTACATGGATTATTGACTTTCCTTTATTTACTAAGAACAAATTAAATCAATACGTTTCTACACATCATCCTTTTACCGCACCAAAAAATAAAAATCATCCAGTATCAAATAAGAATTTGGAAAATGTTCTTGCAAATTCATACGACTTAGTCATCAATGGGTATGAAATTGGAAGTGGATCAGTACGAATTCACAATGAAAAAATTCAAAAGAATATTTTTAATATATTAAATATTGACGAAGAAATGCAAAAGAAAAAGTTTGGTTTTTTTTTAAAAGCATTGCGTTTTGGAACTCCTCCACATGCCGGGATCGCTTTAGGATTAGATCGAATAGTTATGTTATTAACGCATAGTGATAACATTAGAGATGTAATTGCTTTTCCTAAAACTACTGCTGCTTCTTGCTTAACTACTGAAGCACCTAGTCAACTCAATATTAATTTATTAAATACTTTCGTATAATTTGATAACTTTATTTTAATAAATAAAACGTACAACTAACTGCATATAAATACTTTATTTTAGAAGATATTTATAAATGATTACGTAAGTAATTAAAAAGTAAAAATTTAAATTTAAGACTTAACTCATTTTTTTACATTACTAAGTAAAAATATACTGGTTGAAAATAATACAATAGTAGGACTAGCAGGAATACTATAAAACGTTGAAAACATTATTCCCCCTGTGAGAGAAATCATCCCTATTAAAGTTGAGAGAATAGCCATCTTCTCTGGAGAAGAAGAAAAACGTTGTGCCGTTGCGGAAGGGATAAGTAACAATGATATAACAATTAAAGATCCTACAAATTTTATAGCGATACTAATAGTTACTGCAATCAAAAATGTTAAAATAAAATTAATTTTATTCGTGTTAATTCCATCTACTTTAGCTAAATCTGAATTGATGGTAACTAATAACATAAGATCCCAATATTTTAATAAAATAATGAAAATTGTTAGACAGCTAAAAAATATAATGATTAAATCAAAATAAGTTACTTCTAATAAATTTCCAAATAAATAGTTTGTAAAATGTGTTTTCTGAGTGTTTGATACTATATTCATTATTATCATACCTAATGATAATGAGCTATATCCTATAATTCCAAGAATAGTATCTAAAGATAAAGAAGAATTGTTTTCAAGCCAACTAACAAATATTCCAAATAAAAAAATAATAAAACATACTATATAAAATGGATGAATATTGAATAATATAGCACATGCAATTCCTAATAACGAAGAATGAGATAAAGTATCTCCAAAAGAAGACATACGACGCCAAATTATAAACGAACCCAGTGGACCAGTAACTATGGTCAATAATATACCTGACAACCATCCAAAAAGCATGAATTTACACATTATAAAAATTGTGTTCTCTCGATATTAAATCTAATGTATTTAAAAGTCATGATAATGATTATGCTGATGATGATATAAAGCTAACTTGTTTTTTTCTAAATGCCCAAAAATGGCAATAAATTTTGAATGTTTTGAAACCGATTCTGGAGAGCCTGAACAACAAATATGTCTATTCAGACAAATAACTTCATCTGTATTAGACATCACCACACTTAAGTCATGTGATACCATTAAGATAGAACATTTTAATTCAATTTTAATTTTATTAATTAACTTATAAAACATAGTCTGACCTAAAAAATCAATACCTTGTGTAGGTTCATCTAAAATTAATAATTGAGGATTATTTAATAATGCGCGAGCTAATAATACTTTTTGTATTTCTCCATGAGATAGTTGCTTTAAAGGAATATCTTTTAAATGAATAGCATTTACATATTTTAGTACATTTAAAATAGATCTTTTGTTTTTAAACAAACTCATAAATTTATTAACGGTTATAGGAAGAGTTGTATTAAAATTTACTTTTTGTGGTATATATCCAATACGTAAGTTTTTATTGTATGTTACTATACCTTGATTTGGTTTTAACAATTTTAATATTACTTTTACTAACGTTGATTTTCCTGCACCATTTGGACCTATTAACGTTAAAATACAATTAGAGATTAAATTTAACGAAATATTGGAAAGGACGTTTACATTATTGAAATTTACTGAAATATTTTGTAGAGAAATAAATAATGACATATCTGACAATATTATGTAAAATTACCAATATAGTATACTATCATAAAATAGTATTATTCTAAACAAAAAACAGAAATTAAAATAAAATAACTTTCGCAACATTAATCATAAATTTATAAAATATTATTTTTTAGTTACATATTTATAATTTTTTAAAAACTAAATAAAATTAGTTTTTTTAAAAACAAGAATATATATTTATATTATAATATATTATTTCGATAGTAAAAACATATAGGAAAAAAAGTGTTATATATATGTAAAAATATTCTACTAGTTTATTTAAAAAAATTTTCTATATCTTTATTAAATTTTTTTTTGATTATCGTTTGTGAGATTATATGCATCAATTGTAGTACTAAAACTTGTAATTATTACATTGAACTAAAAAATATAAATAGTAACTATTTTAAAAACAATTTTGTTCTAAAACATTCAATAACTGATATTAATTCTAAGTTCCTTGATTATACAAGAAAACATAATTTTTCAATGTGTTTTAACAATCACATATTTTTAGATCGTTTTAATAATTATTGTGCTACTAATAAAAAATTAAACTATTCACATATATTAAACATATTTCAAAAAAAAAATCCTGCTTATATCAATCATTTGCACATAACATAAAATTTTTTTACAACAAAATGTTTGTTTATAATATACAAAAGTATTGTGAATATTTAAATGTTAGAGAAACATTGTACAATAACTTTATACAAAGTATTAAACGTTATGGATTAGATATAGATGAGATCACAAACGTAATAAATGTTATAAAATATCAAATTTATTATCATAAATTAAATAAGAATAACACGTTTAGTATTTTAATTAAAAAAAATATATTTAATAGAAAAATTTATAAAAATAAAATTATAGGTTTTAAAATATGCCATAATAGTTCTAATTACTATGGTTTTCTAGCAAATAATGGAAAATTCTATGATATTACAGGACATAATTTAGCAGAAACATTCTTAAAATTTCCATCTTTAAAAAAATATCGTATCTCTTCTAGTTTTAATCCACATAGATTAAATCCAATAACAAAAAAAATTTCTTCTCATCAAGGAGTAGATTTAGCTATGCCAATAGGCACTCCAATTTTATCAATAGGAAGTGGAGAAATAATAAAAACTAAATATAGTTCGATAGCAGGAAAGTACGTCACAATCAAACATAATGTTCAATACATAACTAAATATATGCATTTAAAAAAAATATTAGTTAAAGTAGGTGATAAAGTAAAAAAAGGAGAAAAAATAGGAATTTCTGGAAACACGGGTCGTACGACTGGACCACATTTACACTATGAAATATGGTTAAAAAATAGAGTTATCGATCCAGAAAAATTAGTAATTTTAGAAAAACTATCGGGAAATAATTTAAAAATATATCTAAAATCTTTGAAAAATATAATTTTTAATCTTAAAAAATGTAGTTCAAATTATGAATTTTAAATTAAATTATTTGAAATGTTATTATTTTAATTTATACTCTTAAAATTCTACTAGTATTCGTAGTTCCAACTTTTCCCATGATATCTCCCTGAGTAATAATGACTAAATTACCTTCATTTAAAAAACCCTTGTGCTTTAATAATAAGATTGCGTCGTTAGCTGCTAATACACCTGAGTTTTTACTATTAAAAAAAATAGGGGTAACTCCACGATATAAAGAAGTTAATTTCAATGTTTTAATATGAGAAGATAACGCAAAAATAGGAAGACCAGAAGTAATTCGAGATGTCATTAAAGCTGTTTTTCCTGACTCTGTCATAGTAATAATGGCAGTAATACCACTTAAGTGATTAGCTGTATACATAGCTGACATAGCAATTGCTTCTTCAATATCGTAAAATTTATCATTGATTCGATGACGAGATACATTAATGCTTGGTACTTTTTCAGCTCCTTTACAAATTTTAGACATGATTTTTATTGTTTCAATTGGATATTTTCCAGAAGCTGTTTCTGCTGATAGCATTACTGCATCACTACCATCTAAAACAGCGTTAGCGACATCCATAACTTCTGCTCGAGTAGGCATAGGATTTAAGATCATTGATTCCATCATTTGCGTCGCTGTTATTACTACTCTATTTAATTGTCTAGCACGTCTAATTAAGATTTTTTGAATCCCTACTAATTCTGAATCACCTATTTCTACACCTAAATCACCTCTTGCAACCATAATAGCATCTGATGCTAATATAATATCGTCAATAACGTTGTGATCGGCTACTGCTTCGGCTCGTTCTATCTTAGCTATTATTTTTGCTGAACTACCGAATTTTAATGCTAAATTGCGTGCCATGTGTAAATCTTCACTACATCTAGGAAAAGAAATAGCTAAATAATCAACTCCAATTTCAGATGCAATTTCAATATCTTGTTTATCTTTTTCAGTTAAAGTTTTAGCGGAAAGTCCTCCTCCTAACTTATTAATACCTTTATTATTAGAAAGAACTCCTCCTATGACTATTTTTGTAAATATTTTATTTTTAGTAGTATTTATCACTTCTAATTGTATTCTTCCATCATCTAATAACAAAATATCACCTTGAGTAACATCATTAGGTAATTTTTTATAATCTATTCCTACTTGTTTTTCGTTTCCTAAATTTAAACCTAAAGTCGCATCTAATATAAATAAATTCCCTGAAATAAGTAATACTTTATTCTTCTTAAATGTTGAAATACGAATTTTTGGACCTTGTAAATCACCTAATAATGCAATATAAACGTCTAATTTTTGCATAATATTTTTTGCATTTTTAGCTCTAATTTTATGTTCTTCTTTTGTACCATGTGAAAAATTTAATCGAATGACATTCACGCCTGCTCGAATCATCTCTGTAAGAACAGAACTATTATCTGTAGATGGACCTAAAGTAGCAACAATTTTAGTTCTCTTAAAACAACTTTTCATAATTTTCTCGTTTTTAATTACTTACTATGTCGTATAGCAATTCAACTTACAATAAAAGATATTAAAATACATATATAACTTTAACATTATTAATTAAAATAGAAACATACAATATATTAACATTAACTAATTTTTAAAATGTTTTATAATATATTTCAATTATAAAAATTTTAAGTTCTATAAATAGAAATTGAACAATTTTATTTTTTGTTTGGTATAATATTAATATATATTATTATTGGTATTAAATAAATAGTCACCAATTTTATTATTATACGTAAAATACAAAAACTTTATACAAAACAACTTTAAAAAAGTCTTATTAAAAATACAAAGATTAAAACAATTTTAAGATTAAAACATAATAGAATTATAATTGTTTAGCATTATAAAATAACCAGGAAAATAGTTATGAAAGACATGAATATAATATGTGACTTAGTTATTTTTGGTGCAAAAGGAGATCTTGCTCGTAGAAAACTTTTACCTTCTTTATATCAATTAGAAAAAATAAATAAATTATCAAAAAATATGAGAATTATTGGTGTTGGACGTGCTAATTGGGATAAAAAAAATTATTTAGCTATAGTACGCGACTCATTAAAAACATTCATGAACGAGAAGATAGAAGACAGTGTATGGAACGTATTTTCTCTTCGTTTAGATTTTTGTAATTTAGATGTGAATGACACTCATAGTTTTTTAAAACTAAAAAAAATGTTTTATCAACCTAATAATTTAATTATAAACTATTTTGCAATGCCTCCAAATACCTTTAGTGCTATTTGCAAAGGATTAGGAGAAGTACATTTAAACCTTGAACCTGCACGAATTGTAATAGAAAAACCATTAGGAACTTCTTTAAAAACTTCTAAAAAAATAAATGATGAAATTAGCAAATACTTTAAAGAACATCAAATTTTCCGTATAGATCATTATCTTGGAAAAGAAACAATATTAAACTTGTTAGCCTTTAGGTTTTCTAATTCTCTTTTCTATTATAACTGGAATAACAATTTTATTGATCATGTACAAATAACTATTGCAGAAGAAATAGGAGTTGAAGGAAGAAAAGAATACTTTAATAGTACAGGTCAAATTCGAGATATGGTACAAAATCACTTATTGCAAATACTAACTATTATTACGATGTCTCAACCTATAAGTTTAAATTCCAACAATATTCAAGATGAAAAAGTAAAAATTTTAAAAGCATTGCGACCATTTAATACTTATGATACTTGTAAAAAAATAGTATTAGGTCAATATTCTTCTGGTATAATAAATGGAAATAAATTACCTTCATATTTAGATGACATAGGAAAGAATATACATAGCAATACTGAAACATTCGTATCAATGAAAGTAAATATTGATAATAAACAATGGTATGGAGTTCCATTTTATCTTAGAACAGGAAAAAGATTACCTAAAAAATGTTCAGAAATAGTTATCTTTTTTAAAGACATTCCAATTAATATTTTTAATAACTGTCATTACGATTTACCTAAAAATAAAATAACTATATTTTTACAACATAAAGAAGGAATAAAAATTCAAATTCTAAATAAAGTGCCAGGATTAGAATCTAGTTATAATCTGGATATAACTAACTTAAATTTCAATTATTCTCAACACTTTAAACAATTGAAATTATTTGATGCTTACGAACGATTATTATTGGAAAGCATTAGAGGCAATCGTTCTTTATTTGTAAGAAGAGACGAAGTAGAATTAGCATGGAACTGGATTGATTCAATTTTAAATTCTATAAATTTTCAAAAAAATCCATTATATTTATACCCTTCTGGTACTTGGGGGCCTAATTCATCTCATGAAATGATTAAAAAAGATGGCTATAAATGGAACAAATGCTAAAATTTAACATTTTTGTTACAATTTTAAAATAATGTAATATAAAAGTATTTTATCATTTTAGATGGTAATATTTATATCTACTATTTATTAAAAATATGCATTATATCGCAATAAACATTATCAATTTATCGTTAAAATGTAATGATTATACATGTGATATTTTCATAGTTCAATATATAATATGCCAATAACTTCTTTAGTTCTAACATAATTTTATTAATAAAATTAACATTAATTTTTAAAATTTACACAACATTATATTGAAACATCTTTAAAATATTGAATTTTAGTTTTTATGCAAAATAATTTTCAAATTTTATTATTATAAACTTTGCTAGTGTTATTTTAAATAATTAATAATAAAATTTATAAATTACATATACATATCAATTGCAGTAGATTATCATAAAGTACATTACTAAAAGTGCTAAATACTAAATTATCGTCTAAAATATATACAAAATTGATTTTTAATAAAAACAAGTTCAGGAAAATAGTTATGATACGTATAATTCTTTTTTTACTAACTAATTTAGCTGTTATGTGTATTTTTGGTTTTATTTTAAGCATTACAGGAATTAAATCTGAAAGTATGTATGGATTACTAATTATGTCTACTATATTTGGATTTGGTGGTTCTATAACATCATTGTTCATGTCAAAATGGATTGCTTTACGATCTGTAAATGGGCAAATAATTCGTTATCCAAACGGTAATACTGAAAATTGGTTAATTAATACTATTAAATATCAGTCTAAAAAAGTAGGTATTCAAGCACCAGAAGTCGCAATATATTGTGCTGCTGATATAAATGCGTTTGCTACAGGAGCAAGAAGAAATTCTGCATTAGTTGCTGTATCTACTGGTTTGTTAGATAACATGAGTAAAGATGAAGCTGAAGCAGTATTGGCACATGAAATTACTCATATAGCTAATGGTGATATGGTTACCATGACTTTATTACAAGGAATAATAAATACCTTTGTAATATTCGCGTCTAGAATTGTTGCTCAGATAGTATCACACATTTTTTCAAACGATAAAAACGAAGATAATAACTACAATGGAAATACATGGACATATATAATTACTTCTACTATCCTAGAATTAATTTTTGGAATCTTTGCAAGCATAATAACTATGTGGTTTTCTAGATATCGTGAATTTTACGCCGACGCTGGATCTGCAAAGTTAGTAGGAAAAAATAAAATGATTGCGGCGCTAAAAAGACTTAAATTAAGTCGTGAACCTCAAGAATCTAGTAGCATGATAGCATTTTGTATTAACGGAAGGTCAAGTAATTTTTTAGATTTGTTTATGTCGCATCCATCATTAGAACAGCGTATCAATGCTCTTTACAATCAAAAATATATGTAAACTATATCTATAATAATTTTCATTTTTAAAACAAACAATAGTATTTGTATGTCATTATTTATTTGAATAACAACATATTATATAATAATTTTAACTATTAAACACATTAAAAAAAATTATTTTTATATATTTTATGATTCTTTAATGCAAAAACACTATAATATTATAAAAAATAGAGTTTCATTTATTGAAATATTAAAGACATTAAGTACTATTGAAGTATGAAAACCATAATAGCGTATAGTTAAGTATTTAAAAATAAAAAATTGAGATCTTTTAAACTAATATGTATTATCATTACATGATTTCAATACAAAAAATTGCTTATTAAGTATAAATTGTTAATATCTTTTCTGTAAAAAAATGATATTAACTTAAAAATTGTGATATGAAAATCGTTGTATGCAATAAACTCTACAAGACTTTTGTTTTTAAGCATTCTACATCTAAAGAACTAAACATAAAGAACTTATATAAATTAAGTTAAATTACAATATTTATGATTAGTTATTATTAATGATAAAATTGTTATTGATTCAAAATAGAATTTTTTCTGTCCTATTATTTTACGGAGCTTCTAATGGAACTTTTTTTAGATCCGTCAAGCTGGGCAGGTCTGTCAACATTAATTATATTAGAAGTAGTGTTAGGTATTGATAACTTAGTTTTCATAGCTATACTATCAAAAAAATTACCACCATGCAAACAAGATAAAGCTCGTTTAATTGGATTAAGTTTAGCACTTTTAATGCGATTAAGTTTACTTTCACTTATGTCATGGATGGTAACTTTAACATCAACAATAATTAGTAATGAGTATTTTTCATTCTCAGGACGTGATTTAATATTACTATTTGGTGGTTTTTTTTTGCTATTTAAAGCAACTATAGAACTACATGAAAGATTAGACAATAATATACACCAGGATGAAAATGATAAGAACTACGCTGGATTTTGGACTATAGTAATTCAAATTGTAATTTTAGATGCTGTATTTTCTCTAGATTCCATTATTACTGCTGTAGGTATAGTAAATAATTTACCTATTATGATGATTGCAGTAATTATTGCTATGGCTTTAATGTTAATAGCCTCCAAACCTTTAATAAAATTCATTAATTTGCATCAAACAGTAGTAGTCTTATGTTTAAGTTTTTTATTAATGATAGGATTTAGCTTAGTATCAGAAGCACTAGGATTTTTTATACCAAAAGGATATTTATATGCTGCAATCAGTTTTTCTATTATCATAGAGTTATTTAATCAAATTGCACGCCGAAATTTTATTCGACATCAATCCAGGAGACCTATGAGACAGAGAGCTGCAGAAGCTATATTAAGATTAATGATTAGAGATCAATTTAAAAATGCTACTGTAATTCCTATAATGAACGATAAAGAAAAAAACACTTTATATAAAACATCTTCTTCAGATACGACAGAATTCCAAGAAGAAGAAAGATATATGATCAATAGCGTACTGACTTTGGCTGTTCGATCAATTCGAAGCATTATGACTCCTAGAAGTGAAATTTCTTGGGTCGATATAGAACAACCTATTTCCAAAATTCGTACACAATTATTAGACACTCCTCATAGCTTGTTCCCTGTCTGTCAAGGGAAACTTGATGAAGTAATAGGAATTGTGCGAGCTAAAGAACTATTAATAGCAATAGAAAACCAAGTAAATATAGTAAAGTTTTGTTCCGCTATTGCCCCAATAATTATACCCGATACCATTGATCCAATTAATTTAATGGGGGTATTAAGACGTTCTAAAGGGAGCTTAGTCATCGTAACTAATGAATTTGGCGTAGTTCAAGGTTTAGTTACACCATTAGATGTTTTAGAAGCTATTGCTGGAGAATTTCCAGATGCAGATGAAACTCCTGATATTATTATTGAAAAGGATAGTTGGCTAGTAAAAGGTGGAACAGATTTACATTCTCTACAGCAATGCTTAAATACTACTAATTTAGTCCATAAAGACAATGATTATGCATCTCTAGCCGGATTATTAATTGCACAAAAAGGACAACTACCTTTACCAGGAGAAACAATTTATATTCGTCCTTTAAAATTCTATATTGTAGAAGCAACACAATACCGTATTAATTTAGTACGAATAACTAAAATAAGATAAAAAATATGTCTGAAACTAT
This sequence comes from Buchnera aphidicola (Meitanaphis elongallis), assembly GCA_039830015.1. NCBI lineage: Bacteria > Pseudomonadati > Pseudomonadota > Gammaproteobacteria > Enterobacterales > Erwiniaceae > Buchnera > Buchnera aphidicola. Next base: position 356,727 of record CP140033.1, read on the forward strand.
CTTAGCATTCGATTCTTCGATGTCCAACTGTTCTGTCGCAGTATTACATAAAAATAATGTTTATAGTAAAAATAAAATATGTAATAAAAACCAAACTAAATATATTTTACCTATGATAAAACAAGCATTAGAAATCAATTCTTTAAACTTAAATGAAATAAGTGTGATAATCATTTCCAAAGGACCAGGGGACTTTATAGGAATCAGAACAACTATTGCTGTAGCACAAGGTTTAACATTAGGGTTAGATATTCCAATTATTGCGTTTTCTACTATATCAATAATGGTAGAACAAGCTTGGAAGAAGTTTAAAAAAAATAAGATATTAATTCTTTTAAAAAAAAATAACACACAAGTATGTTTCATACAATATGTTAAAAATAAGGAACATCTTGGAATAGATAAAAAATATGTACAAATACTTGCTATTGAAGAAACAGCCAAGAAACTTTTGACTTTAAACGATTCGTGGATAATAATTGGAAACTGTTTAAGTTTATTTTCAAAAAACATTTATAAAAATTTGATATTTACCAATATTTCATTTCCGCAATCAAAATTTATTATTTCTTTATATTTATCGTATAAAAACTGTCAAAAACATAATCTATTCCACAATATATCTCCAATTTATTCTTTATAAAATAATACATTTATGTAGTTCTCTATATAAAAATTAATTGAGTTTACTAAAATATACATCTATTATCCAGAATCACAATTCTGGATTAATAAACATTAATCGTTAAAAATATATTTATTAATAAACATTAACATGTTTATATGCTACTTACTCTGGAATAGTAACATTTAGTTCTAGTATAGAAATATCTTTTCCCTTATGATCTAATTGAACTGAAATCATTTTTGGATCTATTTTAATATATTTACAAATTACTTGTAGAATTTCTCGTTTTAATTCAGGAAGATAATTTGGTTCGTCATCTTTTTTTCTACGCTCAGCGACAATAATTTGTAATCTTTCTTTTGCTATATTAGCAGTATTTTTTTTTCGAGATAAAAAAAAATCTAATAAAGCCATATTTATCTCCTAAATAACCGTTTTAAAAAACTTTTTTTTTCTTCTTTAATAAATCTGAAAGGAATATTGTTACCTAATAAACGATTTACAGTATCATAATATGCTTGCCCAGCATGAGATTTTGAGTTCAAAATTATAGGTTTTCCTTGATTAGAAGCTGTTAAGACCGAAGAATCTTCAGGAATTACCCCAATCAATGGTATTCTTAAAACATCTAACACGTCTTTTGTACTTAACATTTCTCCTCTATTTACTCTAATTGGATTATAACGAGTTAATAGCAAGTGTTCTTTTATAGGATCACATTTATTTTTTGAACGTTTGGACTTCGATGCAATAATACCTAACATACGATCAGAATCTCTTATGGAAGATATTTCGGGATTTGTAGTGACAATTGCTTCATCTGCAAAGTATATTGCTAAGATTGCTCCAGATTCTATCCCAGCTGGTGAATCACAAATAATAACATCAAAACCCATTTCGATCAGTTCCTGAAACACATTATTTATACCTAATTTTGTTAACGAATTTTTATCTCTGGTTTGAGATGCCGGAAGAATAAATAAATTATCTGTTCTTTTATCTTTAATTAGTGCTTGATTTAAATTGGCGTCTCCATTAATTACATTTATAAAATCATACACTACCCTACGTTCACATCCCATAATTAAATCTAAATTTCGTAATCCTATATCAAAATCAATCACTATTGTTTTTTGCCCTTTTTGTGCGAAACCTGTTGCTAAAGCTGCACTAGAAGTGGTTTTTCCTACACCTCCTTTACCTGATGTCACTGCAATGATACGCGTCATACATTACGTTCCTCAATGATTTTAATCGAGTTTTAAAATGTTTAATTTTCCATTTTTTATATAAATTCTAACACTGTATCCTATTAAGTTCGAAGAACATTGATCGATCAACAAATATTCTCCTGCAATAGAAATTAGTTCTGCAAAAAAGTTTAAACAAAATATTTGGCATGTAATATCTCCTTTAGCTCCTGCTAATACTCTGCCTCTCATACTTCCATAAACATGAACATTACCATCTGCTATTACTTCTGATCCTGGATTTACATTACTAGTAATTATTAAATCAGAATGAACAGCATAAACTTTTTGTCCAGATCTAATAGGAAAATCAATAATTTTAGTTTTCTTGTTATTACTTAAATGAACAATATTATCGTTATTGCACTGACATCGATTAACATAACAAATTAACTTTTTTTCTTTAGATAAAATCGGTAATCCAGATTTCATAATTATGTTTTTAAAAACTTCTCCGTAACAACCACGGATTCCCAAAATATGAAAGTTAAATGAAACAAACAGTTCTTTTATGTTATTCCAATTTTCTATACTAGATAATTTCGTGATGTCAATTACTATAGGTAAATTTTTGAAAAAATTAGGAGATATTTTAACCTTTTTATTTAATTCTTTACGTATTAATATAATTGAATTAGTATTTAAATAAAGAACCAACATTTTAAAAACATTTTCTTTTAATTCAAATGGTAAAATTTTCATTATTTTAAGCGATACTTAAGATGTTAAAACGTTGTTAATTCTTTTGCTATAAAAGTTTTAAATAATTTCCAATTTTATTTAAATAATGTTTTAATATTTGAATACTAAACGGCATATCATAGAAGTAACCATGTTTTATAAACTAATATGTTGCTATTTTAATTACAATAATTTAAAAATTTCAGTTAAATAGAACTTTAAAAGATAAAACACTTATATTCTTACTCATAAGTCATATATGCACATAATATATGTACTCCATTTTGTTAAAACATTATCTAAATAATTTTACGAAGCAAAAATGCAAAATTTTATAAAAACATTTTTATAGACTATTATAATAGTATCATAGAAAAATATATAATATAAAATATATTATTTCAATATATAATTGAATTAGTTATTAAAATAAAAAAACTATGAAATTATGACGAACACAAATAAACTTTTTTTAAAAAACATACATTTGTTTCAAAAAAAAATGTTTATGTCAGGAAACATAAACAGTGAGTTATATCTAAATAAATTGAATCAAAACGTTGTAATATATACTCAACACTTTAATAATTGGTTCAACTTAAAAAACACAAAACACGTAGTAAAATTTGTTTTATTAGAAGAAAAACAAATCATTTTAAATACTGACACTGTATTATATTTCTGGCCAAAAGATAAAATTGAAGCTACATTCCATTTAAAATGGATCTTCTCGTTATTACCTAAAAAAAGTTCTATTTTTTTAATTGGAGAAAAAAATAGTGGAATAAATACTGCTCAAAATTTATTGAAAAAGTGGATAAAATTAGAAAAAATAGACTCTGCAAAACATTGTCTTCTATTTTTTGGAAAAATAATTGTAAGGCCTAAATTTCAATTTAATAAATTTATATACAATAAAACATGGAATTTCATTAATATAAAAACTATACCAGGAATTTTTAGTTACAATAAAATTGATGCAGGTTCTAAATTATTAGCATCTACGTTTACAAAATTGATAAAAGGAAATGTATTAGATATAGGATGCGGTTCAGGAATATTATCAGCATTACTAGCTAGACACTCAAAAAAAGTAAAACTGACATTGATAGATACAAACATAGCTGCACTAGAATCCAGTCGTCTTACTTTAAAATCTAATAACATTAAAGGGGATATATTTCCAAGTAATGTCTACTCAAATGTTCATAAAAAATTTAATTTGATTATGTCAAATCCTCCTTTACATAACAACTTAAAAATAAACTTAAACTGTATAAATACTATAATTACTAATTCAATGCAATATTTAAAATTAGGAGGTGAAATAAGAATTGTAATTAACTCAAACGTTTCTTGTCGCTCACTTTTTAAAAATACTTTTTCTAAATACAATATATTAAAAAAAAATATTAATTTTAAAGTATATCAAGCATATAAAGAACGTTGCGCACTAACATAATAATATTAAATATTTATACCCAGAGCGGGAATTGAACCCGCAAAGCTATATAGCCGAGGGATTTTAAATCCCTTGTGTTTACCAATTTCACCATCTGGGCCTATGAATTCATGATAAAAAATAAAGGCGCATCCCGGAATTGAACCGGGCTAAACGGATTTGCAATCCGCTACATAACCGATCTGTCAACGCGCCATACAATCAAATTTTACCAATATTAATTGAAAATTACAAGCATTTTGACATTAATTAAAATAATTTGAATATAAACGTTTTTTAAAAACAAATTATAAATTAATAAAAAAAAGAATTTCTTTAAAAATTATAATAAATATTATATACTACTAATTTGAAACAAATATCCTATGTATGGGAGGAATGGCCGAGTGGTTTAAGGCAGCGGTCTTGAAAACCGCCGATGAGAAATCATCCGAGAGTTCGAATCCCTCTTCCTCCAAAACGTTTTTAAAATTTATTTTTTTTTGATATAACAAATAAAAAATGATGCACACGAAATCCTAACAAAAACAATGACATTAAATAGCTACATCCAGATAAAAAACAAATAGATATCAATTGAAATAATCTAAATGGAACTGTTCCTGTATTCCAACTAGTAAAAACATTTAAATTTAAATATAAAGTAGAAACCATAACTATAACAGAAACAAAAATTTTTATTAAAAATATTAACCACCCAGACTGGAGAAAAAAATATTTTTTTTTAAATAATATCCAATATAATAGTAACAAATTAAACCAAGCGGCAATACTAGTTGACAATGCAAAACTGTTATGTTTAAAGTTAGGTAAAAAAATGATATTCATAAATTGTGTTATTATCAACACGAAAATGGAAATTATTGTAGGACTTGTAAAATCATTGTCTGAATAAAATGCAGGCAACAAAACTTTTATCAAAACTAACGGAATTAATCCTATTGAATAAAATACTAAAATGTTTTTTGTCATAGTAACATCGAAAATTGAAAAATGTCCATACTTAAACAATACAGTTATTATTGCATTTGATAAAATAGCTAAAGCAAAAGAACTTGGAATAGCCACTAAACATCCAATTTTAAGTGCCCAATTTAATATTTTAGAATTCTCTTGCTCTCTAGTATTACCTTTTCCATTAGATAGTACAGGTAAAAGTATCGTTCCTAAAGATACCCCGACAATTCCAGAAATAAACTCTACTAATCTATCAGCATAATAGATCCAAGATATAGAACCAGAGATCAAAAACGAAGAAAAAATAGTGTTTATGACTACCGAAATTTGATTAATTGACATTCCAATAATAATTATACCAATCTTTTTAAAATTTTTTAAAAATCTAATATTATAAATATTAAATTTTGGTAGTACAAAAATATTTATTTTTTTCAAAACTGGAATTTGATAAATTAATTGAATGAATCCACCTAATAAAACTGCCCAAGCTAAAGAAAAAATAGGAATCTTGAAATATGGAGAAACAAACGTTATGAATACAATCATATTTATATTGAATAAAACAGAAGAGCAAGCAGGTATAAAAAAATAATTCCAAGTATTAAGAATAGATCCAATAAATGAACTCAAAGAAATAAAAAATATATAAGGAAAAATTATTTCAATTAATTTTATTGTCAAATAAAATTCATATGAATTTTTACTCAAACCAGGAGCAATTACCGAAATTATTCTTGATGAAAAATATACTCCTAAAATTATAAAAATACTTAAAAAAAAAGTTATATATCCTAATACATTAGAAATGAGTTCTTTTATGAATTTAGTATTACAAGTATTTTTATATTCTGATAAAACAGGAATAAATATTTTAGAGAATAAACCTTCTGCAAAAATTCTACGAAACAAATTTGGAATTTTAAAAGATAAAAAAAAAGCATCTGTTAATCCTGATGCTCCAAAAACATATGCAATAAGTGCATCTCTTATAAATCCTAATACTCTAGAAAAAAAGGTTATAGCACTTAATGATATCAATGATTTTAAAATGCTCATAATACTACCTTTTTCATTATTTACTACTTAATTTAAGAGTTATTAGTAGATTCTAAATATTATTTTAACTTATTAAAATATTTAAAAAATTTTAGATTTTCTAAAAATTAATCGATATAATTTCTATAAAGTACACAATTATTTCATAAAATAACTACAATAAAAATTATGACATAACGGATAATCATATGATTAAATTAAAACAATTCACTATAAAGAAACCTGATGATTGGCATGTTCACTTCAGAAGTGGAGAAATATTAAAAAAAGTAATAAAGTATACTAGTAATTTTTACCAAAGAGCTATCATTATGCCCAATTTAAAAATTCCTATTACCACCATAAATTCTGGTAAAAATTATAAAAAAAGCATTTTAAACGCATTAGAAAAAGATTCTACTTTTCAACCATTAATTACATGTTATCTAACTGAAAATACTAATCCTAATGATATTGAATATGCTTTTTATAATAAAATTTTTTTTGCTGCTAAATTGTATCCTCAAAATAGTACTAGTTATTCTCAGAACGGAATTAAAAAATTAAAATCTATTACTCCTGTTTTAGAACGCATGCAAAAAATAGGAATGCCATTATTAATTCATGGAGAAGTAACTGATGAAAACGTTGATATATTTGATAGAGAAAAAGTTTTTATTGACAAAATTTTGATTAAACTACAAAAATGCTTTCCAAAATTAAAAATTGTTTTAGAACATATTAGCACTAAAGAAGCAGTTGATTATATAAAATCTATTAACGACAACGTAGGAGCAACAATTACGCCACATCATTTAATGTACAATAGAAATAATATGTTGTCAAATGGCATTCGACCGCATCTATATTGTCTTCCAATACTAAAAGATAAAACACATCAAAACGCTCTTAAACAAGTAATATCAAGTGGACATAAAAAATTCTTTTTAGGCACTGATAGTGCACCTCATTATTCCCACTATAAAGAAAACAGTTGTGGATCAGCTGGGATTTTTAATTCATTATCAGCATTATTAATATATGTAGAAATATTTGAAGAAATGAATGCTTTAAATCATTTTGAATCTTTTTGTTCAAAAAATGGTGCTTCGTTCTATTCACTTCCTGAAAATACAAATACTATCACATTTATTCGAAAAACATGGAAAATACCTAATAGCATTTTAATCGGAAAAAAAAGTATTATACCATTTTTAGCTGGAAGAACAATAAAATGGGCAATAAAATAAAACGTTATTTATTGACAATAACATTATTGTGACTATTTGCTATTCCTAATATTACCTTTCCATTATCTAGTTTTACTTTGACTGGCTTATTCTTAAATGCATGATTCATTGCTTGTCCTTCAGACATAATAATGAATCCTAAACCTCTAATAGTAACTGAAACTTTTTGATTAGCTGTAATTAACCATGTGGGCTGCGATGAATGTTTAGTTGCTAATGTACATTTTTTTTTAGAATTTTTTAAATTGGTTAAATATAACGATTGTTGTTTTTTAAAAGGTGTGTTCAACAAGATATGATCTAAATATCCATATTTAATAGAAATGTTTTGATCAGTTATTTTTTGTCCTTTGTTAATATTTCTAGAAGCTACTATGTATTCTCCTCGAATTCGGACTTTAACTTGAATAAATTGGTGCATATGACCACATACGACTTTAATATTAATTAATTCTGATGATTTAAACGTATTCAAAGGGATAAATTTAGGGAAAGAACATGCGGACCATTTTTTAGAAGGAAGATAATTATATAAAATAATATCCATATTGTTAGAATAAATAGGATTATTTTTTTTTATAAAATTAATAAGATATTCTGGTAAAGTATCAGCTTGTATTTGAAAAACAACCAAAAATAATAAACATAATACAATACATACTTTTAAAATCATACACTTTTCCGTTATAATAGTAACGTTTAAAATAATTTTGACTATGTGTTTTATTGGAATATTATAATTTTGTGCTCATAAAATGAAACAACAAAACACTATTGCAATATAAATCAATTGCTGAACTAAAACGTGCAAAATTATTTGATATAAATAAAAAGTTTTAAAAATTGTAAAATAAACAATAAAATGTAATTTTAATTAAGTGTGTGGAAAACAAAATGTTAAATAAATTAAATCAAGAATTTTATTTTAACGAATGTGCATTAAACTTACGTTCATATCGACAAGAACTATTAGCTTCTAACATTGCAAATAACGATACATTGCATCATCAACCACTAGATTTTAATTTTTCAAAAACTTTAGAGATGATCACTAAAAGAAAAAATTTTAAATCGCAATGCGAATTAAAATTAACATCTGGAAAACATATTTCTAATCTAAACAGTACAAAATACAATAATTACGATAAAATCATAAAAAGTCATCTTGTTACTAACAACAAAGAAAAAAACATAAATATCGAAAAATTAAAGTTTATAAATAATAGTTTACTATATCAAATAGACATTGCTTTTATCAACAATAAATTTAAAAATATTATGAACGTATTAAAAGGATAATTTATGTCTTTATTAAGAATATTAGATATTGCAAATTCAGCAATAACTGTACAATCTCAAAAAATGAACGTACATGCAAACAATCTAGCTAACATCGATAGTTTAGTGAATAGACATGGAAAATTATATCCATATATAGCAAAAAAAGTTATTTTAAAGTTTGATACCTCTCGTAATACTGGGTATGGAGGAGTAAAAATACAAGATATAGTAGAAGATACTACTCCATTAAAAACAATATATGACCCAAACAACCCAATTTCTGACTCTAAAGGGTTTGCTAAAATTTCTAATGTTAATTTGATTACTGAGATGGTGAGTGCTATTGCAACATCTAGAAGTTATCAAGCTAATTTAGAAATATTAAATACAGCGAAATCTATGATTATGAAAACATTAACAATTGGGCAATAAAATTATAGTTTTAAAATTATAACTTGTTTCCACGTTTCGAAAAATGATAAGCTAATTATTTAAAATCATTAGATATATTGTATTATCATATATAATTTTAAAAACAACGTTTGAGACATTACAATAAATTTATATAATAGTTATGAAATTTCATAGTTATTAATTATAATGTTTTCAAATATACAATAAACTGTAATATTTGTTAACGGTATATATTTCTTAATTCAGAATGAAGCATAAATTTTAAATATTGTGTGTCTCTTATCATATGTAAAACAAAGAACATATTTCAAAATACTAGAAGAAAAAATTTATGGAATGGTCAATATACACTGCTATGACTTCTGCTAAAAAAATACTAGAAAACCAAGAAATATTAGCAAACAATTTAGCTAACATTTCAACAACAGGATTTAAATCAAAATTACGCTCTTATACAGTATTATCAGAAGATATGAACACAGAAAAACATTATGATTTATATAGTAAAAAATATGATTTAACTCAAGGATCATTTCATAACACTATGCAATCTTTAGACATCGCTGTTATAAATCAAGATGGGTGGATTACAGTACAGACTGACAATGGCGATATAGCTTACACTAAAAATGGACATTTAAACATCAATTCAAAAAGACAATTAACTAGTCAAAACAACATAGTTGCGGGACAAAATGGACCTATAGTTATACCATACAATGCTGATATTAAAATATTGTCTAACGGAACAATAAAAATTGTACAAGATAATAAAACATCTAATCAAAAGTTAGAAAAAATAAAATTAGCAAAAATTGACGCCAAATATTTAACATATGGAGGAAATGGGTTGTATTTCATCAACAATGATAGTAAATATAATCTACAAGTTAAAGATAATCCAAATGTAAAAATATTATCTCAAACATTAGAAGATAGTAATGTAAATTCTTCTGAAAACATAATCAATATTATTTCTGATGCCAGAAAGTTTGATATGCAAATGAAAATTTTAAATAGATTAGACGAAAACATACAACTTATTAACAAATCTTTAAATATTAATAACTAAAAAGGAAATATTTTGTATGATACCATCTTTATGGATCGCAAAAACTGGATTAGATGCACAACAAATTAATATGAATGTTATTTCTAATAATTTAGCTAATATAAGTACTAATGGATTTAAACGTTCTAGAGCTATTTTTGAAGATTTAATTTATCATATAACACGACAACCTGGATCAAACTCATTTGGAGATACAACTTTATCTTCTGGTTTACAAATAGGAACAGGAGTAAGACCTGTATCTACAGAAAGAATCCATAATCAAGGAAACTTATCCAAAACTGATTCTGATAAAGACATTGCTATAAACGGAAATGGATTTTTTCAAGTACAACTTCCAGATGGAGGATTCGCATATACTCGAGACGGATCCTTTCAAATAGATCAAACAGGACAATTAGTGACCAATAGTGGTTTTCCTGTGCAACCAATAATGACTCTTCCACCTAATAGTATTAACATGCAAGTAGGAAGAGATGGAACAGTTACTGTTATCACTCAAGATCAATCTCAACCAGTGCTAATTGGACAATTACATCTCGTAAATTTTATCAATAACTCTGGATTATCCAATTTAGGAGAAAATTTGTATCGAGAAACGGGAGCTTCTGGAAATCCTATTATTACAACACCTGGATTAAATGGAACAGGATTGTTGTATCAAGGATATACAGAAACTTCTAATGTGAATATTGCAGAAGAACTAGTAAACATGATACAAACACAACGTGCTTATGAAATTAATAGTAAAGTGATCACTACAGCTGATCAAATGTTACAAAAATTGTCTCAATTGTAGTATATAATTTAAATATATTACTAAAAACGTTTGTTTAATTTCAACTACTAAGGATTAATATTTTCGTGACTACATTGTTCAATTCCAAAATTAGATGTTACTTAATTTTTATACTTTGTATAATGCTTAACGGTTGTGTTTTAAATACACAAACTATTTTTAACAAAAACAAATCGAAACCTTCTAATTCATCTTCAATATGGCAAAACTCGAGTAATTATTTAGATTATCAAGAGTATCAGCAAGAAGATATTAACAATCGTCATGTCGAACCGTTATTTGAAGACTACAAACCTCATAACATAGGAGACACTCTAACCGTAATTTTACAAGAAAATATTAGCGCAAGTAATAACTCATCTAATAATTTAGTTCATAATGGTAAATCTAATCTTGGAATAACGTTTGGAGGCAATCATGCAAAAAACAACTATGACAATAGAGCTGGATTACACAGTTTTTTCGATAATGATTTTACTGGAAAAGAAAGCTCTTTTGCAAATAACACATTTGTAGGATTGATTACAGTAACAGTTTGTGATGTTTTACCTAATGGAAATTTAGTAGTTTCAGGAAAAAAAAATATTTCTATTAATAAAGAAGGAGAAAAAATATATTTTTCTGGAATAGTTAATCCTCGTACTATTTCTAAAAACAATTCTGTAATTTCCACTCAAATAGCTGACGCTCACATTGAATACATCAGTGATGGATTTATTAATAAGGGACTTAACGTTGGGTGGTTTCAACGCTTATTTTTAAGTATTTTATCTTTTTAAAAATAATAACAAAGAAAGTAACAAAACATTTTTATACAATTGTTTGAAATATTAATATATATTACAAAATACCTAATCATTGATATAAATAATGTAAGGAAGCTATATGTTAAAAAAATTTTTATTAAAATGTATTTTTATAACGTTTTTTTTAATTAGTTTAGATATTCATGCAGAAAAAATAAGAGATCTAATAACTATTCAAGGAACTCGTGAAAATCAACTAATAGGATATGGTTTAATTGCAGGCTTAAACGGGACTGGAGACGATACCAATTATATTCCATATACCGTTCATGCTCTTAAAAACATGTTAGCTCAATTGGGAATTGGATTTTCTGCAGAAAAAAATATGCAATTAAAAAATATTGCAGCAGTAATAGTAACTGCTAAATATCCAAGTTTTATCCATGTAGGACAAAAAATAGATGTAATTGTCTCTTCCATTGGAAACGCAAAGAGCCTAAAAGGAGGAACATTATTGATGACTCCTTTAAGAAGCACTGATAATAAGATATATGCAGTTGCTCAAGGTAATGTTACAGTAAACGAAGAGTATTATCCTAAAAATACATTTGAGAAAACTGTAGAATATCAATATAACAGTGGGAAAATACTCGATGGAGCAATAATAGAAAAAGAAATTAACACTAATTTTGGAACAAAAAAGATCATTACTTTACAACTTAATAATGAAGACTTCACCATGGTTCAAAAGATAAGTGATTTAATTAATATTAAGTACCCTCATTCCGCTATCGCACTCAATGCTAGAACAATACAATTATACGCTCCAATAGATAGCACGGTTCAAGTTCGTATGTTATCTGCAATTCAAAACATTCATATCGATTTACCTGTCCAAGATGCAAAAGTAGTTATTAATACTAAAACAGGAGATATTGTCATGAATCGTGAAGTAAAAATAAATTCATGCGCAATAGCGCACGGAAATATATCTATGACGATTAACGAATCAAATAATGAACAACAGTATTTCAACAATTCTGTACTGAATATGAAGATTAATGATTTAAAAGAAAGAAATCATATCCTGAACGAAAATCATAACAATAATGATGAACTAAAATATATAAATAGAGTTATACATCTCAGTAATATAGTTCACGCGTTAAATTCCCTTGGAATCAAACCAGTAGAACTAATATCAATGTTGCAAGCCATGCATGACGCAGGATGTTTACACGCTAAATTAGAGGTTATATAACTAATGAACAACGATTTTTATTTTCTTATTAATTCAAATTTCTATTTTGATAATAATAAGAAATCAACGCAAATGCAAAATAAATATAATACTAATAACCATATGACAGTAGCACAACAAGTAGAAGGATTATTTTTTTATATGATGCTAAAAAGCATGAGAAATAGTTTTCCAAGAAATACCTTAATTGAGAATAATCAAGAACGTATATATGAAGATATATACGATCAATTTATTACTCAAAAAATTAGTGAAAAAGGATTAGGATTAGCAAAAATGATTGAAAAACAAATACAAGAGACAAAAAAATAACATTAACTTAACATATTATCTAAAACATCATTAGAAAATTCAATGTTCTATTATTAAAATGTTTTAATAGTATAATACTAAAGAAACATATTAAGATCAAAATGACATATTTAGTTAGATTTTTTCTTTAAATCTTAATTTTTTAATAAGATTAATTATATTGTTTTATTAATTAAAATAAATATTTTATATCTTCCATGATAAAGATTAAAATTCATACAACTAGGACAATAACGTTACATTAGTGCTAAATTTTAACAAATATATGTAAATATATAATATAAAATGTTAGATCATTTCTATTCATTTTATTGTAAATAGTTATAACAGTTTTATGGAATATTATAATATTTCAATAATATTTTAATACTTTCATTATTTAAAAAAATAGTGAAAAATTTCCAGAGGAATAATAGTATAAAGCTTTAAACATATTTTCCATAAATATTTTTTCTTTGATTAAATGTAAAATAGATCGAGAAAAAATTTTATTATCTTTAATTGTTCCACACCCATCACATTGTGGACAAATATAGTGACTAAATTTATTAATAGATGAACTAAGACGTTGCCTAGACATTTCTAGTAAACCAAATTTAGAGATGTTCCCCATCTTAACGCGTGCACGATCCTTCTTAACAACACTTCGTAAGTGATTTATAACTAAATTGCGATGACTAGGAGTAGTCATATCAATAAAATCAATTACAATTAATCCCCCTAAATCTCTCAATCGTAGTTGACGAGAAATTTCATCTGCAGCTTCTAAATTTGTATTAAGTGCAGTTTCTTCTATATCTAAACCTTTTGTAGAGTGAGATGAATTTATATCAATAGCAGTTAATGCTTCCACAACATCGATTATAATAGAACCACCAGACGGTAATTTTACTTTACGCTGAAATACAGAATCAATTTGAGACTCTATCTGATAATAGCTAAATATAGAATCTTTTCCAGTATACAACTTAATTTTATGTTTAAAATCAAATCGTCCTAATAAAAGCATATATTGATATATAAAGCGCAATATTATTGCATTGTCTACTAAAATTTCATCAATATCTTGATGAAGATGATCTCGTAAAGATCGAATAATAATATTACTTTCTTGATGAATTAAACATGGTGCAGAACTAATTTTAGCTATTTTCTTAATTTTATTCCAACGTCTTAATTGAAGATTTAAGTCCCATTGTAATATCTCTATTGATTTTCCTATTCCAGCTGTTCTAACAATTAATCCCATATTACTAGGAAATTTCAATAAAAATAATAACTGTTTTAAATATGTTCTATGTTCTCCTTCAATTTTTCTAGATATTCCTCTAATTCCTGGACTATTCGGCATAAGTACTAGATAACTACCAGCCAAACTTATAAAAGTTGTTAATGAAGCACCTTTGTCTCTTATTTCTTCTTTATATATTTGAACAATACACTCTTGTCCTATTTTTAAGATATCCCTAATATTAGAATGAACCTTATTAATACTATTATCTGAAAAATATTTGTTAGTAACTTCCTTCGATGGTAAAAAACCATGCTTACACGATCCATAATCAACAAACGCTGCTTCTAAACTTGGTTCAATACGAATAACTATCCCTTTATAAATGTTTGACTTTTTTTTTTGTAATTTAAACATTCAATATCCAAATTATATAATCTTTGACCGTCTACAAGAGCAACACGGAGCTCTTCTATTGAAGTAGCATTAATTAACATTCTTTTCATTATAATTTATCTCGTTTATACATTAACAAAAAGTAAATATATTTAATATTTATATAATGATAATTTAAAATTATTTTGATACATAAACACAAAAATTTTTGTTATTTCTTTATGAACTATTATTCACATATTTTATATGTGAAATATTTATTTCAAACCAGTAAATGTATATTTATTTTCTAATGTAATATATGATGATACATTGTATTGCAATAAATACACATTTCAAAACATTATAATTACAACTTATCTCTAAATTAAAAAAATATTTTAATTAATATTATTGTAATATTTATAAAATTTATTTATTTTATAATACATAGGATAATCAATGGTAACTAAAATTTTACCTTTATCATATACATATATTACGAAAAAAAATGCAGAACAAAGAATAGATAATTTTTTAAACAACAAATTTAAACAATTACCTAAAAACAAAATTTATAAAATGTTAAGAACAGGGCAAATAAGAATAAATAAAAAACGCATCAAACCTAAATATAAATTACAAATAGGAGACTACATAAAAATTCCTCCTATTACAAATATATGTATAGAAAAAAAGAACACAACTGCAAATAAAAAGCTGTTGTCTTTAATTTCTAATAATATCTTATATGAAGATAATTATCTACTAATACTAAACAAACCATCTGGTATAGCAGTACATAGCGGAAGCGGAATTAACTATGGAATTATAGAGTGTCTTAGAATACTGTATCATGAAAATACATATCTTGATTTAGTTCATAGATTAGATAGATGGACATCAGGTGCTTTAATAATAGCTAAAAAACGTTCTACATTATGTGAATTACATAAACAACTTAGAGAACAAAAAATTAAAAAAAAATATTTAGCTTTAGTACATGGGTGTTGGCCTAAAAACTTAAAATATGTTACTGCTCCTTTATTAAAGATCCAATCAAATAATGATCACATTGTTAAAATAAATAATAACTATGGAAAATTTTCAAAAACTTGTTTTAAAATAAAAAAAAGATATACTAATAATACTTTAATGTCAATCACTCCAATTACTGGAAGAACTCATCAAATTCGAGTACATGCTCAATACGTTAATCATCCAATTGTTTTAGACAAAAAATATGGTAAAATCAATTTGGATAATATAATTAAAAACAATTGTTCTTCCAGAAGATTATTGTTACATGCTAGTTCTATTAGTTTTTTTCATCCAAAAAAACAAGAATTTATTGATATCATAGCACCAATAGATAAAGAATTTAAAAAAACATTAAATAATTTTTCAAAAAATTATGCTGTTTAAAACTAAGTTATTATTTTAGAGCATAATATTTATACATAATTTTAATTCATTTTTAGTTCTTCTGCTAAGATATTTATTTTCACACTAATTTCACATATAAAATTTCAATTTTTATATAAAACATTTATCAATAAATATTAATGTCTTTAATTATATATATTAAACATTTGTTATAAAATATTTCAAATAACAGGAAAATATAAATGGCAGTACAAAAAAACAAACCAACCCGTTCTAAAAGAGGAATGCGAAGATCACATGATTATTTACGAATTCCATTGTTATCTATAGACAAAACATCGGGAGAAATGCACGTTAGACATCACATTACTAAAAAAAAATATTATAAAGGTATAAAAGTATTTTAAATTGTAAATCACATTTATATATTAAATAATAATGCTATTAATAAAGTAGCATTATTACGTAACATTGTTTATTATTTAAACATATAAATTATTAATTATTACTACAATGCACTTGATTAAAACATATATTTTTAATTAAAAACATTGACTTATTCGTAGAACATAAATTTAAAATATACAATTTTAAATATTAACTTTTAAAACAATTCTAGAAGAAAAATTAATGCGTTTATATTCTATATTATTTCCTGGGCAAGAACCACAAAACGTACATGCATTATATTTACTAATAAAACAATATCGTATTATAAAAAGAACTTTTGAAGAATCTTCTGAATATATTAGATATGATTTAAACAAGTTAATAAAAAATAATTTACAAAGAAAAATAAATAAAAGTAAATATAACAAATTCATTGCACTAACATCATCTATTGCCATATATAGATTATGGAAACACAAAACCAAAATAAATCCACATATATTAGCAGGACATAGCTTAGGAGAATATTCTGCATTAATATGTTCGGAATCTTTAGCATTTCAAGATGCTATAAAATTAATTGTTTTTCGTGATAAATTCATGAGAGAATCTATGGAAAATAAACTAGGAGCTATGCATGTAATAATAGGATTAAAACAATCTGATATTGAAAAAATTTTAAAAGATTTGAAAAATATAAAAACAGTTTCAATAGCTTGTATCAATACTCAACATCAAATCGTTATATCCGGGGAAAAATACGCAGTGCACAAAGTTAGTACTGCTTGCAAAAAACTTGGTGCTAAAAAAATATTCCATCTTTCTATATATCCTCCTTCTCATTGTATATTAATGAAAAGCGCTGCAAAAAAGTTTTCTATGATATTAAACGAAACATCATTCCAAAAACCAATATTTCCAGTAGTAAACAACGTTGATACAAAATGCGAAATTTCTGCATCAGCTATCCGCAGCGCACTAACTAGACAACTATACAATCCAGTAAAATGGATTAATACTATTATATATTTAGCTAATCAAAATATATCTATGTTTGTTGAAACTGGATTAAATAATACTTTAACTAATCTTAATAAATTTATTGTTGCAATTCCGTCAATTTCATTTAATAATCAAATAAACTCTCTTAAAAACTTTTAAAATAATTGTCTTAAAATCAATGATGAGATTAAAAAAAATAGCATTAGTAACAGGAGCTAGTCATGGTATAGGAAGAGGAATTGCTGAAAAATTAATGCAAAAAGGAATTGTAGTCATTGGCACTTCTACATCTGAAATTGGAAAGAAAATAATTAATAATTATTTAAAAAATAATGGTACTAGCTTCGTTTTAAATACCATGCATACTAGTTCAATAAAGAAAACTATACAAAGTATCTATAAAGAGTTTAAATACATTGATATACTAATAAACAACATAGGAATCGTAAAAGATAAGCTATTAATTAATATGACGCATGAAGAATGGAATGACGTCTTAAATGTTAATTTGAATTCTATCTTTCATATATCACAACCTATTATTAAAAACATGATAAAAAGAAGACAAGGAAAAATTGTTACGATAGGTTCTGTTATAGGACATACTGGAAACTTCGGGCAAACTAACTATTCTACTTCTAAATCTGGATTGATAGGTTTTCATAAATCTGTAGCATTAGAAGTTGCATCTAGAGGAATTTGCGTAAATATGGTAGCACCAGGTTTTATTGAAACTAATATGACAAAAAATTTAACAAAACGTCAAAAAGAAAAATATTTAATAAAAATTCCTATAAAACGGTTTGGAACTATTGATGAAATATCTGAAACTGTTCTGTTCTTAGTATCTAATCGTAGCAATTATATTACTGGTCAAGTCATACACGTAAATGGAGGGATGTATATGCCCTGAATTTTAAAAATAAAATTTTTAAAACAATATGTACTATTGTATTCTATTTTAAATATTTCTAAATATTGTCTCGTTAAAACTTTTAACAAATAATTATAAAGAGTTCATATGAATCGTATAGAAAAACAAGTAAAAAATATTATTGCAAAACAATTAGGTTTGATGAAAGAAGAAATTAAAAATACCTCTTCCTTATCTGAAGATCTCGGTGCAGATTCATTAGATAACGTTGAATTAGTTATGATTCTAGAAGATAAATTTAATATTGAAATTCAAGATGAAGAAGCAGAAACATTTAATACGGTACAAACAATTATTGACTTCATAAAAAGTAAAATCTTATAAAACTATTAAATTTATTTTAAATTATTAAACAAATTTTGATTAGAGATCGTTATAAATGTTAAATAGTAAATTTATAGTAGTTGAAGGAATAGAAGGATCTGGAAAAACTACCATATGCCATTTTATAAAACAATTATTATTTAAATATGGAATTTCTAATACAAAAAGTTTAAGAGAACCTGGTAGCACACCATTATCCGAAAAAATAAGATTTTTAATTAAGAACTCTGTCAATAAAGAACATATTCATAACGAAACTGAGTTATTATTAGTTTACGCAGCTAGAATACAATTAGTACGATCAATAATTCAGCCAGAGCTAAAAAAAGGGACCTGGATAATTAATGATAGACATACGTTATCTTCGCTAGCTTACCAAGGAGGAGGAAGAAACATTGAAAAAAATAAAATATTATTGTTACAATTACTTTTTCTAAAAAACTTAAATCCTGATATAACATTCTATTTAGATGTTGAACCCATTGTTGGACTTAAAAGAATACAAAAAAGAAAGAACTTAGATCGCATAGAAAAAAACACACTAAAATTTTTTATAAAAGTAAGAAATACATACTTAGAATATGTTAAAAAAAATTCTAAAATTATTAAAATTAATGCTAATTACAACTTAGATACAGTGAAAAAAGATTGTAAACTCAAATTCTTATCCTGGTTTAAAAAAATCATATGAATTTACATCCATGGCTAATTACTTATTACCACAATATTATTCATCATTTAAAAAAAAAAATAATCGCTCTATTATATTAACAACATATAAAGGTATAGGAACTATTTTATTAATAAAAATTATTGGATGCTGGTTATTATGTTCAAATAAAGACAAAAATATTTTTTATTGTAAACAATGTAAAAGTTGTCAATTGATGAACTCAAAAAACCATCCCGATTGGTATAATGTGCAATTATTATCAAATAGAAATGTAATAGGTATTGACATTATAAGATGGTTATGTAATCAAATGTTGAAAACTTCTAAAAGAAATGGAAACAAAGTTGTATATTTTTCCGACATATCACGATTAACAGAACACAGTATGAATGCTTTATTAAAAATTCTTGAAGAACCTCCTAAAAATACATATTTTTTATTCATAAATTATTTTTCTTTATCACTATTACCTACATTACGTAGTCGTTGTATACTATATACTATTTCAACTCCATTAGAAAAAACTAGTATTCATTGGTTAAAAGAAAAAAATTCCAATATAAAAGAAAATACTTTCAAAACTGCATTGCGCATTAATCAAGGATCACCTATTTTTGCTAAAACATTTCTTTACACACCATTATGGAAGGAACGACATACATTTTTATATCATCTAAAACGTTCTATAGTAGATAAAAATTTTTTATGTATGTTGGATAATTTTAATTTAGGGAACATAGAAAAAAAAATTTTTTGGTTATGTACATTGCTATTTGATGCAATAAAAATGCAACACAATGACATAAAAAATTTAATTAATTTAGACAAAAAGAACATAATAATATTTTTTAAAAAAAAATATTCTTTTTTTGCGCTCGACAATAGCCTTAGATCGTGGATGTACTGTAATTTTAAAATAGCCAACAATATATATGGAATTAACACAGAACTATTGTTAATCGAACAACTATTAAGATGGGAAAACATTCTAAAATTACGTATGTATTAAATACATTTCCTTATTAGAGAAAATACTATGTTTTTTGTAGACTCACATTGCCATATTGATCTTTTAAATTATCATAATATACATTTAGGGATAGAAGATGTATTAGAAAAATCTATTAAAAATAATATTAAATTATTATTAACAGTATCAACGTCCATTAACAATTTTAACTATATAAAAAGTTTTATAAAAAATAATAAACGTGTATTGTTATCATGCGGCATTCATCCATTACATCTCAAAGAAGATCAAGATGGAATAAAAAAATTGCACAGCATTGTGCAAGATAAACGCGTGATTTCTATAGGAGAAACTGGATTGGATTATTATCATGGAATGGATAATAATATTGCTCAACAATTGTCATTTAGAAAACATATTTATCTCGCAAACAAGTTTAATAAACCATTATTGGTACATACCAGATGTGCAATAAATGATACAATTAAAATTTTGAAAGAAGAACAAGCAGAAAAATGTATAGGAGTAATTCATTCTTGTACTGAAGATATTCATGCTGTAAGAAAATTATTAAACATGGGATTCTACATTTCTTTTTCTGGAATAATAACATTTAAAAATTCTGATCACATACGAAAGGTAGCACAATTTGTCCCTTTAGATAAAATATTATTGGAAACTGATTCTCCATATTTAGCACCAATTCCACATAGAGGAAAAGAAAATCAACCTGCTTTTTTATATAACACAGCATTAGTTGTTTCTAAATTAAAGAAAATAGATATTGAGATACTAGCAGATAGTACTACAAAAAACTTTTTCAAACTGTTTCATTTAGAATGGCCTTGTTTATACTAATCTTGAATACATAACAATTATGTAACGAAATTGTATCAGTATATTATTACTTCCTTGTTTGTTTTCTAAAAATCAATATTCACATATAGAAATAATAAAATAAAATATTTTGCAAATGTTTTATTTTATATATCTAATAGGAATTCAAAATATATGTTTAAAAATGCGTTTTCAAATTTGCAAAAAGTAGGAAAATCGTTGATGTTGCCAGTTTCTGTGCTTCCTATCGCTGGAATATTGCTTGGAATTGGTTCTGCAAATTTTCGTATTATTCCAGACGTTGTTTCACATATTATGTCTGGAGCAGGAGGATCAATATTCTCTAATATGCCTTTAATTTTTGCTATTGGAATAGCATTAGGTTTTACCAAAAATGATGGAGTATCAGCTTTAGCAGCAGTAATTACTTACGGT
This sequence comes from Buchnera aphidicola (Meitanaphis elongallis), assembly GCA_039830015.1. Taxonomy (NCBI): domain Bacteria; kingdom Pseudomonadati; phylum Pseudomonadota; class Gammaproteobacteria; order Enterobacterales; family Erwiniaceae; genus Buchnera; species Buchnera aphidicola. Next base: position 378,435 of record CP140033.1, read on the forward strand.
ATTATGACACAAACATTTTCGTCTATGATTTTATTTGTTTCAAAAAATACGATTTTAGAAATGCATAAAAAAAATTTATTAGACACTGGAATATTAGGAGGAATTATAGCAGGTTCTATTTCTGCATATATGTTTAATAAATTTTACCGTATTCAGCTCCCAGATTATTTAGGATTTTTTTCTGGAAAACGATTTATTCCAATTGTTTCAGGTTTATCAGCAATTATAGTTGGTTTAATTTTATCGTTTATATGGCCCCCTATAGGAAATATAATAAAAATATTTTCTGAATGGGCAGCATATCAAAATCCTATACTAGCTTTTGGAATGTACGGTACAGTAGAACGTGCTTTAGTTCCTTTTGGACTACACCACATATGGAATGTACCTTTTCAAATGCAAATAGGAGAATATAGCAATTCGATAGGACAAACTTTTCATGGAGATATTGCTAGATATATGGCAGGCGATATCACAGCTGGAAAATTATCCGGAGGTTTTATATTTAAAATGTATGGTCTTCCTGCTGCAGCATTAGCAATATGGCGTTGCTCTCATAAAGAAAATAGAACAAAGATAGGAGGAATTATGATTTCTGGAGCATTAACTTCTTTTTTAACTGGAATTACTGAACCAATTGAATTTTCATTTATATTAGTTGCTCCTATACTGTATATAATTCATGCTATTTTAGCTGGTTTAGCTTTTCCTATTTGTATTTTATTAAATATGAGATCAGGAACTAGTTTCTCTCACGGATTAATTGACTTTGTAATACTTAGTGGAAATAGCAATAATTTATGGTTGTTTCCTATTGTTGGATTATCATATGGTTTATTTTATTATATTATTTTTTATCTAACTATAAAAAAATTAAATTTACCAACACCAGGAAGAGAAAATATCAAGACTATATTGTTATACAAAAACATAAAAGATATGGTTCTTCCTATTATTTCCGCTTTAGGAGGAAAAAATAATATTACTGCTTTAGATGCTTGTATTACACGACTACGCGTTACAGTCGTTAACACATCACAAATAAACGTACAAAATCTTAAAGATCTTGGAGCTTCTGGTGTAATTATTTCAGGATCGGGGGTACAAGTTATTTTTGGCACTAAATCCGATAATATTAAGACAGAAATAGATAATTATATTTTATGTAACTAAACATATTTAAAATAAAAATAAGTAAAAAGTATAAATTTACTTTTATTCTTAACAAAATTAAGAACAATTTTTAAATAAATGAGTATAATATTAAATAATAATTTATAACTAAAGGTATGTTATTTTGAATAAAACAAATACTTTTGAAAAAATAATAAATGGTAGTACTACTACATCAAAAATAATTTATAAAGATAAAGATGTAACTGCTTTTTACGATATTCACCCGATAGCACCAATACATATATTAATTGTTTCAAACAAATTAATTAAATCTATCAATGACATTGATAAAAAAAATAAATATATACTAGGACACATGCTATATGTAGCTGTTATATTAGCTAAAAAAGTTAAAATTAATAATAGTGGATATCGATTAATTATTAATTGCAATGAACACGGAGGACAGGAAATCTTTCATTTACATGTGCATTTATTAGGAGGAAAAAATTTAGGTAAAATGTTATGCAAATAAAATCATACTGTAATGATCAACTTTAAGTTTAATTTTATTAAATGAAAAAGGAACTTTTTTGAAAAGAACTTCGTACATATTAATATTAATGTCTATATTTCTATTTACTCATTGTAGCTTTTTGTCTAAAGATCATTTTTTAGAAAATAGAAGTCATAAAACATTTTTTTTAAAAAAAAATGTATTGATTGATTTTAAAAGCTTAGAAAATGTTTTTAGAAATAATTTATTAAATAAAATAAAAACTATTAATGTGTCATTCAAAGATAATTTTTTGTTTATAAACGACATTAAAAATAACACTGTTTACGAAATACATACACAAAAAATAAAAAATATAATTATTAATTTTTTTAATCAAAAGAACATGTGTTTCAATATAGTTAAAAAAAAAATATAGTAAAAGCAAAAAAAGATTTACAAATTTCTTCTAAAGACATACTCATTAATAGAAATAAAGCACTACTTTTAGCCAAAAAAATGAACGTAAATTATTTGATATATAGTATAATTCACAAAAAGTTTAAACAATTATATCTTCAATTACAAATAATTCTAGTAAATTCTAAAGAGATTCTATTAGAATTTGATATATTAATAGGAAATATTGAAAATTAAACTATACTTAAAATTTGAATACAATAATATTAATGTTTATCTTAAAACATTATAACAATATTATAATATTACAAAATGTATGCTAAAAAATTTTGTACTAAAATTTAAGTATTCTTATTCGATGCACAACTTTTCTACTTATACTATGCAATTATTATAGAATACAAAGTGATAATTTAACTAACACTTATAGGCAACATAAAAACTATTGTTTTATTTCATTACACGAGCAAAATGTTTTAGTAAAATAGGAATATCTTGATAAATGGGAAATGCTACTTTATTTAGCAAACATAATAGTTCATTATTTTCTTTATCATAAATAAGTTTACCGAAACAAATAGGACATGCTAGAATCTCAATAAATATCTTGTTTATCATATTATAAATTATTTCCTAAAACGATATCTTTAAGTATACTATTTTAAAAAATATTGTTTTGATATATTTTAAAACTAAACAAAGTTATAAATGTCATCAGTATAAATTCTTATAAAAATATTATTAATTATTTTTAGTTATCAAACGTATAAAAAATTATTATAACATTAAACGCGATTTAAAATTTCAATTTAAACGTTTAGAATCACAACTTAAATTAAATAAGATATATTTTATAAAAAATTATAAAATACTAATATATATTCATGAATATAACTTTAATTATAAAAAAATAATAATCAACATTTTACATTAAATTTTTAATACTCCCTAATATCTATACATAACCTAAGATTCAAATATAATAAGTATATCAAATATTAACATTGTTTACAGTTCTAGGAAAAGGAGATACATCTTTTACGTTCTTAATTCCTATTATGTAAGATAAAAAACGTTCAAAACCCAATCCAAATCCTGCATGAGGAACAGTGCCATATTTACGAAGATCTCTATACCACCAATAATCCTTTTTGTGTAATCCAAATTCTAATAATCGTTCATCTAACATATCAAGTTGTTCTTCTCTCTCAGATCCACCTAAAATTTCACCAATATTAGGAACTAACAAATCTATTGCTGCTACAGTATTACTATTTTCATTTAATTTCATATAAAATGCTTTAAGAGATCTAGGATAATTTTTAATTATAGTTGGAAAATTAAAATACTTATCCACCAAATATTTTTCATGTTCCGATGAAAAGTCCATTTCCAAAGATATTGATTTAGAAGGAAATTTATTTGATTTCTTTAAAATATCTATAGCTTCTTTATGTTCTATTTCAACAAATTTATTCTTTACACATTTTTCTAACCGAGAAATAATATTTACATCTAAAGTTTTTTTAAAAAAATCAATGTCTATTGAACATTTTTCTAAAATAGAACTAATTACGTGTTTTAACATATTTTCAGACAATACAATTAAATCCTTAAGTTTAAAAAAAGCAGCTTCTACTTCCAACATCCAAAATTCAGCGAGATGTCTACTAGTATTAGAATTTTCTGCCCTAAATATTGGACCAAAAGAGTAGACTTTCGATAATGCACATGCATATGCTTCTAAATTCAATTGACCAGAAACACTTAAAAAGCTTTCTTTTCCAAAAAAATCTTTTTTAAAGTTCACTTGAGAAAAAGTATTTTTAGGAATATTGGAAAAATCTAATGTAGATACTTTAAACATTTCTCCTCCTCCTTCAGAATTTAGTCCTGTAATAATAGGCGTTGCAATCCAGTAATATCCTTGATTATACAAAAACTGATGCAAAGCGTGAAATGCACAATTTCTAATTCTAGATATGGCTCCAATAAAATTAGTCCTTGGTCTTAAATGAGAATATTGTCTTAAGTGCTCAATAGTATGCTTTTTAGATGACATCGGATAACTTTCAGGACATTTCACCCATCCGATAATTTGTATGCTTTTTGCATTAACTTCGTACAATTGATTTTTTCTTAGTGATTTTGTTAATATTCCATTAATAACAATAGAACAACCAACTGTTAATTTCACAATTTCTTGGTAATAATTAGATAAAGAGCAATGAACTACGATTTGAATCGTATAAAAACAAGAACCGTCATACAAGTCAATAAAAGAAACACCAGATTTTGAACTTCTTTTATTTCTTACCCATCCTTTTATACTAATACACTCATTTGTATGTATTTTATTAAAAATAATATCAGATACAGAAACTATGTCCATAAAATTATATTCCTCAAAAATGTTTAAAATAATCTAAAAAATACCCTTTTACTGTAAGTCGAAAGCTTTTTTTAAATCTTGCATAAACGATCTATCTAAGCAAACTATTTTTTCTAAACTATCTGAAATTTTAGCTACTGGTTTACCATTACATTCTATTAGTTTAATGACAATATTCAGAGGATTTACGTTAGGAATATCACAAGTTAATTTTGTTCCTATACCAAAGATTGTATTTATTTTGTCATTAAAATAATAAAATAAACGCACTATTTTTTTAAAATTTAAATTATCTGAAAATAACAATGTTTTTTTCAAAGGATTGATTCCAAGAGATTTGTAATGATTAATAGCTTTTTCTCCCCATACAAATGGGTCACCAGAATCATGTCTTAATCCTTGATAGCGATTAGCTAAATTAAAATTAAAATCCCTTAAAAAAGAATCCATAGAAATGCAATCTGTAAGAGCAATTCCTAATTGTTTTTTATATTGAAGTAACCACGTTCTTAATGCCATTTTTTGACTATTTTTCAAATTAGAACTAATTTGCTGATGTGCTTGAAACCATTCATGAGATTGAGTTCCTACTGGATCAATTCCAAAAGTTTTAGAAATATGATAATTACTAGATCCAACCAACCATGGAAAATTATTTTTTAAAAATTTAATAACAGAAAAATGAACATTATAAGAGAACCTTCTTCGTGTTCCAAAATCTATTATTTTTAATTTAGATACATCTAAATTTTTAGTAATTTTATAAAAATTAGTAATTTTTTTTCTTAAATAATTTAAAGCAATTTGTGAAGTAATGTTTGGTGATTCGTATTTATGCACAATTTCACTAATTAACGATAATAGCGGAACTTCCCATAATATTACTTCTTTCCATAATCCATGTATTCGAATACACAATTTTCCATTTTTATTAAATACACGCACTTGTGAAGCATTGTACCTAAAATCTTTTAACCACAACAAATATTCTTTTCTAAAAAAAGGGAGAGAAGACATATACATATATTCTTCATTAGTAAGATATAAATTAGTAGTCATCATTTCAATTTGATTTATTAGTATCTCAGAATAGTTTCCAAAAAAATTAGTTCCTCGACATATAAATTCTGCAGACACAGTAACATCGTTGTAATAAAAAAAAACAGCTTGTTGCATATGAAATTTGTAAGCATCAGTGTCTAAAAAAGTTTTTAATATTGGATAGTCATATTTTTTCATATTGTGTTTTATATATACAAGTTTTTATTAACGAACGTTATAAGACATTTTATAATATATTAGTACTTATATATACTACATTCATATTTGTTTTAAAATACAAATTACAAGTAAATTATTTATCTATAAAGAACATAAAATTTTATAACTATATATTTACGTATTATAATATTTGTTACATTATATAAAATTAAATGTAAAAAATAACATCATACAGTATAATTTTAAAACAATTTATTAAAACATACATATAAATTTAGGTATTTTACATTGTATAAATTAATTCGTAATATATTGTTTCAACTTGAACCAGAAACATCACATGCATTAGTATTAAATTATTTAAAATTAAAAACATATTTTAATATAAAAAACATAAATTCTAATAAACATTTATATAAACCTGTAAAGTTAATGGGGTTACATTTTAGAAACATATTAGGATTAGCAGCAGGATTAGATAAAAACGGAACATATATTGATAGTTTTGCAAAAATGGGGTTTGGATTTATAGAAATTGGAACTGTTACTCCAAAACCACAAAATGGAAATAATACACCAAGATTATTTAGAATAACTCCTGCTAATGCATTTATAAATCGTATGGGCTTTAATAATTATGGAATAGATCAAATTGCTTTAAACCTAAAGAAAGTCATATTTAAAGGAATTATAGGAGTTAACATAGGAAAAAATAAACATACACCTATTGAAAAAGGAGTTATAGATTATATTTATTGTATGAAAAGAATTTATCATCTTTCTAGTTATATTGCTATAAACATATCCTCTCCAAATACAAAAAAATTGAGAGAACTGCAATATGGAAAATTGTTTGAAAAATTATTAATTGGAGTTAAACATACACAAGAAAAATTAAGTAAAATATATAAAAAACATGTTCCTATTGCAATAAAAATTTCACCTGATTTATCAGAGCAAGAAATAATTAATATTTCTAATAATTTAATTAAATATGACATAGAAGCAGTAATTGCAACAAATACTACATTAGACTTTTCTTTAATCAAAGGACTAAAACATAGTACTGAACTAGGTGGGCTAAGCGGTCAACCTCTGCAGTCTAAAAGTACTAATATAATTAAAATACTTAATAAAACGCTAAAAAACAAAGTTGTTGTTATTGGAGTAGGTGGAATAGATTCATTAATTTCAGCTAAAGAAAAAATAAATTCAGGGGCACACCTACTTCAGTTGTACTCTTCATTAATATATCAAGGACCAAAAATTGTAAAAGATATTATAAAATATTTATAAATAAATTTATTTAAAACATTTTTAATCGATTGAAATTCAAAAAGATATAAAATATTATGCTAAAATATCTAATTCATGTTAAATATAATTAATTACTTAAACATTTATACATAATATTGTTAAGAAAATATACTTCTATACAAAAATTAATCATCATATTGTAAAATATACTAAGTTTAATTTGAAAAAAAATTATTTAAATTCATATAATTGTTGTAAGAATCACATACTATTATATAAATCAATCTAAATGAGAATAATTATGTCATTAGTACAAATACAAAATGCAAGTTTTTCTCTTAATCAAGAAAAATTACTAAATAACGTAAATTTTAAAATTAATAAAAAAGAAAGAATTTGTTTAGTAGGAAAAAATGGAACAGGAAAATCTACTTTTCTTAATATCATTGCAAAAAAAGAACTATTAGATCGTGGTTTCGTTATACACAAAAAAAATATAAAAATAAAATATTTAGAGCAAAACATAATTCATGATCATACTAAATCTATTTTTGAATTCGTATACGAAGGAATCGATGATGATTCCAAACATTTAAAAAATTATTTTTATATTTTAAATAAAGAAAAATTAGACATGTCTTTAAACCATTCAAGCAAGTTAGTTCAATTAAAAGAAATATTCACTAATAAAAAGTTATGGAAAAAGAAAGAAAAAATTGATGATATAATAGAAAGATTTAATTTAAATAATAATTCTATGTTATCTTCTCTTTCTGGAGGATGGTTAAGAAAAGTAGAATTAGGAACAATATTAATAAGTGAACCTGATTTAATTATATTAGATGAACCCACAAATCATTTAGATGTTATAACAATTAATTGGTTAGAAAAGTTCTTAACAAAAAATTTTATAAGTGTATTATTTGTATCTCATAATCGATCTTTCATAAATAATGTTTCTACTAAAATTATTCATTTAAATTCTGGAAATTTAATCTCATGGGTAGGAAATTACAATTCTTTTTTAAAAAATCAATATAATGATAAAAATATAATTGAAACAAACAAAATAAAATTTAATAAAAAAATAGAAAAAGAAATATTGTGGGCTAACAGCGGAGTAAAAGCACGCTCTACTAAAAGTGAAAGTCGCATGCAACAATTAAAAAATATGATAAATATGAAAAATTCTGAACAAAAAGTTATAAGAGATACAGAAATTTTAATTAATGAAGACAACTATCCAGGAAACATTTTCTTTAAATTAAAAAATATACATTTTTATTTAAACAAGACTATTATAATTAACAATTTTTCTGACACTATAAAAAAGGGCGAAAAAATTGCATTAGTCGGAATAAATGGATGTGGAAAAAGTGTACTTTTAAAATTAATATTAGGAGAACTACAACCAAGCAGTGGAACTATTTATTCTAACACTAACATTAAAACAGCATATTTTGATCAAAAAAGAACGAACATTAATTTAGAAGAAACTGTACTCAATAATTTATCTTGTGGGAAAGAAGAAATTTCTATTAATGATAAAAAATATCATAAACTGAGATACTTAGAAAACTTTTTATTTCCAAAAGAAAAAATAAAACTACAAGCTAAAGTATTATCAGGAGGAGAAATAAATAAATTACTACTAGCTAAATTGTTTTTACAGAAGAACAATGTCTTAATATTAGACGAACCAACTAATGATTTAGATTCAGATTCACTAATAAAATTAGAAATTGCATTAAAAAAATATAAAGGAATAATATTACTAGTTAGCCATGATAAAACATTCATACAAAACATAGCTAATAAATATTGGCATTTTAATAATATTGGACATATCAACAAATACCTCACTTTTTCAAAAATAGAAGAACTAAAAAATATTGAACAACCTTTTCAAATCAATACGTACTTAAAACAACATAAAAAAAATTTTTCTACTGATAAAAAATTATCATCTAAGATATTTCAATATAATTTACAAAAAGAACTAAAAAACATACCAAAAAAAATAGAAAAAATAGAAAACTACATAAAAATATTGCAACATGAAATAAATTCTTTAAATTTTTTTCATACATTATCAGATAATAAAAAAGAAATATTATATAAATTAAAAAATGAAGAAAAAAATCTAGAAAAACAATTTTTAAGATGGGAATATTTAGAATTACTTAAAAATACTTAATAAATGGTAACAAATAACATATAGTTTTATATAATAGTTTTTACGATTTGCATTAGAAATAATATTCAATATTAAGTAATGTATTTTATTTCATTGTTATTTAAAATAACGTATGGATATACAATTCTGAGAACAACAATCTTTAAACTTTTTAGAGCATTTAATACATTGAATAAACAATTTATGACAGGAATGATTATAACAATTTTTATAAGTATCACAAGCGCAATTACATTGAGAACATGTTGATAAAATATCATTCGATACTATTTCACTCATTCGTGCGTCAAAAACAAAGTTCTTTCCTAGAAATTGAATGGGTAAATGATGTCTCTTAGCATTATTTACATATCCAATAATTCCTCCTTTTACTTGATATATATATTTAAATCCATTGTATATCATCCAAGATGATGCTTTTTCACATCGAATACCTCCAGTACAATAAATTACTATTTTCTTATTTTTTTTATCTTTTAGGAAACTAATAATTTCTTGTAATTGTATTCTGAAAGTATTAACTGGAACATTTATCGCATTTTTAAAACGACCAATTTTATATTCATAATGATTTCTTATATCTAAAAATGTTACGTCCTTTTTATTTATCATTTTATTAACTTGAATAGCATTTAAATATTTTCCAGTATAATTTAAATTATAAGATTTTTCACATAAATGATCAGCTAGAATTGTTTCTTTAATTTTTATACATAACATCCAGAAAGATTTTCTAGTATCCAACGATCGATTAACATGTATCTTTTTTAAAACATTAGAATAAGTATAAATAAACTTTTTGACATCACTATACACATTATTTGGAATACTGATTTGTGCATTGATACCTTCTTTAGCTACATATATTCTTCCAAATACATTTAAATTTTTAAAATATGAGTACCAATCATTTCTAAATTTTTGAATATCATTAATAACAAAATATTTGTAAAAAGAAACTGTAATGCGGGGGGTATTATCTGCTAACATTCTATCCTTTAGTTCCTTATTAATCATTAAATTATGTAGCATAATCATAATATAAACTTTCTCCAAAATTTACATAGTATCAATGTTTAGAAATAAATAATGAACTATATATACATAAAAATGTAAAGTTTAATATCAAAATATCATAATAGTTCTTCTTTTTTCAAAAGTAATTGTTCTTGTGTTACTTGGTACTGATGTAAACGTTCTTTTACGTTTTTAACTATTTCTAATGGAGCGTGCGTTACGAAATTTTTGTTTAGTAATTTCAAATTTAACTTATTTATTTCTAATTCAATTTTTAGTATTTCATTTTTTATTCTTTTAAGCTCTATTTCCTTTGACATACATCCTAATATAGGAATTAATAATTCTACTCCAATAATTGCATATGATAAAAAAGAAAATTTATTTTCCTGCTTATTAGATAATACACATATGTCTTTTAAATATAAAATCTTCTTAAGATACTCTTTATATTTTTTTATTAGTTCATATGTTTTTAAATCAATATTACGAAAATATATAGATATTAACATCTTGTAAGATAACTTCATTTTAACACGATGTTGACACACAATTAACTTAATAGATCTAATCCATTTCATATCTTCCATAACAATATCATTTTTTAAATTTATATCATATTTCGGGAACAAACATAACATAATTGTACTAACATTTTTAATTCTTAAAAAAACTTGAAGTTTTTGCCAAATTTCTTCAGTTATAAATGGAATAATTGGATGTGCTAAACGCAATATGGATTCTAAGATGTGCAATAAAGTATATTTAGTTCCAATTGATTCTAAATATGAACAAGATAAAATAAAAGGTTTTACTAATTCTATATAAAAATCACAAAATTTATTCCAAACAAATTCATATAATATGTTTGAAGCTATATCAAATCGATACGTATCTAAGGCACATCTATATTTTTTTACTGTAATATTAAATTGTAACAATATCCATTGATCAGCTATTGATAGTACCTTTTTTTCATTATTTTCTATCACTTCATCACTAATATTTAATAACACAAATCGACTAGCATTCCACAACTTATTACAAAAATTACGATATCCCTGAAGTCGATTGACATTCCAGTGAATATATCTTGTTGGACTAGCTAATATTGCACATGTAAATCTTAATGCGTCAGTGCCTGACGCAATAATTCCATTAGGAAACGCGTTTATAGTCTGCTTGTAAATCTTACTTTTCAATCCAGATTGCAACATATTTTTCGTTCTTTTTTGAATTAGTTCTTCTAATGTAATTCCGTTAATCATATCTAATGGATCAATTACATTACCTTGTGATTTTGACATTTTTTTTCCGTGTTCATCACAAATTAGACCAGTAACATAAACTGTTTTAAAAGGTACTCGCAGTTGATCATCATCATTTTTAATAAGATGCATGCTCAGCATTATCATACGAGCAATCCAAAAAAAGATTATATCAAAACCGCTTATAATTACATTAGTAGGATAAAACATTTTTAAAAAATTAGCATCATTAGGCCATCCTAAAGACGAAAATATCCATAAACTAGAAGAAAACCATGTATCTAATACATCATTGTCTTGTATTAATTTTGTATTATTAGGTAACTTATATGTTTTTCTCACATCTTTTTCATTATGTCCAACATATATATTTCTTTTTTCATCATACCAAACAGGAACTTGATGCCCCCACCATAGTTGTCTTGAAATACACCAATCTTTTATATTGTTCATCCAAGAGAAATAAATATTTTCATATTTTTTAGGTACAAATTTAATATCTCCATTTTTTACAGCTTGTAATGCTTTTTTTGCTAAAAAAGAAACGTTTAAATACCATTGATCAGTTAACAATGGTTCAATAATAGAATTATTTCTATCTCCATATAGAACTGTTACATCTTGTATTAAAACTTTATCTAACTTTTTTAGTATAACTAATTCATCAATAATTTTTTTTCTTGCTAATAATTTATTTATATTATGAAATCTAGAAGGAATCTTTTCATTATAGACAAAAGAAGGTTGACCATCTACATTATATTCTTGTGCAATATGAGAAATGTTTCCGTCAAGAGTAAAAATATTAATCATTGGCAAATTATGACGTAATCCTACTTCAAAATCATTAAAGTCATGAGCAGGAGTAACTTTGACGCAACCAGTACCTTTATCCATTTGAACAAAATTATCTCCAATAATAGGAACAATTCTATTAATTAGTGGAACTAACACTTTTTTTCCTATTAATTGTTTATACCTTATATCTTTTGGATGTACTGCTACTGCTGTATCTCCAAACAACGTTTCAGGTTTAGTAGTAGCAACAATTAAATGCTTGCTATGTTTATCGTTTATAGAACTAGTATTATCACATATTAAAGTATATTTTATATACCACATTTTTCCTACAAAAGTACGATTTTTTACTTCTAAATCAGAAACTACCGTCTTTAATATGGGATCCCAATTAACTATTTTTTTTCTTTTGTATATTAATTTTTGATTATATAAAATTATAAATGCTTTTTTTACTGCCATAGATATTTCTGAATCTAAAGTAAACTTTTCATTTGTCCAATCTACAGAAATACCTAATTGACGCATTTGACTAGTAATTGTTTTTATAGATTCTTCTTTCCACTTCCATGCTCTTTTTATAAAATTTTTCTTTCCATATTCTTGAACAGTTTTATTTTCTTCCGAAAATATCTTTTTTTCAAGAACAATTTGAGTAGCAATACCAGCATGATCAGTTCCTACTTGCCAAAAAGTATTTTTTCCTTGCATACGATGATATCGTATCAAAATATCCATAATTGTATATTGAAATGCATGCCCTATGTGTAGATTCCCAGTGATGTTTGGTGGTGGAAGTATAATACAGTAATTAGATTGACTACCATCTAAACTAGGTCGAAAATATCCATTTTTCTCCCAAAACTCATATAAACTTTTTTCAATTTCAGTGGGATTAAAAAATTTTTTCATTTTGTTCAATTCTTAGTAGAAAACGTGGTGATGTCACATTAAATAATAATTCAAAGATGTAATAAAACACTATACATATTCATACATTTATAGTGAATTTTTTAATTTATTTAAAAGGAATTGAGAAAGTAATGATATAGGACGACCCGTAGATTGTTTTTTTTTGCCAGAAATCCATGCAGTACCAGCAATATCTAAATGAGCCCATTTATATTCTTTAGCAAATTTAGATAAGAAACAAGCAGCTGTAATAGCGCCAGCATTCCTTCCTCCAGTATTGTTAATATCAGCTACATTTGATTTCAAACTATTATAATATTCTTTAAATAAAGGTAATTGCCATACCTTATCATCAGTTTGATAACCAGCATTTTCTATATCTTTTGCTAGCGTAGCATTATTAGACATTAAACCAGTTACATCATTGCCTAATGCAACTACACAAGCTCCTGTTAAAGTAGCTATGTCAATTACTATATCAGGTTTAAATACTTTAATATAAGTTAATACATCACAAATTACTAACCTACCTTCGGCGTCTGTATTTAACACTTCTACTGTTGTCCCAGACATAGTTGTTAATATATCACCAGGACGAAAAGATCTTTCACTAAGCATATTTTCACATCCTGCTAATATTCCTACAATATTTAAAGGCAATTTTAATTCGGAAATAAAAACCATTAATCCAAGAACTACCGCCGCACCAGACATATCATATTTCATTTCATCCATACATGTAGATGGCTTAATAGAAATACCACCAGAATCGAAAGTAACACCTTTCCCTATAAATACAATATTTTTAAAATCATGATCTTTATGTCCTTTATATTCAATTATAGACATAAGTGCTTTATTTTTGGATCCTCTTCCAACAGACAAATATGCGTTCATTCCTAAACTTTTCATCTTGTTGGAATCAATTATACTTGTACACATAACATCGGGATGTTTTAAAGATAACTGCTGAGCTCTAAGAGATAAATAAGAAGGATTACAAATATTAGGAGGAGTATTTGAAAGATCTTTAGCACATTTTATTCCTTTAGAAATCGCTAATCCATGTTTAATAGCAGTTCTACCATATAATATGTCATCATACAATGGTACGTGAAAAATAATACTATTTAGTAAAGTAAACAATCTTGATTTTATAGTTTTAAATTTATCAAAATTATATAATTGATTTTGAATAGTTTCAATGGCAAATCTAATTTTCCAATATATGTTTAGTTCTTTAATATCAAGTTCAGAAAAAAAATAATTAATTTGAGAAATTGGTAATTCTTGAATAATATTTAAACTCGTTTTGAAAACCTTTTTATAAGTGTCTATATTAAAAGAACATTTTTTGCCACATCCAATTAATACGATTCTTTTTGAAGAGATATTAGAAACATCATACAATAATAAAGATTGACCAATTTTCCCTTCTATTTCCTTGGTTTTAATCAAATTACTAATATAACCATTAGAAAATTTATCCAAACGTTTAATTGATCTGCAAATGTTATGATCTTCGAAAAATCCAAAAACTAAACAATCAGAATTCTTTTTATTTAAACTATTATGTTCTATATTGTATTTCATGTTCTTTCCAAAAATATATTCATTTTAGATATTTAGTACATTAATTCTATAAATGTAACGCTTCAAAATTCAGAATAAGAAAAATTATTATATATCAATATATAATAAACATGATACTAAAAATTTAATTCCTTTATAAATATCTATAAAAAGTAAATTAATTTATCTACTAAAAATATAATTTAGAAAAAATATTTAAGTATATATCAATATTTTAATTTGTTTATTTTATTTAAATTCTAATTTCACTTAAATATCAAATATGATAAAATTTAAAGATATAAAAATATATTATAACTTTATAATTTATTGTACTACTAATTATATAGCATAAGTTTACTTCTTTTGTGAAAGAAAATATAAGTTATTTGTTTTTAACCAGAATTCAAGTAATTTTTAATTTATTTCTAATTCTAACTGTTTTTATAACAAGTAATTAAATAAAAATTATAATATTAAAATTAGATACCATTATAACTAAATATCTTGTTGTTAAAATATAAATAAATATTAATATCTATTAAGGATAATAAATGGATGAATACATTATATAATAAAAGTTGTCTTAAATTATCAGATTTTAGAAATGATGATATTAAATATATTATTAAAGTAGCTAAATTTTTGAAAAACTCAAAAAAAAATGATAAAGAGATACGTTATTTGAAAAATAAAAAAATTGTATTAATATTTGAGCAAGAATCAACTAGAACTAGATGTGCATTTGAAGTTGCAGCATTTGATCAAGGAGCCAACGTTACATATTTAGGACCAGGAAATACTCATTTAGGATATAAAGAATCTATACAAGATACTGCGAGAGTATTAAGTCGTATGTATAATGGCATTCAATATCGTGGACATAATCATAAAACAATAGAAATACTAGGAAAATACGCTAATGTACCAATATGGAACGGGTTGACAAAAAAATTTCATCCTACACAAATATTGGCAGATCTGTTAACTATGAAAGAAACATTATCGTCTAAATCATTATCTAATATTAGTTGTGCTTATGTTGGCGATACAAAAAATAACATAAGTGCTACATTATTAGAAGCTGCAGCTATCTTAGGTTTTAATCTACGTTTAGTTGCACCTATCCAATTTTGGCCAAAATCAGAGTTCTTTATGAAATGTAAAACACAAGCTAAACAAAATAATGGAGATATAATTTGTACAGAAAACATTAAAGAAGGTGTAAAAAACGTAGATTTTATCTATACCGATGTTTGGATGTCTATGGGTTATCCACAAAAAGAATGGAATAGTAGAATTAAATTACTAAAAAAATATCAAGTAAATTCTAATATGTTGAGTCTTACACACAATAGAAATATACAAGTATTACATTGCTTACCTTCTTTTCACGACAATAATACAATTGTAGGTAACAAAATAATTCAACAAAATAATTTAGAAAATGGAATAGAAATTACAAATGAAATATTTGAACTATATTCAAACATAATTTTTGAACAATCTGAAAATAGATTACATATTATTAAAGCACTCATGGTTACTAGTCTCATCAAAAATTTTTCTTTTTAAATATTGAAATATGAAATATATTTTGTTTAAATTATTAATTTAAAATTATATTTGATCATTAAGATTTTTAATGGAAAATAGATATTTTTTATATTTATGACAAAATTATAGTATCAATTATGATTTTCATATTTATTTTTGATAAGGAACAAAATAAACTACAATGAACCAATCTTTACATCTTAAAAACATTATATCTATTAACGACTTAACCAAACAAGAACTAGAACTAATTCTAAATGTCTCCGATGTATTTAAAAAAAAAATCATTTAACGTTACTAAAAAATAAAATAATCGCTATTTGTTTTTTTGAAGCTTCTACTCGTACGCGATTATCTTTTGAAACTGCTATACTGAGATTAGGAGCATCAAAAATTGGTTTTTCTGATGGAAACAATATTTCTTTTGGAAAAAAAGGAGAAAGCTTATCGGATACAATCTCAGTTATCAGTACTTACGTCGATTTAATTATTATTCGTCATCCTAAAGAAGGTGCAGCACGTCTAGCATCCGAATTCTCTAATAAAATTCCCATTATAAATGCTGGAGATGGAGCTAATCAACATCCAACTCAAACTTTATTAGATTTATTTACCATTCAAGAAACACAAAAAAAGTTACACAATTTAAATATAGGAATAGTAGGAGATTTAAAATATGGAAGAACAGTACATTCTTTAACACAAGCTTTATCAAAATTTAAAAACAATCGTTTTTTCTTTATTTCACCAGATACATTGGCTATGCCTAACTATATTAATAGTATGTTATATGAAAAAAAAATAACATGGAATAGATATAATAACATTAAAGAAATTATTTCTAAAATAGATATCTTATATATGACACGTATTCAAAAAGAACGACTTGAATCTACTGAATATGTAAATATAAAAGCACAATGCGTTTTAAAAAAGATTGACTTAAAATATGCTAAAAAGAACCTTAAAATTTTACATCCACTACCTCGAATTAATGAAATATCTAAAGATATAGACACAACACCATATGCTTGGTATTTTCAACAGGCAAGAAATGGGGTATATGTACGTCAAGCATTATTAGCATTAGTATTGAATAGAGATATATATGAACCAAATTAACAAGCTGAAGGTAGAAGCAATTAATTGTGGAAGTGTTATTGATCATATTCCAGCTCATATTGGATTTAAACTACTTACATTATTTAGGTTTACAGAGACAGAACAACGGATTACTATAGGATTAAATCTACCTTCAAAAAAATTAATAAAAAAAGATCTTATAAAAATAGAAAATACATTCTTGACAGATAATCAAATAAATCAATTATCTATTTATGCTCCATGCGCTACAGTAAACCATATTAATGATTATAAATTAGTAGGAAAGATTTTTCCCGCTGTACCTCGACGTATAGATAAAATACTAATATGTCCAAATAGCAATTGTGTTAGTAACGACGTAGAAATTTCTTCTAGCTTTACTTTCAAAAAAAATAATAATATTTATTTAGTATGTAAATATTGCGAAAAGGAATTTCAAAAAAATATAATCTTAATAAATCAATGTCAATAATTATATATAAGTATTAACAAATATATTCGTTTCTAAAAATGCTGAATTTACATTAATATATAGGAATAATACAAATTATGAAAGTTATAATTAATACAAGTAAAATGCCAAATCCTATTGGTCCATATACTACAGCAATAAAAATAGACAACTTGATTTTCATATCTGGACAGATTTCTAGTTCTGTAGACATTAATGATAGAAACAATGATATTGTTATTCAAACTAAAGAAATATTAAATAATATTAAACATATTTTAGAACAAGCTAACTCAAATGTTGAGGATATTATCAAAACTACTTTATTTATAACTAGCTTGAAATACTTAGATACTATAAACAACATATATAAAACATTTTTTTTAAAATATTCTAATTGTTTTCCAACTAGATCTTGTGTCGAAGTATCCAAATTACCTAAAAATGCTTTAATAGAAATTGAAACTATTGCTTACAAAAAAATATAACTTTCATAGATATCATTTCACAAGGCAAAGAACTTTTTTTTGTTCTTTTGCCTTATATTAAAATTATTAATATCGTCAAATTGAAAACTTCATTCAACATTAATAATCTAATCCACTATAGTTCTCATTTAATATATAGTAATAGTTTTGCTTCATAATACATATTCATGAAAAATTCTAATATTGAAATATAATATTGATTAAATATTTTACATATATTAAAATTAACTTATTGTTCTAATATAATTAGAAGTATAACAAAGAAATTGTTAAAAAATTAAGTGTTTTTACGACTATAAAAAGATAAATTTTTTTCTACTTTATGAGTATTTTTAGTGATATTTCTTCGATCAATAACTTGTTTAAAGTCTGAACGTGCGTTATTATAATTTTTTTTCTGGTTCTTCAATCGATAACCATTTTTAAATGGTATATTATATAATAGTTTTATATTAATTAATTTATTAAGTATTTTGGTATTAACAAATAACCTAGATAAATTTTTAAATAATCCTTTCGGTAATTCAATTGTAGAATATGTAGAGAATAATCTAATGTTCCCAATGTTTTTACTACTAATGTCTCCTTCGTTAGCAATAGCTCCAACTATATGACGTACTTCTACTCCATCGTTACGTCCTACTTCAATACGATATAAATCCATGTTATTATTTTCTTGACTATCGCGACGAAATCGAAAATTATTACTATCGCGTTGATGAACATATCTTGTGTTTGTATGCCGAATAGCACGCACCACTTCAGGTTTTATAATAAGTAAACGTTCTCCCTGTGCCATTTTTAACAATGCTGCTGCCAATAATTCTATATCTAGTTTACCTAAAGGTTGCAATTTAGGTAATAAACTACGATATTGATCTAAATCTTGACTTTCTAACTGTAATTGAACTTTTTTAGAAAATTTTTCTAATCGTTTCTGACTCAATAATTCAGTTTTAGGTAATTCTACTTCTATCATAGTTAATTTCATTATACGCTCAATGTTTCTCAATAAGCGTCGTTCTCTATTTTCAACAAATAACAATGCTTTTCCTTTTCTTCCTGCACGACCTGTACGACCAATACGATGAACATAAGATTCTGCATCCATAGGAATATCATAATTAATTACTAAACTAATGCGATCAACATCTAATCCTCGAGCTGCAACATCTGTGGCTATCAATATATCTAATCTTCCATCCTTTAATTTTTCTAATGTTTGTTCTCTAAGAGATTGGTTCATATCTCCATTTAATGCAGCACTATTATATCCATTACGTTCTAAAGCTTCAGACACTTCTAATGTTGCGTTTTTAGTACGAACAAATATAATTGTTGCAGAAAAATCTTCTGACTCTAAAAAACGGACTAATGCATCAGTTTTTTTACCGTAAACCATCCAAAAACTTTGTTTAATGTTAGGACGTGTAATAGTATTAGACTGAATCTTAATCTCTTTTGGATTTTTCATAAACCTTTTAGAAATTCTTCGAATAACATCTGGCATAGTAGCAGAAAACAAAGCTGTTTGATGTTTCACAGGAATTTGAGTCATGATAGTCTCTACATCTTCTATAAATCCCATTCTCAACATTTCATCAGCTTCATCTAATACCAAACTATATAAATTAGATAAATTAAGTGTTCCTCTCTTTAAATGATCCAGTAAACGCCCTGGAGTACCAACAACAATTTGAGGTCCTTGACGTAAAATTTTTAATTGTACGTCATATCTTTGCCCTCCATATAGAGCTAATACATTTATTCCAACTAAATTTTTTGAAAAATGAGAAAAAGCTTTAGCAACTTGAATTGCTAACTCACGAGTAGGTGTTAAAACTAAAATTTGAGGCGCTTTTAAATTAGATTTAACATTGTTTAACAAAGGCAGTGCAAAAGCAGCAGTTTTTCCACTTCCCGTTTGCGCCATGCCTAATACGTCTCTACCTTCTAAAAGATGAGGAATACATGCAACTTGAATAGGTGATGGATCTATATATCCCATATCATTTAATGCACTTGTGATCAATGAATTTAAACCTAATCTAGAAAACGTTATTTTATAAGTATGGGTCATGTAAATACATATACCTCTTAGATTTTGCAGTAACTAGTTTACATAATTTATAATAAAATATTTTTATTTTTCATAGAATAATGTTAATCAGTTTAAAATAGATAATTTCAAAACGTTCATATTTTTATAAAATAATAATAAAATTATTTTTCTTACGTAATAAACGCATATTAATATCATACATTTTCATTAAATATAAACCATTAAATATAAAATAAGATATTTTAATCTTATTAAATTTTTATGTACATTTTAAACTAAAATATATATTAAAGATGATATAAATTAAAAAATTTTATCTTTAATAATAATTTTTTAAATTAGTTATTGTAAAAAGATAATTTAAGATACTATCTAGACCAATTTAAAACTAAAATTTATATACAAATAATATTATTTTCTTAAACTACTTAAATAAAATATAATTAATATTTATATAATGTTACTAAATGATTGCTCGATTTACACGTTTAAATGTTATTATTAAACATATAATATTTCCTACTATGCATTTTTTATAATATAAATCATTTACAACATACATGAAGGATCACGTATAAAATTATTTTTATTTTCTTTAATGCTTAATCTTAATCTGCCTTGTCTATCTATTTCTAATACTTTGACAAATACTTTTTGATCTAAATGAAGATAATCTGCTACTTTATTAATTCGCTTACTTGAAATTTGAGAAATATGTACCAACCCTTCTTTTCCTATTCCAATAGATACAAATGCACCAAAATCCACAATACGTGTTACTTTACCACTATAAATTTTACCTACTTTAATTTCAGCAGTAATTTCTTGAATTCTTCTAATAGCATTTTTAGCTTTCTCTTGTATCATAGCAGAAATTTTGACAGTTCCGTTATCCTCAATTTCAATAGTAGTTCCTGTTTCTTCAGTTAGCATTCTAATAACTGAACCACCTTTTCCTATCACATCTTTTATCTTTTCAGGATTGATTTGAATGGTATGAATTCTAGGTGCAAATTCAGAAATATCTTTTTTAGGAAATCGTAAAGACTTCTTCATAATACTTAAAATATGTATTCGAGCCTTCTTAGCTTGATCCAACGCTAACTTTATTATTTTTCTAGTAATACCTTCAATTTTTATATCCATTTGAAGAGAAGTAATACCATCTTCACTTCCAGAAACCTTGAAATCCATGTCTCCTAAATGATCTTCATCTCCTAAAATATCAGATAATATTACAAATTTATCTGACTCTTTCACCAATCCCATGGCTATACCAGCTACAGCCATAGATATTGGGACCCCAGCATCCATTAAAGCCAATGATGCTCCACAAACGGAAGCCATAGAAGAAGAACCATTAGATTCAGTAATTTCAGATACGATACGTATCGTATAAGGAAATACATCTAGATCAGGCATAACTGCTAACATACTACGTTTTGCTAATTTTCCATGACCAATTTCACGACGTTTAGGAGATCCCACAATACCTATTTCCCCTACAGAATAAGGAGGAAAATTATAATGAAATAAAAAATTATCTGTTTTTTCTCCTAATAATTCGTCTACGTTTTGAGCATCACGAGATGTGCCTAACGTTACTGATACCAAAGATTGTGTTTCACCTCTTGTAAATAATGCAGATCCATGTGCTCTAGGTAATATTCCTGTACGAATGTCTAGTTCACGTATCATATCTTTTTTTCTACCATCTATTCGCAATTCATTGTTCAAAATACGAGTACGAACTACATCTTTTTCAATATCATAAAATATTGATTCTACTTCTAGTTCATCTATAACAAAGTTCTCATTCATTAAAGTAGATATTACATTAGATTTAATTGTACTTAATATTTCTAACCTTTCTGTCTTATTAAAGACATTGTATGCATCATTTATGTAATTTTTAGCAAGATCTATTATACGTGTTTTTAAATTTTCATTTATAGGGTACAAACAATTTTCCCAAACAGGTGTACCAACTTTTTTGATTAAACTACAAATATTTTTAATAACTATTTGTTGTTGTTGATGTCCAAAAGTAATTGCTTCTAAAATTTTACTTTCAGACAAAATATTAGCTTCTGCTTCAACCATTAAAACTGATTTTCTTGTTCCAGAAATTATTAGATCTAAAGTACTAGATTTAATTTGATCAATATTGGGATTTAATATGTACTTGTTATCTATATAACCAACTCTAGCAGCTCCAATTGGGCCAGAAAATGGCAATCCAGATATGCTTAATGCCGCAGATGCACCAATCATTGCAACTATATCAGGATTGACTTGAGGATTCAACGAAACCACTGTGGCAACAATTTGTATTTCATTAAAAAATCTCTTCGGAAATAAAGGACGAATAGGGCGATCAATTAAACGAGCAATTAATATCTCATTTTCATTTGGTCTACCTTCGCGACGAAAAAATCCACCGGGTATACGACCCGCAGCATATGTCCTTTCTTGATAGTTTACTGTTAATGGAAAAAATTTTTGACCTAATAACAATTTTTTTTGACCAACAACAGTTACAAATACTACAGTATCGTCCATACTAGCCATTACAGCTGCAGTGGCTTGTCTTGCCATTATACCTGTCTCTAATGTAACAGTATGTTGACCATATTGAAATGTATGTACAATAGGGTTTAGCAAAATAATGTCCTTAATATTACAATTGACATATCTATTAAATATTAATGTTTTACAATATTTTATTTTCTTAAATAAAAATATTAGAATGATAAAATAAATAAAATTTGTTAAACTTAATAAATGATAACTAATCTAGTTTAAATATTTATTCCAAAATCTTTTAAAAGGGCTATTGCCCTTCTTTTTTTAATATATAAAATTTTAGAATTTTTTTATAAATTTAAAATAATATATTCCTCTACTTAACAGTTAACGTCTTAATTTCAATTGATCAATGATATTAGCATAACGCAATATATTTTTATTTTTTAAATAATTTAATAACTTTTTTCGATGCGATACCATGTTTAATAATCCACGTTTGCTGCAATGATCTTTTTTATGTGCAACAAAATGTCTTTGTAAACAATTAATTCTATTTGTTAATAAAGCAATTTGCACTTCAGATCGTCCACTATCTCGTTCATTAATACCAAATTTAGAAATGAACACATGTTTTTTAATACTATTTAGAGACATTTTATAATACTCCATGTCGTTTTTATTAATAAACCAAAACAAATTTTATAATGAAAAATTACTTCTTAAATACTTTATTTATGGTACTATTATATAGTTTCTATAGCAAATAACTCATCTATTGATCATTTAAAACAATACGATAAGGTAACAATTCTTGAGTCTCATTAATTTTTCCTATTCCAATAAATTTTTTATTTACTCCTTCTGTTATGCGGAAAAATGTATCACTTAAATTACAAAAAACTTTTATTTTTCTTCCATTTTTTATTTTATTTGCTTCATTAGTAGATAAATTTATTTCTGGGAAAATAGATACTGAAGTGTCTAAAGGAATTAAAATCTTGGATAATTTTTTTAAAAAAAGTACTGCATTATGTTGATTTAATGATTGAAGTTGATTAACAGTTATCATTTTAGATTCGGGATAGTTTCCTACTTGCAATCTATGTAGTTTAATTACATGTGCTCCACATCCTAAATTTTCTCCTATATCTTCAATTAAAGTTCTAATATAAGTTCCTTTAGAACATGTAATTTCTAACTCTAAAAAAGAATTATAATAATTTATATATTCTAATTTATAAATGGTAATTGTACGACTTTTTCTAGGTATAACGATTCCTTTTCTAGCATATTTATATAGTGATTTACCTCGATATTTTATTGCAGAATACATTGAAGGAATCTGTTGAATGTTACCTTTAAAAGAATTTAGAATTTTAACTAATTGTGTAAATATAAAGTCTACTGCTCTAACTTTAATAACTTTTCCTTCACAATCAGAGGTACTCGTAGTTTGTCCTAGCCTAGCAACTACTCGATAACGTTTATTAGCATTAAGTAAAAATTGAGACAATTTTGTTGCTTCTCCACAACAAATAGGTAGCATACCTGTAGCAATAGGATCTAATGATCCAGTATGTCCTGCTTTTTTTATATTTAAGATTCTTTTTACTGTTTGCAATATATTATTAGAAGAAAAACCACCCGGTTTATTTATTAATAATATACCATTAATTGTTTTAAATTTATGCAAAAACATTTAACTATCCTAGTTCACTAAACTTTCTTTTCTTATTTTTTAAAGATTTATCTATTAAATAACTTATGTACATACCTTTATTAAATGAATCGTCATAAATAAAACGTAAAATAGGAACAATACGCAAACAAACTTTTTTTGCTAACAAAAACCTTATATAAGATGAAGATTTTTGTAATATTGACACTACATCTTTAGGAGATAATTTATTATTTATATTTAACAAACTAATGTATATATTAGAATAATTAAAATCTCGAGAAGTTTGAACTTCTAATATCGTTGGTAGAATCTTTAAACGAGGGTCTTTTAATTCATGATGAACAATCCATGATATTGCTTTTTGAAGTTCTTTAGATACACGCAAAAAACGATTAGATTGTAACATGTGGTAAACTTCTCCAGTCATTTTATAAACGGTAAATAAAAAAAGTTTTACTTAGTTTTTAATGTATGAAATGCTTCAATTAAATCATTAACGCAAATATCACTATAATTTTTTACTCCAATTCCACATTCTACTCCATTTCTCACTTCGTTTACATCTTCTTTAAATCTTTTTAATGATTCTATATCTCCTATATGAATTACTTTGTTTTTTCTAAGGATACGAATGGAATCGCTTCGTTTAATTATACCTTCAACTATCATACATCCGGCTATACTACCCAATTTAGGAGACTTAAATATATTTCTTATTTCTGCTAATCCTACTGTTTCCTGTTTATATTTAGGTGCAGTCATACCACATATAGCATCTTTTACTTCGTCGATAATATGATATATTACTGAATAATAACGTAAATCTAAATTTTCCAGCTCAATAATACGTTTTGCGGAAAAATCTGCTTTTACATTAAATCCTATAATAATAGCGTTTGAAGCCATAGCTAGAGATACATCCGTTTCTGTAATACTACCTACTCCTTTTCCTATAATGTTAACTTTTACATCATTATTAGATAATTGTTTTAAAGAACTAGAAATGGCTTCTAATGAACCTTGAACATCAGATTTCAAAACAATATTGAGTATTACGACATTATCTTTTTTTATTTTCTCAAAAACATTAGACAACTTAAACGCTACTTTTTTAGATAATTTTTGTTCTCTAAATTTCTTTTGACGATATAATGCTACTTCTCGTGCTTCTTTTTCATTGTGAACAACAACGATTTTGTCTCCAACTATAGGAATTCCTGATAAACCTAATATCTTTATTGGAATAGAAGGACCGGCAGATTTAATATCCTCTCCTGAAGAATTTTTTATTGCACGAACTTTTCCATATTCCAGCCCACACACAACTACATCTCCCTTTTTTAATGTACCTTCTTGAACTAACATTGTAGCAATCGGTCCCTGTCCTTTATCTAAAAATGATTCAATAACTAAACCTGTGGCCATTCCAGTAGGAATAGCTTTTAGTTCTAATATTTCAGCTTGTAATAAAATAGATTTTAATAAATCATCTATACCTTCTCCTGATTTAGCTGAAACATTTACAAAAATGTTGTTGCCTCCCCATTCTTCAGGAATAATATTATATTTTACTAATTCATTTTTAATTTTATCTAGTTCTAAATTTAATTTATCAATTTTGTTAATTACAACCAAAATAGGTACTGATGCTGCTTGAGCATGTTGTATAGCTTCTATTGTTTGAGGTTTTATCCCGTCATCAGCAGCTATAACTAATATTACTATGTCAGTAATTTTTGCTCCTCGAGCTCTCATTGCGGTAAATGCTGCATGCCCTGGAGTATCTAAAAATGTAATAATTTTATTATTGACTGTAATATAATAAGCACCTATATGTTGTGTAATTCCACCTGCTTCTTGAGAAGCAATCTTGGTTAGCCTAATATAATCTAATAATGAAGTCTTTCCATGATCTACATGGCCCATAATAGTCACTATAGGAGGACGAATTTTTAAAGATCTATTTTTAATATTAAGATCTTTCATAATTTTTGTTTCTAATTCATTTTCAAAATATATAGTGACTTTATGTCCCATTTCTTCTGCAACTAACTGTGCTACATCTATATCTAAATTTTGATTAATAGTAGTTATATAACCTAGTTTTGTCATAACTTTAATTAATTCAGAACTTTTTACTGCCATTTTGTTTGCTAATTCAGATACTGTAATAACACTTCCAATTATTATATCGCGATTAATTGCACATAATGGTTTTTTAAACGCTTGCTGTAAAATACTGTTACTATAATCTTTACTATTGCTTTCTTTATGAACAGATCGCTTGATATATTCTCGATTTATCTTTCTTTCAAAATAAGTTTTATTTTTTTTGTTACGTACATTTTTTACGTTCTTATTATGATTTAACCGATGGCTGATTTCTGCATTATTATTATCATAAGAAGAACGACGAGCATGAACTATACTATAATTTTTATGATTAGTATTTGACTGAACACGATTACTTTTTTTTACTTTATTTGTATTTTTTTCTTCAAAATGTGATTTGTTCGTAACGAGTTTGTTTTTTAATTTTACTTTTTTAGAAAAATTGTTTTTATTTTCTATTTTTTGAAACAAATTATGTTGCTTTTTTTCAATATTATTATATTGTCTGTTTTGCTTTAAATTATTAAGAACACTACTACCTTTAGTAGTATTTTGGATAGAATAAATTGTGCTATCATTTTCTTTTCCTATAACAGATTTTATATTATTTTCGTTTTTGTTGTTAGTTGAGACATAATTAATATTTTGTAATACGTTACGTTTTGTATATACATTGTGTTTTACATATGTTTTTCGTTTTCTGATTTCAACTTGTACACATTTGTTTTTTCCTCCTATATTAGGTATACTTAAAGTGCTACGAGTTTTTCTTTTTAAAGTTAATGTATTTTTTAAAATAGTACTAGTATTTTTTAAATATTTATCTAAAATTTTTTTTTCATGATAAGTAATGCAATCATATTTATTCTTTAAAATACCGGCACTTATACATTTTTTTACTAATTTTTCTACTGAAATCTTCATCTCATTTGCTAATGTTTTTATATTTATTTCCATAACTATGTTTACTCCTATTTTTAAGTTTTTTCACCAAACCAGCATATATTGCGTGCTGCCATAATTAAAACACCTGCTGTATTAACATTAAGTTCTTTGATATCAACTAGATCATCTATACTTTGATCAGCTAGTTCTTCTAAATTGTAAATATTTTTTTTTGCTAATTTTAAAGCTATCAATTGAGTCATTCCATTTAAGTTTAATAGCTCTTGCTTAGGCTGTTTTTCTTGGAATTTTCGTTCATTCTCTTGTTCAATCAAAATTAATGCTTCTTTAGCCTTTTTTCGAATTAACAAAGCTATGTTTTCATCGATGTTACTAATATTAAGTAATTCTTCGAATGGAACATATACTAATTCTTCTATTGATGAAAAACCTTCTTTCACTAAAATTTTTAAAAAACATTCGTCTATTTTTAAATATTTTTTGAATATATTAAAAATTTTATCAGCTTCTTTTTGATGTTTTATTTTTAGATCTTCGATTGTCATAACATTAATTTCCCATCCACTTAATTGAGAAGCTAAACGAACATTTTGACCATTTCTTCCAATAGCTTGTGCTAAATTTATAGAATCTACAGCAATATCCATTGTATGAGTTTCTTCATCAACTACAATAGAGGAAACATCAGCTGGGGCCATAGAATTAATAACAAATTGTGCAGCATTATCATCCCATAACACAATATCAATTCGTTCACCACATAATTCACTAGAGACTGCTTGTACACGTGCTCCCCTCATACCTACGCAAGCACCAACTGGATCAGTTCTTTTATCATTACTTTTTACTGCAATTTTAGCACGAGATCCTGGATCACGAGCTGCTGCTTTTATTTCAATTATTTCTTCTGCTATTTCCGGAACTTCAATTTTGAATAATTCAATTAACATTTCAGATTTAGATCTACTGACAAATAATTGTATACCCCGTACTTCAGGACGGACAGCATAAAGTACACCTCTTATACGATCACCTAATCTAAAATTTTCTCTAGGTAACATATCTTCTTTTAGAATTAATGCTTCAGCATTATTTCCTAAATCTAAAGAAATACTATCTCTATTAATTTTTTTTACTATTCCTGTTACAATTTCTCCAGAATGATTGCGAAACTGATCTACAATCATTGCTCTTTCAGCTTCTCTCACCTTTTGAATGATTACTTGTTTTGCTGTTTGAGTAGTTATTCTATCAAATGTTACCGATTTTATTTTATCTTCTATGTAATCATTAACTTTTATTGAACTATTTTCTAATTGAGCAGCTTCAAATGTAATTTCCTTTGTAGGATATGATACTTCACGTACGACTAACCAACGACGAAATGTTTCAAAACTTCCATTTTTTTTATTAATTTTAACTCGTACATCAATTTCTTGGTCGTGTTTTTTTTTAGTTGCTATTGCTAACGCACTTTCTAATGCTTCAAAAATTTTTTCTCGCGGTAAAGATTTTTCATTAGAAACAGCTTCCACAACAGCTAAAATTTCTTTATTCATTTTAGTTTACCTCAATTTTCAAAAACCACATCGTAGAATTGAAATTATTTTATTATAGGTATTCGTAGAATAGAAATACACGCATTTATTAAAACATTTACGCAAAGTAAAAATGTAGTTAAATATTTACTTTCAACTTTTTAACTAAATAAACTTTTACAACTTATAATTTATATTATATCTTAAAATCTTTCCGGTAGTTCTAATATTATTTTCAATTTTATTTAAATTAATTTAACATAATAAAATCCCTGAGTACGACTCAGGGATTTTATTATGTTAAATTAATTTAAATAAAATTGAAAATAATATTAGAACTACCGAGGACGGGATTTGAACCCGCACACTAATAAAGTACTATCCCCTCAAGATAGCGTGTCTACCAATTTCACCACCTCGGTTTAACTAATAAAAATTACAACATAAAATATATAAATACTACAATTAAAATATGTTATTATAACTAATATTACATATTATTAAACTAACTAAAAAAAACAAAAAAGCAAAAATACCAATAATTTTAGTTAATATATTATCATGATAATGTGTCATGATTTCTCTTTTAGATTTCCCTAAATTGAAATTAGAACTTGTATCATTATCTTTTCCATTTTGTATCATAATTAAGAAAATAAGAAGCACAGAAATAAAAATAAAAACACCTAAAAAAAAATTATACATAAATCTTTTCCAAATACAAAATACTTAAAATTAAGATAAAAAATGAAAAACATGTTAAACATACTTAATAAATATATAATTATTTTAAACAATAACATTAAAATAAACTATTCTCTACTCGAGAACACTTGACTTACAATTAAATATCATCGTAAGTTTAGAAAAAATAAACTGTACAATACTGTAATTTCTATCTTCTATCATGATTCTAAAACATAACTCCGTACCAGATCTTCTAATAAACATTCTTCCAAATCGTCCCAACATATTTTTATACTTAGAGATTTCAACTTTTATTTTTTTATATTTAATAGAACTATTCGCTTTATCAAAACATATATTTACTATTTTTTGAGGAAGCAATATTATTCCAGAACACAACTGATAAAGATTCATATTAGTTTTAATCATAATTTCAATAACTTGCAAACTAGTAATAATACCATCACAAACAGACGATTTATTTAATATAATAACATGACCAGAACTTTCCGCTCCAAATCTCCATTTTTTCTCTTTTAATTTTTTTATTATATTTTTATCTCCTACATCCACTTTAATAAAAGGAACATTTAACTCTTTTAACGCTATTAGCAATCCATTATTACTCATTACAGTTCCCACTACACCTTCTTTTTTACTAGCTTCATGACATAAATTAAATTTTGCTAAAATATACAAAATTTGGTCGCCATCTACTTTATTTCCCAGATGATCAACCATTATAACACGATCCCCATCACCATCAAAAGCTAAACCTATATCCGCTTGCTCAAATAACACCATTTTTTTTAAATTGCTTATGTCCGTTGATCCACAACGCTTATTAATATTATATCCATTAGGAGATGCAAAAATAACAATCAAATTTGCTTTTAAATCTCTAAAAATCCTTGGAGCCACTTTATAAGTAGAACCATTAGCGCAATCCAATACAATTTTGAATCTTTTTAAACTAAAATTCCTAGATAAGGTTGACTTACAAAATTTAATATATTTAGCATCATGAGCACAATAAATGATTTCTTTAGAAGCTACATGAACCATATTTAAATAAGAAATAGGCTTTTTAAGCTCTTTTTCAAGTTTTTTCTCTAAAATAACAGATGCTTTAATACCATCTTTTAAAAACAATTTTATACCATTGTCTCTAAATAAATTATGAGATGCTGATATCATTATCCCTACTTCTAATTTTAATAACTTTATTAAATATCCAATAGCTGGGGTAGGAATTATACCTACTGAAATTACAATAACTCCAGCGGAAGAAAAACCAGAATTTAATGCTGATTCCAACATACAACTAGAAATTCGAGTATCTATGCCAACTACTACTTTCTTACAGCTACTTTTAAACAACAATTGCCCAATAATAACTCCAAACTTTAAAAAAAACTCAGGAGTTATAGGAAATTTACCAACTCTTCCACGAATTCCATCAGTTCCAAAACACTTTTCAAAATTCAACTTATGATCCTTACAATTATATAAAAATTTTACATTATAATAATACAATTTTAAACTACATTTATAAATAACTCCATCACACTATATATAAAAATTCGAACCATATTATTTTTCATATAAATGTTATAAAAAATCGATATAATCACTCATTCATTACGCAAAATCAATTTCTTATAAAATACTTATGCTAATCCCTAAGCTATCTCTTAATATTACAATTTAAGAGATAGCAATTTCGAAAAAATCACACCATATAATTATATATTCAACATGAATTCTACTTAATATAACAATATAATTAATTATATCACTAAATTTATTAAAACCTTATTTATCAAAAAGCATAATATTATTCAAATATCATCGTTTAACCTTTATCTTCATTCCATCCATCAGGTTTCCGAACAGATCTTCTATTCATTAAATCATTTATTTGAAAAGAATCAATGGTTTCATATTTTATCAATGCATCCTTCATCGCATGAAGAATATCTAAATTTTCATTTAATATCTTCTGTGCTCTTTTATAATTTTTTTCTATTAACAATTTTACTTCTTCATCAATGATTCTTGCTGTTTCATCTGACATATGCTTCGATTTTGCTACTGTTCTTCCCAAAAAAACCTCACCTTCTTCTTCTGCGTATAAAAGAGGACCTAACTTTTTAGAAAAACCCCATTGTGTTACCATATTTCGAGCTAAACTAGTCGCAATTTTTATATCATTAAATGCACCTGTAGATACGTTGTTCTCACCATAAATTATTTCTTCTGCTAATCTACCTCCATATAATGTAGATATCTGACTTTCTAACTTATTTTTACTAATGCTTAATACATCATCTTCCGGTAAGAAAAAAGTTACCCCCAATGCCATACCTCTTGGTATAATTGTTACTTTATGAGCAGGATCATGTTCTGGAACTAAGCGACCTACAATTACATGCCCGGCTTCATGATATGCTGTAGATTCCTTTTGCTTATCTGTTATTACCATTGACCGTCGTTCAGTACCCATAATAATTTTATCTTTAGCTCTTTCAAAATCAAACATTGATACAACTTGATTATTAGTACGAGCCGCAAATAATGCTGCTTCATTAACTAAGTTCGCCAAATCTGCCCCAGAAAACCCTGGAGTTCCACGAGCTATAATCATAGAATCTACATCTTTTCCTAAAGGAACTTTCTTCATATGAACTTTAAGAATTTGTGCACGACCTTTAATATCAGGTAACGCTACGAAAATTTGACGATCAAACCTACCAGGTCTCAATAAAGCTGGATCTAAAACATCAGGACGATTAGTAGCAGCAATAAGAATAATTCCCTCATTTCCATCAAAACCATCCATTTCTACTAACATTTGATTTAATGTTTGTTCACGCTCATCATGACCACCTCCAAGTCCAGCTCCTCTTTGACGACCTACAGCATCAATTTCATCAATAAAAATAATACATGGGGCAGATTTTCTTGAATTCTCAAACATATCACGAACTCTAGAAGCTCCTACTCCCACAAACATCTCCACAAAATCAGAACCAGAAATAGTAAAAAAAGGAACTCTAGCTTCACCAGCAATAGCCTTTGCTAAAAGAGTTTTTCCAGTTCCTGGTGGACCTACCATCAAAATTCCTTTAGGAATTTTTCCCCCT
Source organism: Buchnera aphidicola (Meitanaphis elongallis) (assembly GCA_039830015.1). Taxonomy (NCBI): domain Bacteria; kingdom Pseudomonadati; phylum Pseudomonadota; class Gammaproteobacteria; order Enterobacterales; family Erwiniaceae; genus Buchnera; species Buchnera aphidicola. The sequence continues at coordinate 411,362 of CP140033.1, forward strand.
AATTTTTGAAATCTACTAGGTTCTTTAAGATAATCTACTAGTTCTTTTACCTCAGCTTTGGCTTCATCACAACCAGCTACATCAGAAAAAGTGATCATAATTTGATCTTCAGACAACATTCTTGCTTTACTTTTTCCAAACGACATAGCACCTTTTCCACCACCAATTTGCATTTGACGCATAAAGAAAATCCAAACTCCAATCAACAACAGCATAGGAAACCATGAAATAAAAATAGAAGTAAACAAGCTAGGCTCGTTTTGCATTTCTCCTGTTATCTTAACGTTATTCACTAATAAAGTATCAAGCAATTTAGGATCATTCATAGGAATATATGTTTTATACCTACTATTATCCTTTCTCGTTACATGAATTTCGCGCCCATTAATATAGGTTTCACGAATTTGATCTTGATTTACTTCTGATAAAAAAGTAGAATAATCAATTTTCCGATAATTTATATTATTAGAATTAAAATTCTGAAAGATAGACATCAATCCAATTGCAATTATTAACCAAAAAATCAGGTTCTTAGCCATATCACTCAAGAGATTAACCTCACAATTTAAAATTATTAAATAAAAAAAATAAAACAATTATCTTTTTCGTTCAGATGCTATAATATATACTTCCTTAGAACGAACCCGAGAAGCATGCGGTTTAAAAATCTTTACCTTAACAAATAGAGTATTTATTTCTTTAATTAATGCATGAAATTGATTCCCATAAAACGATTTTATTACTAGCTTTCCATTATCTAACAACGTTTTTTCAGATATCTTTAAAGCTAATTTACTTAACTCTATCGAACGAGGATGATCAATACAAGAAGATCCACTCATATTCGGAGACATATCAGACATAATTAAATCTATTTTTCTATGTTTCATAAAAGTTAATAATGAATTAAAAAAATTTAATTCTCTAATATCTCCTTGCATAAAAAATACACCTTTGATTGGTAACATAGATAACATATCACATGCTATTATACACCCTCTTTTTCCTATTTTTTTACTAGCATATTCAGACCAACTACCAGGAGAAGAACCTAAATCAATTACAGTCATTCCTTTTTTAAACAATCTATTAACTTTATGTATTTGTTTTAATTTAAAATACGATCTAGAACGAATATTATTTTTATAAGCTAAATTAACATATTGATCTTTAACATGTCTTTTTAACCATCTTCTAGAACTTAAAGAACGAATTTTAGACACTGAGATACCATTTTTTAAAACTATAATTATGAAAATGTTAATCTAGAGTAGTAAAAATGATTACACAATATAGTATGCTTTTAGAACATTTTCTATATATAAAGTAGATATAAATCTAATTAAATGTGCTAAAATAAACAAGATTATATATGAAAACTTTATAGCATCATAAAATTTGCTAATAATATGAATTTATGACATTCTATTTATAACAATATCACATTTAATAAAACCACTACTTCAAACAAGAACTCTACTATACAATTTAATGATTTCAAATTATTCACGACAATAAATTACTATATTTGTATTTATATGAAATGATCACTTGTTATATATATTCTATATTTAAAATTTCATATTTTATATCTCCAGATGGGGTTTTAATTATAGCAATATTACCAATTCTTTTTCCAATTAGTCCTCTAGACATAGGAGAATTTATAGAAATTAAATTTAATTTAAAATCTGATTCATCATCTCCTACAATACGATAAACGAAAACTTTATTAGTACTAAAATTGCGTATAGTTACTGTAGAACCAAAAACAATTGTTCCATAATTTTTAATTTTAGTAACGTCTATTATTTGAGCTTTAGATAACTTTAATTCAATTTCTTTAATTTTTCCTTCACAAAAACTTTGTTCTTCTCTTGCCATATGATATTCTGCGTTCTCTTTTAGATCACCATGCTGTCTAGCTTCTACTATAGAAGCTATAATTTTGGGTCTTTTGATCTTTTTAAGTATTTCAAGTTCTTTACGTAATTTTTCAGCACCTAACAATGTCATTGGAATTTGATTATTCATATTTCATTCCCTTATAAACATATTTTAAATATAATAAAAAACAGTTTAAAAATGTTTTTAAAACAAATTTCAATTATAAAATAATCTTGAAAAACTGTTCTATTTTTAAAAAATGTATTTCCAAAAAAAATTATCTAAATACTTATTAAAATACTACATCTACATCAAATATTAATCTAAAACAATTAGAAAAATATTACTTTTAAACTATGATTTAAATGATCACTACAAATACAATATTTCAAAATATGACTATTGTTAAAAGTCTTTTATTATATTAAAAATAAACACCAACATATAAAATTACTACATTGTAAAATAAAACTATATTTTTAATAAATATTTCTAGAAAAATAATTCAAACCACTAAAAATATTAATATTTATTAAAACTAAAAATCATATATAAAATGTTAATTAGATGAATATAATTTTTTCATACTCATGATTATAAATATATTTAAAAACGATATTCTGATATCATACATGTGATATAATTTCCATAGGAATCTAAAGCAATGATTACAGAAGAAATCAAAAAAATATTACAACAATCTTTATCTTTAGATACAATTCAAGTAACTGGAGATAATAATTATATCGAAATAATAGCTATTGATAATATTTTTCACGACAAAAACGAAGTAGAAAGACAAAAAATAATTTATACGCAATTAATGAACTATATTATAAATAAAACAATTCATTCTATCTCAATAAAAACATACTCTCTAAAAGAATGGAAAAACAAACAACTAACTAACAAATGAAAACATGTTATATAACTGGACCTACTAACCTTTCTGGAGAAGTAAAAATATCAGGTTCAAAAAATGCTGCTTTACCTATACTACTAATATCAATATTATCAGAAGAACTAATAGAATTGCATAATGTCCCGATACTTCAGGATACCAAAAATGCAATAAAAATATTAACCAAACTAGGAGCAAAAATAACAATTAAAAAAGAAATATATCTTGATCTCAACAAAACAAAAAATTGTACAATACCTAATTGTATAACAAAAAAAATACGTGCCTCTATTTTAATATTAGGGCCTCTACTGACAAAATTTGGATATGCAAGAATATCTTTTCCAGGGGGGTGCAAAATAGGAAATAGAAAAATTGACTTACATATATTTGGACTAACACAATTAGGAGCTAAAATTTCCATACGAAACAATTACATTACTGGATCAGTAATAGGAAAATTAAAAGGTACTAATATAACATTATCTCAAACAAGTGTTGGGGCAACCATTACTATCATGAGTGCAGCTTCTCTAGCTATAGGAACAACTATAATTTTTAATGCTGCACGTGAACCAGAAATTATTGATGTTGCAAATTTTCTTAATACAATAGGAGCTAATATAACTGGAGCAGGAAGTAAAAAAATTGTTATCAAAGGGGTTAATAAGTTACACGGAGGTATACATAAAATCATACCCGATAGAATTGAAACAGGAACTTTCTTAATTGCAGCAGCAATCTCTAAAGGAAATATTGTTTGCTACGATACTAAACCAGATATGTTAACATACGTATTAAAAAAATTAATACAAACAGGAGCTAAAATAAAAACTGGAAATGACTGGATCAGTCTAAACATGACTAATGTTATTCCAAAAGCTATTGATATAAAAACTTCTCCATATCCTGGATTCCCTACTGATATGCAAGCACAATTTACATTATTAAATTTAATATCAAAAGGGATAAGCAAAATAACTGAAACTATATTTGAAAATCGTTTCATACATATACCAGAACTAAAAAAAATGGGTGCAATAGCGATAATAAAAAATAATTCAGTATTATGTTATGGAGTTAAAAAGCTAACTTCAGCTAAAACAACTGCATTAGACTTACGTGGATCTGCTAGTTTAATATTAGCAGGATGCATTGCTAACGGCAATACAATCGTTAAAAATTCTAATTTTATTGGAAGAGGATATGAAAACTTTTATAAAAAACTCAAAACATTAGGAGCAAAGATAAAAAATAAATAAGCTTTATATAAATATGTTTAACACTTTAAAATTAAAATATTATTCATCACATTCTTATTTAAAATTAAAATGTGCAATATAGACTTTTATAATATTAGATCTATTAAATTATATTGTTTTCTATGAAATATTATCAAAAATAATATTATAAGTATACTAACATTACTTATTAATATAATACATTCAAAAATGTTTGCGCATTATAACGCACACATAAACATATTAACAAATAATTAGATCATAAGTCTAAGAAAACATCTAATAATGCTTTCAACAAACTAAAACATGGAATTAATTTTTATGTATGCAATTTTTATAAATGGCGGAAAACAACATAAAGTTGAAAAAGGTCAAATCATTAAACTAGAAAAACTTAATCATATTGTCGGAGAGAAAATAAAACTTACAACAGTTTTAATGATTGTAGATCAAAAAGAAATAAAAATCGGACAACCAACATTACCAGAAAGTTTTATATCAGCCGACATTATCAGTCACGGACGTAACAAAAAAATTAACATAATTAAATTTAATCGCAGAAAACACTATAAAAAAAGTCAAGGTCATCGCCAAAACTTTACTAAAGTTTTAATTACGGGAATTTACAAAAACTAAGGAACAAATTAATGGCTCATAAAAAAGCAGGTGGATCAACTAGAAATGGAAGAGACTCACACGCTAAAAGACTAGGCATCAAACATTTTGATGGAGAACTAGTGCTCTCTGGAAGTATAATTGTTCGTCAAAGAGGTACAAAATTCCATGCAGGAATAAATGTAAAATGTGGAAAAGATCATACATTATTTGCTATTGCTAAAGGAAAAGTAAAATTTAGAACAAGAGGAACAAAAAACAAAAAATATGTAAATGTTATTACACAATAGTTTTAATATTTTATTTTGTGTATAAATAAAGAATGCCCTTATCTATCGAACATTTTTTATTTATACACAAAATAAAATTTCATATCAATCATTTAAAAGATCATAAATAATATAACATTTTAAAATTTATATTACTTATATAAAATTATGTATATATTTTATATATAGTTTTCAAGGATATAAAATGAAATTTCTAGATCAAATAATTATCCATGTTATCGCTGGAAATGGAGGAAATGGATGTATCAGTTTTAGAAGAGAAAAATATATACCAAAAGGAGGTCCAGATGGAGGAAACGGAGGAAATGGAGGTAGCATTTGGCTACAAACTAATAGAAATTTAAATACTCTAATTGATTTTAATTTTAAAAAAACGTTCAAAGCACAAAACGGAGAAAATGGAAAAAATAAAAAAAAATCAGGAAAAAAAGGAAAAGACATTATAATTCAAATACCTATTGGAACAAGAATTATTGATAACAACACTAATGAAATAATAGACGACATTACATGTAATAAAAAATTAATTCTAATTGCCAAAGGCGGATGGCATGGGTTAGGAAATACTAGATTTAAATCTTCAGTAAACAGAACGCCCCAACAACACACTTTAGGAACTAAAGGAGAACAAAGAGAAATAAAATTAGAATTAATCTTGTTAGCTGACGTTGGAACATTAGGTTTACCTAACTCTGGAAAATCTACTTTAGTCAGTTATATATCTCGAGCAAAAACTAAGATAGCAGACTATCCTTTTACAACACTTGCACCAATATTAGGTACCGTAAAAATAAATAAAGATGAACATTTTATTATTGCCGATATACCAGGTTTAATTAAAGGAGCATCACATGGTCATGGACTTGGAATTCAATTTTTAAAACATTTAGAAAGATGCCATTTACTATTACATATAGTCGACATCTCTATTAAAAACAAATTCATTATCTTAAACAACATAAACATTATATTAGAAGAACTAAAAAACTACAATAAAACACTATGTACAAAACCAATATGGATTGTATTCAATAAAATAGATTTAGTTAATGAAAATGAAATAAAAAACATTGTTAAATTTATTAAAATCAACTTAAAACATATAAAACCATACTATTTAGTTTCATCAATTAAAAAAATCGGAATCAAAAAAATATGTCAAGATATTTTATACTTTATAAAAAATAACACGTTTATCTCTAATACTTAAAAGATTCTGTTAAAAAATTTAGATACATATAACTTTAAATAATTTAAATATTTCAAATAATTTAAAATAAAAAATAAATGTCTTTAAATAATCAACGAAACATTTTATATACTAAAACTTGGCACTTGTTACTTTAAATTCTTTAAAAAATCAAAATAAAAAATGTTCTTATTTCATACACATTATTATGCATTAAAATATACTCAGTTTATTTCAAATACTATATTTAAATATAAAAATTACGCCATCAAAAATTATTAACGCTTAGAAAATTGAGGACGCTTTCTTGATTTTCGAAAACCTACTTTCTTTCTTTCAACTCGACGAGAATCTCGAGTAACAAAACCAAATTTTCTCAATTTATTTTGAAAAGATATATCATAATCTATCAATGCACGAGTAATTCCATGACGAATTGCCCCAGCTTGTCCAGAAATACCACCGCCTTTAACAGTGATATATAAATCACATTTGTTTAACATATTCACTAATTCTAAAGGTTGTTTTATTAATATATAAGTAGTTTTACAACCAAAATAATTTTCTAAAATACGATTATTTATCATGATCTTCCCTGTTCCAAGTTTTAGAAACACTCGAGCAGAAGAACTTTTTCTACGACCAGTTCCATAATTATGTATTTGATTCATTTATTTAAATTCCTAATTAGATAGTTAACATTTTTGGATTTTGTGCCATATGAATATGACTATCATCAGAATATACTTTGAGTTTTCTAAACATCTTACGACCCAAAGAACCTTTTGGAAGCATACCTTTAACTGCAATTTCAATGACTCTAGTAGGAAAATCAGATATCATGTCCTTAAATACTATTTTTTTAATACCACCTACATATCCGGTATGATGATAATAAACTTTATCAGTGTATTTCTTACCTGTCACTAATATTTTACTAGCATTAATTACAATTATATAATCACCAACATCAATATAAGGAGTATATTCAACTTTATGTTTCCCACGAAGTCGAACAGCGAGAGCAGAGGCTAATCTACCTAAAGTTTGCCCCGTAGCATCGATACAATACCATGATTTTTTAACATTTTTAACTATAGCAGAAAAATTCTTCATATTAAGTTATCCGTAAAAGATTAAAATAATTTATAAAACAAATACTATCTTAATTAAAAACAATTTAATAGTATTATGATACTAACAAAATGCTTTTATAATTTATGAATTGATTTAACGTAATTACAACATAAATTAATATTGTTAACATACTTAAAAACATGAAACATTTAAAATAAATATTTAAAATATCAACAACATTGCATTTAAAACATATGAATAGATCACAAAATATAACTAAGAACTATATAATAAAAAACTTCAAATTAATAAATACCTATACAATTTCTGTTTAAAATATTATTGTTTTTAATAAAAAATTTTATTCTAAAACAAACGTTGTTAGAAGTGATAAAATTAAAATATAAAACAGTTTTCTTAAAATTATATATTAAAATTAGCTTGAAAGGCAATACAACATGAAGTCTACAAGTACTCTACTGAAACTAAGAAATATTATTAATACTTTAGATAAAGACCTAATTACTCTACTCGCTAAAAGAAAAACAACAGTGATACAAATAGCAGAAACAAAAGTTGAACAAAACTATCCAATAAGAGACATAGAAAGAGAACAATTATTATTAAAAAATCTTACTATCTTTGGAAAGAAAAACAATCTTGATGATAAATATATCTACGATCTATTTAATATCATTATAAAAGATTCAATTTTCACTCAAAATAATTGGATAAGACAAAACTACTGTCAAAATAAAAAATTGAAAAGCTTTTCTTTTTTAGGTGACGCTGGATCATACTCTTATGATGCTACTAAAAAATATGCTAATAAACACTTTCAATTCTTTATTAAAAATTCTTGCAATAATTTTGAAGAAATTATAAATAACGTTGAAGATAATAAATCTGATTACGCAGTATTACCAATTGAAAACAATACCTCAGGATCAATTCATGAAATATATGCTCTTTTAATACATACAACATTATCAATTGTTGGTGAAATTAATATTCCTATTAATCACTGTTTATTATCTCAAAAAAATACTCAATTAATAAATATTAAAAAAATTTATAGCCATAAACAACCATTTATGCAATGTAGCAAATTCATTAAACATTTTCCTAATTGGAAATTAAAACATACCAATAGCACAACAGACGCAATGGAAAAAACACGTAATGATACCAACTTTATGTCTGCTGCATTAGGAAATGAAACATGTAAAAAGAAATATCAACTTAAAGTTTTATCTAGAAATATTTCCAATCTAGAAAATAATGTAACTCGATTCATAATATTAAGAAAAAAAAGTGTACATATACCTAACCACACACCAACTATAACAACAATTATGATGTCTATAAATAATAAAAAAAACTTAACTGAAGAAACAATTCAAATACTAAAAAAATATAACCTAAAAATAAGACAATTAATACCCTATACGCTCTCTAAAACATCATCAGATACAACAATTTTTATTGATATAAAAAACAATATTCATACTGATCAAATAAAACAAGCTATAAATAAATTAAACGGTATTACTTCAGTTAAAATATTGGGACGTTATCCGATAGATAAATGTTCTTTATAATCTCATTTACTAAAAATTTTAAACACTTGATACAAGCTCTATTTAATCCATAATAGGAAAAAATAGAGCAAACAATATACACATATTTTAATTTCTAAAAATAACAACGAATATCTTAAAACTACATAAATATAAATTAAAATATTAAAAAATCAATATTTAATAATATTTACTTGTTGACATAATTAAATATGATTTTTATTAAAATATTTAAAAATTTTAATTATTGTATACAATATATACTATATTACATAAATGTATTAAAGACTCTAAAATGTATTTTCTTTTATTTAATAAAATTAAATTAAAAAACTTTATATAATTAAAAATATTAATCAAGAAATTCACTACTATTACTTAAAAAAACTCACTAAATTTTTATAATAGTATTCTACATCATACAAATTTATCATTGTTATTAAAAACATTACAATCTTCTTTCAGTTACTACGTCTAACAAGTCATATGTATAAAATATTAAAATGTACCAAATACCTAAAAATATTTTTTAAAACTTTTTTAAATCAATTGTAGAGTAAAATCATGTTTAATAATTTAACTAACAAATTTTTAGAAATATTTAACAATCTTTCTAACAAAGGAAGATTAACTGAAAATAATATCAAAGAAACGTTAAAAGAAATAAAAAACACTTTATTAGAAGCAGACGTTGCGTTATCAGTAGTAAAAAGTCTTATACACTCTATATCAAAAAGTTCTATTGGACATAATATAAGTAAAAATTTTACTCCAAAACAAGAATTAATAAAAATAATTAAACAAGAACTAACAAAAATATTAGGAGAAAATAATAGCAATTTAAATTTACAAATTCAATCTCCAGCAGTAATCATGATAGTAGGATTGCAAGGACAAGGAAAAACAACAAGTATAGCAAAGTTAGGGAAAATGATAAAAACAACTAAAAATAAAAAAATATTAGTAGTATCTACAGATATATATCGACCTGCAGCAATCAAACAATTAGAAATATTATCTAAACAAGCAAAAATCGATTTTTACCCTTCTCATATTAATCAAAACCCAATAAAAATAGCAAATCTCGCATTAGAGTTTTCTAAATCTAAATTTTATGATGTTTTATTAGTCGACACTGCTGGACGTCTTCATATTGATGAATATATGATGAATGAAGTAATAAATATATATAAAGAAATTAAACCTATTGAAATTCTATTAACAATTGATGCAATGATAGGCCAAGATGCAATAAACATTGCACACAAATTCAGCAACAATCTACCTATAACCGGATTTATCATTACAAAAACAGATAGCGATGCTAGAGCAGGCATTATACTTTCAATGAAATATTTAACAAAAAAACCAATTAAATTCATCAGTACCGGAGAAAAATTGAACGAATTCGAAACATTTCATCCAGATAGAATGATCACTCGAATCCTTGGAATGGGAGATGTACTATCACTCATAGAAAACATCGAAAAAAAAGTTGATAAAAGAAATATTAAAAAACTAACAAACACCATAAAAAGTAAAAAAAGATTTAATTATAGCGACTTGTTAACACAAATAAAACAAATTAAAAAAATTGGAAATATTACTTCAATTTTAGGAAAACTACCCAAAACATCAAAAATACTTAATAATGTTCATAATAATATTAACGAAAAATTATTATTACATATGGAAATAATGATTAATTCCATGACACCACAAGAAAGACAACAACCAGAACTGATCAAAGGATCAAGAAAACGTCGAATTGCAAAAGGATCAGGTTTATCAATTCAAAAAATAAATTCATTACTAAAACAATTCAATAGTATAAAAAATATCATGCATACAATTAAAAGTGGTGGAATAAATAAAATAATGAAACAAATGAACAACATAGTTAATAATAAATTTTTAAAATAACAAAATATTGTTTATAAAACTATTTTTTATGATTATACTATTTAAAATAATCATAATCATTTAAAGGTACAAATACTATGGTAAAAATTCGTTTGTCACGACTAGGAACAAAAAAACGTCCTTTTTATCAAGTAGTTATTGCTGATAACCGATGTCCTAGAAATGGAAAATTTATAGAAAAAATAGGATTTTTTAATCCAATATCGTCTAATAATAACATTTCTATAGATATGAAAAGATTACAATACTGGATAAAAAATGGAGCCATGATATCCGATCGAATAAAAAACTTAATTAAAAATCTTTCAACAGATGCAAAACTACAAAGAAACGATTAATATAGATACCAAAAAAAAATGTCATAACGACTTAATTATTGCTCAATTCGGAGCACCGCATGGAATTTTAGGATGGACTCGAGTATTTTCTTTTACAGAAAAAAAGATAAATATCTTCAATTACTATCCTTGGAATACCAGAAAAGAAAAAATAAAAATCATCATTCACGTTCAACATTGGAAAAGAAAAAAAAAACATTTTATAGTAAAAATGAAAGATATCACTAATCGATCTATAGCTAAAACGTTTACCAATTGCTATATAACTATTAATGAAAATATATTACCACCGTTAAAAAATAATGATTATTACTGGAAAGATATCATAGGTTGCATTGTTTTTAATTTAGAAAACAAAAAGTTAGGAATAGTAATTAGTTTAATTAAAACATCCTCCAATGATATTCTCATTATAAATGAAAAAAAAGAAAACAAAATAAAACAAGACATTTTAATACCTTTAGTAAATAAAAAAATTATTAAAAAAATTGAAATTGATAAAAAAATAATCATAGTAGATTGGAATTACACATTTAAATCAAGATAACTTTAAAAAATAATAATATGTCTTTACACATAGGAATAATCAGCATTTTTCCAGAAATGTTTTGTACTATTACTAACTACGGAATTACTAGAAAAGCAATTCAAAAAGGAATTATGAAATTAGATATCATAAATCCAAGAGATCATACCAATAATAAACATCGAAATATTGATGATCGTCCTTATGGAGGAGGGTCTGGTATGCTAATGACAGCAGAACCATTAAAATCAGCTATTGAATATACAAAATCTATACTCAAACATAATACAAAAGTATTCTATTTATCGCCAAAAGGATCTAAGCTAAATCAAAAAAAAATTATAACATTATCTAAAATGCAACACATAATCTTACTATGTGGACGATATAAAGGCATAGACGAACGACTTATACATAGCAAAATCATAGATGAAGAAATATCCATTGGAGATTACATCTTAAGTGGAGGAGAACTTCCTGCTATGGTTTTAATTGACACATTATGTCGTCTTATTCCTGGATCATTAGGACGACAACAATCTAAAAAGGACGATTCATTTTATCATGGATTATTAGATTGTCCTCATTATACTAGACCTAAAATTTTTAATAATATAAAAGTTCCCAAAATCTTATTGTCAGGTAATCACCAAAAAATAAAAATTTGGAGATTAAAACAATCATTAGGATATACCTGGATTAAAAGACCAGACTTGTTAAATAATATGGTACTTACAAAAGAAGAAACAATTTTATTAGAACAATTTAAAAAAAAATACTCACATCAAAACACGATAAAATAATTTAAATATACAATAAATTAGGAAAATATTATTGTGAATATTATTCAAATAATAGAAAAAGAACAAGAAAAAACATTTATTCCTACTTTTAAAACAGGAGACACTATAGACGTTAAATTGTGGATAGTAGAAGGATCAAAAAAAAGAATACAATCATTTGAAGGTATAGTTATAGCCAAAAGAAATAAACATTTCAGATTTTCGTTTTGTGTACGAAAAATGTCCGGCGGGAATGCTATAGAACGCGTATTTCATTCTCATTCTCCTAATATCGAAACAATTCATATTAAAAGATATGGTAACGTTAGAAAAGCAAAATTATATTATTTACGAAATCGAACAGGAAAAGCAGCTAAAATAAAAGAGCTACTAACAAAAAAATAATGTTTACTTTATAAAATATATTTATCTTTATATTGCCAAAAAATAAAACTATCATGCAGTCATGCTTAATAAAATTTGACTGCATAATTTAAAAAATTGCTCATTTATCAACTTTCAAATAATCTTAATATATTGCATAATTCTATTTATTAACATTTATATTGTTTAAGCAGTACCTCCTACTGTAATATTATTTAACTTAATGGTAGGCTGGCCTACACCAACTGGAATGCTTTGCCCATTTTTAACACATGTTCCAATTCCTGCATCCATTGATAAATCATTACCTACCATGGAAATTTCTTGCATTACATGACTTCCTGATCCAATTAACATTGCATTTTTTATAGAATTAACAATTTTTCCTTTTTTTACTAAATACGCTTCAGAAGCAGAAAAAACAAAATTACCTGAAGTAATATCAACTTGTCCACCACTAAAATTTAACGCATATACTCCATACTCTATACTATCAATAATGTCTTGAGGACTAGAACTTCCTGATAACATATACGTATTTGTCATTCTAGGATAAGGTAAATGAGCATATGATTCTCTTCTACCGTTTCCTGTAGAATTCACGCCCATTAAACGAGCATTAAATTTATCTTGAATATAATTTTTCAAAATTCCATTTTGTATCAATACGTTATGTTGACTCGGGATACCTTCATCATCAATAGTTAACGATCCTCTTTTGTCTTTGATAGTTCCATTGTCTACTATAGTACATAAAGTCGAAGCAACTTGATGTCCAATTCGATTAGAAAAAACTGATGTGCCTTGACGATTAAAATCTCCTTCTAATCCATGACCAACCGCTTCATGCAATAAAATTCCTGGCCAACCTGGACCCAACACTACAGGAAATGTACCAGAAGGAGCTTCCTTAGCAAATAAATTAACTAAAGCAATCCTTACTGCTTCTCTAGCATAATGTTCTATTAAGGACACACCAGAAATATAATTTTTTAGAAAAAATGTATATCCATCACGACCACCTCCTCCACTAAAACCATATTCACGTCTCCCTTTACTCTCTACTACAACATTAATTGAAAGACGCACTAAAGGGCGAATATCAGCTGCCAAACTACCATCTGTAGCAGCAATTAATATCTGATTATATTCACTATTTAAAGCAGCGTTCACTTTAACTACACGACGATCAATATCTCGAGCAATACAATTTATTTTATGAAGAATGTCCACTTTTTCTGCGGAATCAAAATCTATTAATGGATTACTTGAAGTATATAAAGATTTTCGTTTAATTATCAAAAAAGGTTGAATCCGAGTAAGACAATTTCTTTCTAAAATCTCACTTGCCAATTTTGCACTCTCCTTTAATGTATGTAGTGTAATATTGTTTGAGTAAGAAAAACCAGTGCTTTCTCCGGAAATAACTCTAACTCCAATACCTTGATTAAGATGAAATGCCCCTTCTTTGACAATATTATCTTCTAATATCCATGATTCATTATTAATAGATTGAAAATAAACATCAGAATAGTCTATTTTATTGTTCGAAATATCACTTAAAACTTCGAAAAGGTCTTGATGACCAATTTTATTTGAAGTCAACAAACGCTCAGTAACTAAATCCATAACCATTATAACTCACTTATTTTAAATATAATATCACTCATAAAATTAAAAAATTATCTTGTACAAATCATATTATGTTATTAATAAAAATTTTATTAATTTGCGTACATGAAAAACAATGTATTCCTAATAAACATATAATTAATAAAATCTGAGATCTTATAACAAAAATAAATACTTAAAAATTAAATAATAATTTATATTATTAATATCTTATTTTAAAAGAAAGTATTATCATTACAACAGTATAACTTTCAATACATTTCCAGAATTTAATTAAAATACACATATTATTTTTCAATAGATTATAATATAATTTAATAAACTTCTGTTGAAAAATTAGCAAATTAAATATATATAATAAATACACATTTAAAAATTTAATATTTTATATATGCCATCTTAGAGAACATTAAATGAAACATGCTTCTAATATTTTAGTAATCAATGGTCCTAATCTCAATCTTTTAGGAGAAAGAGAGCCACATATCTACGGAAATACTACATTAATTCAATTAATTTATAAACTAAACGAAAAAGGTAAACTATTAAACACAAAAATACACCACGTACAATCTAATTCAGAAAGTACTTTAATTAAAAAAATTCATAATTCCAGTAAAAAAATAGATTACATTATAATAAACGCAGGTGCTTTTACACATACTAGTATAGCATTACGTGATGCATTAATCAGTGTTAACATCCCATTTATAGAAGTACATATTTCTAATATTTATGCACGTGAAAGTTTTCGATCACATTCTTGGTTATCTGATGTTTCATCTGGAGTTATTTGCGGATTTGGATTAGATGGATATTTTTGGGCTTTAAAAACAGCAATAAAAAGAATAAAACAAAAAAAATAAAATGTCTTTTTAAAAAACATAGTACATAATACAATTTCTAGTTATTTTTAAAATTTGTAATATACTTAAAATATAATTAATAAAATAAATATAATATAGATCAATTTATTTTAAATTACAAAATAAAAACATAATTACATTCATAAATAAAACAAAACTAATAAATTGAATATACACACAAATAATTTATAAAATAAATCATTTTGTGTTAATCATAAAATGATCTATTTTGCTAAAACAAGATAATCAAAAATTCAATGTTTTAAATATAAAATATATTCTATAAAAATTATAAAATTTTAAATTATAATCATTTACTTTCATTAACATTTAACTCATTTAACAAATTTGCAATATCATTCGGAAAAACACTATCCCATTCCATCCATTGTCCTGTTATTGGATGTTTTAAACATAATTTACTCGCATGTAATGCTGGTCTAGGAAATTTTTTAATTATATTATATACTCCTAAAGTAATACTCTTACAGAACTTATGTTTATTTCTATACACGCTATCGCCTATTAACGGATGATTAATACTTAACATATGTACTCTTATTTGATGAGTTCTTCCTGTTTCTAATTTGATTCTTATATGTGTGCAACAAGATAAACGTTTTATGATTCTATAGTGCGTAATAGCTTTTCTTCCTAAAACATTAGTAGTCATAATAGTACGTTGCACAGGATGTCGCTTAATAGATCGACAAATAGTACCTCCTGAAATCATTCGACCATAAACTAATGCTTCGTATTGTCGAACAATTTTTCTGCATTTCATTAATTCAACTAAATTATTATAAGATATCAAATTCTTCGCAATAACCATCAATCCAGTAGTATTCTTATCTAATCTATGTATAATACCAGCACGAGGAACGTTTAAGAAAGTATTGCTTTTATATAATAAGGCATTCAGTAAAGTTCCATCTTTATGACCAGCTCCGGGGTGAACAACTAAATTTACTTGTTTATCAATAACTAAAATATCATTGTCTTCATAGACAACATTTAAAGGAATATTTTGAGGATTTTCAAAACCATTTTCACAATTAATTATATTAACAGTAATTTTATCTCCACATGACACTTTCATATTAGGATTATCACACATTCTATCATTAACACTAACTTGACAATTCAAAATCCATTTTTTAAAACAAGTTCGAGAATAATTGCAATACAACTGAGACAATACTTTGTCTAGTCGTATATTAGAAAAAAACGTATTTGGAACAATAATAGTAATAACATCATCCATACTGATCATAAAATATTCTTTTGAAAAACTGTATAAAACAAAATAACTAACTTTTGCATTATAACAAATTTTTTGAAAATAATTCATTGTAATAAAATTAAAATTATTAACTTTAAATTCTTGATTACCCTATAATTAAAAGTAGTAATTCGTATCAATAACAATATAAATATTTATTTTTTATTTTGCATATAAAAAGATAATTGTTTTTATAACATTAATTTACATATTATGAAATACTATTTAAATCAATACCTTTAATTAACGTCGACAATAAGATACTTCTATAATAAATTAAATTTTTAAAATAATAAAACGTTTCAATATACAAATTATTTTCATCACTCTTAACATTCTCAACTTATATTCAAATAAAAATGAAAAGAACCACTCAAGAAATAAAACAAATGTTTTTAGATTTTTTTAAAGAAAAAAAACACATTGTTCTTCCAGGAAGCTCTTTAGTTACATCACAAAATTCTTCACTGTTATTTACTAATGCTGGAATGAATCAATTTAAAGACATATTCTTAGAGAAAAATTGTAACTTCAAACATACTCGAGTAGTCACTATTCAAAATTGTCTACGTACAGGTGGAAAGCACAACGATTTTGAAAATGTAGGATATACATCAAAACATCATACATTCTTCGAAATGCTAGGAAACTTTAGTTTCGGAGATTATTTTAAAACAGAAGCGATTGCATATGCATGGGAATTTCTAACATCAAAAAAATGGTTACATTTATCTAAAGAAAAATTATGGATTACAGTTTATGAATATGATTTAGAATCATACAATATATGGAAAAACATCACTAATATACAAGAAACAAGAATCATAAAAATAGGAAACAAACAAAATAGTAAACATATTTCAGATAATTTTTGGCAAATGGGTAATACAGGTCCATGTGGGCCTTCTACAGAAATTTTTTATGATAAAGGAAATAAATTATTCGGAGAACCTCCTGGAATTAATGCAAATTGTGGAGAACGATTTGTTGAAATTTGGAATATTGTATTCATGCAATTCAATAA
Source organism: Buchnera aphidicola (Meitanaphis elongallis) (assembly GCA_039830015.1). Lineage (NCBI taxonomy): Bacteria > Pseudomonadati > Pseudomonadota > Gammaproteobacteria > Enterobacterales > Erwiniaceae > Buchnera > Buchnera aphidicola. The sequence continues at coordinate 428,899 of CP140033.1, forward strand.
AATAAATAGTAGAAATATGATAAAGCTATCTCAATTTTCCGTAGATACAGGTATGGGATTAGAACGTATCTCAGCAATTATACAAAACGTAACATCTAATTATGAAATTGATTTATTTCAACCACTAGTAAATTTAATTGTCAAAATGAGTAATGCTCATAATTCAAACAATAAACATATATATGTCATTGCAGATCACATTCGATCTAGCTCTTTTATTATATCTGAAAACATTGTACCTTCTAATGAAAAACATGGTTACGTACTTAGAAGAATCATCAGACGAGCTATACGACATGGGTATTACATTGGAATAAAAGAACCATTTTTATATAAGCTTGTTCCTACTTTAATACAATCTATGGGGACACACGCACATATCTTAAAGAAAAAACAACAACAAATCGAAATCGTATTAAAACTAGAAGAAAAAAAATTTATTAACACTCTTGAAAAAGGACTAAAACTACTCGAAATAGAAATTCAAAAACTTGAAAACAACATTTTAAGTGGAAAAATAGTTTTTAAACTATATGATACATTTGGATTTCCTGTAGATTTAACTGCAGATATCTGTCGCGAAAAAAATATTACTATCAATCTCGAAGAATTCAAAAAAAGTATAGAACACCAAAAGAAACAAGCAAAAAACCAAAAATTTTATAAAAAACATAACATAAAAATTGATATACAAATAAATAGTGCCATACCATCTAATTTTATAGGATATAATACTACAGAAGCACAATCGTCTATTACTAACATTATCTGCAATAATATGCGTTGTAAACACATTTTACAAAATGAATTAGGAATATTAGTATTAAAAAACACTCCCTTCTATGCAGAATCGGGAGGTCAAATCGGTGACACCGGGATAATTAATCATACCAATGGAAAATTTATAGTATACGATACTAAAAAATATGGAAGTCATATTGGACATTTAGGAAAAGTGATATCAGGACAACTTAAAATAAATGATATAGTCACTGCAAAAATTGACTATGATCGAAGATCACTAATTCAAATTAATCATTCTGCTACTCATTTGTTACATTCGTCTTTAAGAAAAATTTTAGGAAATCATGTCTTTCAAAAAGGCTCATATATTACAAATAGTTTTTTAAGATTTGACTTTTCTCATTATTCTCCTATAAATTTTGATGATATAAAAAAAATTGAGCATATGATTAATACACAAATCAGTAACAATATTTTAATTACAACAAATATCATGGAGCTAAAGGAGGCAGAAAAACAGAACATCACTGCTCTATTTCAAGAAAAATATGATAAAACCGTTCGTGTTCTTTCAATCGATGCATTTTCAATCGAACTATGTGGAGGCACTCATACTAAAAGAACAGGCGATATCGGACTATTCAAAATAATTTCTGAAAAAAGCATATCATCTGGAATTAGAAGAATAGAAGCTGTAACTGGGAAAATAGCTTTATCTAGCATTCATAAAAAAGAACAAGAACTAAACGAAATTTCTACTATACTAAAAATAAAAAACAAAAATATTAAAAATAGTATTCAAAATTTATTACTAAGTAATAAAGAGCTAAAAAAAGAAGTAAACAAGATGCATGAAAAAGAAATAAACGAAATAGTCAATCAACTAAGTAAAAATTTTTTCTTAATCCAAAATGTCAAAGTCATTATACATATATTTAAAAAAAATAATTCTAAAAAATTAAAAAATATTATAGATAAACTAAAAAATAAGTTAGGATCAGTTATTATTATACTAATAAACATTGTTAATAATCATGCAACAATTGTTATAGGAATCACATCTACTTTATCAAAAAAAATTGCTGCTGATAAACTATTAAGTGTCCTTTTAAAAAATTTAGAAGGAAAAGGAGGAGGAAAAGCTTGTATAGCTGAAGGAGGAGCAAAAAATTTGATTTCTTTAGAAAACGAACTAATTAATATAAAAAAATGGATTAAATTAAACTTATAAAATATATAAATATTAAATATATACACTCATTTACTAGTATAATATTATAAAACTTGTATTTAGCCTAGTATTAGGCACAATGCCAACATTTTAGATAGATCAAAACTTTTTTAAAAGTTTTTTAAGGAAAATACATGCTTATTTTAACTCGTCGAGTGGGAGAAACACTCATAATCGGTGATGAGATATCTGTAACAGTATTAGGTGTAAAAGGAAATCAAGTACGTATTGGTATAAATGCTCCTAAAACAATTTCAGTACATCGTGAAGAAATATATCAAAGAATTCAAGCTGAAAAAAACAAAAAACCTAGTTGCTAGCACATAAATCAGCATCTTGCTATCTTTTTGCTAAAGCAAGATGCTACAAAATCAGTGATCTTACATTATATATCTTGAACTCAATTAAATGTCATTAAAATACTGCTATATAACAATACTAAGACATTTTTTTAAAATTACTATACAATATAAAATCAATATGATAACCTAAATTAAATAATATTATAAATTATGAAATATTATTTTAAAAATATTTTCAAAACTTAACGTAAAACCTTAGGTGAGATGGCCGAGCGGTTGAAGGCACTCCCCTGCTAAGGGAGTATGTAATAATATGCATCGAGGGTTCGAATCCCTCTCTCACCGTTTTTTTTATATTAGCATCCGTAGCTCAGTTGGATAGAGTACTCGGCTACGAACCGAGAGGTCGGAGGTTCAAATCCTCCCGGATGCATTTAAAATAAAAAATTTAAGCCTATCTATTAAAATTAAATCTATCTATTTTAAGTTGCATAAAAACCAATTCGTAAAATACTTATTAAAAATTTTTATAATTTATCCTTGAAAACATTTATATTTATTATAAAGAGGTCAATTTGATTCCGAAAATATTACATAAAATTAATTGGATAAAATCTAATCCAAATATTATTAAAAACATATTGAGAGGTATCGAACGTGAAACTTTACGGGTAAATTTAAATGGAGAAATTTCTGAAAATGATCATCCCCATTCTATAGGATCAGCTTTAACTCACAAATGGATTACAACTGATTTTTCTGAATCATTATTAGAATTTGTTACCCCTCCCACTAAAAACTCAAATTATTTATTAAAAATCTTACGAGACATTCATATATTTGTTAGCAAAAACATATATGAAGAATATTTATGGCCATTTAGTATTCCACCATGTATTAATTCTAAAAATTCTATAGTTTTAGCAAAATATGGAACTTCTAACATTGGAAAACTAAAAACACTTTATAGAACAGGATTAAAAAACAGATATGGCATATTAATGAATATTATCTCTGGAATTCACTATAATTTTTCATTACCTATTACATTTTGGAAACAATGGAAAAAACATAATAATATCACTACAAAAAACTTTATTTCTGATGGATACTTATGCTTAATTAGAAATTTTTATCGATTTGGATGGATTATTCCTTATCTATTTGGTTCGTCTCCAGCTATAGAACCATGCTTTATTAAAAATAAAAAAACTAATCTAAAATTTAGTAGTAAAAACGGAATTTTATATCTGCCATGGTCTACTTCCTTTAGGACTAGCAGTTTAGGTCATACCAACGAATCAATAAAAAATTTAAATCTTACATTCAATTCTTTAAATGATTATATATCATCACTTAAGTACGGAATCTACACACCATCTAAAAAATTTGAAAAATTAGGATTAATAGATCATCATGGAAATTTAAAACAAATCAATGCTAACATATTGCAAACAGAAAATGAATTATATACTTATATACGCCCTAAAATAACATTAATGTCTAACAATACTATATTAAATTCTTTAAAAAATAAAGGAATCCAATATGTAGAAATACGATCACTAGATATTAATCCTTTTTCATGTATAGGAATTGAACAAAATCAAATATTATTGTTAGATCTATTTTTAATTTGGTGCATTATTGCTGACTCTCCTAAAATGACAAATAAAGAGCTTCAACATTACTCTAAGAATTGGGAGATAATCAGCCTAAAAGGTAGAAAGCCCAAACAAAAAATATACATTAATGTACATAACCAAAAAGAAACAATAGAATCAGTAGGAAAATACTTAATAGAAAATCTTTTTTATATAGCAGAAATTTTAGATTATACATCAACAGACAATCAATATCAAAATACATGCCAAAAAATATTTACATATTTTAATTACACGAATTTAACTTACTCTGCAAGGATTTTAAACGAATGTATAAACGATAATATAAAAAATGTTGGCATGAAACTAGCTATACAAAACAAAATAAAACTACAAAAAACAAGACCAAAAATATTAAATAATAACGACTTTATTAACGAAACGTATCGCTCTCATCTAATGCAAAAAAAAATAGAAATTGATGAACAATTACGCTATAAAAAATAAAAGCATTTTATTTTTTAAAAATCGTATTTATCAATATAAATTGAAATAAATTTATTAAAACAATATGTCTAATAAAATAAGATAAAATATACTATTATTGTTAAAACTCATACAATGTTAATTAAAACATTACTTATATTAGTTTCTTTTTTAATTACGTTATCTTCAGAAGAACATAAAATATATAAAGATAATTATAGAAATTTCTATCAAACCAAATTAATTGCACAAAAAATTAATGCTAATATACCGAGTTCTTTTTACTGTGGGTGTAAAATATTATGGACGAAAAAAAAAGGTATTCCACAATTAAAATCATGCGGTTATAAAATTAGAAAAAATATGAATCGAGCCACACGAATAGAATGGGAACATGTAGTTCCAGCATGGCAATTTGGACATTTAAAATACTGTTGGAAAGCAGGAGGAAGGAAAAATTGTACTCATGACGTTAATTATATAAAAATAGAAACAGATCTACACAACTTACAACCTGTTATTGGAGAAATTAATGCAGATCGCAGCAATTTTATGTATGGACAACTAAATAAAAAAATAAAGAGTCAATACGGAGATTGTTCAATGAAAATAGATTTCAAAAACAAAATAGCTGAACCACCTAATATATCTAAAGGAAGCATTGCCAGAACCTACTTTTATATGAATGCGACCTATAAGCTAAATATATCCAAACAACAAATGAATTTATTTAAATCGTGGGATAAAAAATATCCTATTAGTAAATGGGAATGTAAAAGAGACGAACTAATTTTTAAAATTCAAGGAAATCATAATCCTTATGTACATTTTTATTGTAGTAAACAAATAAAAAAATAACAAACTATATTTATGTTTCACAAAATAATCATTAATACGTATTGTAATATAAAACATTATATTATATAAAAATTTTATTTTAATTATATGAAATTTTTATACTATCATAGAAAATAAAATTCATTTATTATACTTAATACTAAATAATATATATAAAAATATAATATTTAAATACAACATCCTAATTAAATCTAAAATACACAATTACCATAATTATTTTTAACGAAATAAAACATTAAAAAATTTGTACTAAATAACTCTATCAACATAATTGAAATATAAATTGTTCTACTAAAAAAATTCAAAACAATCATCATTTCCATAATTTATTAGGAGTAATAATCAAAGGAAGAGGATTTTCCCAAGAAAAGGGAAAAATATTATCTACTAATTGAAAATCATAAGCTAAACCAATTGGAAGAAAACCTTTTTTTTTCCAATTGGTTAAAATTCTATCATAAAATCCTCCACCCATTCCTAAACGATAAAGATACTTGTCAAAAGATACCAGTGGAACAAAAATAATATCCATGTTATTACAATAAAAAACAGCTTCTTTAACAATTATTGGTTCAAAAATATTGAATATATTTAATTTTAAACACGTAGTAGGAAGATACTGAGCGAATAATAACAATTTATAAAAATAAGAATCAATTATAGGTAAAAAAACATTATATTTTCTTTCCCATAATTTTAAAATTAATGTACGAGTATCAATTTCTCCATCAAAAGAATAAAAAACAGCAATATTTTTAGCAAAACGAAGAAAATTACAACTAAAAACAAGATTAGTCATACTTGTTGCTAAAATTTGTTTCTCTTGTAATTTTACTTTTTTTCTTAATTTCCTAAAATACATTCTTTGAATATAACGATTTATAAATAACATATTTATACATTCTTGCAATAAATCAATAAAACTACTTTATATATTTTAAGAAACATGATATAACATCAAAATGTTTTAGTCATTTTTAATTTTTTTAAACATGCAATCATTTTATTTGATCTCAAAATAATTTCTTGAACTTTTAATTTTTCATTTTCTAATTCATAAGACATATTTAATGCTGTCACAAATACTAGCTGCTCTGTATTAGAAACTCCAGTTTTAATTTTCAAATCTTGTAATCTCTTGTTCAAACAATTAGCTGCATGTTTCAAATCTTTACTTAACTCATTAGGACAATTAACCTTTAATAATCTACCAAAAAGTTTTATATCTATATATTGAACCGACATTTTATTTATATTACCCAATACAACAAATAATTAAAACATTACGATAAATTTTATATGCTTATATATTCATAAATAATACATATAAAATAGTCCTAATAATGCACATATTAATTTAGTAAAAAATTAATTTCAAAAACATATAATAATATTTTATAATGAATATATTACATAAAAACTAAAATATAAATAAACGTTTTAATATTTTATACTGAAAATCATGTAACTTAATCAATCTTATTATATACTAGTTTCTTTTCTCATTTCTATTACACCTGATTGTTTACTAATTAAAGCAATATCTGCTGTACGAGTTGCAAATAATCCTACACTCACTACTCCAGGAAAAGAATTTATTTTTGTTTCCATTTTAACTGGATTTAATATTTTGAAGTCATAAACGTCTACAATTATATTCCCATTATCTGTAATAACATTTTTCCTAACTTTCGGACTGCCTCCTAATTTTACTAATTCATTAAATATATAAGAAACAGCCATAGGTATAATTTCAACAGGCAAGGGGAATGTTCCTAATACTTTTACTAACTTTGATTCATCTGCAATACAAATAAAAGTTTTTGCTACAGAAGCTATAATTTTTTCTTTCGTTAATGCAGCACCTCCTCCTTTGATCATCTGTAATTTAGAATTAATCTCATCTGCGCTATCTATATATAGCATTAATGACTGTACATCACTTAAATTATAAACAGGAATCCCATATTTTTGTAAAAATAATGTAGATGAAACAGAACTAGATACCACTCCAAGAACTAGATGCTTAGTAAAACTTAACGCTTCAATGAAATATGATACAGTAGAACCTGTACCAACACCAATAATAGTACCAGGACGAATATAGTCTAAAACAGCCGTTGCAACAGATTTTTTTAATTCATTGGAGTTCATAATAAAATAAAACCTATACCAAAAACCTTATACTTTATAATTAATTTATTTACTTTAAATTTTTATAACTTTTATGCTATATCAATTAAAATGAGATATACAACTAAATAAATATATTTTTGTACTATCTTTTGATGATAAAAAATACATAAAAATTAAATTTTTCATTACTTGTCTGGGGTACCTGGATTTGAACCAGGGATGCCGGTATCAAAAACCGGTGCCTTACCACTTGGCTATACCCCAAAATATAAATGCTTTTTATTCTAAAATAATACGGAAGACGAGACTCGAACTCGTAAACCTAAAGGTGCCAGATCCTAAATCTGGTGCGTCTACCAATTTCGCCACTTCCGCATTTTTAAAAATCTTAGTTCCATAAAAATTAGCTACGACAGGAATTGAACCTGTGACCTCAGCGTTATGAGTGCTGTGCTCTATCCAACTGAGCTACGTAGCCAAAATGCAAAATTGACTTATATTTTAAATTATGCTGTGTTATACTGACAATGTCAACAGTGATTCTTGAAAAATTATAACCATAAAACAGAACATTTCGAAATAAAAAAATTATTAATGTCCATTATAATGAAATCATACGTAATGGAAAGCTTATCTGTTATATTTTTGACAGCTTTCTTAATCACTTTATATAAATATCTATAAGAAATAAAATGAGCAATAAAAATAAAAAAACATATAATTTTATCCAAAAAATAATTTATAACGATTTAATTAACAAAAAGATAAAAAATGTTAAAACACGATTTCCTCCTGAGCCAAATGGGTATCTTCACATAGGACATGCAAAATCTATATTTTTAAACTTCTACTTAGCTCAAAAATTTAAAGGAACATTTAATCTACGTTTTGACGATACTAATCCTAATAAAGAAAACATAAAGTATATTGAAAATATTGTAAAAGATATAAAATGGTTAAAATGCACATGGAACAAAAAAATTTTTTACACATCTTCTTATTTTACAATCATGTATAAATACGCTAAAGAACTAATCATGAAAGGACTAGCTTATGTTGATCAATTAAATAAAACAGAAATACGAACGTATAGAGGCACGCTGACCTCTCCTGGAGTTGATAGTCCATATCGAACACAAACTATTGAAGAAAACTTGTTTTTGTTTGAAAAAATGAAAAATGGATATTTTTCTGAAGGAAACGCATGTCTTAGAGCAAAAATTGATATGAAATCATCATCAATTATTATGAGAGATCCTGTATTATATCGAGTTCTGTTTGTTGAACATCATCAAACTAAAAAAAAATGGTGCATATATCCTACATATGACTTCGCCCACTGCATTTCTGACTCTATAGAAAAAATAACACATTCTATATGCACATTAGAATTTCAAGATAATAGAAAGCTATACGAATGGATTTTGAATAACATCAATGTTACTTTTCGTGCTCGTCAATATGAATTTTCCAGATTAAAACTAGAATATTCTGTATTATCTAAAAGAAAATTACAACTCTTAATAACTCATAACATCGTGAACGGATGGGATGATCCAAGAATGCCTACAATTTCTGGATTAAAAAGACGAGGATATACACCTTCTTCTATAAAAGAATTTTGTAAAAAAATTGGGGTCACAAAACAAGAAAATATAATAGAACTATCACTACTAGAATCTTGTATTCGTAGTGAACTAAATTTAAATGCTTTCCGATATATGGCAATCATTAATCCAATACAAATATATATTCAAAATTTATCTGATGATCATTACGAAATTTTAACAATTCCTAATCATCCAAGCATCGATAAACTAGGAACACACAAATCAGTTTTTAGTAACAAAATATACATAGATCGTTTTGATTTCTGCGAAAATAACACTGTTATGCCAATTAAAAAATTAATAATTGGAAATGAAATTAGATTACGACACGCTTATACTATTTGTGCTAAAAAAATTGTAAAAGACATTAATAATAATGTCATTAAAATTATTTGTACTTATGACAAAAATACACTTGGAAAAAATCCTATTAATAAAAAAATATCAGGAGTCATCCATTGGATTTCTGAAAAAAATATAATACCAGCACAATTTAATTTATATGACAAATTATTCTTATTAAAAGATCCTGAATCAGAAACAGATCTTTTAAAACATGTTAATAATAACTCATTAATTATTAAACAAGGATTTGTAGAAGCAGATATATTAAACAATATTTCCAAACATACATATCAATTTGAAAGGGAGGGATATTTTTGTATTGATAAGAGTTACCATGTGACTAATAATTTAATATTCAATAGAATTGTGCCCTTAAAAGACAAAAAAAAGAACACTAATATAACACAAATTATTTAACAACTTTATATTTTTAAAATTCTAAATCATTGAATAAAAAGTAATAAATCATGTTATAAATTAAATTATTTTGCATTTACAAATAAAATTTAGTTTCAAAACATATCTAAACATTATTTAATCAATTTAACTAATTTTTATTAATAAAATGTTAAATAAAACTTATACATTAAATTTACATATTTTAAGTAAATATTACTCGCAAAATAATTAATATTATTAATTGTTAAAAATCAATAAAATTTGTTTTAAGAAGTGAATTCTAAATACAATCCCACTCAAATAACAAAACTTAATGGTAGCCTTAAAATAGCTATATCATTATTTGATTTTTAATAATCTTATTTAACATTTCATTCAAATTTTGGTTAGATATGACAACACATTATGTTTTTATAACCGGGGGTGTAGTATCATCTCTTGGAAAAGGTATCACAACAGCATCTTTAGCTGCAATTCTTGAAGCACGAAATCTTAATGTAACTGTTATAAAATTAGACCCATACATCAACGTAGATCCAGGTACCATAAGTCCAACACAACATGGAGAAGTATTTGTAACCGAAGACGGTGCAGAAACAGACTTAGATTTAGGACATTATGAAAGATTCATTCGAAATAAAATGACTCGTTATAACAATTTTACTACGGGAAGCATTTACTCTGAAGTACTAAAAAAAGAAAGAAAAGGAGAATATCTAGGTGCTACTATTCAAGTTATTCCTCATATTACTAATACTATCAAAAATAGAATTCTTTCATGTTCTAAAAACAAAGACATTATTTTCGTTGAAATTGGAGGAACAGTAGGAGATATAGAATCTTTACCTTTTTTAGAAGCTATTCGTCAAATGGCAGTAGACGTAGGAAAAGAAAATACCATATACATTCATCTAACTTTAGTACCTTATATATCTACTACAGGAGAAATAAAAACTAAACCTACTCAACATTCAGTTAAAGAACTACTATCAATTGGAATACAACCAGACATACTAATTTGTCGTTCAAAAAAAACAATTTCAATTAATGAACGCAAAAAAATTGCTCTCTTCTGTAACGTGTCAAAAAAATCAGTAATTTCATTACAAGACGTTAAATCTATTTATACCATTCCAAAACTACTCAACATTCAAAAAGTAGACAACTTAATTTGTAAATATTTTAAACTACAAGCTCCTCGAGCTGACCTATCAGAATGGGACCAAGTCGTACATAATGAATTTAATTCTAAAACAACAGTAACCATTGGAATTATTGGAAAATACGTTGAATTGCCAGATGCTTATAAATCTGTTATGGAAGCATTAAAACATGGCGGAATAAAAAATAAAACAATTATTAACATAAAATTGATCAATGCTAAAAGAGTTAACAAATCAAATATTAATATGTTAGATCATCTTCATGGAATTCTAATACCTGGTGGATTTGGAAAAACAGGAATAAACGGAAAAATAATATCTGCAAAATATGCCAGAGAAAATAATGTCCCATTCTTCGGAATTTGTCTAGGAATGCAAATTGCATTAATAGAATTTGCTAGAAACGTGGTAGGTCTAAAAGAAGCCGATTCTACAGAATTTACACCACAATGTAAATATCCTGTAATTTCTCTGATACAAGAACAAAAAAGAAAATTAGAAAGTAGTATAAAAAAAAGAAATATAAAATATTTAGGAGGAACAATGAGACTAGGAAGCCAAATATGTTATTTAAAAAAAAATAGTTTATCACAAAAATTGTACGGAACTAATACCATATCAGAACGACATAGACATCGATATGAAGTAAATAATTATTTTTTAAAAAAAATAGAACAACATGGATTATCTGTCACAGGATTTTCCGAAAATAATAAATTAGTAGAAATAATTGAACTTTCCAAACACTCATGGTTTCTTGCTTGTCAATTTCATCCAGAATTTACGTCAACACCCAGAGATGGACATCCATTATTTTCTAGTTTTATTAAAGCAGCTTTAAAACACAAAAAAAAATATAATATTGATCTTTAAACTAAAAAATATATCACAAATTTAAAAAATATTAATATAATAGGAAAATTATGTCTAAAATTAAGAAAATAATTGCAAGAGAAATAATAGATTCTAGAGGATATCCAACTGTTGAAGCTGAAGTGCATTTAGAAGGAGGATTCATTGGATTGGCATCATCACCTTCTGGATCTTCAACAGGTTCTAAAGAAGCATTAGAACTACGCGACAACGACAAATCACGTTTTTTCGGAAAAGGAGTCACTAAATCTGTTAAATTAATTAATAAAGTCATATCTAAAGAACTAATACATAAAGATGCTAGCGACCAAACAGCCATTGACAATATTATGATCCAGTTAGACGGAACAAGTAACAAATCTAAATTAGGATCAAATACTATTTTGTCTGTTTCATTAGCAACAGCAAAAGCTGTAGCAGTTTATAAAGGTATACCATTATATCAATACATTTCTGAATTAAACAGAACTTTAGAACCGTTTACTATGCCTATTCCAATGATAAATGTCATTAATGGGGGGAAACATGCAAATAATAATATAGACATACAAGAATTTATGATACAACCAATCAGTGCTCATACAATCAAAGAAGCAATTCGAATGGGATCAGAAATATTTCATATGTTAGGAATCATTTTAAAAAAAAACAATCTAAGTACAGCTGTTGGAGACGAAGGTGGATATGCTCCTAATTTAAAATCTAACGAATCAGCATTAATAATCATTAAAAAAGCTGTTGAAGCTTCAGGATATAAACTAGGAAAAGATATTACTTTTGCTTTAGATTGTGCAGCCTCTGAACTTTATAATAAAAACACAAAAAAATATACATTAATTGGAGAAAATACAAGTTTTACATCACAAGAATTTACCCATTATTTAGAACGTTTAACAGAAAAATATCCTATTACTTCTATAGAAGATGGGCAAGATGAATCAGATTGGAATGGTTTTTTTTACCAAACAAAAATATTAGGTAAGAAAATTCAATTAGTTGGTGACGATTTATTTGTAACTAATACCAAACTATTGGAAAAAGGAATAAAACAAGGAATAGCAAATTCTATTTTGATTAAATTAAATCAGATTGGTACTTTAAGTGAAACATTAAAAACTATAAACATGGCAAAAAAAGCCAACTACTCTACAATAATTTCGCATCGCTCAGGAGAAACAGAAGATACTTTTATATCTGATTTATCGGTAGGAACTGCCGCTAATCAAATTAAAACTGGATCTATGAGTAGATCTGAACGTACGTCTAAATACAATCAATTAATAAGAATAGAAGAAAATTTAAAAAATAAAGATGCATTTAAAAAATAATAAATGAAAATTATTTCTATCTAATAATTGTTTTATTTTAACAAATAGCAGGAACAACTTATGCCAAGATATAAATTTATGCCTGCTATTTGCTATATATTAACCATATATCTGAATAATCATTTCTATCCAAATTCTAAAAAACGTCGTTATTATTTTAGTTCTTAAAATATATTACTTAAGTTTATATTTTTTTAAAATACTTTTTTATTATAATATTAAGAATATCATTTAATTTTATCTAAATTTTTATAAAAATAAAATATATAAAATACAACTTTAGAATTAATCTAAACATGAATCACAATTTTTTAAAACAATCTAACATAACAATAGATTCGCATGCTATACCTTCTTTCCTTCCAATAAATCCCAATCGTTCAGTAGTAGTAAACTTAATACTTACATCGTCTATTGAACAAGTAAGATCCATAGCAATATTTTCCCTCATTTTGTTTCTATAAATTGCCATCTTTGGACTTTGTGCAATAACTGTCATATCAATATTAGATATAATATATTCTTCTATCGTAATTATTCTCCATATTTTTCTTAGTAAAATCCTACTACTAATATTTTCATATTTTTTATTAGCATCAGAAAATATTGATCCGATATCCCCCATCGCAGTAGCTCCCATTAATGCATCAATAACAGCATGTATTAAAACATCACCATCAGAATATGCAATTACACCACACGTATGAGGAATAATTACTCCTCCGATAACCAATGGTTTTTTCCCACCAAATGCATGAACATCAAAACCATGTCCAATTTTCATGAATTTTTTCTCTTACAAAAATTTTTTCCTAAATAAAAACTAACAAAAGAAATGTCTTCTGGATAAGTGACTTTAATATTACTGCTACTACCTCTTATCAACTGTGGATAATATCCACAATGCTCCATAGCTGATGCTTCGTCAGTTACATTTATCCCTTCATTCATCGCCTTTCTTAAACAAGCTAATAACAACTTTATAGGAAAACATTGAGGAGTCAAAGCATTCCATAACTGATAACGATTAATAGTACTAATTACATTATGATTATCTTTACTATATTTAATAGTATTGTTTACTGGAGTAGCTAATATTCCACCAATTTTACTAGTATTTGTTAAAGATATGATCTTATTCAAATCATTATAATTTAAACATGGTCTCACAGCATCATGAATTATTACCCATTTTACATCATTAATTACTAATAAACCGGATAATACAGAACGAACACGAAGATTTCCTCCAATAACATAAAATATTCGAGGATGAGATGAGATAGATAATTTATGAAAAAAAATATCCTTTTTATTCAAAACAATAATTATTCTTTTTATACTAGAATGCGCTAATAAAAACTTTATGCTATGTTCAAGAATAGTACATCCTCTTATTTTTATATATTGTTTAGGTATATTAGATAACATCCTACTACCGATTCCAGCAGCAGGAACAATAGCAACAATTTTAGAATATACACAACTAAAAGTATTCATAAAATATCACTTATAAATCATTCCTAATATATTTATTTAATATTATTAAAGTCATGATTAATTATAATTCTATAAAAAATTTCGTTTGTTTTAATCATTCCTAAATTACTTCTTGCGTATTCTTCTATTAATTCATTACTAGTATTCCAAAGTTTAATTTCTGATGATAGTTTTATATTACGCTCTGTAAGATAAAAAATATCCAATTTTATCTGAGACACTCTCTTATGCAATGTTATATACTTAAATAAACCATCTCTTCCTAAAAACAAATTAACTTGTAGTAAGAGTAATAATACTAATAATCCTATTTTAACAAATATCATATATGTTCTAAACATATTATTAAAAACAAAAAACATAAATTATTTTTACTAAATTATCTACTTTACAACTTATATTAAAAATAAATAATACATCCTATAAACTATTAAAATCTATTTTATTAATTATCATAGGTTAAAATTATTAAAACAGTTTTATATAGCTAAATGAATAAACGAAATTTTAAATTCTTCAACTAATATGTTAATAAAATAAAACATTAAAATTATTTTTTCTTGTCATTTCATACGCATTTTAATATACAAACTAAATGCTTAAAATACTAGTTAAATTATAAAACATTTATCATATCCATAAAAACTTTTTGAAAATATGCAATAAGCGCGTGTTTGATACGTGTTCATTAAAAATAGACTTTATAAAATTATCTATGATATTCACCCATATCAATACAATAAAAAAAAGTATAAAGCCAGCTATAAAATATTATAGCATACAATTTATTTGCTATATATGATTAATATCATAGTATAAAGATAACAAAAGTGATGTTAATACACGATATATAAACTAAATCATTTATATTTTTCAATAATCCAAAATTAAAACGTTACTAATTTCATACTAATTTATTATTTAATTAACACTAAATATTATACAAATGATAAAATATTTTATCATTTGTATAATATTTAAACATATAATAATTAAAATCAATAGCTTGAGAAATTTAAAACTACTAATTTAATTGCAAAATGTTTACATGTTACTTTAAATTTTATAAAATTTTAATTAATATGTACAACTATTTTATAACACTTAACAAGTAAAACATATTTAAATAAATGCTAATTTTAAATAATATTTTAAATATGAAATCTTGCTATACCATCACTAAATCTTACAATATAAGAATTTATTATAACAATTTTTAGATATTTATTTTTATATTAACAACTATTTTTAATTTATAAAGCTCGAAACGTTACATAAATATAAAACAAATTTAAATGACACTAATATTTTCAAATTATATTGATTACATTACTTTTATTTAATACTACATTTTTTATTAAAATTTTAAAATATTCTTCAAATCACTACATTAAAACAATAAATACCTTAAATAACATGATTTGTATTCATTTTATCAAAAATATTGTCATTGTTAAATTAAAAAAACAAAACCTTTTACTGTTAACAAATCGTAAAAACTTATGCATTAATCTTAAAAATCTACGTTAACTATAATTAACAATATTAAATATCAAATAAAACAATTAGTCTCTATATATTTTTCTCATATATCCTACGATGTCTCTCCATATATATGTTTTGCTATCTAAACTAATGATACTAAACACAAAACATTATCTCAATATAACGTTTCCACTTCTTTCTATTAAAAATATATGATTATATCTTTAAAAATATTATTTAACTAACTATTTTAATTTTTTAAAATCATGTTATTATTTGTTCATTTAAAATTAATTATATAAATTCATCATTTTTTTAAAAACAAAATATTTTTTTATTGAAAGAAAAACATGGTGTCTTCCAAGAAAATAATACATGTAAAATAACCAAAAATTACCTTTAAAATACATATAGTATTCTTTAAAACGCTTATAAATCTTGATACATAAATTATAAAAAATATTTTTCAATAATAATGTTTTTATTTTTATAAGTTTACATGTCTTTTTTAAAAATAATTCATAAGATATCTCTAAAAATAACCTCTTATAAATTAAAAATCAATTAAAAACTCTAATCTCATTGCATATTAGATAACTCTAAAATATAGAAAAAATAAATTTAAAATTTAACTATTTCTATGAAACATATTACTATCATTTTTTAATACATTTCAAATTGTAAGATAGTATACAGTAATATTAAAATGTTTTCTTAATAGAACCACAATATCTAAAATTAATAAAATATTTTCTACTTGTTCTTTATTAATGAATCAACTATATAAAATTTGTTACTATAAAACATTTAAACATTGCTATAACAATTTTATAAAAATATTGTTTAGTATTAAAAACGATAACAACAAAATTTTTGTACTCGTACATTAGTTAAAAGTAAAAAATATCCATATTTTATCAAATTTTTAAAAACTAACAAATGTTGCATTAAAGCTCAAAAACTCATTATTTATATAACTATTGTACATTAATTATTAATTGTAATTTGTACTAAAACAATCTCTGAACATGTTATGTGCACACTAAAATAATTACATCAATTTTCATTTTTACTAAAATAAAGTATAAAACTTAACAAAACAAGAAAACACCAAATTACTGTATCTTTATCATATATACCATAATGATAATACTTCAATGTTATATCATCTAATTTTAATGAAAAACTAAATAAATCACCTTATGCATTATTTTAATTAAATAAATTTAATAAAAAATTTTTTCATTAATAAAATATTACTAATATTTTATTAATTTTATCTTTATTAATTTAATGTACACTATATCAAAACCATTTAAAATAAATGCTTTTCAAATTTTAAAACGCATAAACTTTATGCAAATCATTTAAATTTAAATAAAATTATATAAACATCATATATTTACATGTAAATTTGTTCTAATTAAACTAACTTTAAAATAATTCATAATGAACTAAAATACTTAAAATAAAATATGAAAATTTTAAAAAATTAAAACCATTACTCACATACAAGTCTACATAATGACTATTCTATCACTTAATAGGAATAAAAATTCAATTATTTTATATGAATTGATAATTAAATCTAACTAATCTTTAACACGTTTAAACGATATGTCCTGTTCATTTTTTTAAGATTACTACTACTACACGTTATTTACAATACACTAAAATTTTAAAATCTATTAAACTTAATTTAGAACCATATTCTATTAAAATCTTTTTTTAATTATTTTCCTAAGAAACCAAAAAACCAGTATCTTAATGTAATAAAAGAACCTTACATAGCTTGTACTATGTTATAATCACACAAATTTAATTCACAATATAACATCATTTACCCATACATATAAACTATATTGTAAATTATAAATAAAATTTTAAAAATTGAATTCCAGCATACTCTACATCTAATTACTATCTTTCTAAAATAAAAATTTAAAATAACATATCTAGATCTTCTATTTATATAATAAATCAATTCTAATATACTATTTTCTACTTTTTTCTGATACAAATTCAATGTATTTTATCTAAGACAATTGCTGTGAAAAACGTTCTTAATTGCTAAATTAATTAATTTATAGTAACACATTTTTATATCTATTTGTTCACATGTTATTGTAGATCCCATAAAATTTATCATCTTTTTTAAACAATCATTTAAAAGCTATTATGAAATACCATAACTATTAGAATACCTAATTCAAAAACTATTCTATTTTAGCAACAATAATATTTGAAAACTTAGAAATTCATTTAGCATTGTCATAAAAAAGTCCATAAAAATCATTTATACTATAAAAAAAATATTTTAAAATAATTTGACTATATTGATAAAATACTATTTTATTGTTTTAAGTATCACTCAATATTAACTTTTTTAATCTAAACAATCTATTTAGTTAAAAAATAGATCCATACAATAAAAAAATCATTTATACATAAAACATATTGTATTATTCATTTATTCTTAATAATACATAATAATTTCTCATTATTACAAAATTTCCAAAAACATATCATTTTTTCTAAAGAATACGTTATGATAGAATCATGTAAGATGTACTAAATAGCAAAAATTAAATAAAAATATGAAAAAAATTTTAATCATTTTTATGCTGATATTATTTGGATTTCATAATGTCGATGCACAAATGATACAAGAAAAAAAATATAGCATTCTAAATAAAAAAATCACCAACGCTCCTCAAATAATAGAATTTTTTTCTTTCTTATGTCCACACTGTTATGCATTAGAAAAAAAATATAATCTTGACAAGCATATAAAAAAACAAATATCTAGTTCTATTAAAATTATAAAATATCACGTCAATTTTTTAGGGGGAGAACTAGGAAGTTTGTTAACCCATATATGGGAAATGTCAAAAATAGTAAAATTGGAAAAAAAAATTTTAATGCCAATCTTTGAAAAAGTACAACAAACGAAATCTATTACTAACTTTTATACTTTAAAAAATGAATTTTTAAAACTAACAAAAATGAACAGAAAAGAATTTAATTTTCTTTGGAATTCCTTCGTCACAAAATCTATGTTATATAATCAAAATATTGTTCAAAATACTATAAATCTAAAATATGTACCTTCTATATTTATTAATGGAAAATATTCTATAAATAGTGAAAATATGAATCATAAATCACCAGAAATTCTCATTAAAGAATACATATGTATCATAAAATTCTTACTGAAAAAAAATTAACATAACAACTTTAAATTAAATAGTTAATCACAAATTTTTTATTACTTAAACTTAATTTAACATATTACGTTGATATTAAAAGAACCATAATGTATCTTATAAAAATATACTTTATAATTTATTTCCACTCTTATATGAATTTTAATAAAAAAACTATCAATTACCTGTTAATCGATGGAACATCATACCTCTATCAATCATATTATTCTTTTTCATCATTCAGTAATAAAGATGGTATACCATCAGGAGCTATATATGGTGTAATAAACATGCTAAAAATGTTGTTTTTAAAATATCCTAATACACAAATAATTATTATATTTGATACTCCAAACAAAACTTTTAGACATACGTTGTTTCAATCCTATAAAGCTAATAGACCAATTATGCCAAAAAATTTACAAATGCAAATCAAACCATTATACAAAGCTATAAATATGATGGGTTTTCCAATCGTAACAATACCCCTCTTTGAAGCAGATGATGTTATAGGAACATTAGCATACGAAGCTCATAAAAATAACAAATTTACATTAATTTGTACTAATGATAAAGATCTAGCACAATTAGTTAACATCAATACTAATATATTAGAAAAAAAATCTCACAAAATCTTAGGAAAAATGGAAATAAAAAAAAAATATGGAGTAATACCAAAACTAATTCCTGATCTATTTGGATTAATGGGAGACACATCAGACAATATTCCAGGCGTACCAAAAATAGGAAAAAAAACGGCACTACTGTTATTAGAAAATTTTGGATCTCTAAAAAAAATATATAAAAATATTGATAAAATATCTAAGTGTTCATTTAGAAATGCTAAAAATATAGCTAAAACACTGTTAATCAACCAAGATTTAGCGTTTCTTTCAAAAGATCTTGCTACAATAATAACTAATATTCCAATGGAAAAATCTATAAATGATTTAACAATGTCTAAACCATCCATAAAAAAATTATCATGTTTTTTTAAATACTATGGATTTTATCACTGGCTTGAATTACTAAAATCAGGAACATGGCTAATAAATACAAATCATTCTAAAGTATAAATTTCATATATATTTTGCTCATATAGTATAAACAAAATTGTTGAAAGTAAATAAAAAAAATGTATTCAAAATACACATCCAATATCCATTTATTTCTTTTACTCTATAAATAAAATAATTTAAAAAATTCTATGTCGATCTCAGAAATAAGCCTTCTAAAAAACTCCAATAATATTCTATTTAATTATCATTAAGATTATACAATATATACAATAAAATAATTAATACAACTTCTATTAATACTATAACATTATTTTATTTAAAAGATTTTGAAAAATAACAATATTAATAAAAACTATTTTAGTACTTAAAACTAATTACACAATTTCTTTTTAGATACATGCAATAATATTACTTATTAAAATAAAAATATAATTATATGTTTGTATATTATATTTTAAATAATATGTTAAAAAATTGATGTTATTATAAAATATCAAGAACAAACAAATTAAAAATTTTACTTATATAAAAAGATAACATTGTGATAAACATACAAGATAAACATAAAATGTTCATAAACACTAATTCATATCAAACATGTAGTGTCCATACTAAGTTTTACACATATGTTAAAAAATACAAAAAAATCTATAGACAAGCTTCAAAAAGTATTCAAATATTATACAAAATTATAATATAAATTAATATTTCAATTAAAATTTTAATGTAAATTCAAAAAATTTTTCAAACTTATAAAAAATAATATTAAAATAAAAAATAAATCAATAAAATTTACGCTTAAAAATAAAAATATATGAAAAAATATCAAAAAATTTGAAATTTTTCTAAAAATACCATTTAAAAATTAATTGAAATAAATTGAATTAGAACTCTAAATAATTATACTATTTTACATATCCAATTCCCTATTTTATCTCTTAAACTATTCATTTCTATCGATTTTAATGAAGAAAATAATTCTACCTGTATATTATGAGATAAAACTAATTGATTATTTTTCATAATATGCAATTGCTCTTTTCGTTTTTCAAAACTTACTTTATCAGATTTATTCAACAAAATGAACATTGGGATGTGACGTAACTTTGCTAAATTAATTACTGTTTCATCTAAATTCTTAATAGAACATCGAATGTCTATTAGCATAACTAACCCTTTTAAACATTTTCGAAGCTTTAAATATTGAAATACTATGTGCTTTAACTGCAACCTAATACTTTCAGGAACTCGTGCATAACCGTAACCAGGTAAATCTACTAATCGAACTTTAGAGGAAACTTTAAAAATATTAATTGATTGTGTTCTTCCTGGAACCTTACTAATTCTAGCTAATTTTTTTTGATTAGTTAAAACATTAATTAATGTAGATTTTCCAGAATTAGAATACCCTACAAAAGCAATTTCAGATCCGAAATCAGATTTTTCTTTTTTTATATCAATTATACTTTTTTCAAAAATAGCAAGATTATAATTATTTTTGTTCAAAATAAATTCCCAACAATATATCACAAATATGTTTACTACTTTATCAATGACTATATAAAATATTATCTTTTTATATCACAATAAATTGAAAAATAATTTACATAAATATTAATAGTTCTATATTTATACCAAAATTTACATTTTATTTAAAAACTTTTATTAAAAATTATGTAGTAAAATCATTACTATTTTAACATAAACATGTTAAAATAAAAATTCAAAGATACAATCTAATAATTCTCGACTTATAACTATTCTCTATTTTTATGAATATAAATAAAAAATGAAAAAAAACCTACGCAACATAGCTATTATTGCTCATGTAGATCATGGGAAAACTACTTTAGTTGACAAATTATTACAACAATCAGAAAATTTTGAAGGTCATAAAAAACATTCAGAACGGATTATGGACTCAAACGACTTAGAAAAAGAAAGAGGCATTACCATTCTAGCAAAAAACGCCGCAATTATATGGAAAAACCATCGTATTAACATCATTGATACCCCTGGACATTCCGATTTTGGCGGAGAAGTAGAACGTGTACTATCAATGGTAGATTCTGTATTATTAGTAGTAGATGCATTAGATGGACCCATGCCACAAACAAAATTTGTTACTCAAAAATCATTTAATTATGGAATAAAACCTATTGTGGTAGTAAATAAAATTGATCGAAAATATGCTAGACCAGATTGGGTAGTTGACCAAATTTTTGATCTATTTGTTAATCTTAATGCCACTGATGAACAACTTGACTTCCCTATTATATATACTTCTGCACTACTTGGAACATCTGGAATAGACTACAATAATATGGGTAATGACATGTCATCACTATATAACATGATCATAAAATATGCACCATCGCCACCTACAATTAATCATAGTCATACACTACAAATGCAAATTTCACAATTAGATTACGATAATTATTTAGGAACAATTGGAATTGGACGAATTAACAAAGGATCTATAAAACCTAATCAAAACGTGATAGTCGTTAATAATCAGGGATTAAAGATCAATGGTAAAATAGGAAAAGTATTAAACTATTTTGGATTAGAAAAAATAAGTACAGATCTAGCACAATCAGGAGATATAGTAGCCATTACAGGAATAGAAAAACTAAATATTTCTGACACTATATGCGATCCTAATCACATAAATCCATTACCTGCATTGCAAATTGATGAACCAACAGTAAAAATGATGTTTTCTGTTAATACTTCTCCCTTTTCAGGCACAGAAGGGAAATATATTACATCAAGACAAATATTAAATCGATTACAAAAAGAAACAACTTATAATATTGCCTTAAAAGTCCAAGAAACAAAAAATTCTAACACTTTCTCAGTATCTGGACGTGGTGAATTACATTTATCAATACTAATCGAAAATATGAGAAGAGAAGGATTTGAATTAGAAGTATCTCGTCCAAAAGTTATTATCCGAAACTTCGAAGGCATAAAACATGAGCCATTTGAAATTGTCATACTAGATGTCGATAAAAAAAGTCAAGGGGCGATTATAAAACTAATAGGTGAGCGCAAAGGAGAAATTACTAATATTACTTCAGATAAAGTAAATAGAACTAGAATAGATTGTATTTTAAGTAGCAATGCATTAATTGGGTTTAAATCAGAATTCATAACTACTACTTCAGGATCTGGAACATTTTACTCCTCTTTTAGTCATTATGGAAAAATACAGTCCAATAGTATTGGGCCAAGAAAAAATGGAGTATTAATTTCAAATAAAACAGGAAATTCAGTAGGATTTTCTTTATTTAATTTACAAAATCGAGGAAAGTTATTTATAGGACATAAAACAAAAGTGTATGAAGGACAAATTATTGGAATTCACAATAAAATGAACGATTTAACTGTAAATTGCCTATCAGGAAAAAAATTAACAAATATGAGAGCATCAGGATCTGACGAAGCAATAGCATTAATTACACCTATAAAAATTAGTTTAGAATATGCTATTAGTTTTATTAATAACGACGAACTAGTAGAAATAACACCATCATCCATTAGATTAAGAAAAGCAATTTTAAAAGAAAACGAAAGAAAAATAATCGCAAGAAACAAAAAACTATCACCATAAAATCTCATATAAAAATTTAATATTTAAAGCAATAAGAAATAATATTTATTTTTAAAAACTGAAATAACACCACCAACTTCTTTTTAAAACTAAAAAAAATTTTCCTAAAAAATATTGTTATTTTAATAGTTCTTGAATTAACGCTCTATTTTTTTTCATTTGATACTGTCTTGAAAAATGCTCTACTTGAATAATTTTGTTTAGATTTGATACAGCAAGCTTAAAGTCATCATTTATAATTAAATAATCATATTCAACATAATGCTTCATTTCAGATATAGCTTGTTTCATTCTTTTTTGTATAACATAATCACTATCTTGAGCTCTTTTTCGTAATCTTCTATAAAGTTCATATCTAGATGGAGGCAATACAAAGATACTTTTAGAACTTGGAATTTTACGACGCACTTGTCTTGCCCCTTGCCAATCAATATCTAAAAAAATATCTACTCCGGTATGCAACTTACTATAAACCTCTTTTCGAGACGTTCCATAATAATTATTAAAAACTTGTGCATATTCTAAAAATTGTTCTTGTTTAATCATTACTTTAAATTGATGAAAAGAAATAAAATGATAATGCTTTCTATCATATTCTCCTGGTCTAATCATACGAGTAGTATGAGATATAGATACTTGTACTCTAAATAAAAAATTAGTATTTAATATTTCTCTAATTAAACTAGATTTTCCTGTCCCACTTGGAGCAGAGATTATAAATAATATGCCTTTTACCATAATTTTGAAAGTTAAAAGTTTAAATATTCATGAGAACTTAAAAACAAGTATAAATCAAAAATTACTCAAAGCAACTCATACTGCTATTTTTGCTTTAATAGAAGAATAAGAACGATATCCTGATAAATTAAAGTCTTGAAAACAATAATCAAATATTGTTTTAGGTTTATTTTTAATCGTCAACATAGGAAGATAATAAGGTTTACGTAATAATTGTATTTTTGCTTGTTTAATATGATTTTTATACAAATGTACATCACCTCCTGTCCATAAAAAATTGCCAATTTTTAAACAACATTGTTGAGCTATCATGTGAGTTAATAAAGCATAACTAGCAATATTAAACGGGAAACCCAAAAATACATCACAAGAACGTTGATATAAATGACAACTTAAAGTATTATCTATAACATAAAATTGAAATAACACATGACATGGAAACAATGCCATTTTTTCCAAATCTCCTACATTCCAACTAGAAACCAATATTCTTCTAGAATCTGGGTTCTTTTTGATTTGTTCAATAATATTACTAATTTGATCAATTTCTTTACCATCTATAGCTTTCCACCTTCTCCATTGTTGTCCATAAATAGGACCGAGATTTCCAAACTTATCTGCCCACGAATTCCAAATAGAAACTTGATTATCATTTAAATATTTAACATTTGTATCACCTTTAAGAAACCATAACAATTCATGAAGAATGGAAGAAAAATGACATCTCTTAGTAGTAACTAATGGAAATCCTATTCTCAAGTTAAACTTTATATGATGACCAAAAATAGATAACGTTCCTACTCCAGTACGATCATTTTTACTTTTTCCTTCGTTTAATATTTTTTTTAATAAAGATAAATAAATTTGCATATAAACCTATTTATTTAGTTTTTCTAACTTGATAACATATAGTTATCATCATTAAACAACCACCTATTGTCATAGGTATTGATAATATTTGCCCCATAGTTAAAAAATTCTTAAATAATCCTATTTGATAATCTGGTTCTCGAAAAAATTCAACTATAATTCTAAAAAGTCCATAAAAAATTAAAAAAACACTAGAAACAATTCCAGAAATCTTTACTTTTTTTGAAAAAAAACGTAATAAAAAAAACAAAGCGATTCCTTCTAAAAGAAATTCATATACTTGAGATGGATGTCTAGGCAAAACTCCAAATTTGCTCATTAATAATTGTAATTGCAAATTATTTTTAGATATTTCTAAATCTATCATTTTAGAAGTTGGGAACAAAACAGAAAAAGGAAAATTTGGAGCAACACGCCCCCATAACTCTCCATTAATAAAATTTCCTATTCTTCCAGCTCCTAGTCCAACAGGTACTAAAGGAACAATCAAATCGGAAATCAAAAAAAAATTCTTTTTTAATTTTTTTGAAAAATAAAAGATCGCTATAATAACTCCTAATAATCCTCCATGAAAAGACATTCCTCCTTCCCATATTTTAAATATATGTAAATAATTATTAAAAAAAAACGATGGATAATAAAAAAATATATATCCTACTCTTCCTCCAATAAGTAAACTAAGAAAAATGAAATATAACATGTCTTCTATTTCTTCTGTCTTTAATCCTATTTGTTTTATACAAACTTTTCCTCTATGCAACACAAATATAAATCCCAACAAATACATTATCCCATACCAATATATAGGAACATTAGATATAGAAAAAATAACAGGATCAAAATTAGGAAACGATATATAAGTATTATTCATGAATATTACTTACCCCACTTTAGAACTATTATTTATTTCATTATAGATAAAAGTAAGTTTATTTCAATACAATAATGATAATTATATTAATTATAACATTATATTAATATAGCTATTGTTAAAAAATACAACACTAAACACTTGATAAATATTAATACCAAAAAAGTTTATAAATCAAACACTTCTTTAGTTCATGAAATACAATTTATCTCCAGCTCCAGCAATTCTTTTATAGTTTGACGTCTTCGAATCATACGAAAATTTCCGTCTTCAAATAAAATTTCTGGAATCAAAAAACGACTATTATAATTAGAAGACATAGAAGCTCCATATGCTCCAGTATCATGAAAAACCAAATAATCACCCGGTTGTACTTTAGGGAGCATTCTAGTTTCTATATCTCCTTGCTCATTTTGAGTAAATATGTCTCCTGACTCACACAATGGGCCACCTACTGTAGTCTCCTGTACATCATTTTCATCTATTAAACGTCCATCACCCGAAATAACAGAAATATGATGATAGCTTCCGTACATAGCAGGCCTAATCAAATCATTAAATCCAGCATCAACAAGTACAAATAACTTAGAACTAGTTTGCTTCACCGATCTTACTTCAGCTACTAATATTCCAGATTCTGCTACTAAAAATCTTCCAGGTTCTATTTCTAACTGAATAGAATGATTTAAATAATTAGAAATTTTTTTTCGCGCTATATTCCACGATGTAAAATATTTACTAATATTAAAAGTACTTTCGTTAGATTTATAGGGAACTGTTAAACCTCCTCCTGCTGATATCATTTTTATATCATGATTAAATCTTAAAACCTGTTTAACCATTTCCTGACATGTACGTTCCAAATATTCATAGTTGACACCAGATCCAATATGTATGTGTAAACCTATTAATTTAAAATTATATTTCTTAATAAATGGTATAGCCAAACTAATATCCCAGATACCATGTTTGCTGTTTTCCCCTCCGGTATTTGTCTTTTTACTATGTCCATAACCAAATTTAGGATTAATTCTCAACCAAATACAATGCCCTGGAGACACCGCTCCAATTTGCTCAAGCATATCAAGCGATCCTACATTCACTGGAATGTTATATTCCTTTATTTTTTTCAAGGTAAACTGATCAACAACATCTGCTGTAAATATCATTCCTTGATCAGTAGAATCGTATCCAGAAATTAAACCTCTTTCAATTTCTCCTAATGATACAGCATCAATCTTTACTCCATGTTTATAAAACAAATTTAGAATATGAATGTTAGAACATGATTTTTGAGCAAATCTAATTACATCAAATTGATGTAATTCCTTAATTTTCTTTAAAATAACATTAGCGTCGTATACCCATAAAGGAGAATGATATTTTTTTATTAATCTTAATATGTTGTCATTACTAAAAACTGTATATTTTTTATTTAAATAACCAAGCATAATTGTTTTCTCAAAATTAATAAATTATATTTATATGAAAATATTTCATAAAAAATCAATAATAACACTAAAACAATTTAGTAAAATCAAAATCTTAAAAAACATATAATAAAATTGTGTACACGTAACTTAAAATAAAAAGCAAATGATAGTACTCATAAAATATAAAATAAAACACGCAATGAAACAAATACTGCATAAATAGTCATAATATTTAAATAATAAATATGTCAACTTATGTCAAAGAACTAATAGGTTTAAGTAATGGAAAAAAAATAACATCACGAATACTCTTCTGATTAGTTAAAATCATAGTTAGTCGATCAATGCCTATTCCTAATCCAGAAGTAGGAGGTAATCCATGTTCAAGAGAAGTTATATAATCTTCATCGTAATATGTTAAATCTTGTTCTGATCCTAAATATTTTTCTTGTTTTTGATTTAAAAATCGATTTTTTTGATCTTCAGAATCATTTAGTTCAGAAAAACCATTTGCTAATTCATAACCAGAAATAAATAACTCGAATCGATCAGCAATATTACAATCAATACTATTTCTTCTAGATAGGGGGGAAATTTCTACAGGATAGTCAGTAACAAACGTCGGTTGAATTAATTTTTTTTCTACCGTTTTATTAAATATTTCTAATGTTAATCTGCCTATTCCCCAATCATTTTCTATTTTCGCTCCGAGATTACTAACTATATTTCTAGTTATTTCCAAATTATCTAGATCAGTCAACGAAATGTCTGGATTAAAATTTAATATTGCTTGTTTCATAGTTAATTTGCAAAAACTTTGTTCAAAATCTAATTCATGTTCCCCATGTTTAAATTTTAGATTACCAACTATATTCAAAACTACATTTTTTAACAAATTTTCAGTAAAAATCATCATATCTTTATAATCCGAATACGCCATATATACTTCCATCATTGTAAATTCTGGATTATGACGCGTAGAGATTCCTTCATTACGAAAACTCTTATTAATTTCAAAAATTCGATCAAATCCTCCAACAATTAATCTTTTTAAATATAATTCAGGAGAAACTCTTAAATATAAATTCAAATTTAAAGAATTATGATAAGTAATAAAGGGTCGTGCAGAAGCTCCACCAGGAATATTTTGTATCATAGGAGTTTCAACTTCTAAAAATTCATGTTTTAACATAAATTGTCGAATTTTGACAAAAATATTCGATCTAACTTTGAAAATAGAATACAAATCTTTATTACTGATAAGATCTAAATATCTTTGTCTATATCTCATTTCTTTATCGTATAATCCATGAAATTTGTTTGGTAAAGGCCTCAAAGATTTAGTTAATAATTTTAATTCTGTACAACAAATAGATAATTCCCCTGTTTTTGTTCTAAACAAACTACCTCTTACTCCTATAATGTCTCCTAAATCTAATTTTTTAATAACATCTATATAAAAGTTGTCTTCAAAATTTTGAAGCATAGTATATAATTGAATTTGTCCTTTATAATCTTTCAATACAAAAAAAGAACTTTTCCCCATAACTCGTTTTTGTAAAATTCTACCCGCTACCTTAACAAAAATGTTTAAAATTTTCAGTTGGCTATTACTATAACATTTATAATTATTATTAATATCTAAAGAATACTTATCAGGTTTAAAATCATTAGGAAAATCAAAACCATTTTTTTTTAAAATATGTAACTTCTTCCGTCTTTGTTTCTCTTCATTATTAAATTTTTTCATATTAATCTCTCAATAACTCATAAATAAAAAATTTACATGTATGTTACAAACCATGAATTAAATTAGATCTAATAAAAATATCTAAATTTCCATCTAAAACAGATTGTACATTACTTGTTTCTACTCCTGTCCTCAAATCTTTAATTCTAGAATCATCTAATATATACGAACGTATCTGATTACCCCATCTTATATCCAATTTCTTATCTTCCAGTATTTGTTTTTCATTTTTTTTTCTGTTTAAGGTTAGCTCATATAATTTTGCTTTTAGTTGATTTAACGCTTTTTCTTTATTTTTATGCTGAGATCGACTACTTTGAGATTGAGTTACTAATCCAGAAGGAATATGCGTAATTCTAACAGCTGATTCAGTTTTATTTACATGTTGACCTCCAGCGCCAGATGCTCGGTATACATCAATTCTCAAATCACAAGAATTTATTTTAATCTTTACAGGATCATAAATATCAGGATAAATAAAAACAGAAGAAAAAGAAGTATGACGTCTATGATTAGAATTAAATGGACTTTTTCTTACCAAACGATGAATGCCTGTCTCAGTACGCAACCAACCAAAAGCATATTTTCCTAATATTTTTACTGTAGTAGATTTTATTCCAACTAACTCACCATATGTTCTTTCAATAATATCTATTTTAAAACCTTTACTATCAGCCCATCTTAAATACATCCTAAAAAGTATATTAGCCCAATCTTGTGCTTCTATTCCTCCAGAACCAGATTGTATGTCTAAATAACAATTTAGATGATCATATTTTTTTAAAAAAATAGAATTTAATTCTATCTCGTTAATAATTTTTTCTAATACATCCAATTCATTTACAATATCACGCAACAAATTTTTGTTATTTTCTTGAATTGATAATGTTAAAATATCTATTATTGTATTTAAATTTGATTCTATATTGTCTATAGAATTAATAAAAGAAATCAACATACATTTTTCTTGATTTAAATTAGACATCAAGTTAGAATCTTTCCATGTTTCGGATAATTCTAAAGAAGAACTAATTTTTAGTAATCTATCCTTCTTATTATCATAGTCAAAGAAACTCCTTTAAACTACTAATCTTATCAGTATATGTTTGACAACGACGTTGTATTAAAATAATTTCACACATTATCTAATTATCTCCTGATTATGTTTTTTAAATCTTTATGCTTTAACAAACAAACTATATTCATTTATAAAAACTATTTCGTGAATTATTTAAAATAAAAAATATTCGTATATATAATATTTAAATTAAAACTAATCCAAAAACTAAAATATACCTCAAATATTTATTAAATCTAATATATTATATTACTTCCCTACAAAATGAGATAATACAAAATATATTAATCTTAAACTTATAAAACACACTATCACCAATTATAATATTAAGAAAATTGTATGATAACGTTAAAAACAACACATGAAGATCTATTATATTTATTTAAAAAAGACATAATACTTATGACTTTAGATGATTGGAAATTAACAACAATAATAGGAAGTGACAGTAAAAATTACCTACAAAATCAGATAACTATTAACATAAATGAACTAAAAGAAGACAATCATAGACTATGCGCACATTGTAATGTTAATGGAAAAGTATGGAGTAGTTTAAGACTCTTTAAATTCAAAGAAAATAATTATATGTATCTTCAAAGAAAAAGTGTTGCTCACCATCAAATTAAGGAACTAAAAAAATATTCTATTTTCTCTAACATAAACATATTTAATGAAACCAAAATAAAACTATTGGGAATTACTGGAAAAAGAGCAAAAGAAAAACTAAAACAATATTTTAGTATTATTCCTAACAAAAATTTTCCTATATATCGCCAAAATAATACAATTATATTATGGTTTAATGATCCATGTGAAAGATTCCTGCTTATCATAAAAAATGTTGATTTTACTTTACAAAAATTACTGACATTAACAAAAACAATAAATAACAGTAATATGTGGTTAGCTTTAGATATTTCTTCTAAGCATCCTATTATTGATAAAAAAATGAGTGGAAAATTTTTTCCACAGTCGCTAAATTTAGAAAATCTTGATGGTTTAGATTTCAAAAAAGGATGTTATTATGGTCAAGAAACAATCGCCAAAATACATTTTAAAAAACTCAATCAATACAATCTGTATTGGTTAATCGCGACATCTGACCAAACTATACATATAGGAGAAATCATAGAATCTGAAAATAAAAATAAATGGTACCGAATTGGACATGTTTTAGCTGTCGCAAAAATCAATAAAAAAATAAAATGGATACAAGCAGTATTAAAAATAGAAACCAAAAAACATAATAAAATACGTATTAAAAATAATATCAATAGTAATTTATATATACAGTCATAAAATATGTCATTCTCTCTATGAAAAATACTTTAATGCACATTAACTAATAACAGTTGTACTTATTAATTTTGATTATTACTAATATCATACAATCATTTATATGATATCTATTCCATACACTCACTGCTATAAAATAAAAATATTATGATCAAATATAACATATACATAAAAACCTGGGGTTGCCAGATGAACGAATACGACTCATCTATGATAACTCAATTATTGCAAAAAAAATATCAATGTACAGAAATTCATAAACCAGAATTAGCTGATATTTTAATTCTAAACACCTGTTCTATCAGAGAAAAAGCACAAGAGAAGCTTTTTCATCAACTAGGAAGATGGAAAAAATTAAAAGCAAAAAACCCCAAAATAATTATTGCGGTAGGTGGTTGTGTAGCAACACAAGAAGGAAAAGAAATTTATAAACGTGCAAATTATATCGATATTATATTTGGAACACAAACATTGCACAGATTACCAAATATGATAGAAGAAGTAAAAAAATTTAATCGATTTATAATTGACATCGAATTTACTTTAATTGAAAAATTCGATTTCATTGAATATCCTAAATTTCCAGGAGTAACAGCATATATAACTATAATAGAAGGATGCAATAAATTTTGTTCGTTTTGTATTGTACCTTATACTAGAGGTCATGAAGTTAGTCGTCCAGTTGATGATATTTTACTAGAAATTTCTATGTTAGCTCACAAAGGAGTACGAGAAGTTAACTTATTAGGACAAAATGTCAATGCATATAGAGGAAAAAAATTTAATGGGGAAATCTGTACGTTTTCAGAATTGTTAAGATTGGTTGCATCAATAGATGGAATTGATAGAATTAGATTTACAACAAGTCATCCTATTGAATTTAATGACGATATTATAGATGTTTATTTAGATACAAAAAAAGTAGTTAGTTTTCTACATCTACCTGTACAAAGTGGATCTGATCGTATTTTAAAGCTAATGAAAAGAACCTATAACATTAAAAAGTATAAAAATATTATTGCTAAAATAGTCAAAAATCGACCAAATATTCAAATTAGCTCAGATTTTATTGTTGGTTTTCCAGGAGAAACACAAGAAGATTTTGAACAAACATTAAAATTAATTAAAGAAATAAATTTTGATATGAGTTTCAGTTTTATTTATTCTTCTCGTCCAGGAACACCAGCATCAAAATTATTAGATTGTCTTTCTTTAGAAACAAAGAAACAAAGACTTTATACACTTCAAAAACTTATTAGAAAAAATACACAATCATGGAATAAAAAAATGCTAGACAGCATACAATCAGTACTAGTAGAAGGACCATCTCGCAAAAATCCTATGGAATTGTCAGGACGCACAGAAAACAATCGCGTTGTTAATTTTGAAGGAAATCCTAATATGATAGGACAATTCGTAAATTTAAAAATTATAAAAATTAACTCTAATTCTCTTAGAGGTCATTATTCTAAAAAATTTAACGAATAAATATGAAATAAAATCTTAATTATAATAACATTAGAAAATATGATATATTTTAAAAATAATTATAAAAAGATCTTAAATAAATAGTAGATATTAACAAAATTTGGTAAAATAAAAAACAAAACATTGATCTTATTCTAAATCAAACATAATATACTTTTAAAACGTATATTACATACTTTAATGACGTCAATTATTATTAATCTACAAATAGCATGTTCTAAAAAATCATATTTTCCAAAAAAATTACAATATCTTAAATGGATAAAAGCTTGTTTTAAAAAAACACAATCCAATTTTGAGATCACAATAAGAATTGTAAAAAAATCAGAAATAAAATTCTTAAATAAAAAATATAGATATAAAAATAAAACTACAAACATATTATCTTTTCCGTCTACTATACATAAAATAATTAAATCCTCTTTTATTGGAGATTTAGTTATTTGCGGTGATATCATAAAAGAAGAGGCAAAAAAAAATAAAAAAAAAATAGAATCACATTGGGCACATATAGTAATACATGGTACATTACATTTGTTGGGATATGATCATAAAAATTATTATGATTTTAAAAAAATGAAAGAAATGGAAATAAAAATCATGTTGGCTTTAGGACATAATAATCCATATACAATATAAATTTCCCATAAAAATTTTAAAAATTCATCAACATACTAACTTAAATTAACATATACGATTTATATTAATAAACCATGAGTGATAATCATTCACAATGCAATACTAAAAATAATAAAAAAAACTTCTTTTCTATTTTACTAAACCAAATATTTCATGAAGAACCAAAAAGTAAAGAAGAATTATTGAAATTAATACGATATTCAAAAAATAATAAACTAATAGATCAAGAAACTTGTGACATGCTAGAAGGAGTTATTGACATAACACAACAAAAAATTCGTGATATCATGATTCCTCGTACACAAATGATAACTCTAAAATCAGCTTATTCACTACAAAAATGTTTAGATATAATTATTAAATCTGCTCATTCACGATTTCCTGTCATGAACTATAATGAAAATTATGTTGAAGGATTTTTAATGGCAAAGGATCTTTTACCTTTCATAACAAGCAAATCAAATACTTTTTGCATACATAATATATTGCGTCCAGCTGTTGTTGTTCCTGAAAGCAAACACGTAGATTGCATGTTAAAAGAATTTCAATTAAAAAAAAACCACATGGCAATTGTAATAGACGAGTTTGGAGCTGTTTCTGGATTGGTAACCATTGAAGACATATTAGAATTAATTGTAGGAAACATTGATGACGAATATGATGAAAGCGAACTAAATATTCGACAACTAAATAAACATACTTTTATAGTGAAATCTTTTACTTCTATAAAAGAATTTAATGATATTTTTAAAACTAATTTTAGTGATGAAGAAGTAGATACTATCGGGGGACTAATTATGAAACAAATTGGACATCTTCCTGCGCAAGGTGAATTAGTAAATCTGGATAAATATATATTTAAAGTAAATATCGCTGACAATAGGAGAATTATACAATTACAAGTTACTATCCCTAAACTGGAAAAGTTACCAACAATATCATAAATAACTAATAAATTTTATATAAAATAACAAGTATTAAATTTCATCTTAAAATACTTTTTAATCTTTATAAAATTATTTAGTTTTATATTGTATTAAAACTGAATATTATCTTGGAAAACATCATATTTATTAAATTAAAAGTTATTGAAAGTTAATATTACCTATCTAAAATCATATTATAAAAATATTAATTATTAAAATATAACTATTTTACTAAATATATACAAAAATTTCCACTATACAAACGTTTATGCTTATTTTGACTATTTTATAATATTAACTTCCTATCAAGTTTCTACCTAAAAAATTTACGTACTAAAATAAATTTAAAATAACAAAATTACTATAATGTCAATTTACATTCTTCAAACATTAAACTATAATATTAGAAGTATATACTAAATATCTTGATGTTAATATTAAACCAAAAATTAAAAAATTTTACTTTTATTTATATTAATTTATTACAAAACTCTTCTTTAATAAAAAATAATTAGTTACATTGAAATACGCTTATTTATTTATCATGTATTTTAAATCATGTCTAAACATGAAAATTTTATCAAATCAAAACAAAGCTTTAAGTATATCAAATAGAAAAACTTTTAGTAAATAAAAAAATTATTTGTTCATGTATTTCATTGCAATAATAATATGATAATTAACCATGAACAACAAACAATGTAACATTTTATAATTTATAATCTAAACCATTTTGAAAAGCACAATGCACTTGTTATAAACATTATATTTTATACCAAGATAAAAGTCGATCTGTATCAAAAAACGATACCATATTACTCACTCCATAGTTTGAATTAAAAATAAAAAAATGAAAAAACAATACATACCTCAAGAAATAGAACAAAATGTTCAAAAAATATGGAAAGAAAAAAACTCATTTTCAGTAACTAAAAATGTAAATAAAAAAAAATATTATTGTCTCTCCATGATTCCATATCCTTCTGGAAAACTACATATGGGTCATGTTAGAAATTACACTATTGGCGATGTTATAGCACGATACCAACGTATGATTGGAAAAAATGTACTACACCCCATAGGATGGGATGCATTTGGATTACCTGCAGAAATAGCTGCTATACAAAACAATATAGATCCTTCCAAATGGACTAATAAAAATATAAAATATATGAAAAAACAATTACAATCATTAGGGTTTAGTTATGATTGGGCAAGGGAAATTACAACTTGTGAACCTAAATACTATAAATGGGAACAATGGTTTTTTATAGAGTTGTATAAAAAAAAATTAGTTTATAAAAAAAAATCTTGGGTAAATTGGTGTGAAACCGATCAAACAGTTCTAGCAAACGAACAAACTATTAACGGTTTATGTTGGCGTTGCAATACTAAAATTATTAAAAAAAATATTTCTCAATGGTTTATTAAAATCACTAATTATGCTGAAGAATTATTGAATGGATTAAAAAAATTATCTGAATGGCCAAACCAAGTTAAAAAAATGCAATCAAATTGGATTGGGCGCTTATATGGAATCAAGATATACCTAAAGCTATTTCATACATCAGAAATGTTAAGTATCTTTATATCTAAACCTGAAATGTTAATGGGAGCAACATACATTGCCATTTCTCCTTTGCATAAACTTGCCCAAAAAATGTCACATACTAATAAAAACATTTATTTATTTATTAAAAATATATCTTATTTTAATCCAAACAATAACAATTGCGATAAATACAAAGGTATTAACACCGGAAAATTCGCTTTCCATCCATTAACTAAAAAAAAAATACCTATATGGATAGCTAATTATGTACTATCAGAACATACAACTAAAGCAATATTCGGTATACCCGCGCATAATCAAGATGATCTTAATTTTTCTCTAATTCAAAATTTAAAAGTTATACCAGTAATACTCCAAAAAGACGATAAAATTCCAAAAATAAAAAATATTGCTATGACACAACCAGGAAAACTATATAATTCTGGAAAATACAACAATTTACACACTACAGAAGCAAATGTAACTATAATATCAGAGTTAGAAAACAAAAAAATAGGCAAAAAAAAAACATATTATAAATTACAAGATTGGGGAGTATCAAGGCAACGTAGTTGGGGAGTCCCTATCCCGATGGCAACTCTAGAAGACAATAGTATTGTTCCCATACCAGAAACACATCTCCCACTAACATTATCTCATAAAACTCATAATATACATACTAAAAAAAATATTATGCATTCAGTTAAAGAAAAAATAATATATATTAATGGAAAACTAGCAAAATGTGAATCTGACACATTAGATACGTTTGTAGAATCATCATGGTATTACGCTAGATATACTTGTGCGCAATTTGATCAAGGAATGATAGACAAACATTCTGCTGACTATTGGTTGCCTATAGATTTGTACATTGGAGGAATAGAACATGCCACAATGCACTTAATATACTTTAGGTTTTTTCACAAACTATTAAGAGATTTTGGACTAGTTAAATCAGACGAACCGGTAAAAAAACTACTGTGCCAAGGCATGGTGTTATCAGATGCTTTTTATTATTTCGATCATAATGGACATCAACAATGGATTAATGTTCCGTCTACTAATATTAAATACGATACTCATGGAAAAATTAGAAAAAATTTTATATATAACGAAAAAAAAATATTTCATGAAGGTATGATTAAAATGTCTAAATCAAAAAAAAACGGGGTAGAACCAGAAATAATGATCAGTAAATATGGTGCAGACACAGTAAGATTATTTATTATGTTTGCAGCTCCAATAGAAATGTCATTAGCATGGAAAGAACCTGGAGTAAAAGGAATGCATCGGTTTTTAAAAAAACTATGGACATTTTGTTACAATCATATTAAACAATATAAACATTCAGACGTACCATTAAACTACAACAATCTCAATGATCACCAAAAAAAGTTGTACTTGTTATTGTGTAAAACCATAAAAATAGTAGAACAAGATATTAAAATCAAACAATCATTTAACACAGCTATTGCTACAACAATGAAACTCACTAATGAACTTTTTAAATTTTCTGTAAATGAAAACAACGATTCAAAATTGATTCAAGATTCTTTAGTATCTATTTTAAAAATCCTATACCCTTTCACACCGCATTTTAGTCACGTCTTACTACAAAACTTATTAAAAAATAAGAACGATATAAATAATATTTCATGGCCAACGATTGAAAACAACTTTGAAGTAAACGAAACTTTATACTTAATATTAATTCAAATAAATGGAAAACTTCGCCATAAAATTAAAATATCTCGACCATGTTCTAAAAAAGATATATTGAAAAAAATATTAATAGAACCAAAAATATTTAAATATACTAATAAACGCACAATTGAAAAAATAATATATATCCCAAATAAATTGATAAATTTAGTTATTAGTTAACAAAAAAATTAAAGATTTAAATTAATGATTCCCTATAAATTATGTTATTATATTAATATTTAAAACTATATTTATGAACATTATCCGTACAGAACAATTATTCCCTATTTTTTTTAAGGACTTAAGCCCTTATTACATTCTTATTGGAAACAACAATTTTTTTATTCAAGAAAGCAAAAAAATTATATTTTCTAAAGCCAAAAAATATGGATTTTCTCAATGTTTAATCAAAACAATAAAATATGATATTGACATTAAAAAATTATCTTCGATTTTTATGCTAAACAATTTTTTTTCAAAAAAAAAATTGTTATACTAAATCTGTCTAGACAAACACTTACTAAAGCAACTCAAAAACAATTGTCTTATCTATCTACTTTTATCAATCCTAATTTACTCCTAATTATTTATAAAAAAACGCAAGAAAAAACAGAACAAACTATATGGCTTAACATATTTAAATTACATGGCACAATCGTATATTGTTACACACTTAATACGAAAACGTTAAATGTTTGGGTAAAAAACAGAATAAACTATCTAAAAATAAACATTCACGAACATGCAAAAAACTTGCTTCTTCAATTCTATGAAAAAAATACGTTGTCTTTATACAACATATTAAATATTCTAACGCTGATTTGGCCAAAAAATTTAATAACAGTTAAAAAAATCCAAAAAATTATTAGCGATAAAGCTATTTTTACACCAGAAAACTGGATTGATGCAATGTTCTCTGGTAACTTCAACAAAACTCAGAGAATACTAAATACTTTTTGCATAAACAATTATAATCAAATAGCATTAATGAGATGCTTACAACACAATTTAATAACAATATTAATGATACAACGCAAAAAATCAAATAACATAAATTACATCTTCGAAAAACAAAAAGTTCATAAAAATAGAACATCATTACTAGTAAGCTTTTCAAATCGTATCAGTTTTGAAAAAATATACAAATCAATTAAATTATTAAAAAAAATAGAAATTAATATAAAAAAAAGACATGAAAAATCTATGTGGAATCAACTAAAAATTTTACCTTACATCATAAATTAAAAAATCAAAAAATTATAATTCAATGGAAAAAACAATGAATTCATTATATGCTGTTCTAGGTGGTACATTTAATCCTATTCATTATGGTCATATTATTACGTCAGAAGCACTAGCAAAAAAAATCTTTTTAGAAAAAATTATACTATTACCTAATTACACCAACCTATATAGACCATCGAATATTTTAATAAAACATAAAATTAATATGATAAAATTAGCAATAAAAGATAAACCATTATTTCAAATAAATTACCTTGAAATAAAAAAAAAATACCTTATACTATAAACACATTAAAACAACTAAGAAAAGAAATAGGAAATAAGAGATCATTAGGATTTATTATAGGATTAGATAATCTGATACATTTGGATAAATGGTATAAATGGAAAGAATTACTAAAATGGTGTCACTTAATAATATTACAACGTTCTATGTATAAATTATATATAAACAACAAAATATTAAAAAATTGGATTGAAGAAAATATTACAAAACATTATTTTTTTTTACATAATCATCCTTCCGGATACATTTTTTTTTCCAATACACCTCACATTAATGTTTCTTCTACAAAAATTAGAACATTTTTAAAAAATAACTTTTCCTGTTTAAATTTATTACCTACTTCTGTAATCAAATATATTAAAAAATATAAGTTATACATTTAATACATTCGTTTAAAACAATTATATTAAAATATAATAATATGTCACAAACAATGAGCATTAAACAAGACAAAAACTATCAATTGTTAGATTTAAGAACTTTACGTTGTCCTGATCCTATTATGCTGTTACGAAAAAAAATCAGAGAAATTAAAACTGGAAATATCTTATTAATACTCGCAGATGATCCATCCACCATAAGAGACATTCCAAATTTTTGTCGATTCATGAAACATATATTATTAAAACTGATCATCAATAAATTACCTTACCAATTTTTAATCAAAAAAGGAAATGTTTCCTCATATATTTATAAAAACAAATTATAATATATTCATATAATGATAAACCTTTATAAAAGCATTAAAAAATATTTAAAATGACTTAACAAAAATTTACGATTAAATATCAAGATAAAACTAACAATTATTAATTATATACTTAATAATTGTTAGCATGACCATAGAAAATATTAAAATTTATAAATTTAACTAAAAAATAAAAAAATAACACTTTAA
Source organism: Buchnera aphidicola (Meitanaphis elongallis) (assembly GCA_039830015.1). Classification (NCBI taxonomy): domain Bacteria; kingdom Pseudomonadati; phylum Pseudomonadota; class Gammaproteobacteria; order Enterobacterales; family Erwiniaceae; genus Buchnera; species Buchnera aphidicola. The sequence continues at coordinate 469,587 of CP140033.1, forward strand.
TTATATGTAATTAACAATTTTAACATACGTCGTAATGGTTCTGAAGCACCCCACAATAGTTGGTCTCCCACAGTAAATGCAGATATATATTTTCGTCCAATATTTAATTTTCTTATTCTTCCTACAGGAGTACTCAAAGTTCCAGTTACTGCACATGGCGTTAAATGCTTAATAGTAGTATCAATCTCATTTGGAATTACTTTTACCCAACTATTATGTTGAGATATAATACATTCGATTTCTGATAAAGAAATATCCTTCTTCAACTTAATCATGAACGACTGACTATGACATCTCAAAGATCCTATTCGAACACATAAACCATCCATCAAAATATCTTTTTTAGACGATAATATTTTATTGGCTTCAGCTTGAATTTTCCATTCTTCTTTACTTTGCCCATATTTAGCTTTAACGTCAATCCAAGGAATAAGACTACCAGCTAATGGAACACGAAAATTATTAACTGGAAAATCTTCACATAAACTAATTTCGTTAATTTTCTTTTCTATGCTTAAAATAGATTTAGCAGGATTTTCTATATCGTTTCTTACTCCTTTACAAATAAAATTCATTTGTTTTAACAATTCAATCATGTGCGATGCCCCACTTCCAGAAGCCGCTTGATAAGTAGAAACAGTCATCCAATCTACTAAACTATGAAAAAACAATCCTCCTAAAGACATTAACATTAAACTAACAGTACAATTTCCACCTACAAAGGTCTTAACATTATTATCAATAGATTTATTAATAATTGATAAATTTACTGGATCTAATACAATGACTGCTTCATTTTCCATTCTAAGACACGAAGCAGCATCTATCCAATATCCCTTCCAACCACTTTTTCTTAATTTATAATACATATTGTTAGTGTATTCACTACCTTGACACGTAACAATAATGTCTAATTCTTTTAATACATCTAAATCATAAGCGTTTTGCAAATTACCATAATATTTTCCATCAATAATAGGACCTTTATGATTAATCTGAGAGGTAGAAAAAAAAATCGGACGAAAACAACATAAATCATTTTCTTCTTTCATACGTTGCATTAACACCGATCCAACCATACCTCTCCATCCAATGAAACCTACAGATTTTTTCATTATTTATTTCACTCAATGATACAACATTGCAAATAACAACTTGTCAAAATTTAAAACTAATTAATTACAAAACTAGTAACATTATTTACTATACAAAGATAAAATCCTACTTTAACGCTTTATAAAACACAACATTATCTGATTTAAATAACATAAAAATCAGATACATATATTCTTTTCTCATACTACAATTAATATTTTAATATTCCTATTTCATTATAAACAAATTTATTTTTTCAGAGAAAACTCAACTCCTACCAAGATATATGTTTTAATTCAAATATTTTATTTTAACATTGTATTATATCTTTTTAAAATTACACAAAAACATGTATAATTAATATTTCTTACTAATACAACTTATTTACACTATTTAATCTATTAAAATATTTTTAATAAGAGTGAATTATGAACGAAATGATTTCTTCAACTATTTTATTAATTTTAATTATGGATCCATTGGGAAATCTTCCTATATTCATGTCTATATTAAAAAATTTAGAACCAAAACGTCGACGTATTGTACTATTACGAGAAATGATAGTAGCTTTATTAATAATGTTATTATTTCTCTTTGCAGGAGAAAACATTCTTACTTTTTTAAATCTAAAAACTGAAACAGTTTCTATATCAGGTGGAATAATTTTATTTTTGATAGCAATTAAAATGATTTTTCCATCTCATCACTATGACAACAGTATACCACCATGCATTAATGGAGAACCTTTTTTAGTACCTTTAGCAATTCCTTTAGTAGCAGGTCCATCTCTTTTAGCTACACTAATACTATTATCACATGAATATTTAAACAAAATAATGTATCTAACTGGATCGCTTTTAATAGCATGGACTTTTACAGTAATAATTCTGTTATTATCAAATGTATTTCTACGTTTGTTTGGTTCTAAAGGAGTTGATGCATTAGAAAGATTAATGGGACTCATTCTAATTATGTTATCTACTCAAATGTTTCTAGATGGTATAAAATCTTGGTTCCAAATTTAAACAATAGTACAAACAAAAAAATTAGACATAAAACATAATTTTTAATTTTATATTAACAATAAAAATTATATGCTTTGAAATATTTAATAATTCTAAAACATTAATAATATTTAAAACTATAATTTTATAACATGTTCACAATTAAAATAAATAACCTATACTTTTTAATTGTATCCACAGTACTTATTATAAATAATTAAAATGTTCGATAAAATTAAAAGATATGCGTTAAAATTTATTTTTCATTTATATCTAAAATATAAATAATATATATTAATTCATAATAAACAAAATTTACATTACATAATAATACCTCAAATTCTAAAAATAACTTTTTGATTAATTTAATTTTTAGAATTTTACTTAATGTTATTTATGGAAAAAAAATGCCAATTATCCAAGTCAATAATTTAAATCTTGCAAACAAAAAAGTACTCATAAGATCAGATTTAAACGTGCCAATTAAAAATAAAAAAATTGTTTCTTACGCTAGAATTGATGCATCACTACCAACAATCGAATTAGCATTAAAAAAAAATGCAAAAGTCATTGTTGCTTCTCATTTAGGTCGCCCAACAGAAGGAAAATATACTGAAGAACTATCACTATTTCCAATTTTTAAATACTTAGAAAAAAAGTTAAAAACTATTAAAGTACATTTTTGTAAAAATTATTTAAATGGTTTAGATACTAAACCAGGAGAATTAACTTTATTAGAAAATGTACGATTCAATCAAGGAGAAAAAACAAACAGCGTTTCTCTATCTAAAGCATACGCTAACTTATGTGATATATTCGTTATGGATGCTTTCGGTTCATTACACAGAAATGAATCATCTACTTATGGTCTATCAAAATATTCAAAAATAGCATGTTCAGGTTTACTTTTAGAACATGAACTAACTACGTTAAAAAAACTTCTAGAAAATCCTGTTCAACCTCTAGTTACTATTGTTGGAGGCGCAAAAGTATCTACTAAATTTAATTTATTAAAATCACTGTCCAAAATATCAGAAACTTTAATAGTTGGAGGAGGTATTGCTAATACATTTATAGCTATTGACAATAATGTAGGAAAATCTCTTTATGAACCAAATTTTGTTAATCAAGCTAAATTATTACGTGATAATCATAACATTTTTATACCAATAGACTCTCGCGTAAGTACTACATTTAATGAAAATAGTATAGGAATTACTAAAAAAATTTCTAAAATTCATGCAAATGAAGAAATTATGGATTTCGGAGACAAAACTATAGAAAGAATGATACCAATATTGAAAAAAGCTAAAACAATTTTGTGGAACGGACCAATAGGAGTATTTGAATTCAAAAATTTTAGAAGAGGAACAAAAATATTAGCAGAAACTATTGCAGATAGCAATTCTTTTTCTATAGCAGGAGGAGGAGATACTTTATCCGTAATAGAAATGTTAAAAATAAAAAATAAAATTTCATACATATCTACTGGAGGAGGTTCTTTTCTAAAATTTTTAGAAAACAAAGAGTTTCCCATAATAAAATTGTTAAAACGCTTTGTCAACAAATAAAAAATAATTTTAGCTATATTAAAATTTTTTAAACAGGACATCAATCATGTGTAACATTTTAAATTTTGTTAAACCAGGTGTAGTAAACGGATACGACGCATTAAAAATATTCCATATAGCTAAAAAAAATTGTTTTGCACTTCCTGCAATAAATTGCATAGGAACTGACTCTATAAACATCGTTTTAGAAACAGCACGAAAAGTTAATAGTCCAGTAATAATACAATTTTCTTATGGAGGATCAACATTTATTTCAGGACAAGGATTAAAAACTAGTGTTCTTCATCAAAAAGCAATATTAGGTGCTATATCAGGAGCTCAACATGTACATTTAATGGCAAAATATTATAAAATACCAGTTATTCTACACACCGATCATTGTAATAAAGAAATGTTACCATGGATTGATAAACTAATAAAAAAAGGAAAACAATATTTTAAGGAAAACAACCAACCTCTTTTTACTTCTCATATGATAGATTTGTCTCATGAACCATTAAAACTGAATTTGGACATCTGTGAAAAATATTTAAAAAAAATAAATAGCATCAATATGATGTTAGAAATAGAATTAGGATGTACAGGAGGAGAAGAAGATGGAATAGATAACACCAAAATGAACAATTCTTTGTTATATACTAAACCTATTGATGTTAACACAGCATATGAAAGGTTATCTGTGATTAGTCCTTGTTTTATTATCGCAGCATCCTTTGGAAACGTTCACGGTGTATATAAATCAGGTAACATTCATTTGAAACCTATTATTTTAAAAAAATCACAACATTATGTTAAAGAAAAACACAATTTATCTATTAATCCATTAAATTTTGTTTTTCATGGAGGATCAGGATCTTTACTAAAAGATATTAAAAAATCTATAAAATATGGAGTGATAAAAATGAATATTGATACTGATGTTCAATGGGCTACTTGGAAAGGAATATTAAAATATTATAAAAAAAATAAAATTTATTTAAAATCTCAATTAGGAAATCCTAATGGAACAGATAACCCAAATAAAAAGTACTACGATCCAAGAGCTTGGATACGTTATTCTCAACTATCAACATCATGTTACCTAAAAAAAATATTCAAAACATTAAATTCTTGCAACACCTTATAACAATCATTTTATTCAAATACATCTTTTAAGTAAATTAGAGGAGAATAACATTATTCTCCCTAAATTTGTTCACATATTTTAAAATATATTCATTATTATACAAGTGTTATATTGATATCAAACAAAATACTTTAAAGAACATAACAATGAAAAAATTGAACGTAGTTAACGACATTAATCATGCGGGAAGTTGGTTAATACTTAATCAAGAACTCCTACTAAGTTATACTATTAATCTTATATCTGCTATTATAATTTTTATAGTAGGACTTTTTACAGCAAAAATAGTATCAAACATCATTAACAAAGTTTTAATTACTAGAAATATCGATTCTACTATTTCCGGATTTCTAGCTGCACTAGTAAAATATATAGTTATTACATTCGCATTAATAGCTTCTCTAGGATGCATCGGTATTCAAACTACTTCAGTTATTGCTATACTAGGTGCAGCAGGAATGGCAATTGGATTAGCTTTACAAGGATCACTATCTAATTTTGCTGCAGGAGTACTATTAGTAATATTACGTCCACTAAGAACTGGAGAATATGTAAATATAGGAAATATATCTGGAACAGTCTTAAATATTCATATATTTTATACTACACTTCGAACTCTAGATGGAAAAATTGTTGTTATGCCTAACGGAAAAATAATATCAGATAACATAATTAACTATTCTAGAGAAAAAATAAGAAGAAATGAATTTATTATTAGTGTTGCATATAACTCTGATATTGATTTAGTAATAAAAATATTGAAAAATGTTTTAGAAAATGAAACAAGAGTATTAAAAGACCAAGATATTATCATCGGATTAAGCGAATTAGCACCATCTTCTTTAAATTTTATCGTACGTTGTTGGAGCAATACTGATGAATTAAACATAGTATATTGGGATTTAATGGCACAATTCAAAAAATCCTTAGACTTAAATAATATTAATATTCCTTATCCTCAACTTGAAATACATTATTCAAATAAAAAAAATAAATAAAATCTTTAAACTATAACAACCTATTAAAAATTATGCTTACATTATATAAATCTCATAATTTTCATGCACTTATAGAAAAAGCATGCTCTATTTTTACTACGATTCCATTATCTAATCCATTACAAAGCGAAATATTTATTACTCCAAATGAAGTAATAGATCACTGGATAAAGATCTTTATATCTCAAAAACATTCAATAATGTCCAATATTACATTTTTAAGATTTAATAAATTCATATGGAAAATATTTAAACATATGAACACTAATTATAATTCTAAACTAGAACTTAAAAAATATCATTTAATGTGGACAATGATGAATATTAAAAATATTAAAAGTTTAACTAGTTTCATACATACAAGTAGTTCACAAACACAATTATTTGAAATAGTATCTTACTTATCAAAAAATTTTAAAGAATACTTATTATATCGTCCAGATCTAATTAAAAAATGGGAAAAACCTTCACAAAGTCTAACTGGAATACATTCCTTATATCATAATGAATACGCATTGTTATGGAAAACACTCATAAAATATATAAAAACTAAAAATAAATCAATATGGAACTATGCAGATTTGCTCTTTTTCATATATAAAAATATAAAAAAAAGCAAAATTAACATAAATAAGTTTCCATCTAGAATTTTTTTATTTGGAAACAATTATTTGACGCCATCTAACGTAATCATTTTAAAAAAAATAAGCAAATTATGTAAAATATATGTTTTTTATGTAACACCATATAGAAATGGAAAAGAAATACTATTAAATGAAATAAAATTAAAAAAACGTATACTCACCATTATTAAAAATAGGATATCATGTTTTTTTAAAGCAACGACATACTACAAAGAACCTATAGAACGCTTTCTAGATAAACAAAAACATGCTGAAAATGTCTTACTATGGGGAAAATATGGATTTGAACACACTTTACTACTAAACCTGATTAATATAAAAGAAATAAATTTATTTAATATAATGAAACCAACATATTTGTTGCAAAAAATACAAAAAAATATAATATATGCTAATATAAACTCAAATAATAAAAAAGATATAAAAAAAAATAACAAAAATATAATATATGCCAATGATAAATCTATTTCTATACATGTATGTACTACATTAAAAAGAGAAATAGAAGTGTTACATAATAACATATTAAATATACTTAACAATGATCACGATATACTATTTCATGACATCCTTATAATTAGTAAAAATATTAATCTATATATTCCATTTATTCATTCTATATTTAATCCAATTAATGTTAAACATCGTATCCCTTTTTATATTGTATCTAAATCCTATGAAAATCAAAAAAACATTCTAAAAATAATTGAAAAAATATTAAATCTTCCTAACAATCTACTAAACAATAAAAATATTTTCAATTTTTTAGAAAGTTCTTACATATTAAAAAAATTTAATATACAAGAAAAAGAAATAATTGTTTTGTTTAAAATAATACAACAATTTCATATTGAACTCGGAACCGAAAGAACTGCAATAAAACATACTTTGCCAAAAAGTAATAAAAAATATATTTTAAGTCATGGAGAAAAAAGAATATTTCTAGGAAAGGCAATAAACGACGAAAATTACACAATATGGAACAAAATCGTTCCTTGTGCTCATTTAGATGAAAAACATTATGAAATGTTTAGTAAATTGACAACATTTGTACTTTTATTACACAAATGGAAGCAAAAATTATCTATATCCAAAACATTAAAATCTTGGAAATCAATGTTTAAACACATACTAAACGATTTTTTTGAAAAAAATACAGTAGAGGAGAAAGAAATAACATTTATTCAAAATCAATGGAACAAAATAATCGATCCTGGAATAAAAGAAAATTATAAAAAAAAAATTCCTATAAAATTGTTAAAAAATGAACTATTAAAAAACGTTTCAAAAAAAATAAATGTATATAATCTTTTTTCTGGAAAAGTCACGTTTTGCAATGGATTTATATTAAGAAGTATACCATTTAAAACAATTTGCATACTTGGGATGAATGAAACATTTACTCTTCAAAAAAAAAATACTGACAATTTTAATCTAATATATAAAAATCCTAGAATATGTGATCCACATAAAAAAAATAAGTACGAATATTTATTTTTAGAAACATTATTATCTGCACAAAAAATATTGTTAATTAGTTATCAAAAAGAATCTGAAAAATATAACAAAATCAATGAACCATCCTCGCTCATCAATCAATTGTTTTCATACATTTATAAAAATTTTTATATATTTAACAAAAATAAAAAAGAACAAAAAAATAACAAACATGAATTATTTTCGCATTTATATTATTTTCATGAAAATGAGTCCTATAATGTCAACAATTTTATTAAAAAATCTAATTATTACAACTTTAATACAACATGGTCAAAAATCTTTAAGTTAAAAAAAATATATAAAAACCACTTTACAAATACACTCCAAAAAATTGAATACAAAGATATTAATATATCTGAATTGATTTCTTTTTGGAAAAACCCAATTCAATATTTTTTTAACAAACGACTACATATTAAATTAAATGCGATAAAAACCAAAAATTTAAACCAAGAAAACTTCTTAATTACAAAACTTGACAATTATATAATTAATAACAATATAATTAACGTTTTATTAAAACAAAAAAATATTAGTCAATTATTTTCATATTATCAATACAAAGGAATTATACCACATGGAAATTTAGGAGAAATATATTGGAAAAATCAACTTTCTATTATAAAACCTTTATATAACAAAATTAATTTAATAAAAACAAAACTAAAAGATGAAATGTTTTATTTAAAAATTAATGAATATATATTACGAGGAACATTAAAAAATATTAATCATACAGGATTATTACGTTGGACACCCACTATTATAAAAAATAAAGATATCATTTCTTTGTGGCTAGAACATTTGATATATTGTTCTATATATAAAACTGGAAACAGTACAATACTTGGATTAAATAATAAACATTTAAATTTTATGAGACTACATAAAAAAAGAGCAATATACTTCTTAAAAAAATATATAGACGGGTATTCAAAAGGAATGAACAAGCTTCTACTACTTACAAATTCAGGTATTGACTGGATAAACACTATATATGACAAAAAAAATAAAACTATTTCTACAGATAAAACATGTTTTAAGAAATCAATTAAAAATATGTTAACAACATGGGAAGGAAACAATTGGAAAAAAGGAGAAAAAAACGATTTATACATCAAGAAAATCATTACTATTTTGAGTAAAGAAGAAATATCTAAAATGTGTAAAATAGCTGAAAAGTGGATACTACCTATATTAAAACACATACAAAACAATAGATAAAAAGCTAATATAATAAAGCAATCTAATTAAAAGAGATATATACTTATGAAAAATATAACATCAATATCTACTTACGATACAATCAACTTACCTTTGTCAGGAAAAATACTACTTGAAGCATCAGCAGGAACAGGAAAAACGTTTTCTATAATTATTTTTTATCTTAGATTGATCTTAGGAGTTGGAAAAATAAATCACATTCACCAAACGTTATCAATAAAAGAAATTTTAGTAGTAACATTTACAAAACACTCAAAAGAAGAATTAAAAAATAGAATACAAAAATATATTTATGAATTTAGAATAGCATGTCAAAAAAAAAGAACAGATAACCTTACATTGCAACATTTATTAAACCAAATCGACAATTTAGACGAAGCAATTCAACTATTATACAAAGCAGAAAATACAATAAATGAACTAGCAATTTATACTATACACGAATTTTGTTATCAATCCCTTCAAATTAACAAATTTTGTTCTAACATACTTTTTCAAAACAAAATAATAAAAAAGAAACATTACTTATATCTCCAACTAAGTAGTATGTTTTGGGATCAATACTTATCTTGTTTACCAAAAAATATTGCTGAAATTATTGTAAAATATTTTCCCAATCCTAATATTTTATTGGATAATGTATTATTACTAATGTCACAACCTAATATAAGAAAAAGTACATCTTCTAAAAAAAAGTTACATGTAATTCAACTATATAATGAGCTAATCCAAAAAATAGAAACGTTCAAAAATCAATGGAAAAATAACTATAAAAAAATATCTATATTAATTAACAAATCTAAAGTAAATAAAAGAACTTATAACAAATCAAATTTGTCTCGGTGGATAAAGATCATCACAGAATGGTCTTATAAATATACAAAAAACTTTAATATTCCTAAAGAACTAAAATATTTCAAAACAAATTATTTAACTAAAAATGTTTCCATCGAAGATATTCCAAAAAATGAAATCTTTAAAATAATAGAAAAATTTTTAAATACAAACTTTTCATTAAAAACTCTATTTCTAACAGAAGCTACTAAAAAAATAAAAAAAAAATTTGAAGAAGAAAAAAAAAAACAAGGAACATTTGAATTTGATGATTTAGTAACATTTCTATATAAAATTTTAACTAAAAAAAATGAAAATGTTTCAAATATTATCAGGAAAAAATATCCAGTATTATTAATTGATGAATTTCAAGATACAAATTTTCAGCAATATAAAATATTTAAAAAAATTTATACATCAAAGAAAAACTTATGCATTTTCGCTGGAGATCCTAAACAAGCTATTTACAATTTTAGAGGAGCTAACATTTCATCTTATATAAAAGCAAAAAAAAACATAAAAAATAAATATCAGCTAAATATCAATTGGCGATCTTCTAAAGAAATGATAAAAAGTATAAACTTATTATTTTCAAGAAAAAAAAATACTTTTTTAATCCCTAATATTAATTTCATTCCAATACAAACTGTTTATAAAAAGAAACAAATAGCATTTAAAATAGATGAAATATTTCAACCGGCGATACGTTTTTTATTATGTAAAAAACCAGTAATCAAACAACATGATTATAACCACTGGATTACTAGTTCTTGTGTAAATTTTATTTTATTCTGGCTAAATAAAGGAAAAAAAGAGCAAGCTGTCATTATATATAATAAACAAACTCAATATATCACCCCAAAAGATATATGTATATTAGTAAACAACAAAAAAGAAGCATCCATTATACAACAAGCTTTACATAAAAAAAATATTAAAACAACATATCTTTCTCAAAAAAATAGCGTATTTCATAGTCCAGAAGCATTAGAACTATTATGGATTTTTCAAGCTATTTTAAATCCTAAGAATGAATTTACGCTAAAACGTGCTATATCAACTACGATTATAGCTAAAAAAAGTAAAAATATAGATCTACTTACAAAAAAACACGCGCTGTGGTCTAATTTAGTAAACGAATTTTATGAGTATCTATCCATCTGGGAAAATTTTAGTATTACAAATGTTATTCACAAAATATTAACAAAACACAAAACAGAAGATAAAAAAAACAACTTTTCAAAATATATTCCTGATGTATCAAACATTTTACATCTTGGAGAATTACTAGAAAAAAAATACAATAAAATCAAAAAAAAGCATATCCTAATATTATGGCTAGAAAATAAAATAATGCAACAACATGATATTCCTCATACGGATTATATACGATCAAAACGAGATGACAACCATATAACAATCGCTACCATTCACAAATCAAAAGGACTTGAATATCCAATAGTATGGATTCCTTATTTTATAGCTTCTCATAATATGTATTACAACGTAAATACGAATAATAATTCCAAATTAAATATTATAGAAAAAAATAAATTATCAGAAAATATACGACTTTTATATGTAGCACTAACCAGAGCAGTTATTCATTGTTGTATAGGAATCGCATCTATATACAACAACGTAAGAAAAAAAACAAATAACTGTTCTAATATTCATAAAAATGCTCTAGGATACATTATCCAATCAGGAAAAAAATGTAATTATCAACAATTACATGCAATACTCTCAAATATGAGTAATGAAAACAGTATAAAAGTATCTTCTGAAATACCTAAAACAAATATTAAAAATGAACAAAATAATAAAAAACACATAAAATTAGAAAGTCATAAATTAACAAGAAAATTAGAATATAACTACGAAATAACTAGCTACTCCAAAATAAAAAAAAACTGTAATTCATTAAAATCATTACAAAAACATTATAATACTTCAATTAATGAAAATAAAAATACATATTGTACATACCCCATTAAACTTATAACTCCATACACCTTTCCAAGAGGAAAAACTTTTGGAATATTTATCCACAATGTTTTAAAAAATATTAATTTTCACAAAAATATAAATATAAACTGGATATCCAATCAACTTGTCAAAAATAATTTCGACAAAAATTGGACCAAAGAACTAGAAAAATGGATTTACATGATTTTAAACACACCACTCAATCAATATGATCTTATACTATCTCAACTAAATCCAAAAAATTATATAAAAGAACTAGAATTTTTTTTACCTATAAAAAATCAACTAACAGATAAAAAATTAAATGAAACTCTTCATATATTCAATCCAACTGTAACGTCATTATGCAAAATATTCTTTAACCCTATAAAAGGAATACTTACAGGATCAATAGATCTAGTATTTAAATGGAACAAAAAATACTATTTAGTAGATTATAAGTCTGATTGGTTAGGTAATTTAAGTTCTAACTACTCAACACAAGCAATATATAATGCAATAACTATGCATCACTACAACATACAATATCAATTATATTGTATTGCACTACATAGATATCTAAAACAACGCATTAAAGATTATTCTTTTCATAAACATTTTGGAGGAATTTACATTCTATTTTTAAGAGCTAGAGACACTAACTACCCGAAACAAGGATTATTTTTTACATTGCCTACATTACATGCAATAAAGAAATTAAATAACATCTTTAAATAAATTGTATGAGAGAAAAATGAATATTATACTTTTATTAGAACAAGCTATCGTAAAAAAAATCATCACTTTATCAGATTTCTACTTTTCTATTTCTATTACCCAAAATCAATCACCAAAAACAATGATGCTGCTAGCCGTATGCATTAGTTATGCCACCCGAATGGGACACACATGTCTTCCTATTTCAATTTTAGAACACAAAAAAATATTTTATTCTAAAGAAAATAAAAAATTAATTGATAAAATGTGGAAAATAACAGAACTGTCAAAATGCTTAAGGTCAAAGTTGTTAGTAAAAAAAATAATTAATACAGAATCTTATTCTACTCCTTTAATTTTAATAAATAAAAAGATATATCTTAATAGAGCGTGGAAAGCAGAAAAAAAAATATTCTATTTTATATCACAACCGCAAAATTATGACACATACGATATAACTAAAATTAAACAAAAAATTTCTCCTTTACTATGTAGAAATACTGAAAATCTACAAAAAGTTGCAATAATTTTATCAATCATTAATAAAGTAACATTTGTATTAGGAAGTCCAGGAACAGGAAAAACTACAATAGTATCTAAAATACTACTTGCTATTTCTATTTTATCTAATAAAAGGTTAAACATTCAGTTATCAGCTCCTACAGGAAAAGCTGCTAATAATTTAACCAAGTCTATCCAACAATCTATATCAAATTTCAAACATTTGTATGAAAAATATAACATAGTAATAAAACCAGCAGTTACTTTGCATCGTCTTTTAAAAATTAATCTAAACAACAATATAAATTTTAAAACAATAGATCACCTTGTAGATATAGATTTACTAATTATAGACGAATCATCTATGATTGATATTTTTATTATGGAAAAACTAATTGATAATATATCAGATAAAACAAAAATTATATTTTTAGGTGATCACAATCAATTACCTTCAATACATTGTGGATGTATTTTAAAAGATGTATATAGTTATCATCGTAAAGGATACAGTCAATCTATAATAAAAAAAATTAATTTCTTCAATATTTTCAATATTAAAAATATAAAAAATTATAAATTTTCTAATATCAATGACAAGATATGTATCCTAAAAAAAAATTATCGCTATACAACTCAATCTAGTATTTCTAAACTATCTATCGAAATCAAAAAAAATAAATTTAACGATTTTAAAAAACTATTTCGTAATAGTTATAAAAACATCAAATTTTTTTCTTTGAAAACAAATCGAGACTACAAACAAATGATTTCAAATCTAATTAAAAATTACACAAACTATTGGATAAATTTAAAAAAAACAATTCCTCTAAATATAATGTCAATTTTTAACAATCACAGAATCATATGCGCATTAAAAAATGGGAAGTTTGGAGTAAAAGAACTAAACTCAACATTAGAAAACGAAATGAAAAAACAAGGATTAATCAACTTAGTAGTCGTTAATAAACAAACCATATATTTTGGACAACCCATACTAATTTTAAAAAACGACTATAATATAAAACTATACAATGGAGATGCAGGAATTATTATGTATGACGATAAAAAAAAATTAAAAGCGTTCTTTCTTGAAAAAAACAAAAAAAAGACAAAATCCATACCAATTAATTTACTACCAAAATTTCAAACAAATTGGGCTATGACTATACATAAATCTCAAGGATCAGAATTCTCTCATACTATTTTAGTATTACCTAATATTTATTCAAGAGCTTTGACTAAAGAACTCATTTACACAGCAGTTACTAGAGCAACAACCAAAATAACTATATATAGCAATAAAAAAACGTTTATAAAAGCAACGAAAAACAAAACTATAAGATATAGTGGTTTATCACAACGTACATGTACCTACACACGTTAAAATATATACACTTTTTGAAAATTTATGTGATAAAATATGAACTGAAAAATAAAAAATTTAACGCAATAAATAAAAATTTAAATAGTATAAACTTGCGGGAGCCGGATTTGAACCGACGACCTTCGGGTTATGAGCCCGACGAGCTACCGAACTGCTCCATCCCGCGTCTTATATTTAAAACTATACTCCATTATAACAAAGATGCAACCTTTTTTTCAAATTAAATTTTAAATAAAATAAGATATGAATAATAAACTTGTAACAATATTACTACTTGCTATATTAAGTTTCTGCTCGTCTAAAAAAAATAATTTTGAAATTTCATATGATGTAGATACTAAAAACAATAGTAACAATGAATTATTAAATAAGTATTCACTCCTTAATATCAATAATAAAATTGTCAATAAAAAAGATCTGCTAATACAAATAAAAAAAATAAAACAATTTTCTCCAAAATTATATAAAAAAAATAAAAAATTATATCAATCAATTAACGTTTGGTTAAAATCTGACGGAAACATTACAAAACTAAAATTGTTTGGAATACATTTACATAGATTAAAAAATTTAAACCATTATGGAAATATAAAAATTACAAGTTACTACACACCAATAATACATGCTAGAAAAAAATTAGAAAAAGAATTTCGATATCCAATTTATACTGTTCCTGACTATTTAAGTAAACGCAAACGTTTGCCTAGTAGGAAAGAAATATACAATGGCATGTTACAAAAAAAATATATCATAGCATATAGTAATTCTCTTATTGATAATTTCATTATGGATATCCAAGGTAGTGGAATTATCAATTATGGCACACATAAACCTTTAGTTGTATTTAAATACGCAGGAGAAAATGGATGGCCCTATACAAGCATCGGAAAAATCTTAATCAACCATGGAGATATAAAAAAAGAAAACATGTCTATGCAAGCTATTAAAAATTGGAGCAAACGACATACACAACTAGAAGTCAAAAAATTACTGGAAAATAATAATTCATTTGTATTTTTTAAGCCAATGAAGTATAAATTAATTTGTGGAGCAAATTCTATTCCCTTAATTGCAAAAACATCTATAGCTGCAGATAAAAATATAATTAAACCAGGAAGCATTGTATTGGCGAAAATTCCTATACTAAATAAAATTGGAAAATTTACTAATGCATATGAAACTAGACTTTTAGTAGCACTAGACGTAGGTGGATCAATTAAAGGACAAAAACTAGATCTTTACCAAGGAATTGGAGAAAAATCCGGAATTATGGCTGGATTTTACAACCACTATGGATACATCTGGATCTTAAAATAAACAATTCTATAATTAAAACTACAAAATAATATAACTATTACATACAAAATCAAAATATGAAAATTATAAAAGAAATCACTTTAGCAAAAACTGCAAAAATCGCTATAATTATAAGTAGATTTAATTATTTTATTAATCAACACTTATTAAATGGAGCATTAGATATTCTTCAACGCATTGGGCAAGTAAAAAATGAAAATATAACAGTTATATATGTCCCTGGAGCATTTGAAATACCTATTGTGACCAATATTATAGCTAACAAAAAACAATATGATGCTATTATTACATTAGGAACAATTATTAAAGGTAGTACTACTCACTTTTCGCTTTTATCAAACGAAATTAATGCGAGAATTTCTGAAATTAGTATTCAATATAAAATTCCTATTTCTTTTGGAGTTATTGTAGCTGATAACATAGAACAAGCTATAGAGCGTTCAGGTACAAAAATAGGAAATAAAGGATCAGAATCAGCCCTAGTAATATTAGAAATGATCAATATCATTCATGCAATTAACAGTAATTAAAATATAATTCTTAATTACTAAAATTTTCAATATACTTAAATAATTAAAATACATGTCCTCAAATAATATAAGTATATTATAAAATAAAAAATCTATATGAACTTAAATGAATTCCAAATAATACAAAATTATTTTTGTAACACGCTTAAAAAAATTGATGCAAACGTTATCCAAGATATTGGTGACGATTGTGCACTAATAACAATACCTAAAAATGATACTCTTGCAATTAGTACTGATACGTTAATAGAAGGAATTCATTTCTATAAAAATACTCATCCTACTGATCTAGGATATAAAATTATTGCGATAAATCTTAGTGATCTTGCAGCTATGGGATCAAAACCAAAATGGATCACATTATCACTTAACCTTCCCCAAATTAATATACGTTGGATAAAATACTTTAGTCAAAGCTTATTTAACACATTACGTACTTATGATATGAAATTAATTGGTGGAAATGTTGCTAAAGGCCCATTAAGCATCACAGTAAGCGTTTATGGACTCGTTCCAAAAAATCGAGCTTTGTTAAGAAAAGGGGCAAAAATTGGAGATTTAATATATGTCACTGGTACTTTAGGAGATAGCGCAGCTGGACTATTTTTATTAAAAAATAAATTAAAAAATATTAAAAAAGATTTCAAGTTTTTGATCAAAAAACACTTGCATCCAATTCCAAGAATTACACATGGACAATTATTAAGAGATATTGCCAATTCTGCTATCGATATATCAGATGGATTATTAACTGATTTAAAACAAATTTTAAAATCTAGTCAATGCGGAGCGAATATTTATTTAGAAAAATTACCTGTTTCTAAAATACTAAAAACAAACTTTACAAAAAAGAAATGGTTGAATTTTGCTACAAGTTCAGGAGAAGATTATGAACTTTGTTTTACTATACCAAAAAAAAATGTAAAAATCTTAAACAGTACTATTAATCATCTTGGCATACCTTACAATTGTATTGGAGAAATCAATCACATTAAAGACGGATATAACGTACTCCATTATGGAAGAAAAACACGTTTTTTATACAAAGGCTATGATCATTTTTATCAAAAAATCAACAACTATTAAATTTGTAAACATATCATAAATTCAAGTTGTATATGCAAAAGTTATTATAGATGCAATAAAAATTACATATGTTTTAAAATATTTATAAAGATATATTATTATGAAAGACATCTTTTACATGAAAAAAGCAATAAAAATAGCAAGACAAGGCATTCTAACTACATCACCAAATCCCAATGTAGGATGTATTATAGTTAAAAACAATACTATTATAGGTACTGGATGGCACAAAAAATCTGGAAAACCACACGCAGAAATATATGCTCTGAAACAAGCAGGAAAAAAGGCAAAAGGAGCTACAGCATATATCACTTTAGAACCGTGCAGTCATATTGGAAAAACTCCTCCTTGCTGTATCGAACTAATAAAATCTGGTGTTTCTAGAGTAGTAATATCAACAATAGATCCAAATCCTAGAGTGTCTGGAAAAGGAATAAAATGGCTAAAAAAAGAAGGAATTGTAGTAACAGTAGGAGTAATCTCCAAAAAATCCGAAAATATAAATAAAGGATTTTTTCAAAGAATGCGAACGGGCATTCCATGGATTCGACTAAAATTAGCTAGTTCAATTGATGGAAGAACCGCTCTAAACAACGGACTAAGCAAATGGATAACTTCATATGAATCTCGTCAAGACGTTCAAACATATAGAAAAAAATCTGACGCCATTATAAGTAGTAGTAGTTCTATTATTACAGACAATTCGTTATTAACTGTGAGAAAACAACCAATACAAAAACTTTCAAAAAAGATTTTACATAGTCAAAATGATATTAAACAACCTTTACGTGTCATTATTGATAGTAAAAATCGTATAACACCATCACATAAATGTATTAAAGAACCTGGAAAAACATTACTAATAAGATTACAAAATGATAACAAAGATTGGCCAAAAAATGTTGAACAAATAGTATTAAACAATACACAATCAAAGATCAACTTAATCGAACTTTTAAAATTTTTAGGAAAACGTGAAATTAACACAGTGCTAGTGGAATCAGGTGCATCATTATCTGGAGCTTTCTTAAAATTAAATGTTATTAATGAAATCATAATTTATATAGCCCCAAAACTACTAGGTCATTATGCAAAACCGCTATTTATACTAAAAAACTATCAAAAACTATCTTTAGTACCTAAATTTCATTTTAAAAACATAATAAAAATAGGAAAAGACATAAAACTAACTTTAGTAAAAAAATAAATTCTCGTAAAATAACTATTTTAAAATAAGGAAATAAAATGATGTTTATAAAACCTCTAGCCAGAAGAAAAGCACGAGAATGTGCTGTACAAGTACTATATTCATGGCAGTTATCAAACAATAACATTCATGAAATAGAAAACCAATTTTATGAAAAAAATAATCTAAAAGAAATTGATTACATTTATTTTCACGAATTAATCATGGAAATAACCAATGATCCACAACATTTAGATTCTTTAATGATGCCTTATCTATCTAGAACAATTAACGAGTTAGGACAAATTGAAAAAGCTATCCTAAGAATTTCATTTTATGAACTAGAAAAAAGACATGATATTCCTTATAAAGTAACAATAAATGAAGGCATTGAACTAGCAAAATTGTTTGGAGCAGAAGAAAGTCACAAGTTTATAAACGGAGTTTTAGATAAAGCAGCACTAAAAATAAGAAGTTATATTAATTCAAATATTAAAAAAGAATAAATTTATGCATCTAACCATAATAAAATCGTTTTTAAAATACCATCAGTATCTAATTTATATTCACTGCGCATTTCATCTTGATCTCCTTGAGGAATAAATTTATCTGGAATTCCAATATTTAGAATAGGAATAGTAATTTTGTTTTTCATAAATAATTCATTAATACTACTACCAGCACCACCTGAAATCATACCTTCTTCAACAGTAACAAAAAAATCATGATGTTTAGTTAAATTTAAAATTAAACTAACATCTAATGGTTTTACAAAACGCATATCCACTAAAGTAAAATCTAATTTTTTTGCCACTTGTTCAGCAAAAATATATAACGAACCAAAATTTAAAATAGCAATTTTTTTTCCTAATCGTTTTAAGACACCTTTTCCTATTGGAATCAATCTCATAGATTGCAAAGTTACACCAATTCCACTACCTCTTGGATATCTTACTACACTAGGTCCTTGTTCATAACAATATCCAGTATAAAGCATTTGAAAACATTCATTTTCATTGCTGGGAGTCATTATTATTATATTCGGGATACATCTCAAATAAGTTAAATCAAACACTCCTTGATGTGTTTCTCCATCTTGTCCAACTATTCCTCCTCTATCAATTGCAAATAATACTGGTAGCTTTTGAAGTGCTACATCATGTATAACTTGATCATAAGCTCTCTGAAGAAAAGTAGAATACATTGAAAGAACAGGTTTATAACCACTAATAGCTAATCCAGCAGAAAAAGTTACAGCATGTTGTTCTGCTATCGCAACATCAAAACATCGATCGGGAAAACGTTTCGAAAAATTTATCATACCTGAACCTTCTATCATAGCAGGTGTAATTCCTATTAATTTTTCATCGATTTTCGCCATAGTGCATAACCACAACCCAAATACTTCAGAATATGTAGGAATACTTTTAGTCGATATAAACCTTTTTCCAGTAACAACATCAAATTTAGAAGCAGAATGCCATTCTGTAGGATTCAATTCAGAAGGTAAATATCCTTTTCCTTTTTTCGTTATTATGTGTAATAAGTTAGTATATTTTTGAGTATTTAATCTACTTATAATATCAATCAACAAAAATACATCATGCCCATCTACAGGACCAAAATAACGAAATCCTAAATTTTCGAAAAAAGTATTAGATAATCTAATATCTTCTAAATATTTTTTTTGATATACTGAATCATTATTTGAAAAATCAAATTTCACACAAAAATTACTCTTACCTTTATATTTTTTTATTAGCTCATGATTTAACACCATTTTAGACAAGGATGTATGTAACGCACCAACATTTCTAGAAATAGACATATCATTATGATTTAATATTACTAATAAGTGTATACTACTAAAACCAGCATGATTTATTGCCTCAAATGCCATTCCAGAAGTTATTGCACCATCTCCAATTACACATACAGTTTTTCTATTCTTTCTTTCTTTTTTAGAAGCAATTGCCATACCTACTCCAGCACTAATCGAAGTAGATGCATGACCTACACCTAAAGTATCATACTCGCTTTCTGCTCTGCAAGGAAAAGAACGTATTCTATTCTTTTTTCTAATATCTATAAAATCATCTCGTCTTCCAGTTAAAATTTTATGAGAATATGTTTGATGACCCACATCCCATATCAAATTGTCAAAAGGAGTATCAAGAACATAATGCAAAGCAACAGTTATTTCAACTACTCCCAAACTAGAAGATAAATGTCCACTAGATTGACTAATAGTTTCTAATAAATATTGACGTAATTCACAACATAACTGAGGTAGTTTATCAAAAGGTAACAATTTCAATTGTTTGACTGAATTAGCTAAATATAATATTGGATATTTTTTATAATTAAAACTCATCATAAACTCATTACAGCAATTATTTATTACGTGTAATTATGTAGAATGCTAATTGTTCTAACAATTTTATATCTACACATTCATCAGACAAAATTTTTAAATACATCAAAGCTTCTTCATACAATTTTATTAACTTTTTTTTAGAGTGTTCTAAACCTATTATCAATGGAAATGTATTACCTTTAAAGCACTGATTAGAACTTAAACAAGGTTGAACGCGACATATATCACTTTTGAAGTCAAGAATATCATCTTTAATCTGAAAAGCAAAACTAATATTTTTAGAATACTCTTCTAAAGCAAAAAAAATTCTTTTCTTACATTTACAACTAACAATTAAAACTAATCGAATAGCAGAATTGATTAGAAATCCAGTTTTATACCAATATATTTTTTCTAATTCATGTAATTTAATAGTCTTATTTTTAGACTCTAAGTCAAGAAATTGACCAATACACATACCTGTCACTCCAGACGCCTTAGACAATTCTGAAATGATTCTTATTTTCTTACTATCAGATACTTCAGTAACATTTAAATTAGATAAAATATTAAAAGCTAAACACTGCAATGAATTACCAGCTAATATAGCAGTAGATTCTCCAAATTTTACATGACAAGCATCCTTACCTCTTCTTAATAAATCACCATCTAATGAAGGCAAATCATCATGAATTAAAGAATATGCATGAATAAATTCAACAGATGAAGCAAGAACATCTATAATATGGAGATCTACCTTAAAAATTTCTCCTATGATATACATTAAAATAGGACGAATTCTTTTTCCACCTAACAATACTCCATATTTCATCGCAGATAAAAGAGATGAACTTTGAAAAGGTAGCTCTTCTAATAATTCAGACATATAGCAATCAATTCGTTTTTGTCTTGAACTAAAAAAATTAGACAAATCCATTTTGAATACCTATAAAGTTAACTAAAAATAATATTTTCAATAATACTCATTAAAATCTTCTTATCATATTAATAATACTTAAAATATTTGTTTGATATTAACAAAATTACTATAATTCTTGTTAAGCCAAACCAAAATAAAATCTAAAAAATATATCATAACATATTTATACATTAATTAATAAAATACATAAAATCATTATATTTACATATATAATTAATACATCATTATTTTATTGCAATATATTTATATTTAATACTATACTTATTAAACTTAAAAATAATTTTATTAAAATTGTCATTAACTTAATAACATTATGCACATCAAAACACATAAATATACAAAACAGTTAATAAAAATAGAACATAAAATAATCTAACCAATATTTATTTTTTTAAGTAATATCAAAAATTAGAACAATAAATTTATGTTTATAAATTACGAACATTGATAATAAACCATAAAAAAGTTATAAATAACTCAAATAAAAATAAGAAATTAATACCATAACAATTTAAAATTAGTCCTCCTGCTACACTTCCAATAGAAGAGCCTAAGAATTGACTAATAGAATATATAGCCATAGCAGTACCTTTATAACATTTAGGAGCAATTCTACTAACCAAAACAGGAAGAACCATTTCCAAAAAGCTAAAAACTATAAAAAACATTTGCAATCCTAAAATAAGAAGCAAACAATTGTTTCTTAATAATAAAAAAATAAAATCGGAAAGCATTAATACAATAATTGATAATACAATTATATACTTTTCGCATTTCTTGTATTCAACATACTTACTAATTGGAAATACAACAAAAAAAGAAATAATAATAGTAATTAAATATATCATCCAAGATGAAATTAAAAGATTTTCATATATATATAACTGTACCGGTATTTGAATAAAATTTAATATTAATAATAAATGTAGAAAAAAAATATTTAAATTTAACTGCAATAAATCAAAATTTTTGAATACACTTATAAAATTTCTATACTCATTTTTTTCAAAAATAGAACCATAACTACAAATTGGAAATGGAATAACATACAAAGTTACTAAAATACATATTATCGACAATAAAATACTAATAAAAAATAAACCATAAAAACCAAAAAAACGTACTATAATAGGACTAATTACCATAGAAATAATGAAACTCGCTCCAAAACTAATGCCTAAAATTCCCATGGCCTTGGTCTTATTTTTTTCTAATACTATATCAGATAACAACGCCATACATACCGAAGATATCGCTCCAGATCCTTGTAAACTACGACCTAATATAATTCCCCAAATAGAACTACTACTAAAACATATACAACTCCCTACTAAAAAAAATAATAATCCTAAAATAATAACAAATTTTCTTCCAATCTTGTCTGATAACCACCCATAAGGAATTTGAAATAAAGCTTGAAAAAAACCATATGCTCCAATAGCAATACCTATGAGAAAAATAGTACTATCTTTTAAATACATCCCATAAGTGCTAAAAACAGGTAAAACTATAAACATTCCTAATACACGGGAAGAAAAAATAATACATATTCCAAAAATAGCTTTCCATTCTTTTATTTCAATATTAATTTTATTCATTTACTCACTGAAACTTTTTGTTATAATATTAATGATTTCTATTACTATCAATTTATTTCTGTAAACACAATACTTCTATATCTTAAACATAAAATAATAATATATTTTAATACATCAACAACAAAAATATGAAAAACAAAAATTTAAAACAAAACATAAGTTGGAACAAAAAGATAGCACAAAAAATTGCAAAAAAAGAATCTATAGAAATGACTCGAGATCATTGGGAAATTATATATACTATTCGCACATTCTATTTAAAATTCAACTTGACTCCATCTATAAGAATGTTAATAAAACTACTAGAAAAAACACAACTAAAAAAAATAACAAGCTGTTATTTATTTAAATTATTTCCGCTCGGGCCAATTAAGCAAGCTAGTAAAATAGCAGGAATACCTGAACCATCTCATTGCATTTAAAAAATTCAATTAAAATAAACAACAAAAAATCTTCTAACTAACACAATCAATCGCCATCATAATATTCATTACTAACATAATTATAATAGAATGATAAAAAATATTTTTTGACCAAATGATATGATTTTTGTCATCATCATACGTTTTAAATGCAAGATAAAACCATACTATAGATAAAACCAATATACTAAAAAAAAATTTATATCCTGTAAAATGCATTACTGTAAAAAAGCAAGAAAATATAAGAAACAATAATATACATATTTTGATATGATATTGAGTGACTAAAAATGATTTAACAATAGGAAATATAGGTATATTTGCATGCTTATAATCATTTAAATGCATTAAAAATATCGCATAAGAATGAGGAATTTGCCAAAACATCAAAACTATGAATAAATTAATAGCACACAAATCGATATAATTAGTTACAGAACAATATCCCAAAACAGGAGGAATAGCACCAGAAATGCTACCAATTACTGTTGAATATATTGATCTTTTCTTTAAATATAAACTATAAAATATTACATATATAATGAATCCTAATAAAGCGAACAACATGCATAATATATTTATGAAATATCCATAAGTAAATAATCCTAATATTCCTAAAAATATTGCAAAATATATTGCTAAATTATAATAACAAACATTAGTAACTAAAATTCTATTTTTTGTTCTACTCATTTGTTTATCTAATTTATAATCAATAACATTATTTAATATACAAGAAGATCCAACAATTAATGATATGCCTATTAAATTTAAAAATAGAAAATTATAGTGAATGTTACCCTTTGAAGCTAATAAAAATCCACCTAAACAAGATATCAAGTTACCAAAAATTATTTTTGGTTTTAAAAGTTCTAAAAAAAGTACCATCATATTGTAGAATAATATATGTTATGATTTAAATTGTTCATTACCCAATATGAACCCAATAAAATAGTTAAAATAACCGAAAAAGAAAATAACATCGATACAACATTCCATTTATAGTTATCAGAAACGTTTAAATGTAAAAATAATCTAATATGAATACAAACTTGAATAATTAAGCATAATACTACTATAAAACTAATTATTTTTTTAGAATATATTTTTTGAATAACTACTACAAACGGTAATATAGTTAACGTAGTCAATATTATAAGATTTAAAATATAAAAAAAATATTTATTCCTAAAAGTTAAAATATTTTTTAGATAAGAAAAATTCATAGTATTACTCCAATCAAATAAACTATAGAAAAAATAAAAATCCATACTATATCTAAAAAATGCCAAAATAGACTTAAACAAAGAATTCTTGTATAAGTTTTATGAGTAATTTCAAACATTACTACTTGCTTTATTATTACTAAAATCCAAAGAAGAGCAAAAACAACATGTATGCCATGAGTAGATAACAAAACAAAAAAAGCAGATAAAAAACCACTACAAGTTGGACCATATCCTCTTTGTATCAGATTAACCAATTCAAATGTTTCTAACATCAAAAACATTGTACCTAATAAAAAAGTCATCAAAAACCAAAATATAACTCTATTTTTATTATATCTTTTTATCTCTAAAAGCACAAAACTATAAGAAAAAGAACTAAACAATAGTAATAAACTTTCCATAACAACTATAGAAAAATTAAAAATTTCTCGCCCAGATGGACCATTAGCTATATTATTTTTCATAACCATGTAAACAGAAAACAATGTAGCAAAAACAATACAATCACTCATCAAATATAACCAAAATCCAAACAACTTATTAGAACGTGCAATACTAACATTCAATTTAGATACATTTATTTTTTTTTCTATTACATTATTCACTATTATTTCAATCCTAATTTTTAAGATTATTAATATGTTTGTTTTCAATTTTATAAATCTGTTCTTTAGAAATTATATAACCATTATCATTAGAAAAACTATTCTGAATAAACAAAAATAAGATTACTAAAAATGACAAAATACATAACCAAAAAATATGCCAAATTAAAGAAAAACTGAAAATAACAGAGAAAAAACTAATAAAAATACCTAAATTAGTATTTTTTGGCATATGAATATCAGAATATACAATACATTCTATATTATCTTTTTTCGTATTTTCTTTTAATTTCCAAAAATAATCGCGAGAACAAATCTTAGGTACAACAGCAAAATTATATAATGGCGGCGGAGAAACAGTTGACCACTCTAATGTCCTACCGTTCCATGGATCACCCGTATAATCTCGATTAGTATTTCGATCCCGAATAGATATTAAAACCTGAATAATTTGACATAAAATTCCTATAATAATCAAAAATGTACCAAAAGAAGCCAACAATAACATAAAATGAAACTGATGATCTATATGTTGACTTAAACGACGAGTCATTCCCATAAATCCCAAAACATACAGTGGCATGAAAGCACAGAAAAAACCAGAAATCCAAAACCAGAATGCACGTTTCCCCCATGTTTCAGACAAAGTAAATCCAAACATTTTAGGAAACCAATAAGTGATTCCAGCAAAACATCCAAACACCACACCTCCTATAATTACATTATGAAAATGTGCTACTAAAAACAAACTATTATGTAATACAAAATCAGCAGCAGGTAAAGACAACAATACACCTGACATACCACCTATTGAAAAAGTAATTAAAAATCCCATTGTCCACAACATAGAAGAATGCATATAAATACGTCCATGATACATAGTAAATAACCAATTAAAAATTTTTACTCCTGTTGGTATAGCTATAATCATAGTTGCTATTCCAAAAAATGCATTAACATCAGCCCCAGCACCCATAGTAAAAAAATGATGTAACCATACTACAAAAGATAAAATAGTAATTGAAATTGTTGCCCAAATTAAAGACGTGTATCCAAACAACTCTTTTCTAGAAAAAGTAGCTACTACTTCAGAAAAAACTCCAAAAACAGGTAAAACTAAAATATATACCTCTGGATGGCCCCAAATCCAAATTAAGTTAACGTACATCATTACATTTCCACCAAAATCATTAGTGAAAAAATGAAACCCAATATATCTATCTAATGTAAGTAGTAGCAAACTAACGGTTAAAACAGGAAAAGCAGCGAGTATCAAAACATTTGTACATAATGTAGTCCATGTAAATACAGGCATCTTAAATAAAGACATTCCCGGAGCTCTCATCTTTAAGATAGTAACTAAAAAATTAATAGCTGTTAAAGTAGCTCCTATACCAGATAATTGTAGACTCCAAATCCAATAATCAACCCCAACTCCAGGACTAAATTCCATTTCTGATAAAGGTGGATATCCTAACCATCCAGCTTTCGAAAATTCACCGATTCCAAGAGAAAGATTTATCAATATAGCTCCACTAATAGTCAACCAAAGACTCAAGTTATTAAGAAATGGAAATGCAACATCTCGAGCACCAATTTGCAAAGGTATCACAAAATTCATCAATCCAACTACTAAAGGCATAGCTACAAAAAAAATCATAATAACACCATGAGCAGTAAATATTTGATCATAATGATAAGATGGTAAAAACCCTATTCCTGATTCAGAAGAAGCTAAAACTTGTTGAATTCGCATCATAATAGCATCAGAAAAACCGCGCAATAACATAACAATAGCAAGAAAAATATACATCACAGCAATCTTTTTATGATCTACAGAACAACACCATTCATTCCATATATAATTCCATTTTCCTAAATAAATAATTATTATAAAAACAGATATGATACACAAAATAATCATAAAGCACACAGTCATTATAATAGAATCATTGTATGGAATAGAATTCCAATTCAATTTACCAAACATGTTATATAGTTCCTTACATTTTAACTGTACATAATTATGTAATAAAATTATTTCTTTACGTCTCTATTCTTCTTAATCACTATACTAAATAGATGATCTTTTACGTTGGAATAATATTCAATAGCATTTCTTTGACTAGGATGTGCTATTCTTTTAAAACTAGACATAGAACTCAACTGATATGGAGAACGTTTTACTTTGTTTATCCACTCTTTAAACAATAAAAAATTAGGAGTAACTACTGTTCTAAATTTCATATCAGAAAATCCTACTCCACTATAATTAGCAGATATACCTGAATAAGTCCCAGATGTATTAGCTATTAAATTTAAATGAGTCTTCATACCCGCCATAGTATATATCTGACTACCAAGAGAAGGAATGAAAAAAGAGTTCATAACAGAACTAGATGTAAGTTCAAAAACTATTGGAGTATTAACTGGGAATACCAATTCATTAATAGTAGCAATTTTTTCGCCTGGATAAATAAACAACCATTTCCAATCTAACGATATAACATTGATTTTTATAGGCTCAACATTAGAAATAATTTTCCTATGTGGATCCAAATCATGAGCAGATTTCCAAGACAATGTAGAGAGAAAAATAATAATAATAATTGGAAGTCCCCATATAAACATTTCAACTATATTAGACTGAGACCAGTTCGGTCTATAATTAGCATTAATATTAGTTTCTCTATATCTTATTGCAAAAAAAAATGTCATAAAAAATACCGGAATTATAATCAATAACATTACTAAAAATGAAGTTAATATCAAAGATCGCTGTTCTAAAGCAATATTACCCTTTGGAAATAAAATTCCACTATCGCATCCACATAAACACATAACAAAAATTATCAAAAAAAATTTTAAAATATATATAGGACATTTTAAAAATTGCATTTAGTGACCTCAATATTCAACCTTAAATCATAAAAATTATATCTATTTAAATAACTGTTTGATCATACAAATACAATTTAAAAAAACAAAATATACACTAATCTATGCCATAATCTTCAATTATATTATTCAATACAATACACCAAAACAATCTATCATATTTAAATTTAGCTAAAGCCTTTAATCAAAATAGTACCTTAACTCTAACTCTATTTAATTATTATGACCGTAAAACATCACTTATTTTAATTTAAAAAAAGTATCAAAAATTTTACGATTTCAAACAAAAAATTTGTAATACCAGAAATTTAAAACAGTTGCTCTATATATTCATTAAGTTAATATATTTAATATATATAAAACTAAAAATTAAATAAAATATAAAAAATGATTACAAAAATAATAAAAAATATATTAACATCAGTGTTTGATACAAAAATTTTTGAAATTTATAACGAAAGTAAAAAACATAAAAAATCTATGACAAATCATTCACATTTTAAAATTATTATAGTAAGTGACGATTTTACTAAATACAATTTATTAACCAGACATCAAAAAATATATAATTTATTATCTACATGTATTTTGAAATACAACATTCATGGATTGGCATTACATACATACACTATCAATGAATGGAATTCAAAATTTCAAAAAAACTTAACTTCTCCTATATGTATGAACAATAAATAATGCTGAAATCATAATTGAAATGTTAAATAAAATATCTAATACCACAAATTATTCCATAATTGTGCGATCACATTAATGATAATATAGAATTATTATGTTTTTAATAATTCATTTTAACTATTTCTCATGCCCATACAATACAATTTTATAATTATAAAAATAATAAAATTAATATATATATTAAGAAGATACCTAAAAATAATGAAATATTTATAAATTCTACTTTAAGAATTATTTAAGGCAGCAAAATGAACCTAGAAATTAAAAAAAATAAGAATTTATTTCGAAGTATTAATATTACTATTCCTCATAACATAATACAAAAATCTATAACAACAGAAATCATTAAACTAAACAACACCATACAAATTAACGGCTTTAGAAAAGGGAAGATACCATTAAATATTTTGAAAAAAAACTATGAAGATAAAATCCTAGAAAATACATTAAAAAAACTAACAAAACAATATTTTCTAGAGAAAATACATAAAGAAAAACTTCGTATAGCTGGAACTCCCACATTCATTTTAAATAAATATGAAAAAAATCAAGATCTCAGCTATTCGATAAAATTTGAAATATATCCAGAATTTATACTTAATACGAAACCGTTTACTGTACATATACCAGTCATTGATGTTACTGAAAATGACATTTTAAAAACAATCCATAATTACTTCCAGCAACATAATTGGGTAGAATCAAATCATACTATTAAATTACATGATAAAGTAGCTATTTCTTGTTATATAACAAATAATTCAGAAAATAATTTATATAAAAAAAAATTATATGATTTTCAATTCATTATAGGAAATAATGAAATACTACCAGAAATTGAAAAAAAATTATTGATTCACAAAGTAAACGAATCCTTCTTTACTAATATTACGTTTTCACAACATCATTGTGACAAACATATAGCAGGAAAAACATTAGAAATAAAGATAACTATAAAAAAAGTTAAAGAACTAGAAAAAAAATTATTAAAAGAACAAAACAACAATAAATTACATTTAAATAAACAAGAAAATGAAAC
Source organism: Buchnera aphidicola (Meitanaphis elongallis) (assembly GCA_039830015.1). NCBI lineage: Bacteria > Pseudomonadati > Pseudomonadota > Gammaproteobacteria > Enterobacterales > Erwiniaceae > Buchnera > Buchnera aphidicola. The sequence continues at coordinate 500,058 of CP140033.1, forward strand.
TATCAAAACTATGTTGAAAGCTCAAGCAAAAAAAATAACTAAAAATTATATAAAATCACAAATAATAAACAATCTAATAAAATCTAATCCTATAAACGTCCCATCTATCTTAATACAAAACGTTTTCTTGATATTACAACAAAAAATAAAAAACATGTATATAAAAGATAATGAAAACATTTTCAAAACTATTTATCAAGAAAATTTAACCATAAAAGCACATAACCAAGTTGCTATTACTATTATATTACAAAAATATATCCAAGATAATTTTTTAAAACCCAACATAAAAGAAATACAATCACTAATAAAAAAAAGCGCAACATTACACAATAATACTAACAATTTGATTCAACTATATAATAATAATGAAAGTATTAAACATTATTTTAATAACACAAATTTAGAAAAACAAGCTATTGATAAAATTTTGGAAAAATCTATAAAAAATGAAAAAAAATATAATTTTTATGAAGCAATAAATGAACTAAACCATATAAACTAGTGATATTTCATAATCATTTATTTTAAACAACAAAATTATATTAAAATATATACTTAAACGTTGTCATTTTAAGCATTTTTTAAAGTAAAACTATACTAAAAATATCTCAATCATAAAGTACATATATCTATAGAGTTATACCATTAATACTATAAAAAATATAAAAATGTATTATTTTAATACGAACAAAACAACGCTTTCAACATTTTTCATATACATCGGAGATAATAGTGTTATATAAAAAAATTAACAATAAAAACAGAAGCGATATTTTATTAATTCCAACAGTAGTAGAAAAGACACCTTATGGCGAAAAATCATATGACATATATTCAAGATTATTAAAAGAAAGAATAATTTTCTTAACTGGAACGATTGAAGACTCTATTGCTAACTCTATAGTAGCTCAAATTTTATTTCTAGAATCTGAAAATCCAGAAAAAGACATTTTTATATACATTAATTCCACAGGAGGAACAATTTCATCGGGCATGTCCATCTACGACACTATGCAGTTCGTGCAACCAAACATTAACACAATTTGTATAGGACAAGCATGCTCTATGGCTGCTTTAATTCTTGCTTCAGGAAAGAAGGGTAAGCGATTTTGTTTACCGCATTCGAGAATGATGATACACCAACCATTAGGAGGTTGTAATGGGCAAGCATCAGATATAGAAATTCATGCTCAAGAAATTATTAAGATAAAAAAAATGATCAACAAAATAATGTCTATGCATACTGGAAAAGATGTACATGTCATAGAAAAAGATACTGAACGTGACTACTTTTTATCTGCCTTAGAAGCAATTGAATATGGATTAATAGATTGCATATTACATCATCGAAAATAATTTTTAACAATTCTAACAATAATATTATTATATTACTAAAGCTATAAATAAGAAATCTAAAATATTTTCATTGTATATCACAAATTTATATTAGGAAAATTAATGACAGACAATATTCAAGATAATAATAAAAAATCATTATATTGTTCTTTTTGTGGTAAAAATCAAAAAGAAATTAAAAAATTAATAGCTGGACCATCAGTGTATATTTGTGACGAATGTATAACATTGTGTAATAACATTGTTCATAAAGAAGTCCAGTATGAAGAACATATAAAAAATGAAAAATATAATATACCCACTCCTAATAATATAAAAACATATCTTGATGACTACATAATAGGACAAAATAAAACTAAAAAAACTTTATCAGTAGCGGTATACAATCATTACAAACGTATTCAACATATAAACTTAAAACGTGACATCGAACTAGGAAAAAGTAACATTTTACTTATTGGGCCAACAGGAAGTGGAAAAACCTTGCTTGCAGAAACATTAGCTAAACTACTTGAAGTTCCATTTACAATAACTGACGCTACTACTTTAACAGAAGCAGGATATGTAGGAGAAGATGTAGAAAACGTTATTCAAAAATTGTTAAGAACATGTGACTACAATATACAAAAAGCAGAAAAGGGAATAATTTATATAGATGAAATAGACAAAATCTCTCGAAAATCCGATAATCCATCTATAACTCGTGATGTTTCTGGAGAAGGAGTACAACAAGCTTTATTAAAATTAATAGAAGGGACAATAGCTTCAGTTCCAATTCACGGTGGAAGAAAACATCCGCAACAAGAATTTCTTAAGGTAAATACTTCTAAAATTTTATTCATATGTGGAGGAACATTTTCTGGATTAGAAAAAATTATTTCCAAAAGAACAAAAATAGGAATAGGAATCGGATTTAATGCTAAAGTTAAAAAAAACAAAAAACAATACGACCAATATAAAATATTAAAACACGTAAAACCCGAAGATTTAATAAAATTTGGATTGATTCCAGAATTTGTTGGAAGATTACCCATACTTACCACGTTACATGAATTAGATGAAACTGCATTAGTAGAAATATTATGTAAACCTAAAAACGCATTAATAAAACAATACCAAGAACTATTTAACATTGAAGGAGTAAAATTACAATTCTACGACGAAGCAATTAAATGCATAGCAAAAAAAGCTATATCTATAAAAACAGGTGCACGTGGATTGCGTTCAATCATAGAAACCATGTTGTTAGACACAATGTACAACTTACCTTCTATGAAAAACGTTAAAAAAATACTGATTAATAAATTAGTAGTTAATGGAAAATCGAAACCAAAAATAATTTATACAACATACGATTCTAAAGAAATATCTAATAAATTTTAAAATATTGTTTAATTTTATTATCTTAACTTATTAGAATTGAATATCGAATTTTCATTCTAAAATACTCAAGCTTATCCATAGTTTTAAATTATACATCGATCATTCAAAGCGATTGAAAAATTTTAAAATACTATTGAAACTAAGAGAGAACTTTATGAATCTAAAACGTTCCGAACATGTTGAAATTCCTGTTTTACCATTAAGAGATGTAGTAGTTTATCCATACATGGTTATTCCATTATTTGTTGGACGAGAAAAATCTATAAAATGCATTGAAGCTTCCATGATAAATGATAAAAAAATTATGTTAGTTGCACAAAAAAAAGCAGAAATAGATGATCCTGTTAATAGTGATCTATTTACTATTGGAACGACAGCTTCTATATTACAGATGTTAAAATTACCTGATGGAACAGTAAAAGTATTAGTAGAAGGACTACAACGTGCCAATATAAAAACACTCAAAAATAATGGAGATTACTTTACTGCACAAATTGAACTAATTATTACTCCTAATATTTCAAAAAAAGAACAAACTGTACTTATTAGAGCAGCATTACATCAATTTGAAACATATGTTAAATTAAATAAAAAAATTCCATTAGAAACGTTAAATTCTTTATCAAGTATAGATAACGCAGAACAATTATCAGATACAATTGCTACACACATGCCATTAAAATTATCCGAAAAACAATCTATTTTAGAAATATACCGTGTTAATGATAGAATAGAACATTTAATGAAGATAATGGAATCTGAAATAGATTTATTAAATGTAGAAAAACGAATTCGAAACCGAGTCAAAAAACAAATGGAAAAAAGCCAAAGAGAATATTATTTGAATGAACAAATGAAAGCCATTCAAAGAGAACTAGGAGAAATAGATGATACTCTAGATGATAACGAACTATTAAAAAGAAAAATTTATTCATCAAAGATGCCAAAAGAAGCCAAAGAAAAAATAAAATTAGAATTTAATAAATTAAAAATGATGTCACCTATGTCTGCCGAGGCAACAGTAGTACGAAGTTATATAGATTGGATGATACAAATTCCTTGGAATAAAAGAAGCAAAATAAAAAAAGATCTTCAAGAAGCAAAAACTATCCTTGATTTAGATCACTTTGGTTTAGAAAAAGTAAAAGAACGAATTTTAGAGTATTTAGCCGTTCAAAGTAGAATTAACAAAATGAAAGGACCAATATTGTGTTTAGTAGGACCACCCGGGGTAGGAAAAACATCTCTAGGGCAATCTATAGCAAAAGCTACTGGAAGAAAATACATTAGAATGGCTTTAGGAGGAATTAGAGACGAAGCAGAAATTCGCGGACATAGAAGAACATACATCGGTTCTATGCCTGGAAAATTAATTCAAAAAATTACTAAAACAGGAGTAAAAAATCCACTTTTCCTATTAGACGAAATAGATAAAATGTCTTATGACGTTCGGGTTGATCCAGCATCTGCTTTATTAGAAGTACTTGATCCCGAACAAAACGTTACTTTTAATGATCATTATTTAGAAGTAGATTATGACCTTTCTGAAGTAATGTTTATTGCTACTTCTAATTCTACAAATATTCCCGCACCTTTACTTGATCGAATGGAAATTATCAGAATTTCTGGTTATACTGAAAATGAAAAATTAAATATAGCAAGATCTTATTTAAAACCTAAACAAATTGAAAGAAACGCTTTAAAAAAAAATGAACTAATAATAGATGATTCTGCTATTGTTAACATTATTCGATATTACACACGTGAAGCAGGAGTAAGAAATCTTGAAAGAGAACTATCAAAAATATGTAGAAAATGTGTTAAAACTTTAATTTTAGACAAAACTCTCAAAAAAATACAAATAAATAACAAAAATTTACATTATTATCTTGGAATCCAAAAATTTGACTACGGAAAGATAATCGATAAAAACCAAATCGGGCAAGTAATAGGTTTAGCTTGGACTGAAGTAGGTGGTGAATTATTAACAATAGAAACTGCTTGCATATCAGGAAAAGGAAAGTTAATTTATACAGGATCTTTAGGAGAAGTTATGCAAGAATCTATTCAAGCTGCATTAACTGTAGTGAGATCTCAAGCACATAAACTAGGAATAAAACACGATTTTCATGAAAAACACGACATTCACGTTCATGTTCCAGAAGGAGCTACACCAAAAGACGGACCAAGTGCTGGGATTGCTATGTGTACAGCAATAGTTTCTTGCTTAACAAACAATCCAGTGCGATCAGACATTGCTATGACTGGAGAAATTACTCTAAGAGGAAAAATTCTAATAATAGGAGGATTAAAAGAAAAATTACTAGCTGCTCATAGAGGAGGTATCAAAACAGTATTAATTCCTCATGAAAATAAACGAGACCTAGAAGAAATACCAAAAAACATTCTTTCTGGTCTCTATATTCATCCAGTAAAATACATCGAAGAGGTATTAAATCTATCGTTAGAACGCATGCCTTATAATTGATAACACAAAACTTCATGTTCATAAAAATCTTTAAAACTTAAAAATAGACTGACAAAACAAAAAAAAAGTTATTGTCAGTCCATAAAAACATCATAAAAGATAATACTATATCAATAATTATACGAAATTACTCATAATGATCCTGAAAAAAATAAAATTCATATTTTCTAACATAATCCTATTAACATTTTTAATAATAATTGTTTTATCATTAATTATTACAAAAATGAACTATCATTCATTAAAATACAAAAAAAATTACGTTATAAAAATTAATGAAGATACAATTAGCTTAGAAACATTTACTAGAGCATACACAGCTGTATTATTACAAAATAAAAAAAGTCTCAATACAAGTAGTTTAAATACATTATATAATCGCAGTTATATAAAAAAATTATATAAACAAACAATATCAAACATAATTTATGAAACTCTTTTAAAACAATATTTAAAAAAATTAAATGTATTTGTAAGTAACACTAGTATTCAAAATTACGTATATAATCAACAAATTTTTAGAAAAAACAACGTTTTTGATATCCAGAAATATTATTTTTTCCTCAATTCACATAATATTAATACTAAAGAATATATTGAAACAATTAAAACAAACTTAGCAATAAAAAAATTTATTTCTTCTATCACTAACTCAACATTTATTCTAAAAAAAGATAGTAACAATTTCATTAAATTACTATCACAAATTAGAGTAATTAGAATAGCTCCCATAAACAAAAAAAATTATTATTCTCTAGTACGTGTTCAAAAAACTAATTCATTTGCAATGATTAAAGAAATAACCAATGAATGCAATAATGGATCCGAAACATTATTTAAAAAAATGAATCTAAAATTTGAAAAACCTCAATTTTTTTATAAATTTAGTACTAATAAATTAGGACAACTAATATTTAGTCTTCCAAGTCTTAAAAAGAATAATATTTGTTTTAATATCATCAAAAACAATAACGATTTATTTTTAGTTCAATTTTATAAAATAATGCATATAAATATATCGAAACAACAAAAGAAAGTTCTTCTATCACAATTACTTAAACACAATACAAAAATGATATTAAACTCTATCCTCCATAATCTATACACACAAGCTAATATTTCATATGGAAAATTAATTAACTTTAAAAAATATCTTTAATGTTACAAATAATGCATTTTATATTAAAATTTTATATCAATATTTTAAAAACTAATATTATAAATACTGCTTCAATACCATATATGAATATTTAATACAACATACAATAGAACAGATACAAAAATGTGTCTTTTCATCTCTTTTACACTGCATTCAAAAAATTGATTTGAAACACTAAATAAACTATATTCATGATTGTATATATACAATAATATTCTATTTATTTAACTAATAAGGTTGTTCTGTGAATCTATTTAAACAACTAGGTTGGTACTTCATAAGAGAATGGAAACGATACTTAATAGCTATTTTTCTATTAATTTTTATTTCTATTTTGCAATTATTTCCACCAAAACTAGTAGGATTTTTAATAGATTCTATTATAAAAGAAAAAATTAATAACACTCGAACACTACTATATTGGATTGCAATAATTTTGTTCATTGCTATAGTAGTCTATATTCTTCGATATATGTGGAGAATTTTCTTATTCGGAGCTGCTTATAAACTTGCCATCGAACTAAGAATAAAAATTTATGATTATATTAGCAAAGAAAACCAAGAATTTTACCTAAAATATAAAACTGGCGATTTAATGACGCGAATAACCAACGATGTAGACAAAGTTGTATTTGCAGCAGGAGAAGGAGTACTAACATTAATCGATTCTTTAGTAATGGGATTATCTGTTCTAATTACTATGATTATACAAATTAATTGGAAACTCACTATATTCTCTCTACTTCCCATGCCAATCATGGCTATAATGATAAATAAAATAGGTAAAAAAATATACCACAGTTTTCAAAAATCACAAATAGCATTCTCATATCTAAGCAACCATACACAAGAAAGTTTAAATAGTATTCATTTAATCAAATCTTTTGGATTAGAAGAATATCAAATAAAAAAGTTTTGCAAAATCTTAACATGTCTAGGAAACAAAAATACCAAAGTTGCTAAAAATGATGCTATGTTCGATCCTATTATACATCTATCCATTTCTTTGTCTAACTTGTTAGCAATTATAATTGGGGGGTGGTTATTTTGGAACAAAACAATTAGTATCGGGCAATTAACTAGTTTTATTATGTATCTTGGATTAATGATTTGGCCCATGCTTGCTCTAGCATGGATGTTCAACATAGTCGAAAGAGGAAGTGCAGCATGGAACAGAATACAATCTATACTTACTAAAAATACATTAAAAGAAAAGAAATATAAGAAAATTCCAATGTGCTTCAAAAAATTACATATTAATATAAAAAGTTTCTATTATAGTAAATGTAAAATAAAAACATTAAAAAATATAAATTTTTCACTATACCCAGGACAAATAATAGGAATTTATGGTCCAACCGGATCAGGAAAAAGTACTCTATTAAAACTTATTCAACAACAATTTTTAGTATCTGACGGAAAAATATTGTACAATTCTATTCCAATTTCTCATTTCAAACTGCAAGAATGGAGAACAATAGTGTCAATAGTTGACCAAACAACTTGTTTATTTTCAGATACAATTTACAATAATATCGCAATAGGAAAAATAAATTCCTCTCAAAAAGAAATTAAAAAAGTAATTTACTTTGCACATTTGCACCATGACATTATTAATTTTCCACACGGATATAACACTCAAGTAGGAGAAAAGGGAATAATGTTATCAGGCGGACAAAAACAACGTATATCCATTGCTCGCGCATTATTAAAACAATCAAAAATATTAATATTTGATAACGCTTTATCTGCAATAGATGGAAATACTGCTTCAAAAATATTAAATAATTTAAACATATTAAAAAAACAAAAACGTATAATAATTATTTGCACTCATAAATTACCTTCATCAATTAATTTTGATCAAATTATAGCTTTAAACAATGGAACTATAACAAAAAAAATAAAAAATAAATAAAATTAATACAACAAAAGAAATAATAAGGAAATGTTATGAAATGAAAAATTTTAAAGATTTTTGGCCTATATTAAAAAATTTATTACGTTATGGAACAAACTATAAAAAGAACTTAATGTTAGGATTTACTTTTTTATTATTAGCTTCTATATTTGAAGTGTTGGGTCCTGTACTTGTTAGTCATTTCATACAAACTAGTTTAATACAACATTACATACATTTTCGCACACTACTCATAACAATAATTGCCTATGTGTTGCTTCAAACTATATCAACTATGTTAAATTATTTCCAAGATGTAATTTTCAACAAAATATCAATAAAAATTATTGAAAAATTACGCTTTAATCTAATGTCATCAATATTAGCGTTACCTATAAGCGTATTCAACCAACAACCAATCGGAAAATTAGTATCATGTGTAACTAATGATACAGAAACAGTTAAAGAACTATACGATACTTTTATTACTACATTATTCCGTAGTACTGTATTAATTATCGTAACGTTAATAACTATGTTTTCTTTAGAATGGAGAATGGCTAGTATAGCAATAACTATTTTCCCATTAGTACTAATTATAACATTGTTATACCAATATTACAGTAAACCAATGTTAAAAAGAATTCGAACATATGTGACTAAGATATACAATATTTTCAACGAAATAATCAATGGAATTAACGTAATACAACAGTTCGGATTAGAAAAAAAGTTTAGAAATTCTATAGAAAAAACTAGTAATCTACACTACTTAACTCGTATGAAAATATTAAAATTAGATGGATTTTTACTAAGACCATTACTTAATCTTTTTTCATCTATCATATTATGCGGACTAATCTTACTATTTGGACTATATCCTAAAGGATTTTTTAAAATTGGAACTTTATATGCCTTCATTACCTATCTAGGACGTCTTAATGAACCATTAATCACTATTGCTTCTCAACAATCTATTTTACAACAATCAATCGTAGCAGGAGAAAGAATATTTAAATTAATAAACATTTCTAAACAAAAATATGGAATCGATGCTAAAAAACTAAAAACAGGAGAAATATACATTAAAAATGTAAATTTTTCTTACAAAAAAAATTGTAAAAATATACTAAATAACATTAATTTACATATCGCTTCAAAAACATTTATAGCACTAGTAGGGCATACAGGAAGTGGAAAAAGTACCCTATCACAATTATTAATGGGACACTACCCAGTCAAAAACGGTAATATTTATTTAGACAAAAGAGACATACAATCGTTAAATAAAGATGTGTTACGTCATGGAATATCTATTGTACAACAAGATCCAATCATATTAGATGACTCTATTCTAGAAAATATTACTTTTGGGACAAAAATTTCTGAATCCAAAATTTGGAATATTTTAAAAAAAGTACATTTATATAAATTAGTAAAATCTATGCCAAATGGGTTACATTCGTTTTTAGGAGAGAACGGTAAAATACTATCTATAGGTCAAAAACAATTACTATCAATTGCTAGAATATTAATATCAAACCCAAAAATATTAATACTAGATGAAGCTACCGCTAATATAGATTCAGAAACTGATAAAAAAATTCAAATTATATTATCTTCTATCAAAATTTACACTACGTTAATAGTAATTACTCATAAATTATCAACAATAAAAAACGCGGATAATATTATTGTTTTTCATCAAGGGAAAATAGTAGAACAAGGAAAACACGATCACCTAATAAAAAATAAACAATACTACTGGGAAATGTATAGACATCAAAACGAAAAAATGTAATTTTAAAAAATTTTAAAAAATTTAGAATCTCTGCCAGCTATGCTCGTAGTACCTGAATTGCTTAATATGGCTGCTATCTTCCAATCCTGACCAAATTTTTTAAGATTACAGTACTAGAATACTAACAGAGAATTCTAATTTTTTCATTATACATAAAACTCCTTCTAATTACAAACTTTTTTAACATAATTTAGCACAAATGTTATTATTTTCATGATCTAACAAACACTATTTATTCAAACATCTTTTTTATAAGCATAACTTATGCTAAAATTATTAATTAAACTGTTAAGTGCACTCATTTTATAACAATGAATTATCAAATTCTAGCTAACAAATGGAGACCTAAAGAATTCAATAATATAATTGGACAAAAATATATTATTACTGCGATATGCAATGGATTGCAATTAGGAAGAATACACCACACATGGTTATTTCATGGTACTCAAGGTACTGGAAAGACAACCATTTCCAGGATACTAGCTAAAGGATTAAGTTGCAAAAAAGGAATTACGCATATTCCGTGCAGAATATGTCCAAATTGCAAAGAAATAGAAAACGGAAAGTTCATTGATTTACTTGAAGTTGATGCCGCTTCACGTACTAAAATAGAAGACATGAAAGAACTATTAAGCAATATTAACTATTTACCGGTTAAAGGAAGATTTAAAATTTATCTAATAGACGAAATCCACATGCTTTCGAAACATAGTTTTAATTCTCTCTTAAAAATAATTGAAGAACCACCAGAACATGTTAAATTTATTTTAGCAACTACCAACTTAGACAAAGTACCATCTACAATTTTATCACGTTGTTTGCAATTTCAATTAAAACCAATTAATACAATAGAAATATTCACACAAATCAAACATATATTATCTAAAGAAAATATATTATTTGAACATGAAGCAATAAAATTGTTGTCTATAGAATCTAACGGTAGTCTAAGAAATGCATTAAATTTAACAGAACAAGCCATCTCTATGGGAAATGAACAAGTTTTAACTAAAGTCGTAAAAAATATGTTAGGACGATTGGATAGCAATCAAATATTAAAAATAATTCTAGCATTATTAAAAAAAGATCAAAAAGAAATGTTATCTTTATTAGAATATATAAATAAAGTTAACATCAATTGGGAACACATATTAATAGAAATTCTAAAATTATTATATAAAATAGCTATGTTTAAAAAATTTTCAAAAATACAAACAAGTTGTTTATTTTATGAAGATCAAAAAGAAAATGAAATAATATATGAAATTTCAAAAATTTCTAAACATTCAGACATTCAGTTATACTATAAAACTATACTAATAGGAAGAAAAGAATTAAAAGTTGCTCCTAATTATCAGATTGGAGTAGAAATGACTTTATTACGTGCATTAAACCTCAATACAACTCCAATAAAAATTAATATCATTCATGACAATAAAAATAATTAAAATACAAAATAATCACATTATAAATTGATACAATAAAATATATAACTAAATAATATCATGCTAGAGAAATAATATATTTTATTAATTTAACTTTAAATAACTTATCGAATGAGAATATATACACATTATTTAATATTCACTATTAACAATAGTATACTTTTCTAGTTACACTAAAATAGGAAATGAAAATGTTTTCTAAAAATAATTTAAATACCTTAATGAAACAAGCACAAGAAATACAAAAAAAAATGACTAAAATACAAAAAGAAGTATCTTCTATAGAAGTGATTGGAGAATCTGGAGCAGGAATTGTAAAAGTTACATTAATTGGAACAAATAATTGTAAAAAAATAGAAATAGATCCCATTTTAATAACAAAATATGATAAAGAAATATTAGAAGATTTAATAGTAGCTGCATTCAACGATGCAGCGCGACGTATTTTAGAACTACAAAAACAAAAAATGTCTTCTATTTCTCCAGATATTCCATTTTCTAACGAGTTAAACATTCCATCGTAAATGTGTTACATTAATTCCAAAATTCTCTATTTTATTCAAAACATGTATGAATTTAAAACAAACTATATAATATAAAATACATATTTATATATATAAGATTTCACAAATTTATCAAAAATGTTATTATTATATAATATAAATAATTTTGTATTAACATTTAGTAAATACTTATACACAAGTTTATACAAAATACATTTTTGTATTTAAACGTTATTGCCAAACATACTTATTATGCACGAGAATATGTCTTATGAATTCTAATAACAAAAAAACATACGAATTTCAATCAGAAACAAATAAAATATTACATCTAATGATTCATTCTTTATATTCTAATAAAGAGATATTTTTAAGAGAACTAATTTCTAATGCTTCAGATGCTATTGACAAATTAAAATTTCAATCGATATCTTCCCCAGAACTATATGAAGCAGATACTAATATGCATATTAGAATTTATATAGATAAAAAAAATAATAGTTTAACTATTAGTGACAATGGAATAGGAATGACACATGAAGAAATAATTAATAATTTAGGTACAATAGCAAAATCTGGAACAAAAGAAATTTTAAAATCTTATAAAAAATCTATGCAAAAACAAAATAATTTAATTGGACAATTTGGAGTTGGATTTTATTCAGCATTTATTGTGTCCAAAAAAATAATAGTAAAAAGTAGATTTGGAGGTTTAAATGAAAATGAAGGAGTACTCTGGGAATCTGAAGGAAAAGGTCAATATGAAGTAAGTAAAATTAATAAAAAAAACAGAGGAACAAAAATAACTTTATATTTAAAACCAGAAGAAACAAATTTTTTAGAACCATGGAATATAAGAAATATTATTAGCAAATATTCTAATCATATTTCTGTTCCGATAGAAATGAACGTATACGACGAACAAAAAAAAATCAATACATGGGAACAAATTAATCAAGCTAAAGCATTATGGACTCTACAAAAATCTCAAATAACAGACGAAGAATATAAAAATTTTTATAAACAACTCACTAACGATTCCAATGATCCAATTATATGGACTCACAATAAAATAGAAGGTACTCAAGAATATATAATCTTACTATTTATTCCTTCTAAATCTACTTGGGATATTTGGAATAGAGAAAATAAACACGGTTTAAAATTATACGTAAATCGTGTATATATTATGGATGATGCAGAACAATTTTTGCCAAGTTATCTGCGTTTTGTAAAAGGAATTATTGATTCAAACAGCCTTCCATTAAATGTTTCTAGAGAAATATTGCAAAATAATCACATTATAAAAAATTTAAAAACAAAACTTACTACACGAGTACTAAAATTGTTACATCATCTTTCTAAAAATATTGATTCTTATAAACAATTTTGGTCTCAATTCGGATCAGTATTAAAAGAAGGCCCTGCAGAAGATCCAATAAATAAAAATGTTATTGCCGATCTTCTACGATTCTATTCAATGAAATATAACTCACAAGAAAATATGATATCTTTACGTGATTATGTTAATAATATGAAAAATAAACAAGAAAAAATTTATTTTATTACATCAGATAATCATACTTCTGCTATAAATAGTCCTCATTTAGAATTCTTTAGAAAAAATGATATAGACGTACTACTACTAACTGACAAAATAGACGAATGGATGATGAATTATTTAACTGAATTTGATGGAAAATTATTTCAATCAATTAGCAAACACGATGAATCTATTGAAAAATTAAATGTAAATTTAAATAACTCATCAAAAGAAATAAGTTCTAATATGGATTCTTTGTTAAGTAAAATAAAAAATATATTAAAAACCAAAATAAAAGATGTTCGTTTCACTTATAAATTGACACACACTCCTGCTATGGTTATTACAGATTCCAACGATATGACCACTCAAATGGCAAAATTATTTTCTGCAGCAGGACAATCTATACCTGAAATAAAATATATCTTTGAAATCAATCCAAATCACGAACTAATTAAAAAAATATGTAAAGAAACAAATGAAGAAAAAATTAAAAATTGGGTAAAAATATTGTTTGATCAATCACTTCTCGCAGAAAAAAATACTTTAGAAAATCCTAATGAATTTATAACTAGAATAAATAACTTCTTAATAAATTGTAAATAATACATAAAAATTAAAACAAAACATTTGTAGTGAATAACACTTTTATAAATTAAACAATTAAATATTATTTGCTTATATTTAAAAGGCATGAAAAATATGCGTATTATTCTACTTGGTGTTCCTGGATCAGGAAAAGGAACACAAGCTCAATTCATTTCACAACGATACTGTCTTCCAAAAATATCTACTGGAGATATATTAAGACAATTTATAAAAAATGACGATTCCCTACTACATAAAAGAATTAAAAATGCTATACATAATGGAAAATTAATTTCAGACACTATCGTTACAAAAATAGTAGAAAATCGCATTTCTAAAACAGATTGCAATGTAGGATTTGTACTCGATGGATTTCCAAGAACAATTACTCAAGCTAAAATAATAAAAAAAAATAAAATCCACATCGATTATGTTTTTGAATTTAAAATACCCACTAAAATAATTTTAAAACGTACTCAAGGTAGAAGAATCGATCCCATTTCAGGAAAAATTTATAATTTAGATGACAATAAATATTTTAAAAATAAAGATCACATGAACCTAATTCAAAGAAATGATGACAATAAAAAAATAATTAAAAAAAGATTAGAAGAACATAAAAAATTCACAATACCACTTATAAATTATTTTCATACATGTACCACTACTGAAAAAATAAAATTTTATACTATAGATGGAACAAAAACAATATTAAATATTAACAACGAAATTAAAAATATTTTAGATTAACATGCATTATTTTCTGTTTTATTATTTAAAAAATTTTTATGCGCTCTATAGGATTTGAACCTATGACCTACGGCTTAGAAGGCCGTTGCTCTATCCAACTGAGCTAAGAGCGCAAGATTATTATTAAAAATTTAAATTTTATTAACATCAAATACAAATTATTAATAAACATATATATTTATATTCAAATATATATCTTTACAAATAATATATATATTATATATCATTCTTTCATTAAAAAAAATGTTTTTTATTATTCCCTAAGAATATAAATATATGATGACATAAAACAAGTTAACTGAGCTAATTCAATGTTTAAAAAAATTTTAAATGGAAAAAAAATTTCTGATAAAATACAGATAAAAATAAAAAAACAAATACATAAAATGCTAATAGAAGGAAAACGTCCTCCAGGATTAGCAGTAATATTAATTGGATATAATTTAGCATCACAAATTTATGTTAAAAAAAAACGAATAGCTTGTAAAAAATCTGGAATTATTTCAAAAGTATGGCATTTTTCTGAAAATGTTCAAGAACAAAAAATAATAAATCTTATAAAAATATTAAACAAAGATCCTAAAATTGACGGAATACTAGTGCAGTTGCCTATTCCTAAACATATTAATATTATAAACATATTTAACAGTATTATCCCTACAAAAGACGTAGATGGATTTCATCCATATAATATAGGTTGCTTATGTCAAAAAAATCCTAAATTACGCCCTTGTACTCCATTAGGAATTATTACAATATTAGAACATTATAATATTAATATAAAAGGATTACATGCTGTAATAATAGGAGCTTCTAACACAGTTGGAAGACCCATGAATCTAGAATTATTGTTGTCTGGTTGTACTACCACAACAACTCATAGATTTACTAAAAATGTTGAATATTTCATCAAGCAAGCAGATTTAGTAATAGTCGCAATAGGAAAGGCAAATTTTTTAAAAGGAAAATGGATTAAACCAGGAGCAATAATAATTGATGTAGGAATTAACAGACTAAAAAATGGAACAATAGTAGGAGACGTAGATTTCAAATCAGCAATTTTAAACGCCTCATATATAACTCCTGTTCCAGGAGGAGTTGGCCCTATGACCGTAATTATGCTGTTACAAAATACTTTAAAAGCATATATAGAACATAATTAAACTTAAACGTTCTTAAAATAACTTACGCATAAAATATTTATGATCTTAAAAATTATTTTAATCGTCTCCAAAAAGTATTGGATTTCGAATCTTCTAAAATAATTCCTAAATTTAACAAATTGCTTCGTATTTTGTCCGCCTTAATCCAATCCTGTATTTTACGCGCATTGTTTCTCTTTTGTATCAAATAATTAATATTACTTATCTCATCAAGACAAAATCGATCAGTTTTTTGTAAAAAATATTCTGGATCTCGTAATAAAATACCTAAAATGCCACCTAATTCTCTCAATGCATTAGCTAGCACTACTATTTCATAATTATTGCTATCATATTTTAATTTCAAAACATTTATTTTATGAGAAATATTTACTAAAATAGATAAAGCCTTAGGAGTATTAAAATCATTATCCAACGCTTCATAAAAACGCATTTTAAAAGAAGAACAATTATCCTTATCACATAACACAGTAAAATTAACGTCTCTCAAAGACAAATACAACTTTTGCAATAATATTTCAGATCTCTTTAAATTTTCTTCGCAAAAATACAACGGATGGCGATAATGAGTAGACAACAAAAAAAATCGAATACCTTCTGAATCATAACGCATCAAAAGATCCTTTAATAATAAAGCATTTCCAAAAGATTTAGACATTTTTTTGTTCTTAATAATTACCAACTCAGTATGCATCCAATGGCCTACTGAAAAATTACTATTAATACAACAAGATTGTGCTAACTCATTCTCATGATGAGGAAACAACAAATCTTTTCCTCCACCATGAATATCTATTCTATCTTTTAAAATAGACATACTCATAGCAGAACATTCAATATGCCATCCTGGACGCCCCTTACCCCAAGGAGAACTCCAAACATATTTTTCATTTTCTTTTGTAAGCTTCCATAAAATAAAATCTAATGGATGACGTTTACTAACATTCTCAGATATACGTACTCCTATTTTTAATTTTGATATAAGCTGTTTTGACAACAATCCATAATTTGAATATTTTTCAATAGAAAACATTACATCTCCATTATTTGATATATACGCATGTTGACTATTTAATAATTTCAAAATAAATTTAACAATAATATCTATGTTTTCTGTAGCGCGAGGTTCATAATCTGGACACAAAATATTTAAAGCAAAAAAATCTTTGTTCATTTGATTAATCATACGATTAGATAAATTAAAAATAGTTTCATTATTTTCAATAGATCTGGAAATAATTTTGTCATCAACATCTGTAATATTACGCACATATTGTAAATTATAACCACAATAACGCAAATAACGTAACACTATATCAAAAAAAACAAAAGTTCTTCCATGTCCAATATGGCACAAATCATAAGAAGTCACTCCGCATACATACATTTTAATTACTTTATCTAAACTTGCTCTAAATGTTTCGCGTTGTTGTGTAAAAGAATTAAATATACTTAACATAACAATTGTCTTCTAAAATTGAAATAACACACATTAAAATTGTAATCATATAATTAATGTTCTTATATTATAATATCCATGCTACAATACCCATAAGTAATACAAATCAATACTTTAACGTTATAACCTTACAACACATCCAATACTTAAAAATCCAAAAACTTTAAAATTAAGAAACAAAATAGTAATCTACAATATGAAATATATATTTTAAAAATTTTTAGAATAAAATCTCGTAAAGTTTTTAAAATACATAAACACATAAAATTTTTTATCTATATTTCATAAAAGTATTAATTATTTAAATAGTAATATTTATGTAATAATTTTAACTATGAAAATAAAAAACATTAAAAAATCAACTTTAATATTAATTTTCTATAAAATATTTAATTTTACTACTTTAAAATATATCTAATTATTCATTAAAGCATTAAAACATATATTTTATCTACATAAATAAAAAATTTTTAACATAACAATAAAACGTAAACATAACTGTTTCTAAAAATAGAAATTGTTTACTAGATATTAGTAAAAAATTTAATTTTGAACAATCTACATAAATAGGAACGGATATGAAAAGCAAACTTGAAAAAATGTTAAAATTTCCTTGCTCATTTACCTATAAAGTTATTGGATTAGCACAACCTGAATTAATTGATCAAATAATAAGAGTAATTCAATGTAAATTACCAGGAGATTATATTCCACAAATAAAATCTAGCAACAAAGGTAATTATCTATCTATTTCTATTACAATTGTTGCCAATAATTTTGAGCAAATAGAAAGCTTATATCATGAACTTAGCGATATCAACATAGTGCGAATGGTACTATAAAGACTACTAAAATACAATATATCTCATCTAAAATAAAATCTATTTTAAAAAATATGCACGCAAATTTTAATATCCACTTGAAATAACCTGTAATGCAGCAATAAGCTGCATTACAAAATTTAAAATATCTATAATTGCTTTAATACATATTACAAACTAATAACATTAGCTGCTGACGGTCCTTTTGCTCCTTCGGTAATTTCGAATTCAACACTTTGACCTTCTGACAAAGTTTTAAACCCGTTGCTTTGGATAGCTGAAAAATGAACAAAAACATCTTTGCTTCCATCTTCAGGAGTAATAAACCCAAACCCTTTAGATTCATTAAACCATTTCACATTACCTTTAATCTTAGACATCTATATTACCTTTAAATGAAAAAATATATACACTAAACTTAACTAACAAGCTAGTACAACGATTATTAAATATTTTATCTTTTAACTTCAATAAAACATCATTAATAAAAAATAAACAATTAAATTAAAATGTATAAATAAACATAATTTATTATTTTAAATAAAATATTATTCCATACTATAATACGATATGTTAATCAATTAAAAATTAACATTTATATTATCTACATTTCTAACATTACATATATAAAAAAAAATCCGAATCAATTCGGATTTTTTACAACCTGGCAATGTCCTACTCTCACACGGGGAAACCCCGTACTACCATTGGCGTTGAAATGTTTCACTTCTGAGTTCGACATGGTTTCAGGTGGTACCATAACACTATTTTTACCAGGTTGCTTAAACATTTGAATATATTAATATTTAAATAACTAAAATCGGATTACAAGAAAACTATATCTATCTCACATTAAAATTACTTAAACATCTCTGGTGTTGTAAGATTAAGCCTCTCGGGTCATTAGTACTAGTTAGCTCAACATATTGCTATGCTTACACATCTAGCCTATCAACGTCGTAATCTTCAACGTCCCTTCAGTAAACATTAACATGTTTCAGGGAAGACTCATCTTGGAGCAAGTTTCGTGCTTATATGCTTTCAGCACTTATCTTTTCCGCATGTAGCTACCGGGCAATGCCATTGGCATGACAACCCGAACACCAGTGATGCGTCCACCTCGGTCCTCTCGTACTAGAAGTAGACCTCCTCAATCTTCCTACGCCCACGGCAGATAGGGACCGAACTGTCTCACGACGTTCTAAACCCAGCTCGCGTACCACTTTAAATGGCGAACAGCCATACCCTTGGGACCTGCTTCAGCCCCAGGATGTGATGAGCCGACATCGAGGTGCCAAACACCGCCGTCGATATGAACTCTTGGGCGGTATCAGCCTGTTATCCCCGGAGTACCTTTTATTTGTTGAGCGATGGCCTTTCCATACAGAAACCACCGGATCACTAAGACCTGCTTTCGCATCTGCTCGCGTTATCACGCTCGCAGTTAAACTGGCTTATGCCTTTGCACTAACCTTACGATGTCCAACCGTAATTAGCCAATCTTTGTACTCCTCCGTTACTCTTTGGGAGGAGACCGCCCCAGTCAAACTACCCACCAGACAGTGTCTCCATACCGGATTACGGTACTAGATTAGAAAATTAACTATTAAAGGGTGGTATTTCAAGGTCGACTCCACTTATATTAGCATATAAGATTCATAGTCTCCCACCTATCCTACACATCAACAATCAATATCCAGTGTCAAGCTATAGTAAAGGTTCACGGGGTCTTTCCGTCTTGCCGCGGGTATACTGCATCTTCACAGCAATTTCAATTTCACTGAGTCTCGGGTGGAGACAGTCTGGCCATCATTACGCCATTCGTGCAGGTCGGAACTTACCCGACAAGGAATTTCGCTACCTTAGGACCGTTATAGTTACGGCCGCCGTTTACCGGGGCTTCAGTCTAGAGCTATAGGTTTCCCTTTTTACTCCTTCGATTAACCTTCCGGCACCGGGCAGGCGTCACACCGTATACGTCCACTTTCGTGTTTGCACAGTGCTGTGTTTTTAATAAACAGTTGCAGCCAGCTATTATCTTAGACTGATTTCAGCTCACAGAAGTAAATCCTATGTACTTAATATCAGTGTGCCTTTTCCCGAAGTTACGGCACCATTTTGCCTAGTTCCTTCACCCGAGTTCTCTCAAGCGCCTTAGTATGCTCTACTTAACCACCTGTGTCGGTTTTGGGTACGATTTAATATTATCTATCGCTTAGAGGCTTTTCTTGGAAGTTTGGTATTAGTTACTTCACTACACATAGCAGCTCGTCATCACGCCTCAGATTAAAAAAAACCGGATTTTCCTAGCTTTTATACCTACACGCTTAAGCCAGGACAACCGTCGCCTGGTTAACTTAACCTACTTCGTCCCCCCTTCGCAATAATATTAAGCACAGGAATATTAACCTGTTATCCATCGATTACGCCTATCGGCCTCACCTTAGGGATCGGCTTACCCTGCCTCGATTACCGTTGGACAGGAAACCTTGGTATTTCGGCGAATAGGTTTTTCACCTATTTTATCGTTACTCATGTCAGCATTCGCACTTCTGATACCTCCAATATACCTTACAATATATCTTCATTGGCTTACAGAACGCTCCCCTACCCAATAACTTTAAAAACTTTATTGTCGCAGCTTCGGTACATAATTTTAGCCCCGTTACATCTTCCGCGCAGGCAGACTCGACCAGTGAGCTATTACGCTTTCTTTAAATGATGGCTGCTTCTAAGCCAACATCCTGGCTGTTTATGCCTTCCCACATCGTTTCCCACTTAATTATGATTTTGGGACCTTAGCTGGCGATCTGGGTTGTTTCCCTCTCCACAACGAACGTTAGCACCCGCTGTGTGTCTCCCGTGATAACATTCTACGGTATTCGGAGTTTGCATCGGATTGGTAAGTCGGGATGACCCCCTAACCGAAACAGTGCTCTACCCCCGAAGATGAATTCACGAGGCGCTACCTAAATAGCTTTCGGGGAGAACCAGCTATCTCCCGGTTTGATTGGCCTTTCACCCCTAGCCATAGGTCATCCGCTGATTTTTCAACATCAGTCGGTTCGGTCCTCCAGTTAGTTTTACCTAACCTTCAACCTGCCCGTGGCTAGATCACCGGGTTTCGGGTCTGTATCCTGAAACTAAATCGCCTATTTAGGACTCGGTTTCCCTACGGCTCCCCTTATTTCAAAATCGGTTAACCTTGCTACAGAATACAAGTCGCTGACCCATTATACAAAAGGTACGCAGTCACCCCTAAAAAATAGGCTCCTACTGCTTGTACGTATACGGTTTCAGGTTCTATTTCACTCCCCTAACCGGGGTTCTTTTCGCCTTTCCCTCACGGTACTAGTTCACTATCGGTCAGTCAGGAGTATTTAGCCTTAGAGGATGGTCCCCCCATATTCAGACAGAATTTCTCGTGTTCCGCCCTACTTTTTGAACTTATAATTTTAGTAATTTTCGTATACAGGACTATCACCTTATATTGTAAATTTTTCCAAATCATTCTACTAAAAACTAAAATATAACAATGTTCTAGGCTGTTCCCCTTTCGCTCGCCACTACTTAGGGAATCTCGTTTGATTTCTTTTCCTCGAGGTACTTAGATGTTTCAGTTCCCTCGGTTAGCTTTATCAATCTATGAATTCAATTGATAATGATGCTTATTTTAAAAAGCACCGGGTTTCCCCATTCGGACATTATCGGATTATAACGCGTCATATCAACTCACCGATACTTTTCGCAGATTAGCACGTCCTTCTTCGCCTCTGACTGCCAAGGCATCCACCATATACGCTTTTATGCTTAACCTTACAACCCACAGATGTCTAACTTTGTAATTTAATATAAAATTTTCTTGTTTCCGAATTTTTAAAGAGCTCTTAATTTGTTACCAAAATTTATAAGTATCTTTCAAACAAAATAAAGAATAACACATTAAAATAATATAGTATACAAATAATTTCAATATTTTAATATCTGTCCCCTAGGGGATTCGAACCCCTGTTACTGCCGTGAAAGGGCAGTGTCCTAATCCTCTAGACGAAGGAGACTTAAAATAACTATTTAAAAAATTAATAAAATCTCTTATATATAAGAGATAATATTAAAGTATTATAATGCTTTAAATTATACATCTTTTATCTATGTTACATAATGAATAAAAAGAGTCAAGAGTTTTTTAAAAATTTTTGATGATAGCAAACGAGACTATAGACAATAAAGCTTTTCTCAATTAGTTCTGTCGTAACTGAAAAATAACTGGCTCAATATTAGGTAATATACCATGCCATAAATAAAAAGAACACGCTGCCTGACTAACTAACATACCTATTCCATCAGAAAACATTAACGCACCGCAACTAATACACCAAGAAAGAAAAGGAGTGTGCATATTATTAGAATAATTAATATCATAAAAATAAGCTGTTTTATTTTTTGAAAAAGAAATAGAACTCCAATAACGATTTATTTCTACGTTTGCAGCAGCATTAATAATTACGTTAAACGAACTATGTTCTAGTTCTTTTTCCGATAAAATAGAAATAGATCCGAATCTTTTAAAATCGCTTACTAATTTTATTGCTCGATCTATGGTTCTATTTAAAATCAATATATTACAACCATAAGACAATAATGAAAAAATTATTCCTCGAGCAGCACCCCCAGCACCTATCACTAAAACATCGTCATATTTTTTTATAAACTTTAAACGTTTTAAATCATATAAAATACCTTTTCCATCAGTGTTATCTCCTAAAATTTTTCCATTTTTTAATTTTTTAAAAGTATTCACTGATCTCGAAGCCTTCGCATGATCAGTTAATTCATCTGATATTAAAAATGCCTCTTCCTTAAAAGGAATAGTTATATTAGCTCCGATTCCCTTATATGCAAAAAAATTAGTTATAAATTTACGGAATTGATTAAATGGCACTAAAGTATAATCATATTTATGAACTATATTAGTTTGTTGAGCAAACAATAAATGAATATAAGGAGATTTAGTATGATTAATAGGATTACCAAAAACTGAAAACTCACTTGAATGTTTTTTAAGCACGACGTATTAATGCTCCGCTAACAAGATTTATGATCTTAGAAGGACGCTTACTTTTACCTAATTTCCCACGAAAAATTGGAAAATGTTTACCAAACTGATTTATAACGTCTCTATATGTCTTACATGGTTCTAAACCGGAACGATTAGCACTAGTAGATGTTATCGGATGTCCAAATGTATTACATAGCTGTTGAATAGGAACATGAGAACTAACACGAACAGCTATAAACTCAGACCCTCCAGTTAACCAATACGGTACTGAGGACTTTGCTGGAAGCAAAAAAGTAACATGTCCAGGCCAATTTTTTAACATAATAATTTTGTGTCGAAAAGACAATTTATATTCAGAAACATACGACTTAACTTGACTATAATGAGATGCTACTAATATTAATCCTTTATTCCATTTTCTATTTTTTAATTTAAGAAGTTTTATAACTGCACATTTATTATTCGGATTACATCCAAGACCAAATACAGATTCTGTCGGGTAAGCAATAACATCATTATTTTTTAATTTATTAATACACTTAAATAATGGTATACTATTTATCATTATCTCATATTCCAAAATTAAAAATGTCTCATCAATGTTACAAAGCATATTCTTGTTAATATATTTTCTTAACATATTTCGTCAAAAAAAGTTCTAAACAAATATGTTATCTTAAAAATATTTAATTAAAAAAATGATCTATAATAAAACATTATTACTCAATTATAATATAAATATTCAAAATAATAACTATGTCTATTCTTAAAATCTTACAATATCCAAATAACCAACTTCGAATAATAGCAAAACCAATCAAAAAAATAAACAGATCAATTAAAAAAATCATTGACGATATGTTTGAAACTATGTACATTAAAAATGGTATTGGACTGGCCGCTACTCAAGTAAATATTCCTCTACAAATTATAGTAGTCGATAAAATTTCAGAACTTAAAAAACCATTGGCACTAATTAATCCAAAAATTGTTAAAAAAAATGGAAACATAAGTATAAAAGAAGGATGTTTATCTATTCCAAATTATCAAGCTATAACACCTAGATCATCTGATATTGTTGTAACTGCTATAAATTATTTTGGAAAAAAAATTACAATAAATGCATCTTCACTATTAGCAATTTGTATTCAGCACGAAATAGATCATTTAATAGGAAAACTATTTATAGATTATTTATCTGATTCTGAAAAAAATAAATTTGAAAGTCAACTTTAAAAATACTAAACATTATGATTTCTAATCATATTAATATCAAAAAAAAATCTTTAAAAATCATCTTTTCAGGAACACAAAATTTTTCAGCACAACATTTAAAACAATTAATTTATACTAAACACAATATCGTCGGAGTACTTACTAAACCAGATCTACCTTCTGGAAGAGGTAAATTAATAGTTGAATCTCCAGTCAAAAAAATTGCTAAAGAACATATAATTCCTGTTTTTCAACCAAAAACATTAGAAGACAAAAAAATATATACTCAATTGTATGAACTCAATGCTGACATAATGATAGTAGTTGCATATGGTCTCATTATTCCCAAAAAAATACTAAACATGTTTTCAATGGGATGTATCAATGTGCATGCTTCTTTATTACCTAGATGGAGAGGAGCTACACCAATACAATCTGCAATTCTATATGGAGATTCGATCACCGGAGTAACTATTATACAAATGGACGAAGGTATTGATACCGGAAAAATACTGTACTCAATATCATGTAACATAGAAAAAACTGATACAAGCCAAAGTCTACACACAAAATTAAGTAAAATAGGATGCAAAGCAATATTATTAGTACTACATAATCTTAAATTCAACAAATATAATTCTATAATTCAAAGTAAATTAACAACATATTCTAAAAAGATAAACAAACAAGATGCACAACTAAATTGGTCTCAAGATGCAACAAAACTAGAAAAATGCATACGAGCATTTAATCCATGGCCAGTTAGTTTTTTTAAAATACAAAACGTACAAATTAAAGTTTGGGCTGCTACCGTTATTATGCAATGTAACCAAAATAAACATGAATTAGGAAAAATAATATTAATAAATAAACATGGACTACAAATACAAACTAAAAACAATATACTTAATATTACAAAAGTTCAACTTCCCGGAAAAAAAATAATGCACGCATACAATCTAATTAATTCAAAAATTATTAGTTCATACCAAAAATAAAATTAAACTAAAACATAAGTTTCAATATAATTTAAATATTAATTATGAAATATAATAAATAAATATACCCTCTACAACATATATTTGTGTTAACACGTTTAATATATAAAAACATTTTCATATTATTTTAATCACAAAAACAGAACGGCATATAATGCCGTTTGTTGTAAAAAAGACAAAAAATCTTTGTTCCAACACAAAATTAAAAAATCATATAAAATGTATTTATTTTATCTTTTAGACAAACTTTTACTTTTATCTTTTAATCTATTAGTCAATTGAATATATGCCATAGGAGCTTTATCACCTAAACGATAACCACATTTTAATACTCGAGTATATCCACCTGATGTACTCAAAAAATACGGACCTAAATCATTAAATAATTTAAACACTATGCTGTTACTCCGAATTTCAGAAAAAACTAAACGTCTATTAGCAATTGAATTTATTTTAGACCGAGTTATTAACGGTTCTACTATACGACGCAACTCTTTAGCCTTAGAGACCGTAGTTTTTATCACTTCATAATGTAGTAATGCACATGCCATGTTTTTCAACATAGCTCGTACATGGGAACTATTTCTATTAAATTTACGACCAATTTTTCTATGTCTCATAAATATGCAATCCTTACATAACAACATTACAAAAATACAATGTTAATTTAATCATCTATAATACTTATCGGAGGCCAATTCTCTAAACGCATACCTAATGATAAACCTCTTGCTGCTAATACGTCCTTAATCTCAGTTAAAGATTTTTTACCTAAATTAGGAGTTTTTAGTAAATCCACCTCAGTTTTTTGAACTAGATCTCCAATATAATGTATCGTTTCTGCTTTTAAACAATTAGCAGATCTAACTGTTAATTCTAAGTCGTCAACCGAACGAAGTAAAACAGGTTCAAATTCTGGTTTTTCTTCTTTCGTCTCTGGTTCACGAATATCTTTTAGATCCACAAATGCCTCTAATTGATCTGATAAAATTGTAGCCGCACGACGAATAGCCTCTTCAGGATCAATAGTACCATTAGTTTCCATTTCAATTACTAATTTATCTAAATCAGTTCTCTGAGCCACTCGAGCTGCTTCTACATTATATACAATTCGTTCTATAGGACTATAGCATGCATCTATCAATAACCTCCCTATAGCATGTTCCCTATCTATTAAATTCATTCTAGAAGCAGCAGTAACGTAACCTCTACCTCTTTCTATTTTAATTCTCATCACTATCGACGCATTGTCATACGTTAAATTGCAAATTACATGTTCAGGGTTAACAATTTCTACATCACTATTATGATTAATATCAGATGCTTTTACTACACCTACACCAAATTTGTTCAACGTAAGAATCACTTGATCCTTGCCATATAATTTTACTGCTAATCCCTTTAAATTTAACAACATTTCAATAGTATCTTCTTTTATTCCTTCTTTAGTACTATATTCATGAAGTACTCCTTCAATTTCTACTTCTGTTACTGCACAACCAGGCATAGAAGATAACAAAATTCGGCGCAAAGCATTTCCAAGAGTATGACCAAAACCACGTTCTAAAGGTTCAAGAACAATTTTAGCATGTGTTATACTAATATGTTCGATATCTACTAATCTTGGTTTTAAAAACTCATTTACAGAACCCTGCATTATCTCTCCTTTTCCAATCTACATCTTTTATTTAGAATAAAGTTCAACAATCAAATGTTCATTAATTTCTGAAGATAAATCAGAACGTTCAGGAACTTGCTTAAATATACCTTTCATATGAGACGTATTTACTTCTATCCAAGACGGTTTTTCACGTTGTTCAGACAACTCTAGAGCTGCTTTTATACGAACCTGCTTTTTCGATTTTTCACAAATACCAATAATATCACCAGGAGACACCTGATAAGAAGGAATATTTACTGTGTTGTTATTTACTAAAACTGATTTATGACTTACTAACTGACGAGCTTCGGATCGCGTAGCACCAAATCCCATTCTATAAATCACATTGTCTAAACGACTCTCCAATAAAATTAATAAATTATCTCCTGTATTTCCTTTAAGTCTTACAGCACGTTTATAATAGTTACGAAATTGTGACTCTAATACACCATATAAACGACGTACTTTTTGTTTTTCTCGCAATTGAATACCATAATCAGACAAACGTGATTTTTTAGAACCATGTTGACCTGGAAGTTGTTCTAATTTACATTTAAAATCAATGGACCGCATACCAGATTTTAAAAACAAATCCGTTCCCTCTCTTCTAGATAATTTTAATTTTGGTCCTAAATATTTTGCCATTTTTTCATGCCCCAATATAAAAAATAACCTAAACTCGCCGTTTTTTGGAAGGACGACAACCATTATGAGGGATAGGAGTGATATCAGTAATATTAGTAATACGAAAACCAGCAGAATTTAAAGCTCTAATAGTAGATTCTCTACCTGGTCCCGGACCTTTAACCATTACTTCCAAATTTTTAATACCATAATCTTTTACCATTTCTGAACAACGTTCAGCAGCAACTTGAGCAGCAAAAGGAGTAGATTTCCTAGATCCCCTAAAACCAGATCCACCTGAAGTAGCCCATCCTAAAACATTTCCCTGTCTATCACTAATAGATACAATAGTATTATTGAAAGAAGCGTGAATATGCGCTACACCATCTAATATTTGCTGCCTAACACGCTTTTTAATGCGAACTAATTCTTTTACCACAATATAAACCTCATATTATTCTTTTTACAAATTTTCGAGAACCTTTCCTAGTACGAGCATTAGTTTTAGTTCTTTGACCGCGAACTGGAAGATTTTTACGATGACGTAAACCACGATAACAATTAAGATCTACTAAACGTTTTATATTTAGATTTACTTCTCTGCGAAGATCACCTTCAACAATAAATTTAGATACTTCATTTCTTAGTAATTCTACCTGATTTTCAGTTAAACTTCGTATAGTAATATTTTCAGATACACCCGATGAAATACAAATTAATTTAGATCGTTTTTTACCGATTCCATATATACTCATTAATGCGATAATAATATGTTTATTATCAGGAATATTAATACCAGCTATGCGAGCCACTACGATATATACCTCTTCTACAAATTAGTTGTTATCAATTAACAAACTTTATTAATTTAAAATGTAAAAATATTCTCGAAAATAAATTTTTATGAAATATTTCTACATAATGTTAATAAATAATTATTTATGATATTCAACCTTGACGTTGTTTATGTTTAGGATCTGTACTACAAATAACACGAACAGTCCTATTCCTACGAACAATCTTGCAATTTCTACATAACTTTTTTACTGAAGTACGAACTTTCATCATATACACCCATAAATAGAAAAATCTTTATAAACTCTATTTTAAAAATTTAAATTAGCTTTTTTTAACACAGATTCATATTGAGCAGACATAATATGTGTTTGTATTTGAGAAATAAAATCTATAATCACCACTACTACAATTAATAATGAAGTACCTCCAAAATAAAATGGAACTCCTATAGATATTCGCATGAACTCCGGTACTAAACAAATCAATATCATATAAATAGAACCAATTAATGTTAATCGTAATGTTACTTTATTAACATATTTAGCTGTTTGTATTCCAGGTCGAATACCAGGAATAAATGCTCCAGACTTTTTTAAATTATCTGCTGTTTCACGAGGATTAAATATCAATCCAGTATAAAAAAAACAAAAAAAAGTAATAGTTATTGCATATAAAAATATATATAGCGGTTGAGTAGGTTGCAAATAAAAAGAAATATTTATTAACCATCTCCAATTCTCTCCACCACCAAACCAAGAAGCTACAGAAATAGGAAATAATATAACACTAGACGCGAAAATTGCTGGAATAACACCTGCCATATTTAACTTTAATGGAAGATGTGTACTATGTTCGAAACAAATACGACGATTTTGATAATTTCTCGCATAATTTACATTAATCTTTCTATAACTTTTCTCAACAAATACAACAAAAAATACTACTAAGAAAATAACTACTACAATTAAAAAAACTGAAAACACATGCAAACTTCCTTGCTTAACTGTTTCCAACGTATGCTTAATAGCAACAGGTAAATTAGATACAATTCCTGAAAATATTATTATGGAGATACCATTCCCAATGCCTTTCTCAGTAATAAGTTCACCCAACCACATTAAAAACATAGTACCTGTTACTAAACTTATAATAGTTGTAAAATAAAAATAAATATTGGGATTAACAACCAAATGGTGAAATCCTGATATGTTTGTCAAACTCATCGCAGCACCAAAAGATTGCAGTCCAGCTAATATTAAAGTAGCATATCTTATATATAAATTAATCTTTTTTCGACCAACTTCTCCATTTTTTTTCATGTCTATAAATTTTGGATACACTAACGTAAGTATTTGAATAACAATTGATGCTGATATAAAAGGCATAATACCCAATGCAAAAATAGATGCTCGATTCAAAGACCCACCAGAAAACATATTAAACATTTCTATCAAAGTACCTTTCTGATACTGCAACAATTGCGACAAAACTGCAGTATCAATCCCAGGAACAGGAATAAAAGATCCTATTCTAAAAACTATTAGTGAGATTAAAACAAAAAAAATTCTTCTTTTCAATTCACTAAATTTATTATTAACAACTTTAGGATTCTTACCAAAATTCTTGTCTATCATAATACCTACTAATTATTTTTGAATTTTTCCACCGGAAGCTTCAATCATACTGCGCACTCCTTTCGTAATATGCAGTCCATGAATTTTCAACGGAGTAGTAATAACTCCAGATAACATTATTTTAACAAATTTAGCATTTTTATTAATTATATTATATTTTTTTAACAATTTTAAATTAATAATTTCGTCTGAAAATTGTAACAATTCTGATGACCTAACCTCACATTTATTTTTCTTTTTTAAAGAAACAAATCCATATTTTGGAATCCTTCTATATAAAGGAGTTTGACCTCCTTCAAATCCCCTATTAACTTTTCCGCCAGAACGAGATTTTTGTCCTTTATGTCCCCTTCCTGCAGTTTTTCCTAAACAAGACCCAATACCTCGACCTTTTCTTTTGCATGCTTTATGAGAACCTATCGCTGGAGATATATTATTCAAATGCATCTTAATCGTTTCCTAATCAACAATCTTTGAAGTAACTTGTAACATGTAAGATAACTTTCTTATCATCCCCTGAACAGAAGATGTATCTTGACGTTTAACAGTATGACCTATATAACGTAACCCTAATCCAATTAAAGTAGCTTTATGTTTAGGTAAACGTCCTATCGAACTTTTAATTTGAGTAATAATAAGATATTTAACCATGTCTATTTACCATAATATCTCTAATTAATTTGTTACGCTTAGCTGCTATCATTTTTGGAGATTTCATACTTTTTAAACCAGACATAGTTGCTCGTACTACATTTATAGGATTGGTAGATCCATAAGTTTTTGCTAATACGTTGTGGACACCTGCCACTTCTAATACTGATCTCATAGCACCACCAGCAATAATACCAGTCCCTTCTGAAGCTGGTTTCATAAATACATTTGAACTAGTATAAGTTCCAATAATAGCATGTTGTAACGTATTTTTGTTTAAAGTAATACTAATCATATTTCGACGCGCCTTTTCCATAGCTTTTTGAATAGCAGCAGGAACTTCACGAGCTTTTCCATATCCAAAGCCAACCCTTCCATTACCATTACCTACTACCGTTAACGCAGTGAACGAAAAAATTCGGCCACCCTTTACCGTCTTTGAAACACGATTAACAGAAATCAACTTTTCCTTTAAATCTAAATTATTTTTTTTATCTATATATATTACCATTGAATTTTTCATCCATCCTAAAATTTTAATCCTACCTGTCTTGCTGATTCAGCTAACGCTTTAACTCTGCCGTGATATTGAAAACCAGAACGATCGAAAGAAACATTTATAATTCCTATCTTTAAAGCTCTTTCCGCAATAATTTTTCCAATAGTAATAGCAGCTTCTATATTACCCGTATATTTAATTAATTGTGATAACCTTCTTTCAAGAGTCGAAGCAACTACTAAAACTGAAGAATTATTGGAAGAAATAATTTGTGCATAAATATGTTTAGAAGTACGATGCACTACTAAACGAGTAGATTGTAACGACTTTAATTTACATCTTATTTTAGTTGCTCTACGCATTCGAGCCTTTTTTTTACTAATTAATGCCATCATATTATTTCTTTTTAGCCTCCTTCGTGCGTATTACTTCATCATTATAACGAATACCTTTTCCTTTATATGATTCTGGAGTTCTATAAGACCTTATATTAGCTGCTACCTGACCAACTAATTGCTTATCAGTACCTTTAACAATAATTTCTATTTGAGATGGACATTCTACAGTAATACCATTCGGAACTAAATATTTGATTATATGAGAATAACCTAAAGACATATGAACAACATTAGTATCAACTATCGATGCTCTATAACCAACACCTAATAACTGCAATTTCTTTAAAAATCCAGTTGTTACTCCAATAATCATAGAATTAACCAATGATCTAGAAGTTCCAGCTTGCGCCCAACCTTTAGAAGAATTAACTCTACTTTTAAATATTAAATTATTATTAATATAAACTACTGAAACACTATTATTTACAACACAACTAAGAGTATTGCTTGCTCTCGTAACTTGAACGTTTTGCCCTACTATTGAAATCATAACATCAGAAGGAATAAAAATTAACTTTTTTGCTATACGAGACATATTCTTCTCCAATTAAGTTACATGACAAATAATTTCACCACCAAGACCGATCCGACGTGCTGATTTATCAGTCATAACTCCTTTTGAAGTAGAAATTATAGCTATACCTAATCCAGACATAATTTTCGGTAACTTATTTCTTCTACTATATATTCGTAGACCAGGAGAACTAATTCTTTGTATATTTTCAATAACAGGCTTTCCATTAAAATACTTTAAAACTAATTTTAATTGAGGTTTAGTAATATATTTTTGATGTTCTATAACATAATTTCTTATATATCCTTCCTCTTTCAAAACAATACTAATTGCTATTTTCAATTTTGAAGAAGGCATGATTACTGATATTTTATTAGCTAATTGACTATTTCGAATTCTAGTCAACATATCCGCTATAGGATCTTGCATAGTCATACGTATAACTCCGAGAAGAATATTAACAATTTTACCAGCTAGCCTTTTTTAATCCAGGAATCTCACCCTTCATAGCCGCTTCTCGAACTTTAATTCGACTTAATCCAAACTTTCTTAAAAAAGCATGTGGACGACCGGTTTGACGACAACGATTACGTTGACGAATAGGGCTAGAATCTCTAGGAAACACTTGTAATTTCAATACAGCGTTCCAACGATCTTCTTTAGAAACCGTTATATCAGATATAATAGTTTTGAGACGATCTCTCTTTAAAAAAAATTTATTAGCTAGCTTAACGCGCTTTACTTCGCGTGCTTTCATTGATTGTTTAGCCATTTTATTATTATACCTTATTTACAAAATGGAAAATTGAAAAACGATAATAATGCATAGCCTTCTCGATCAGACATAGCAGTAGTAGTGATGGTAATATTTAAACCTCTAATGCGATCTATTTTATCATAATCAATTTCAGGAAAAATTATCTGCTCTCTAATTCCAATACTATAGTTTCCTCGTCCATCAAAAGCTTTATCAGAAAATCCCCTAAAGTCACGAATTCTAGGTATCGCTACAACAATTAATCGTTCTAAAAAATCCCACTTTCTTTTTCCTCGCAAAGTAACCTTACAACCAATAGGATATCCTTTACGAATTTTAAAACTAGAAACTGATTTGCGTGCTTTAGTAACTAACGGCTTTTGACCAGATATCTTTGTCAAATCAGAAATAGCATTATCAAGATATTTTTTATCTATTGAAGCCAATCCTACACCAATATTTAAAGTAATTTTATCTATTGTTGGTACTTGCATAACAGAAGAATAATTAAATTTACACATTAACTTCTTTGATATTTCAGTTGTATAATAGTTATAAAAAAATGACACCAGAATTACCCCATTTCACTTAACAGTAATATTATTCGACTTAAAAAATCTTACTTTTTTATTGTTTTCTATTCTAAAGCCAATACGATCTGATTTATCTGTAATAGGATTTAAAATAGCTATATTAGAAATATCAATACCAGCTTCTTTTGTTATAATTCCTCCTACTATATTTTGATCTGGAATAGATTTTTGATGTTTTTTCACTACATTAATACCTTCTACAATAACTTTTCCATTAGATAATACTTTTTTAACTACTCCAATTTTTCCTTTTTCTTTCCCCGTTATAAGTATAACTTTATCATCTTTTCTAATTTTTGCTGCCATAATTATTTATTCTCCTTACAAGACTTCTGGAGCTAATGAAATGACTTTCATAAATTTTTCATTTCTCAGTTCTCGAGTAACAGGACCAAAAATTCTTGTTCCCACAGGTTGATCATTATTATTTAATATAATACAAGAATTAGAATCAAATCTAATAGCAGAACCATCAATACGTTTTATTCCTTTCTTGGTTCGTACTACAACTGCCCTATAAACTTCTCCTTTTTTCACCTTGCCCCTAGGTATAGCTTCTTTAATCGCAACTTTAATAATATCTCCTATGTTTGCATATCTTCGACGCGAACCACCAAGAACTTTGATACACATAGCAAAACGTGCTCCAGAGTTATCAGCTACATTTAACACACTTTGTTCTTGAATCATGTTACTTTCCTATAAAATGAAAATGTTCAGCATAAATACACAAAATTATTTTATTAAACAATGTCATAAAAAATAAACTTTATAAATGAAACATGAATAGCAAAAATATTAAGACACTATTCATGTTGATATTTAACACTATTTATAATCAAACAATAGCTTTCTTAACTATACGCACTAAAGTCCAAGATTTTGTTTTAGATATTGGACGACATTCTCGAACCTCTATTACATCTCCTAAAGAACATTCATTCTTTTCGTCATGAACATGCAATTTAGTTGTACGCTTAATAAATTTTTTATATAACGGATGCTTAATTACACGTTCAATAGAAACAACTAAAGATTTTTGCATCCTATTGCTAACAACACAACCTAATAATGTTCGAATCTTATCACTCACTGTATTTTTCCTTTCTACTTAATAAAAAATTAACTCTAGCTATGTTACGCCGAACCAATCGTAATAAATGAGGTTTCTGTAACTTTTTAGAAGAAAGCTGTAAACGAAGACCAAACTGTTCTTGTAATAAATTGACTAACTCGATGTGCAATTCTTGAATAGTTTTTTTTTTATTTCTCTTGAAATCATTATATTATCCTTTTAACTACAAATATAGTTTTTACAGGTAATTTTGAAGCTGCTAATCTAAACGCTTCTCTAGAAAGTTCTTCAGATACACCATCAATTTCATACAACATTTTTCCTGGTTGAACTAATGCTACCCAATATTCTACATTACCTTTCCCTTTTCCCATTCTCACTTCTAAAGGTTTTTGAGTGATTGGCTTATCTGGAAAAATACGAATCCAAATTTTACCTTGTCTTTTAACAAATCTAGAAATAGCTCGTCTAGCTGCTTCAATTTGACTGGACTTTAATCGCCCTCTTTCAATAGCTTTTAAACCATAAGATCCAAAACTAATATCTGTACCAATAGCTAAACCTCGATTACGACCTTTATGCATTTTTCTAAATTTTGTTCGTTTCGGCTGTAACATTAGAACATCTCCTTACTTTTTATACTTTCTCAGATGTTTTTTAAACTTAGTAAGAGGTTTTTCTAATTTTGGAACAGACATAATACCACCTAAAATTTCTCCCTTAAATATCCATACTTTTACACCAATAACTCCATAAGTAGTGTAAGCTTCAGACAAGTTGTAATCAATATCAGCTCTTAAAGTATGTAAAGGTACCCTACCCTCTCGATACCATTCTCTTCGAGCTATTTCTACTCCACCTAAACGACCACTAATTTCTATTTTAATACCTTTTGCTCCCTGTCTCATTGCATTTTGTACGGAACGCTTCATAGCACGTCTAAACATAACTCTTCGTTCTAACTGAGAGGTAATATTGTCTGCTACTAATTTTGCGTCCAATTCTGGTTTTCTAACTTCAGAAATATTAATTTGAGCAGGAACTCCTGTAATATTTGTAATAGCTAATCTTAATTTTTCTACATCTTCACCTTTCTTTCCTATAACAATTCCAGGACGTGCACTATATATTGTTATTCTAACACTTTTTGAAGGACGCTCAATAACAATACGAGAAATAGAAGCTTTACATAACTTTTTTTTTAAAAATTCACGTACTTTAAAATCACTATTTAAAGTATCTGCAAAATGCTTAGTGCTAGAAAACCACACAGAATTCCAATGTTTAATAATACCTAATCGCATACCATTAGGATGTACTTTTTGACCCATATTTACTCATCCCTAACTTATTATAAATGATCAGAAACAACTATAGTGATATGACTAGTACGTTTTAAAATACGATCTGCACGACCTTTAGCACGCGGCATCATTCTCTTCATAGTTGGACCTTCATTAACAAAAATTCTAGTTATTATCAAATTATTTGCATCAACATTATTATTATGTTCCGCATTAGCGATAGCAGATTTTAAAACCTTTTTAATTAATATTGATGCTTTTTTATTATTATGAATCAAAATATTTAAAGCATGTGAAACTTTTTGGCCTCTAATCAAATTAGCTACTAATCGCACTTTTTGAGCAGAAGATCTAGCTTGAAGATGTTTAGCAAAAGTTTCCATATCAAATATTCCCTCTAACGTTTTTTAATCTTTTTATCAGAAACATGACCACGATACATGCGAGTTACAGAAAATTCACCTAATTTATGTCCAACCATATCCTCGGTAATAAATATTGGAATATGTTGACGCCCATTATGTACCGATATCGTTAAACCAATCATATTTGGGAAAATAGTTGAACGACGAGACCAAGTACGCACAGGTTTTCTATCACGATGTTTAATAGCTTTTTCAACTTTTCTTAATAATGAAACGTCAATAAAAGGACCTTTTTTAAGAGAACGGGGCACTATGCGCTACTCCTCAAATTATTTACTACGACTCTTAATAATAAACTTATCAGTTCGTTTATTTTTTCTAGTTTTTTTTCCTTTAGTTTGCAATCCCCATGGACTAACTGGGTGCTTCCCAAAATTTCTTCCTTCACCCCCTCCATGAGGATGATCTACTGGATTCATTGCAGTACCTCTAACAGTAGGACGAATTCCACGCCAACGAGAAGCGCCAGCTTTTCCTAACACTATTAACATATGTTCTTCATTGCCTACTTCACCAATAGTAGCTCTACATTTTGATTCTAGTCGTCTTATTTCACCAGAACGTAAACGCAAAGTGACATATTGATCTTCTTTAGATACCAATTGTACACCTACTCCTGCAGATCTAGCTATTTGCGCACCTTTTCCAGGTTTCATCTCTATATTATGTATTATTGTTCCAACAGGAATATTCTTCATAGGTAATACATTACCTATCTTTATATCAGATGATGTTCCTGAAACTATTTTTGAACCTATTTTTAAACCTTTAGGAGATAAAATATATGCCCTTTCTCCATCTTTATACAAAATTAAAGCAAGATTTGCAGATCGATTTGGATCATACTCTAAGCGTTCAACAATAGCAGGGATATTGTCTTTATTTCGTTTGAAATCAATAATTCTATAAGATTTCTTATGGCCCCCTCCAATATGACGAGTCGTGATACGTCCATGATTATTCCTACCTCCACTCTTTACTTTTTTTTCTATTAAAGAAGAACGAGGTTTTCCTTTATACAAATTATAATTAACTAATTTTACAACATGACGACGCCCTGGAGATGTTGGTTTACATTTAACAATAGTCATTTTGTATTAACACTACCCTCATTTTTCTATTTTATCTTATTCTACCTGTCCAATAACGTTAATATCTTGTCCTTTTTCTAAAGAAATATAAGCTTTTTTCCAATTACTTAAACAACCTATATGACCATTCTTACGTTTTTTTTTACCTTGAATTATTAATGTATTAACACGATTCACTTTTACCTTAAAAAGTGTTTGTACAGCTTGCTTAATTTCAACTTTAGTTGTACAAATAGGTACTTTTACCACTATAGTATTAAATTTTTCTGAAGAAATAGAAGACTTTTCAGAAACATATGGGGAAAAAAACATCTTTAAAAATTTGTTTTTATTAATCACAGCAATAATTTCTCCACTTTTTTAATAGCTTCAGAAGTAATAATAACGTTTTTAAAAGTAATCAGACTAATCGGATCAATGATCCTAACAGTTTTAATATTAACTTTATATAAATTTCGTGAAGCTAAAAACAAATTGTTATCTCTAACCATTGTTATAATTAACACATCAAAAATTTCTATAGATTTTAATTTATTTACCAAAAACTTAGTCTTAGGCATATCTATAGAAAAGTTTTCAAAAATAAAAAGACGATTTTTACGAATCAATTCAGAAAAAATACTTCTTAAAGCCCCTCGATACATTTTTCTATTAATTTTTTGATAAAAATCTTTAGGTTTAGCTGCAAAAGTTACACCTCCAGATCTCCATATAGGACTTCTTAAGGAACCTGCTCTTGCACGCCCCGTTCCTTTTTGACGCCATGGTTTTTTCCCCGATCCAGACACCTCTGAACGATTTTTTTGGGCTTTAGTTCCCTGTCGAGTACCAGATGAGTAAGAAACAACAACCTGATGTACTAATGCTTCGTTAAAGTTACAATTAAAAATTGCATCAGACACATTTATAATATCTTGTTTATCTCTGAGTTCCAATTCCATTATTTTTTACTCCTTTTACTTTAATTGCAGGTTTAATAATAAGATCACTTCCTTTTGATCCAGGGACTGAACCTTTCACTAAAAGTAAATTTCGATTCAAATCAATTCTAATTATATCTAAACTCTGCACCGTTACTCGATTATTTCCTAAACGACCTGCCATACTTTTACCTTTAAAAACTTTACCAGGTGTCTGATTTTGCCCAATAGAACCAGGAGCTCTATGAGATAACGAATTTCCATGACTAGCATCTTGAGTACGAAAATGCCATCGTTTCACTGTACCACAAAATCCTTTTCCTTTAGACGTTCCTACTACATCAACTTTCTTTAAATTTAAAAACAAATTTAAATCTAAAATTTGTCCTACTTTGAAATCCATAATGTTTTCTTTAATACGAAATTCCCATAAACCACGACCAACCTTTACTCCAGATTTTAAAAAATGACCAATTTCCGGTTTAACTAATTTTTTAATCTTTTTAACTCCAGTAGTCACTTGAATAGCATCATAATTGTCAATATCTGTAGTTTTAATTTGAATAATACAATTTTTTCGAACTTCAATCACAGTCACTGAAAGTGATGTACCTTCTTTTGTAAAGATACAAGTCATTCCCATTTTTTTACCAATTAAACCAATCATGTTTGCTTCAATCCCTTTAATTAATCATTTATTCATACGATTAACCTAAACTGATTTGTACATCTACACCAGCAGCAAGATCCAACCGCATCAAGGCATCAACTGTTTTTTCAGTAGGTTCAACAATATCAATAAGCCGCTTATGTGTTCGAATCTCATATTGATCGCGAGCATCTTTATTTACATGAGGAGAAATGAGTACAGTGAATCGTTCTTTATGTGTAGGAAGAGGAATAGGACCACGAACCTGTGCTCCAGTTCTTTTTGCTGTTTCCACGATTTCTGAAGTTGATTGATCAATCAATCTGTGATCAAAAGCTTTAAGACGAATACGTATTCTCTGGTTCTGCTGCATAAAACAAAAACTCCCTTAATATAAAGATCACAAAACATTCTTCTTTTCAATTCTAAAAAGAATATGTTAATATTAAACTTCTAGTTCGTAAAAAGAACATACTTAAAAAATTTAATAAGCGTCGCCAAAAACAGTGTAAACTATTAAAAAAGATATATAATAGTCAGAAACATATATAACGTTCAGATGTGAACAAATTATGAAATGTAATTAAAATTAATAGTAATTCTATAGCTATAAGTATTACTATACTAACATTTACTGCACATGGTGCATAAATTTTTAACACATTTTAGATACTATTATATATGAAACAACTTCTCCCTAAGATCATTATAAAGCATGAAGTAATAAAATTCATTATCTTTTTATAATTTATCTTAAAAGTTTATATTCATTAATACATGATATAATTTTAATTTAAAAACATAAAAATAAAAAAATCAAGAAAAGAGCTAAAACTCCAATTTCTTTTCTTGACTTAATATCTACTATATATAAAATACACATTACATTTTAATCAATAACCTTAACTACAATCCCAGCACCAACAGTTTTTCCACCTTCACGAATTGCAAATCTTAATCCATCGGCCATAGCAATAGGATGAATAAGCGTAACAAGCATTTTAATATTATCTCCTGGCATAACCATCTCTACTCCATCTGGAAGCTCAACATAACCAGTAACATCCGTAGTACGAAAATAAAATTGAGGTCGATATCCTTTAAAAAAAGGTGTATGACGTCCTCCTTCTTCTTTAGATAATACATACACTTCAGATTCAAATTTTATATGAGGAGTAATCGTTCCTGGTTTCGACAATACTTGACCTCTTTCAATATCGTCACGTTTAGTACCTCGTAGTAATACTCCAATATTTTCTCCTGCTCGACCTTCGTCTAATAATTTACGAAACATTTCTACACCAGTACATATTGTCTTCGAAGTAGGTTTAATACCTACAATTTCTACTTCTTCCCCTACTTTAATTATTCCTCTCTCTACCCGACCAGTAACTACCGTTCCACGACCTGATATAGAGAAAACATCTTCAATAGGAAGCAAAAAAGGTTGATCAATAGATCTTTTAGGTTCAGGAATATATGTATCTAATACATTAGATAAATCCAAAATCTTCTCTTCCCATGTAAGATCACCTTCTAATGCCTTTAAAGCAGAACCTCGTATAATTGGAGTTTTCTCACCAGGAAAATCATATTGAGTTAATAAATCACGTACTTCCATTTCTACCAGTTCTAACAATTCTTCGTCATTAACCATATCACATTTATTTAAAAAAACAACAATATAAGGTACTCCTACTTGTCTACCTAGTAAGATATGTTCACGAGTTTGGGGCATAGGACCATCAGTAGCTGCTACTACCAAAATTGCACCATCCATTTGAGCTGCCCCAGTGATCATATTTTTTATATAATCGGCATGTCCAGGACAATCTACATGTGCATAATGTCTTGTGCTAGTATCATATTCTACATGAGATGTGTTAATTGTAATTCCTCGTTCTTTCTCTTCTGGAGCATTATCTATTTGATCAAAAGCCCGTGCAGATCCCCCGTATTTTTTTGCTAAAACAGTAGTTATAGCTGCTGTTAAAGTAGTTTTTCCATGATCAACATGACCAATAGTACCTACATTTATATGAGGTTTTAAACGTTTAAATTTTTCTTTAGACACAACAATTTCCCTTTTTAAAAACATTAAAAATAATATAAAATTCAAACTATCTACTTTCTCTTTTTTCAATAATACAAGCTGCTATAGTATTCGGAGCTTCTACATATCTTAAAAATTCCATTGAATAAGATGCTCTTCCTTGCGTTTGCGAACGCAAATCAGTTGCATAACCAAACATTTCGGACAATGGGACCTGAGCAGAAATTATTTTTCCAATTAATAAATCTCTTATTCCTTCAATCATTCCTCTTCTTCTATTCAAATCGCCTATTACATCACCCATATATTCTTCTGGAGTTTCTACTTCAACTTGCATAATAGGTTCCAAGAGTATTGGTTGCGCATGCTTAAAAGCATCTTTAAACGCTAGTGAAGCAGCTAACTTAAATGCAATT
The DNA here is from genome assembly GCA_039830015.1 of Buchnera aphidicola (Meitanaphis elongallis). Lineage (NCBI taxonomy): Bacteria > Pseudomonadati > Pseudomonadota > Gammaproteobacteria > Enterobacterales > Erwiniaceae > Buchnera > Buchnera aphidicola. The sequence goes on from CP140033.1 coordinate 541,756, forward strand.
TCAGAAGAGTCAACGTCATGATAAGAGCCAAAATGTAAACGAACACCAATGTTAACTACAGGATAACCAGCTAAGGGTCCACTATGTAATTGTTCTTGTATTCCCTTATCAATAGCTGAAATATATTCTCCCGGAATAACTCCTCCCTTAATATCATTTATAAATTTATAATTTTCTTGACTGGATTCTAAAGGGAACAAATCAATTACAACATGTCCATATTGACCTCTTCCACCAGATTGTTTTATGTATTTACCTTCCACGTTGCTTACATTATTCCGAATAGTTTCTCGATAAGCTACTTGAGGTTTTCCTACATTAGCACTGACACTAAACTCTCTTTTCATTCTCTCGACAACTATTTCTAAATGCAATTCTCCCATACCAGAAATAATTGTTTGATTTGATTCTTTATCAGTCCACACTCGAAAAGAAGGATCTTCTTTTGCTAATCTACTTAAAGAAATACCCATTTTTTCTTGATCTATCTTAGTTTTTGGTTCAACTGCTATAGAGATAACTGGATCTGGAAAATCCATTTTCTCTAACACAATTACATGATTAGGATCACATAAAGTATCACCTGTAGTTACACTCTTTAAACCAATAGCAGCAGCTATATCACCTGCTCGAACTTCTTTTATTTCTTCTCTCTTATTTGCATGCATTTGAACAATACGTCCAAAACGTTCTTTTTGATGTTTTACAGAATTAAAAACCATATCTCCCGATCTGACAACACCAGAATAAACTCTAAAAAAAGTTAAATTACCTACAAATGGATCTGTAGCGATTTTAAAAGCTAATGCAGAAAAAGGTTCTTGATCATTAAAACAACGTAAGACTGAAGTATTATTTGCATCTTTTAATGCTCCTTTAATAGAAACGACATCATTAGGAGATGGTAAAAATTCCACTATTGCATCTAACAATGCTTGTACGCCTTTATTTTTAAACGCAGATCCACAAGTAACAGGAATAATTTCATTATTTAACGCACGTTCGCGAAGAGACGTTTTAATTTCTTGTTCAGATATTGCTTGTCCTGTTAAATATTTATCCATTAAACGTTCATCATTTTCTACTGCAGCTTCAATAAGATTTTGATTCCACTCTTTAGATAACTCTCTCAAATGATCAGGAATATCTTCATAAGTAAACGTAATTCCTTGATCTAATTCATTCCAATGAATTGCCTTCATTTTTATCAAATCTACAACACCAATGAAATTATCTTCCGATCCAATAGCTAATTGAATAGGAACAGGATTAGCACCAAGCTTGGCTCTTATTTGTTTAATCACATTAAAAAAGTTTGCACCCATACGATCCATTTTATTCACAAAAGCAATTCTAGGAACATTATATTTGTTTGCCTGCCTCCATACTGTTTCTGACTGAGGTTGAACTCCACCTACAGCACAATAAACCATAACAACACCATCTAATACTCTCATAGACCTTTCTACTTCTATAGTAAAATCTACATGTCCAGGAGTATCGATAATATTAATTCTATGTGACAAAAATTGCTTAGCCATTCCAGACCAAAATGTAGTAGTTGCAGCTGAAGTTATAGTAATTCCTCTTTCCTGTTCTTGTTCCATCCAATCCATAGTAGCTGCACCATCATGCACTTCACCAATTTTATGATTCACACCAGTATAAAATAAAATACGCTCAGTAGTGGTGGTTTTTCCAGCATCTATATGAGCACTAATTCCTATATTTCTATATCGTATTATTGGTGTAGTACGTCCCATCATGTTCCTCTAATTTTGAATTTCTATATAAATAAAATCCTTATATATAAATTAAAATTAACCATAAATAAATTAAAATTTACACATTTTTTAATTACCAACGATAATGTGCAAAAGCTTTGTTAGCTTCTGCCATTCGATGAACTTCTTCACGTTTCTTTACAGCAGATCCTTTATTTTCTACTGCATCCGATAATTCACTAGCTAACCTTAAAAACATAGACTTATCAGTGCGTTTTCTAGCAGCATCTACTATCCATCTCATAGCTAAAGCATGTCTTCGAACTGCACGAACTTCTACCGGTACTTGATATGTTGAACCTCCAACACGACGAGATTTGACTTCAACAGTAGGACGAACATTATCTAAAGCTAAATCAAATGACTCCAATTCATTCTTTTTCGTACGTTTAGATAGAATTTTTAACGCATTATAAACTATCTCTTCAGCAATAGATTTTTTTCCATTTACCATTATTATATTGATAAATTTTGCAACAATTTCAGAAGAAAACTTTGGATCTGATAAAATTTTTCGATGTCCAATAATACGACGTCTTGGCATAACGTTCTCCGATTCACATAAATACTAATCAGAACTCATTTTTTATTTTTTTTGAAATATAAATATATACTTTAAATGTCTACTGTAATTAAAAATAAACATCATTATGATTTTTGTTTTTTAACACCATATTTAGAACGACTTTTCTTTCTATCTTTTACACCAGAACAATCTAATGCTCCTCTTACTACATGATAACGAACTCCAGGCAAATCCTTCACACGACCACCTCTAATCAAAATCACTGAATGCTCCTGCAAATTATGACCTTCACCTCCAATGTAAGAAGTAACTTCAAATCCATTAGTTAAACGAACTCTACAAACTTTTCGTAACGCAGAATTAGGTTTTTTTGGAGTAGTAGTATATACTCTAATGCATACGCCTCTTTTTTGAGGGCACTTGTTCAAAGCTGGAACATTACTTTTTACAATTTTTCTTAAACGAGGTTTATTAACTAATTGATTAACCGTAGTCATTATAAATCCTAATTATTTCGTATTAAAATAAAAATTTATACAAAATAAATCTTATATAACTTAAATAAAACTATTTTGCTTTAATAAATAAAATATAACAATGCTTAAATCTACCAGGATATTTGTTTTTCATGTTTTATTGTCAAACATACAAACTTTAAATAATCTATAACAACCACTTTATTAGAAATTTTATTTTGGATACCACGTGCACAAATATCTTGCTTTAAAACATGTAAAACTATTGGAACAGATAACAACCTATTAAGAAAAATATTATTATCTATCGAAATTATTACACCATCTTGCAAAGCAACAATATCATCATTAGATTTTAACAGATCTATTAATAGTATCATATTAATTTCAAAAGGAGAACGCATTAAAATATGTAACATATTCTATTCCTCAAAAACTAATGATTAAATTATATTGTTCTAACTCTTTTCGTATACATATTCTATTAATAATAAAAATATCTAAAAAAAAATCACGTTTACAAAAAAGACCTCTTTCTTTCAATGAATCTTCACAATAATAAAACTTATTAATTCCAAAAAATGGCAATATTCCAAATGAAGAAACATGGTCGTGTGATAGAATATAATTCGGTTTTTGGTTTTTTACTAATTGCAACACACCATCACCAATAAAAAAAATAGCAATATTTTGATTAATCATAGAAATCGACAAAACAGAATCTAATCCTTCACGACTTAAACTAGTTCCATAAGGTACATGAGAAAAAATAAAAGCTATACTTTTCATAAAATTTATTATTAAAATTGTATAACACGATCGCTTTTTTCTATATATCTTGCTAATTCACTAAATCCAGTTAAATAAAAAGATGATTTCAAACTATCAATATCCTTAAAAAATTTATCGTTTATATTTTTTTTAATAATACCTCTTCTAAATGCCGCACTGATACATACGTTTAACTTTACAGAATATGTACAATGTAAGCTTACCCATTTTTCAGTTAAATTACATTCACCAGAAGGAAATGAAATCAATTTGTTAGCATTCAATACCCCATCAAAATGAAAAAAAATACTTAATAACTTATTTTTACTAGCTATAATAGCGCAAGAAAATAAAAAAGCAGTAGTAGCATTCTGAGTACCATAAGGAGGACCAGTTACTAATAATGTATAATTCATACTATCTCTTATTTATAAAATTTAAAATACAATAACTTATATATACCAATATAACATCTTATTTTCTATTATAAATTAGGCTTTATATTAATTAATTCTATGTCAAATATTAAAGTAGAATTTCCTGGTATTCCAGGTACTCCTTTCTCTCCATATGCCAAAGACGGAGGAATTACTAATCTAATTCTCCCTCCCTTTTTTATATATGTTAATCCTTCTTGCCAACCCAATATTACACTGTTTAAAGGAAACGATAAAGGTTTTCTATTTTTATAAGAATTATCAAATTCACTACCATTAACCAATGATCCAATATAATTTACAGTAACAATATCATCTTTTTTTGGATATGATCCTTTACCTTCTTTCTCTATAAAAAAAACCAAACCTGTACTCGAACGCTTTACGTTTTTTTTCATTAAAACTTTTTCAATATATTTTTCTCCCTGAATAGCATTTATTTTTACTTCCTTAATTGCCATATCTTTTTCTAATTTTAACAATCTTTTTTCTAATTGATTCAATATTTGAGAAATTTTACTAGTAGACAATTTAGAATTAAAAAAAATTACATCCTTAATACCTAACAATAAAATATTTTTATTCAAGAATACTCCTAATCTTTTCTGATCTATAAAAAAATTATTTATATACTTTCCTAAAGACGCTCCTAATGCATAAGATGACTGATCATTATCATTTTTAAAATTTTTATCAATAGATATACTGGAGCGGGGCGAAACTAAGTTAGAATCTACTGATTTTGAAAACACTATAGAAGGTAAACAAAAAATAATTATTACTATTGCTATTCCTCTTAATAAAAACAGGGGCATTATATCTCCAAAATAAAAAATGTCGTTTCAATAATAATTTATTACTATTTTAAAAATCAATTTTACAAAATTACTACAAAAAATTTAAAACACAACTTATCACGAACTAATATTCCAAAAATATAACATATTAAATACTAATAGATAAATCATTGCTATGTGATCCCTAAATAGCTAAATATATAATCTAAATTTTTAAAAAATTTCAATAATAAAATTAATATTAATTTATTAAAACTAATAATTATAAACAATAAATAAAATATTTGTAATAACATATGTTTTAAAATACTAAAATTCTACTCAATACTTATCTAACATTTGATTTTAGTAACTTATCCTAATAAATATATTTAAGAAAATTACACACTCATATTAAGAACATTATTCATTAACAACTAAGTGATATAAATCAACATGAAAAGTTGTCAAAAATGTATACATGCTACTATACTTGTTAACGTGCAAAAACAAACATTGTTATCATTAAATTATATATAAAACTTATTAATAAATTTTACATTATACAAGGTCTAAAATAATGGAAAAAAATCTTATTGGACTTACTTGTATTAGTTTTTGTTCCTACGCCTTAACAGGAGCATTAATCATTGTTACTGGCATAATTTTAGGCAATGTATCTGAATATTTTGATGTACCTATCACTAATATGAGTAATACTTTTACTTTCCTAAATGCCGGAATTTTAATTTCTATTTTTTTAAATTCATGGTTAATAAATGTCATTACATTAAAAAAACAATTAATAGCCGGATTTATACTCACAATAACAGCCATATGGATACTAATATTCCATCATACGCTTACATCATTCTCCATAGGAATATTTATGTTTGGTATAGTTAGCGGAGTTACTATGTCTATAGGTACTTTTCTAATTACTCATTTATACAAAGAGAACAACAGAGCTTCTATATTATTACTAACCGATTCATGTTTTAGCATGTCAGGTATTATTTTTCCAATAATTGCAACATATCTACTTTCCAATCATATTACATGGTACTGGATCTATCCTTTAATAAGCATATTTTACCTAATTATATTTGTATTGACTTTAAACCTAAAGTTTCCCATCTTAAATTTACAAACTATAAAAAATAAAAAAATAGAACCATGGAACATGTCTATTTTTTACTTATCAATGTCGGCATTATTATACATATTAGGACAACTAAGCTTTATTTCATGGATTCCAGAATACGTTACAAAATCTATTAACTTAAATATCACCCAAGCTGGAAGATTAGTAAGCAATTTTTGGATGTCATATATGATAGGAATGTGGATCTTCAGTTTTGTATTAAAATATTTTAATACAAAAAATATAATTATATATCTAACAGGAATATCCACATTATTAATATACATATTTAACAATGTTTACAATTATACATTATTACGACTAATTATAATCTTAATAGGTTTCTTTTCTAGTGCTATTTATACTATTATAATTACGTTAGCATCTCAACAAACTAAAGTACCTTCTCCAAAAGTAATTAATTTCATTTTAACTAGCGGAACAATAGGCACATTACTAACCTTTATAGTTACTGGCCCCATCGTTAAAAATTATGGATCTATCTCAGCTTTGATTACATCTAACATATTATATGGACTAGTATGTATAATATCTATATTACTCAATATTAAAAAATAAAAATACTAAATAAATCCTATTACCTCTTTTACTTTTTTTAACAATTTATTTGCTTTAGTACGCGCTCTAGATGCACCATAATATAATATTTTTTTCAAATAATCTTCATGTTTTCTATAATAAAAATAAGAAGACTGTATTTTACTCATTACATCAGATATAACTTCAATTATATCTGATTTAAAACACATATATGACTTTCCATAAAATTCTTTCTCTAAATCGGAAATTTTTTTGTCTGTCAAACTAGAAAAAATGTTTAACAAATTTGATATTCCTTTTTTATTAACTATGTCATAATGAATACTAGGAGGATTATTCGAATCAGTAATAGCTAACTTAATTTTTTTAGATACACTTTTAATATTTTCTAATAAAAAAATGACATTATTACTATTAAGATCAGATTTAGACATTTTTCTATTTGGATCTAATAATGATAAAATGTTAGAACCATTTTTTACTATATATTTAGCAGGAATAGTAAATATATCACCATAACATGAATTAAATCGATATGCAATTTTACAAACCAATTCCAAATGTTGAATTTGATCACATCCAATAGGAACAATATTAGTATTATATAGCAAAATGTCAGATGCCATTAAAACAGGATAGTTTAATAATCCAGCGTTTATGTTTTTAACATTTTGTAAAGACTTACTCTTAAATTGTGTCATTCTAGACAATTCTCCATAATAAGTATGACACGTAAGTAACCAATACAACTGAGAATGATGATGAACATGTGATTGAAGAAAAACAATACTTTTATATGGATCAATACCACAAGCTAAATATAAAGCTACTGTATCTAATATATTCCTTTTCAGTTCTACAGATGAATGACGCACAGTAATAGAATGCAAGTCAGCAATACAATAAAAACATACATAACTATCTTGCATTTTTTTCCATTGACGTATTACACCAATATAATTTCCAATAGTTAACTGCCCAGAAGGTTGTATAGCGCTAAACAAAATCTTTTTAATATTGTTCACTATTTCGTTCCATAAATAAAAACATTAGAAATTTATAAATCCAAATATTTTAATTTTATATTGTTTTCAATTAAGTATACGACGCATATCTTCAATAGTCTTTTTATAGTTTTTTGATAAAAAAATAGATGAACCTATTACAAAAATATCCACTCCACAAGATGCTACTTTTTTAAAGTTCTTTAAATTTATTCCTCCATCCACTTCTAATAAAATATTTAAGCGACTATCATCTATCAATTTTCGTGCTTGTAATAATTTTTTATACATAGTAGGTATAAATTGCTGTCCTGAAAATCCAGGATTAACAGACATTAATAAAATTATATCTAATTTGTCCATTACATGTTCTAAAATGTTTAAAGTAGTTGCAGGATTAATACCTAATCCAACTTTACAACCACAATTTTTAATTAGATTTAAAGAACGATCTAAATGATTAGTTGACTCAGGATGAATAGTAATAAAATTAGCTCCTGCTTCAGAAAATTTAACTATTAAATCATCTACTGGAGCAACCATAAGATGGACATCAATCACTGAAGTAATACCATAGTTTCTAATAGATTTTAGTACCATAGGTCCAAAAGTTAAGTTAGGAACATAATGATTATCCATAACATCAAAATGGATAATATCTCCTCCTGCTTCTAATACATTTTTAATATCCTCTCCTAATCGTGCAAAATTTGCAGATAAAATAGAAGGTGCTAACCAAAAAGATTTCATTATTTTTCCTACTAGTTCTTATCATACCTGATCAAAATAATCGTTATATCATTAAATTTAACATACAAAACTAAAATAATAATATAAAAGAACAAAATACTATTTCAAAATTATATTGATATACATACAATTTTTTTAAATATATCTATTATGTACATTAACATGAAATAACTAGATCTAACATTGCTACCCTATAAACAACTACTAATCACAGACATTAGTACATCTTTTTCTACATTAGAATAAATCATGGCCTTTCCTATAGCCGTAGGTAATACCAACCTTATAATCCCCGAAATAACTTTTTTATCTCTTAAAAATTTTTCGTAATAAGAACTAACAACCATACTTTTAGGACATTTCGTAGGCAAACCTACCTTATTTAACAAATTGATAATTCTATCTCTTTCAAACACACTTAACAAACCTAATAATACAGAAGTTTCAGAAGCCATAACTATTCCAACTGATACCGCTTCTCCATGTAACCATGTCCCATATCCTAAATGAGCTTCAATTGCATGACCATATGTATGCCCAAGATTTAATAGAGCTCTGAAACCATTTTCTCTCTCATCCTGTTCTACAATTATTTTTTTAATTTCACAACATTTTCGAACACAATAAGACATTGCTATTGGATCTAACTTTAAAACATAATTAATATTTTCATCTAACCAATCAAAAAAAGCATGATCAAAAATAATAGCATACTTTATCACTTCCGCCATACCAGATATTAATTGATTTTTAGGCAATGTAGATAAACAATCTAAATTTATAATCACCGAAGTAGGTTGCCAAAATGAACCAATCATATTTTTTCCAAGAACATGATTAATAGACGTTTTACCACCAATAGAAGCATCTACTTGAGATAACAATGTAGTAGGAACTTGTATAAATCTAACTCCACGTTGATATATTGAAGCTACAAAACCTGATATATCACCAATAACTCCACCACCTAATGCTATTACAGTAGTATCTCTTCCATGCAAATTTTTAAGCAATTCTGATATAATATATTCCATTGAACCTACATTTTTAGTAGCTTCTCCATCAGGTAAGACAACACAATCTATTTTAATACCAAGTTTCTTTAAATGAAAATAAACACTATTCTTCCAAATATTAGCTACTATATTATTAGTAACTAACATAACTTGATCACCAGAACGCAGTGGAGAAAAAATATTTTCTGTATCAAATATAGCCGATCCAATATTAATGCAATACGTTCTACTTCCTAAAAAGACTTCTAATTTATCCAAAATTAATACATCCCAAAGTATTTTAAATAATGAAATTTAAGAACTAATTTTTATTCAATAAATGAATGATATGAAATACTACTGCCTTAATACTTTTTTCATTCATTGAAACAACGATATCTGCTATTTCTCTATATAAAGGATTCCTTTCAATAGCTAACGATTCTAAAACAGCTTGTGTTGGTTTATCTTTAACTTGTAATAAAGGTCTTTTTTTATCCTTTTTAGTCCTAATTAATTGTTTTTCTATAGTGGTTTCTAAATATACTACAATTCCACGAGACGACAACTTATTTCTAGTTTCTTTTAACTTAATAGAACCACCACCCGTAGCTAATACAATTCCATGTCTACTAGTCAACTCACTAATTATTTTTTGTTCGCGCTCTCTAAATTTTACTTCACCTTCTACATCAAACACCCAGCTGATATCAACACCAGTTCTTTTTTCAATTTCTTGATCAGAATCATAAAATTCCATGTTTAATTGTTGAGCTAACTGACGACCAATAGTACTTTTTCCAGCACCCATCGGTCCAATTAAAAAGATGTTTCGTTTTTCTGCCATTTTTTTATATCATTAAAATTAATATGTTAGCGATAATCATACACAGTTTTCACATAAACTGGCAGGAGATAAAATCATTAAGATAAATTGACAGTTAAAAAAACTTAAAATTAAATTCTAAACATACTATTTATTTGAAAAATAGTACTAATTCAAATTAAACTTAATGCTTCATAAAATTTCTACTAGTTATCTTTAAATAATGCTAAAAAATAAGTAATTCATTATACATAATATAAAGTTACACAAATTAAGCGTATAAAATAAATGTCTATCAAAATAGATATCAACAATTATTTACATGAAAACTTTTATAAAACTAAAAATCTTTATACTACTTAAATATTAACTACATAAATTAAGCTATATCCATTATATATGTAAAACATAACACATAATTTAATGATTCTAAAGTTTAAAAATATCTAAGACAACGATATTTTAACCTAAATATTATACTACTAAAGTAATTATATCCTAAATATAAAACAAAAAATTTTGTTTTAATAAAAAATTTGAAACTCTTACTTAATACTTTTAAACTAACATAATATAAAAAATTTATACTTACTTTTATACTTCGATATTTATTACAAAAATAAAAAATATGTAAATACATATATAACAATATTAACATCATTAATCACACTTATTCACACATTCTAAAATCTTATAAATTAACAAATGTCATACATATATACTCTAATTTTATAAGTTATTGCATGAAAAAATCAACTTAAAACGTTTTATTTTTATAACATTTATCGTATACTTATACCAATTTATAAAAAATTCATATATAACTTTAAAATAGTATAAAATTATATATTTTGGTGAGATGTCCGAGAGGATTAAGGAGCACGCTTGGAAAGCGTGTATACAAAAACATGTATCAAGGGTTCGAATCCCTTTCTCACCACAAAGATTACTCTATAACAGTAATGAATTTAAATTAAAAACAATAATATATATTTTAATATCTAACTAAGATCATATCTCAGTGTCAATCTAACATAGTTGAATCTAAGGAAATACGTATCATATTATCTAAACTAGACTCTCTATCTTTAGAACTGATTCTACTTTTTTTTAAAATATGATCAGATACTGTACAAATTGATGCAGATTTTATTCCAAATTCTGCAGATATACTATATAATCCTGCAGTTTCCATATCTATCCCAAGAATATTAAATCGTTTAACAATTTTTAAAATATCGTCGTCATTATGATAAAACAAATCTGTCGTAAATAAGTTTCCTACATTTATATGAAAACCCAAATTTTTAGAAGCTAAAACTAAATTACACACTAAATCAAAACTTGCAACAGCTGCAAAATCATTATCTTTAAACTTTAACCTATTTGTTTTAGAATCAGTAGAAGCACCTAAACAAACAATAAGATCACTAAGATTTATATCTTTGCAAACAGTTCCACAAGTACCAATACGAATAATTTTTTGAACATGATATTTTGTAATTAACTCTTGTACATAAATCAAACATGAAGGTATTCCAATACCATGCCCCATTACAGAAATTCGTTTACCCCTATAATTTCCAGTAAATCCCAACATAGAACGAACATTAGTTACTTCTATCACGTTATCTAAATAATTTTTTGCAATATACTTTGCTCGAATAGGGTCGCCAGGCATAAGAACAAAATCAGAAAAATCCCCTTTTTTTGCATTAATATGAGGAGTTGTCATTACTTTTCCTACTTTTCTAATGAAGTTATAATAATAATAATTATGAAAATCTTATAATTTACAAAACATTTCTTTTCCAAACTTCATTGAAGATAAACCAAAATATTTAGCTAAAGTTTGAGCTATATCTGAAAATGTTTTACGATGACCTAAAAATTTTGGTTCAATAGTTGGCCAATAAATTAATATTGGAACATTTTCTCTTGTATGATCAGTACCTATCCAAGTAGGATCACATCCATGATCAGCTGTAATAATTAAAATATCATCTTTTTTTATTAAATGTAATAATTTTGGTATACGACTATCAAACCACTCTAATCCTTTAGCATAACCCGAAACATCACGTCTATGTCCCCATAAAGCATCAAAATCTACAAAGTTAACAAAAACAATGGTATTGTGTTGTGATTTTTCTATCTCATATATAGTGGAATTAAATAATTCTAATAATCCTGTCGCATGAACTTGTTTTGTAATTCCTTCTCCTGCATAAATATCCGAAATTTTACCTATTGAAACTACCTGTCCAAGTTTTTCGTTAATCAATTTTTTCATAACAGTCATATCATGAGGTTTAACTGAAAAATCCCTCCGATTACCTGTTCTTTTAAAAAAAAATCTTTTATTACCAACAAAAGGTCTAGCAATAACCCTACCAATATTAATTTTTTCTTCGTCTAATATTTTCCGAATAATTCTACACAATGCATATAATTTTTTTAAACCAAAAATGGTTTCATGACAAGCTACTTGAAATACTGAATCAATAGAAGTATAAAAAATAGGTTTCTTTGTATTTATATGTTCTTCTCCAAAATCGTTTAATATAACAGTACCAGAAGAATGACAATTTCCTAAAAATCCGGGCAAATCACACATATCAACAATTTTATCTAATATGTATTGTGGAAAACTATTACGTACATTACTAAAGTAATCCCAGTCGTACAACACTGGGACTCCAGCTATTTCCCAATGACCCGAAGATGTATCTTTTCCTGATGAAATTTCACTTGCATAAGCATAACTTCCTTTAATAGTTATATTCTTATCAATGCCAAACAAATTTTTTCCTATTGATTTCTCGGCAGCACGTAACAATCCAAGAGAAACTAAATTAGGTACACACAATGGACCAGATCTACCATGATTAGCTTTTCCCAAATAACAATATTTTACTATATTCCCAAAAGTATTAGCACCAACATCATTAAATTTATGCGCATCACTTGTTGAACCAATTCCAAAAGAATCCAAAACTATAATAAATGCGCGTTTCATATAATTCTCGTATTAATATTAAATCAAATTTTATAAATTAAATATATACCAAATTAAAAAATTTAATATATATATATTTAATAACAAACGTTCTTATATACTACTCTAATTTATATATCTATATGTTCGTTTCCTATTCTTAAAAAATTAACGTTCACAAGTACTAAAACAAAATTAGGATAACTTAACAACTTAAATTAAATGCAAACTAACACTAATAGGAAATAAACACACTAAAATAATTATTAAGATAAAAAAATTAAATAAAATTCATCCTTTTAAAAATAAACTACAACATTTCTTTATTTTAACTTGTAATCTATTTATTTGAACAATTTGTGTAAGTGCTAATTCTATCGAAAATAATAAGCATATCATATTTAACTTCAATCATCTTGCTGTAATATTCAATCATAATTCACCAATGTCTCTAAATATTAAAGTTACTATTTAAAACAAACGTAAAAATTTAAACAATTTTTTACGATAGTCAAATCAAATTCTATTGATAACTTAGCCTTTAAAATAATCAATAAATGTACAATTAAAGAGTGTTGAAATACTTAAGAACAAAAAAATATTCTTTTAATTTAATAAATATATTATAAATTTCTAAGCTTTTATAACTATAAAAAATCAATAATATATTTAAAATCAATTCTACTAATTGCAACCATCTTATAATGTATTAAAAAAGACAAACAATAAAACAATCTTTAAAAAAATATAACTAAAATTATATGAATTAATTCTATTTATAAAAATTATTTAATTTATACCACTATACTAACAACATTACCTAATAACATGTCGTTCAATTTGAACACAATGCTAAAATTGTTGAAATAAAAAAAATAAAAATACCTTCTAACATATATTAATACAGATCCAAGTAATACATATTATTAATAGCAATACCTCTAAACATCAATAAACAACATATATTTAATGTTCACTTAAATTCATTTTAAAAACTATGAAATCTCATAATTTTTATTTAATTCATAAAATGTTATAATAAAATATCATAATGTTTTATAAAAGTTAGTTAACTATTTTGTCGTTTATTCTGTATTTTTTGTTAAATCAATAATGATCCAAAAAACTACTACTATAAAAATAAAATCATATATTTTATAATATATTTATATTCTAAAATATTTTATCTAATCAACACATCAAAATATACATTATATAAACTTCATATAATAAATTTTTATAAAATTTTTTTATTCAACATGAATCTAATTTAATTTAAGCATACTTACTTAATTTCCTACTTTATTACTTTTCAATTGTCCTAGTCACGTCTCAAATTAATAGAAATATTTTAGTAAAAGCAAATTCTTGTCGTACCATAACAAACCAAAAAAGAAAACACACTTGACATTAACTCAAAAATAATCAACATTTTTATCATACTTCATTAAAATTTTAAAAATATATCATTTTAATATTAAAATTATTAATACCAACATTATTTATATAATAAAAAATTATTTTGTACTATAAGTTATATATATAAGTAATAGAAACTACATAATTCCAAGAAACACATTAAAATATAAAAAACATATACTTCAATATACACGTTACATGCTTTAAAAATTAACTTATCCTCAACATAATTTAAATATACTTAAACTCACATAAAAACTTTACTATTGTAAAAATTTTTATAATTAAAAACATGTTAAAAGAGGTACTAAATGCGTAAAAAATCTATATATATATCTTATACCGGCGGGACTATTGGTATGAAAAAATCACGTTACGGATATATTCCAGTTTCAGGATATCTACAAAAACAATTAATTGATATTCCAGATTTTCACAGACCTGAAATGCCATTATTTACTATTAATGAATATAAACCATTAATTGATTCTTCAAACATGACTCCTATAGAATGGAGAACAATAGCAGAAGATATCTACAAAAATTATAAAAAATATGATGGGTTCATTATTCTACATGGTACAGATACTATGGCCTATACTGCATCAGCATTATCGTTTATACTAGAAAATTTAAGAAAACCAGTGATTGTAACTGGTTCACAAATTCCATTATCCGAATTGCGATCTGACGGGCAACAAAATTTATTAAATTCACTATTCATAGCTGCACATTATCCTATTCCTGAAGTCACTTTATTGTTTAATAATAAACTTTATCGAGGCAATAGAACAACGAAATCTCATGCAAATGGACTAAATGCTTTTTCATCACCTAATTTCAGTACATTATTAGAAATAGAAATATCTATTAAATACGTAAAAAAATCTTGGAAAACAAAAAAAAACAAAGACCTTAAAATTAACCCTATAATACAACAATCAATTGGAATAATAATTATATATCCAGGTATTTCAGCAAATATTATATATAATTTTCTTAGACAACCTATTAAATCTCTCATCTTATGTTCATATGGAATAGGTAATGCACCGCAAAATAAAGAATTTCTACAAGCTCTTCATGATGCTTACAAAAAAAACGTAATAGTAGTTAATTTAACTCAATGTATGTCAGGTACTGTAAATATGAATGGATATGCAACAGGAAATTCTCTTGCTAAAGTGGGCGTAATCAGTGGATACGATTTAACAATAGAAGCAGCATTAACAAAATTACATTTTCTTTTAAGTAAAAATCTAACCAGTGCCGAAGTCCGAAAAAACATGCAAAAAAACTTAAGAGGTGAACTCACAAATCCTGATTGTTAAAAAAATTATTTACAATTCTTGAAATGTATCAAAAACTAATAATATGATGCACTATTTCTATTATGATCAGTGATATCATAAACTCCTTTCAACTCAGGAAATTCAATTAATAATTGTTTTTCTATTCCTTCTTTAAGAGTATGTTCTATCATAGAACACCCATTACAACCTCCAAAAAATTTAAGAGTAACATATCCTGATTGAGTAATATTTATTAAATGTACGTTTCCTCCATGAGAAGATAATTGAGGATTAATTCTTGAATTTAAAAAAAATTTTACTTTATCTTGTAATACAGTGTCTTCATTTAAATTATATTTTTTAGCGTAAGGTGCCATTAAAGTTAACTGAGAATTACAATTTTCTATTACAATATCTATTATTGCATCTTTCAAATATGGAAGACTAAATTTATCAATGTACACATTAAAACTATCATATTTAAATTTTATGTCTTTTTTTGTTACATCTTCTAAATAACAAAAAGATACTCCGCATTTTGCAATGGGCGTTCCAGGATAACTTACAAACACTCTAATGTGAGTATTATTTTTTTGTTTTAAAAGTAAATTTAAAAAATGATCTTGTGCCAACTTAGATATATTAATCATATTAACAAACTCAATTATTTAATTTTATCGATGTTCTTTAACAAAAATACACTATCTTATATAACTAAGAAAAACCATGCTTCTATACATTATATAAAATATACAATACTATTTCAATAAAAACTATATAATCTTTTAAATACTAATGAAAAATGTAGTTATTTACATTTATAAATTAAATATATAACATATTTTTTAACACATCGTTTATTACATCCGCTAAGAAATTACTTTAATTTTCTTAAAACATTTATATTACAAGCAAAACGACTATACACTTTATGAAAAAATTTTTTTGGAACACTATAGGTACTGGAAAAGTCCATCTAGTTTTAATACATGGATGGGGATTTAATTCAAAAATTTGGAATACGTTGTTATCTGAATTAAATACCAACTTTACCATTCACCTAGTAGATCTTCCTGGATTTGGAAAAAATAATGCACTGCAATTTATGAATTTAAAAAATACAGCTAAATTGTTAGCGCAATATATACCCCAAAATGCTATATTATTAGGGTGGTCAATGGGAGGTTTAATTATTAGTAAAATGGCGTTATCTTATCCAGAAAAAATTAAAGGACTCATTAGTGTTTCCTCTTCACCATGTTTTTTAATTCGCCCCAATTGGCCAGGAATCTCTAAAAATACATTACTTAAATTTTACTGTCAACTAGTTAAAAATTACGAAAAAACTATTGAAAATTTTATAAGAATACAAACAATAAATTCTAAATATCTACATAAAGATACTAATATTTTAAAAAAAATTGTACTATCTCAACCTAAACCTAGAATGTCAACATTAAAAAAAGGATTAGAACTACTTTATTCATCAGACTTAAGAAAAGAAATAACCAAGATAAAAATACCTTTTTTGAGAATATACGGTTCTTTAGATGCATTGGTCCCCAAAACAATAGCTAAAATATTAGATAAAAAGTTACCTAATAGTCAATCTGTAATAATAAACAGATGTACTCACGCTCCGTTTATTTCTGATAAATATAAATTTTGCTCCATAATATTAAAGTTTTCTAAATACTTAAACACTTTATAAAAATAAAAAATTATATGCTTTTATTATCCACCATATCATAAATATGATAAAAAGTATAAAACATGAATGATATTAAAAATTACTTAGAAAGGAATATCTTCATCATCAAAATCTAAACTACTAGAATTGTTATCTATAATCTTATTAGAATCATAATTTTCTTGACTATTCTTAGATGTTTCTTTATTTACTTCATTCACAGTACTCTTCGAATGTTCTATTGAAGAAGAACGATTATTAATATTACGATTATTACTCAACATTTGCATTGTTCCACCAACGCTAACAATAATCTCTGTAACATAACGATCTATTCCATTTTGATCTTGCCATTTTTTAGTCTGTAATGATCCTTCAATATATACTTGAGAACCTTTTTTTAAATATTCTCCTGCAATTTCAGCCAATCTATTAAAAAAAACAATTTTATGCCATTCTGTTTTTTCTCTTATTTCTCCAGTATTCTTATCTTTCCAAGTATCAGATGTAGCTAATGTCACATTAGCAACTGCTCCTCCATTTTGCATATACCTAACTTCTGGATCTTGCCCTAAATATCCTATAAGAATAACTTTATTTACTCCTCTACTAGCCATAACATTATCCTCAACTATAAAAAATTTCCATAAACTTTGTAATATTAAAATATATATATAACTCGAAAAAATAATAGTTTAATTAACAAGTAAAACGTCTGAATTAAAAAGTTTTAAACAAACTCTTAAAAATAACAAAAACATGAATATCATTTTAATGATAATATTGTGATATGAAAATAATATAAAATACATTTTCTATCAATAATATAAAGAATTTTATTTAGTTACGTAAAATATACAAGTTCAACACCACTCTAACACTATATTCATGTTAATAAATGCGTGAAATTTCTAAATTCTTGATCTCAATCTAAATCATAACACATTAAAAAAAAGATCATCAAAATTATTGTTGTATACTGAAATATACGTTGAAGAATCGTAACAACACCTAATTTCAAACGAGATAATTTTCTAAAGTAAATCACTATATATCTAATATAACATTTTCTCATAAATAAATGTTATTATAAGAATAATTTTATTCTACTATTTTAACAATTGTCATATAACATAAAATCAATGCAAAAATAACTACTGCTTTTAAAAAATACAAAAAATATTTTATCATATCAAATACTAACGCATTCTATTTTACTTAAAAATAATTTTTATTAATAGATCTTAATAAAATATTCTTATATTAAATAGTAATGCACATCATTTACTAAAACTAATTACCTAATGTAATATTAAATTCATAAAAAATTTAAATATATTTACAACAATAAATACATTGAAAAATAATAACTTGATATTCTACACATAAAAATTTTATTACATTCACTTCGTACATATCAAATAAATGTTGAATTATAATATCAAAAATGATTTATATAAATAAAATTGAAAAACATACCTTCATAGTTAAAACTTAAAACATTTAAAAAATTATACTAACTAAATGTTATATCTATGTATTAAAATTAATTTAAAATTTCTCTATTCATATAAATTTAAAATATATAATTAAAAACATATAAAACTTCTAATATAAAAATATTAAAATACTACGATTTATTATTAAAAATATAAATAAGTATAATTTATTATTAATATATAAAATAAAAAATTCATATATATTTTATTATTTACTATACTATTAAAATTAATCGGTATTATCAAAAAATTCATTTAAAATATAATATAAATAATTGGTTTAATAACACAATTGCTACTGTTCAATCTCTCATCTTAAAACGTGAATATAGTTTAAAAATGTTATAGTTAAATTTTGGTGTCATATTAAAAATGTCAGAAAAAAAAATGTTTCATAATCAAATTGAAGAACGTATTACACTTCCATATTCCTTAGAAGCAGAACAATCTATTTTAGGAGGTTTAATGCTGGATAACGAACAATGGGATTGTATAACAGAAATAATTACAGAAGATGATTTTTTTAGTTTTCCTCATCGATTAATTTTTAAAGAAATGCAATATTTATTAGATCGCGGATGTCCTATCGATCTTATTACGTTATCAGAATCTTTAGAACAAAAAAGAGAGTTAGAAAACATAGGAAGATTTTCTTATTTAGCAGAATTATCTAAAAACATTCCTAGTACCGCTAACATTTTAACTTATGCTGAAATAGTTCGAGATCACTCTATTGTCCGTGAAATTATTCAAATCGCACGTAAAATTATCAAAATTGGCTGTAACTTAAAAGGTCAAACTAGCAAAGAACTATTAAATTTAGCTGAATCAAAAATATTCAATATTACAGAAAATAGATTAAAACAAAAGAATGGACCTAAAAATATAGAACAAATGCTAGATTCTACTTTAAAAAATATAGAAATATTATTCAATACATCCCACAAAGGAATTACAGGAATTAGCACAGGATACCAAGATCTCAATAAAAAAACGTCAGGATTACAACCATCCAACTTAATCATTATTGCTGCTCGTCCTTCTATGGGGAAAACAACGCTTGCCATGAACATTTGTGAAAATATTGCTATGACCTATGAAAAACCAGTTTTGATTTTTAGTTTAGAAATGTCAGGAGAACAAATAATGATGAGAATGTTATCATCTCTATCTCGAGTAAATCAAGAACAGCTAAGAACAGGAAAGCTAAACGATGAAGATTGGTCTCGCGTCTCAAGTACTATAAATATTTTACTAAAGAAAAAAAATATGTATATTGACGATTCATCAACACTAACACCTACTGAAATGCGATCTAGATCGCGTAAAATTTATCGAGAAAATAATGGGTTAAGTTTAATTATGGTTGATTATTTACAATTGATAAAAGTACCATCACTAATAGGAAACCGAACATTGGAAATAGCTGAAGTTTCTAGAACATTAAAAGCACTAGCAAAAGAACTACAAGTTCCCATCATAGCACTATCACAATTAAATCGATTACTAGAACAAAGAGGAGACAAAAGGCCAATTAATTCTGATTTACGAGAATCGGGTTCTTTAGAACAAGATGCAGACTTAATTATGTTCATATATCGAGATGAATTATATCATAAAAACACAGATTTAAAAGGTATTGCCGAAATAATTATAGGAAAACAAAGAAACGGGCCAATTGGAACGATTAAATTGACATTTAACGGACATTGGTCACGATTCGATAATTACTCTGAATCACAATTTAACAACGAATAAACATTTTTAATATGATAAAATCAGTCAACATAATATTTACAACTTCTAAACTTTAAAGAAATAAAACCAATCTCTAAAAAATTAAACATAAACATATAACTTTATTTATTACTAATAGAACGTTGAATATTAATTTGTTATTAAATATTTTGAGCAACCTGTGTTTCTATAACAAACACTTAAAAACAAAATTTAAAATCAATCATAATATTATTCATTCTATCTATTCAAACATAATGTAATTATAGTTTACCAAATGCAAACATTAAAATGAAGTTGACAAAAAATGTCTATATCATTACAATCCAATATTGTTTATTGATATTGGATTCAAAAAAAATTTGTTAAGATTTAAAAACATTCGTTTCAAAGTAATAACAACAAAATTAAATATTATCTAATAAATTTTAATAAATATAAATGAAACCCAAAACACAAAGCATGAAAATAAAATTAGGAATCATAATGGATCCTATTTCTTCTATTAATATAAAAAAAGACTCTAGCTTTTCTATACTACTAGAAGCACAGAAAAGAAAATATACAATATATTATATGGAAATATCAGATCTATATCTAAGAAATAATCAACCTTTCTCCAAAACTAAATTATTGTATCTTAAAAATAATCCAAAAAAATGGTATTCTTTCAAAAAATCAAATGATATTTTATTATTAAACTTAGATATAATTTTAATGCGAAAAGATCCTCCTATCAATGATCAATACATATATATTACCTATATTCTTGAACAAGCTGAACATCAAGGTGTACTTGTAATTAACAAACCTCAAAGCCTTAGAGATTTTAATGAAAAATTATTTACTATATGGTTTCCAGAATTTATACCGTGTACTCTAATTACCAATGACATATCCAAAATTTATAATTTTTTGCATCAACATAAAGATATTATAATTAAACCTTTAAACGGGATGGGTGGATTATCTATTTTTCGAGTAAAAAAACATGATTCTAATACCATGGTTATAATCGAAACTATGACTAATCATGGAAAAAAATTATGTATATCTCAAAAATATTTAACAGACATCCAACATGGAGATAAGAGAATATTAATTATTGATGGTAAACCTTTTCCATGGTGTTTAGCTAGAATTCCTAAAACTGGTGAGAATAGAGGCAACTTAGCTGCAGGAGGGACAGGAAAAGTACAAAAACTTACTTCATATGATTGGAATATAGCTAATTCCATAGCTAATGTATTAAAAAGAAAAGGATTATGTTTTGTGGGACTAGATATTATCGGAACAAAACTAACAGAAATCAATATTACTAGTCCAACATGCATACAAGAAATTGAATTCAAATGTAAAATATCCATCAGCAATATTATTTTAAATGCTATAGAAAATAACTTAATTAGTAGAAATGTTTTAAATAACTGATTCTAAATAAAAGCTATTATTCTCTTACTAACTACGCCATAATCCACATAATCATAGGAATTAAAAATGAAAATTAACTTACAAAACCATTTCTTAATTGCTATGCCTAATTTAAACCATCCTTTTTTTAAAAAATCTGTCATATATATATGGAAACATAATAAAGATGGAGCAATGGGAATTATGATAAATAAACCTATTGCAAACCTAACAATAAAAACAATATTAAATAAGCTTAAAATTCAAATACCATTCAAAAATCTTCCTAATCATTTAAATAAATCTGTAATAATAGGAGGACCCATATCTGAAAATCGTGGTGTTATTCTACATTCTTTAAAAGAAAAATTTGTTTCTAGTATTCTTATATCAAACAATATTTTTATTACATCATCTCAAGATGTCTTAGAATATGTTGCTAACTGTCAAAACATTGATAATATATTGATGATATTAGGTCATTGTGTATGGAAAAACAACCAACTAGAAAAAGAAATACTAAACAATATTTGGCTAACATCATTAGCAAACACTAACATTCTCTTTCATACTCCCTTATCTGAACGTTGGATGAAATCAGTTCGTAATATCGGAATAGATATAAATAGGTTAACTACAAATTTTGGACATGCATAACAATGATTTTTTTAGCATTTGATTTTGGAATCAAAAGAATTGGAGTAGCAGTAGGGCAGAAGATAACCAATACTGCACAAACTTTACCTCTTATAAAAGTAAAAAATGAAAAAATAAACTTAAACCAATTCAAAACGTTATTCTTAGAATGGAAACCGCACTCTATAATTATTGGTCTACCACTAAATATGAACGGTACTCAACAAAATATTACAAAAAAATCAAAACAATTTTCAAAAAAATTATTTAAAAATTTCAAAATACCTATTTTTTTACATGATGAAAGACTAACAACAATAGAAGCAAAAACAACACTATTTGAAAAAAACGGATTTAAATCTTTAATAAAAAACAAAACCGACTCAACTGCTGCTGCCATTATTCTAGAAAGTTGGTTAATAAATAATACACATGTTTAAAAGATTTAAATAAAATGTTCATTTTAAATATAAAATAATATTAAAAATGAATTATTTAAAAGCGTGATTCAATCATCTAAGCACAATGTATGAACGTAAAAATGAAATAAATTTTTACATCCATATTTTAACACATTTGAAAACAACTACTAGAAATCATAACTAAATCCATACAAATTTTTATTTCAATCTCATTTTATTAATTTGTTTTATATGCCAAATATTGTTCAGTATATCAATCATAGCCTGTAAAAAAGATCTGATAATATCAGAAGTTAAACCTACTCCATAAAATTTACGACATTCATGTTGTACTTCAATATTAACTTGTCTAACAGTACTAAAGGTTTCATATTTCATTGTACAATAAAAGTTCTTTACTTTTACGTTAAAGGATGTAACTTTGTTTAACACCTCTTGTATTGCGTACATAAATCCATTTTTAGTCATTATACTCTCAGTATATAAATTTACCCCACACATCAATTTTATCGAAAAATGAGATACACCATCTAAATTTGAAATAATAGTAAAATCTTTTAACTGAAAATGTTCAAATAACTTACCGTACGACTTAGAAAAAGCCAATATTTCTAAATCATAATCAAATACCTGTCCTTTTTTATCAGCTAGTTTTAGAAAAGAACTATACAAATTACCAAGGTCATAATCAATATCTTCCTTATATCCCATTTTAGACATATAATGCTTAATAGCCGCTCTACCCGATCGAGATGTTAAATTTAAAGTAACTTGTTTTAAACCTATAGTTTCAGGAATAATTATTTCATAATTTTTTCTATTTTTTAATACTCCATCTTGATGAATACCAGATGAATGTGAAAAAGCATTACTTCCTACTATCGCTTTGTTTGCAGAAATCATCATACCACATATTGTGCTAACTATTTTGCTAGTATTATAAATTTCTTCATATTTAATGTTAGTATGTAAATGAAAAATATCTTTTCTAATTTTAATAGCCATAATCACTTCTTCTAAAGCTGTATTCCCAGCACGTTCTCCTATCCCATTAATTGTACCTTCTACTTGTCTAGCCCCAGCTTGTATAGCTGAAATTGAATTAGCAACAGCCATACCTAAGTCATTATGACAATGTATAGATATAATAGCATTATCGATGTTAGGCACTCTATGATACAAAGAAGTAATAATATTTTCAAATTGACTAGGAATAGTATAACCTACTGTATCCGGAATATTAACAGTTGTAGCACCAGACTGGATTGCTATTTCTACAATACGACATAAATTATCTAAACTTGTTCTTCCTGCATCTTCGCAAGAAAATTCAACATCATCTGTATATTTTCGCGCTCTCTTAATAGAACAAACTGCCATTTCTATAATTTCATCAAATGTCTTCCTTAATTTAGATTTAACATGTAAATTAGATGTACCTAAAAATATATGAATACGAAATGCACTAGCGCCTTTCATAGCTTCAGCAGCTATATCTATATCTTTATATACACATCTAGCCAAACCACAAATTTTAGAATCTTTAATATTTTTAGATATAAGAAGAGTAGACTTAAAATCACCAGGCGATGATACAGGAAACCCTACTTCTATAACATCAACTCCTAATCGCTCCAGAGCAAAAGCTATTTCTAATTTTTTTTTCGAACTTAAACTAGCTTTCAAAGACTGTTCACCATCACGCAATGTCGTATCAAAAATAATTAATTGTTGAGTCATCTATTTTCCTAAAATTAAATATACTAATAATATTTCGTTTAGAACGTGTATAAATACAAAAAAATAATCATTTATAATTTTTACAAAAAATTATATTCTTATTTATATACAACAATTGATATGAAATGTTTACGAAAACTGCTAAAAATTTATTTTTAGAAATAATCTAAATCATTTTAAATATTAATTTTAAAAATACATATTAACCTATATATAATTCATGAAAATAAATACTTTTCAAATCAACTATTAACAATTTAATATTACTATTAATCATTCCACGTTATATAAAATAAAAAATTTTATTATTTCTGTTATAAAATACTTTTTATAAAGCTAATAATATGCTTTTAAACAATTTATTCTAAAATAAATATGATTTACAAAAATTGTATTAACAATATAAAAAATAAAAATTTTTATAAATTATTATAAATATTAACAATGTTAATGTTCTAAAACATGGTTTACTAAATAGATGTAAAAAATTTAGGAATACCATTTTCATAATTTTTTATTTGCTCGACATTCTTTATTGTCAAATCTATGTCATCTAATCCATTTAACATACAGTACTTATAAAAATAATTAATCTCAAATTGATAACATTGATCGTTTACTAAGACTGTATTACTCATCAAATTTATTGTTACAGATGTTTTAGAATACTTTAATATCATATTAAACAAATAATTTACTATGCTTTTAGACAATACAACAGGTAACAAACCATTTTTAATACTGTTACTATAAAAAATATCCGCAAAACTAGATGCTAAAATTACTTTAAATCCATAATCTAATAAAGCCCACACAGCATGTTCTCTTGATGAACCGCATCCAAAATTTTCTCTCGAAAGCAAAATAGTTGCGTCTTGATAACAAGATCTATTTAAAACAAAATCTTTATTTAACGTACGACCAAAATCATCTAAATATCTCCAATCGTTAAATAAATGTTTTCCAAATCCCAACTTAGTAATCTTTTGTAAAAACTGTTTAGGAATAATTGCATCAGTATCTACATTAGACATATCTAGAGGAACTACAGTTCCAATATGAGAAACAAATTTAGACATTTTAACTTCCTATAAAATAATAATTTAAAAATTTTTAATATGAAAAGTTTCTAACATCTACAAAACAGCCAGAGATTGCTGCAACAGCAGCCATTATTGGACTAACCAAATGAGTTCTTCCACCTCTACCCTGACGTCCTTCAAAATTTCTATTACTAGTTGAAGCACAACGCTCTTGATTATTCAAATAATCACCATTCATAGCCAAACACATAGAACATCCAGGATGACGCCATTCAAATCCAGAACGAATAAAAATTTTGTCTAATCCTTCTTTTTCTGCTTGTCTTTTTACCATACCAGATCCAGGAACAATAATAGCATGAACAGTTTTAGAAACGCGTTTATATCGAATAATCTCTGCTATACAACGTAAATCTTCTATTCTAGAATTAGTACATGATCCAATAAAAACCTTATCAACAGGTAAACCTATCAAATGCATTCCTGGTTCTAACCCCATATATTTCAATGATTGTTCTGCAGTATCTCTTTCAAGAACATCATTATAAGAATCAAGACATGGAATTTTTTCATGAATAGAAATAACTTGACTTGGATTAGTCCCCCAAGTAATTTGAGGAGAAAGAGCAGAAATATCTAATACTATTGTTTTATCAAACACTGCTCCTATATCAGAATACAAAGAACGCCAATATAACAATGCATTTTCCCAATATTTACCTTTTGGAGCATATCTACAATTTTTTAAATATTTAAAAGTAATCTTATCTGGAGCAATAATTCCAGATTTTGCACCCATTTCTATAACCATATTACATATAGTCATTCTACTTTCCATGCTTAAACGTGGAATTAAATCTCCAGAAAATTCTATTACATATCCAGATCCACCAGATGTACCTAATCTTTTAATTATAAACAAAATTATATCTTTTGCTGTTACTCCATAACCAATATTCCCGCGTATTTCTATATTCATATTTTTTGAACGATTTTGTTTCAATGTCTGTGTAGCTAATACATGTTCCACTTCAGATGTTCCAATACCAAAAGACAATGTACCAAAAGCTCCATGTGTTGATGTATGTGAATCTCCACATACTATAGTCATTCCAGGTAAAGTCATACCTTGCTCGGGACCAACAACATGGACAATACCTTGATTTGGATGATTTAAATCAAATAATTTAATATTGAATTCTTTACAATTCTCTGTTAACGCATTCATCTGTATTTTAGCTAAATTAGTTGCACAATCCATGTCTCTGCTAATTGTAGGAACATTATGATCCATAATAGCAAATGTTTTTTTAGGTTGTCTTAATGTTCTATTCTTAACGCGCATCTCATAAAACGCTTGTGGAGAAGTAACTTCATGTATTAAATGCAAATCTATATATAAAATCGGAGATTGACCTTTTTCTTCACACACTATATGAGAATCATATAATTTTTGATAAAGTGTTCTTTTCATTTTATTCTTCTGCAAGATAACAAATTAGAGATAATATCGCCCATTTCACTAGTACTAGAAAAATAATTGTTACTATTCGATATATCTTTTGTTCGATAACCTAAACTTAAAGCTTCATGTACTACTTCGTTAATAATATCTGCTATTGCATCTAATTGAAAACTATATCTAAACAACATACCTATTGAAAGAATTAACGCGATAGGATTAGCTATATTTTTTCCTTGAATATCAGGTGCTGAACCACCAGCTGGCTCATATAAACCAAAATTCTTTTCATTCAAACTAGCTGAAGGTAATAATCCTATAGAACCAGTAATAATCGCACACTCATCTGAAAGTATATCACCAAATAAATTAGAGCATAAAATTATATCAAATTGTTCAGGATGACTAATTATCCTCATAGCAGCATTATCAACATATAAATGAGATAATTTTACTGTAGGATACTCTAAAGATACTTTATTAACTACTTGTCTCCACAACACAGAGGTTTCCAATACATTAGCTTTATCAATAGAAGTCAAAACACATTTTCTAGTTAAAGCTAATTTAAATGCAATATGAGCAATTCTTTCAATTTCATACTGATAATATATCTCTGTATCAAACGCATACTTTTTAGAATTTATGTGCTTCACACCTTTAGGAGTTCCAAAATAAATACCTCCTATTAATTCACGTACACATATAACATTAAATCCTTTCGAAGTTATATCAAAACGAAGAGGAGATAATTCTTCCAATCCATGATATAACTGAGCAGGTCTCAAATTTGCAAACAAATTAAAATGTTTTCGCAAAGGTAATAGAGCTCCTCTTTCCGGTTGTAAATGAGACGGTAAATCATTCCATTTTGGACCTCCAACGGCACCAAACAAAATAGCATCAGAACATATACATCCATCTAATGTACTTTTAGGTAGTGCAATACCATATTTATCTATTGCGATCCCTCCAACATCATACTCTTTTGTTTGAATATCCATGCAAAAATTGTTCTTAATAACTTTTAATACTTTATATCCTTCCTTCATTATTTCAGGTCCAATTCCATCACCTGGTAAAATAGCAATTTTATATTTTCGAGTCATATATAATCATAATTCCTTATGTTAAATACGTTTTTAACACTAATGACAATTAGTACATAAATATTTTATAGAGTAGATTTAAAAAATTGAATTAAATATATACATTCTCAATGTATTTAAATGTAAAAATTGAAATCCATCATATTATTTTACGTTTTAGTATTTAAATTTACTATGAAATGATACTAATATATTAAAAGTTGTAGTAAAAATATTTTTATAATTAATTTATACAATTCCTACTAACAAATATTGTTAAATAACTAACATTTAACATATAATATTTTACACATTTTTAAAATACTACATTCATAAACAAAACATCACAACGTAACAATATTTATGTTAAAAATACAAGAAAATCTAAAAAAAATACACGAAAAAATTCTTACTATAAGAAAAAAATATTATGTTCCTCAAAAAAAAATAAAACTATTAGTAGTCAGCAAATCACGATCTATTCAAGAAATAAAAACAGCAATTTTATGCAAACAATATGAATTTGGAGAAAATTACATACAAGAAAGTTTATTTAAAATTAAAACCTTTAAAAACATTAAATGGCACTTTATTGGTCATATTCAATCCAACAAAACACGTATAATTTCTACTAATTTCGATTGGTGTCATACTGTAAAAAACGAAAAAATAGCTAAAAAATTAAATAAACATCGATATAACATTGCTCCAAAATTAAATATTTTAATACAAATAGACATTAGAGATAACTTTTCTATATCAAAAATAAATATAAATAATTTTAAAAATTTAATAAAGAAAATAATACTATTAAAAAATTTAAATTTACGTGGTGTAATGGGTATGCCTTATAAATTTATTCATTACAATGATCAAGTAAAATCATACCAAAACGTACCATTATATTTTTCCATCATGAAAGATATACATCCTGACGTAGACACTATATCCATAGGAACCAGTCACGATATGCAAGCTGCTATAATATCTGGAAGTACTTTGATAAGAATAGGATCATACATCTTTGACTAATATGACTTCTCTAACATTGTACATTTATGAATTATATAAAACCCATCATGTACTAATTTTAACCTAATTGTAATAATTAACTACATATATTGTTTTTAAAATTCATACATATATATGTTACATGCATTTAAATAAAATGTTGATACAAATATCTTAATAAACACTACAAAACAAATAATATTTGTTTCAAAAAATCATACAAAATTGTTATAAAATAATATTAAGCAACATTAAAATATTTTTAAATTTTTGAATTTCATAAATTTACCCGCTATAAACACATGTTTTCAATTCAAAATGCACTAACAAATACAATAAATTTGCAATCATTCACAGTACAACAAAATATACACAACATAAATTTTAATTTAATTCTTAATTATCTAAAATACTTAGAATAGAACTTATCAAACTAAAATATTTATCACCACTTTAATATTCAAATACATATTAAAATACTTAATTTAATATCAAAATTAAAACTTGTTTTATTTTGAAAATTAAATATGAAAACACTACTTATGTTCTGAAAACATCACTATGTATATTTTAGAATATATACTAAACACCATAATAGAAATAAAATATAACAACAAATAAAATTATTACAATTTTATAAATACAAGCATATAAATATTCAACCATCTCATATCAAGATATATAATATCCTTAAAAAATTTATTTAAATTATATAAATTAATAAAATAATATAATATAATCTCAAAGAATGTATTAATTACAATATATAATTATATTATATAACTGTAATTTGTTTTACATAAATACTTAAAATCAAGAACATTAAAAAATTGTTTTATTTATTTTTAAAAATATTTTTAAATAAAATATTTACATAAGTATCAATATTATTTAAAACATTTCAAAATTTAAATATTAAATCAAATATAGTATGTCCTAAATCCATCCCTCTTCTTTCAAATTTAGTAATAGGACGAAAATTATACCCAACATTATAATCATTTCTATTGAATAAATTGTTGCATGTATTCAAACTACGCACTATAGAAACAATTTCTTCTGCATACGATTGACAATCAGTAGATATATGTAATATTCCATTATGAACTAACTTTCTAAATATAAGTTTAGCAAAATTTTTTGTAAAAATTCTTCTTTTACAATGACGTCTTTTAGGCCACGGATCAGGAAAAAACATTTGAATTTTAGATATGCTTTTATCATAAATCATACTAGTTAATACTTCTACTGCATCATGATAAACAATCCGAACATTTTTTAAACGATACGCACGAATATGTTTTAAACATGATATAATACCTGGTAAATAAACTTCAATACCTAAAAAATTTTTAGATAAATTTTTTAAAGCAGTATTTGATAAAGACTCACCCATTCCAAATCCAATTTCTAAAACTATTGGAGAATTAGCGTAAAAAATATTATTTATCTTCAAATATGTTGATTGAAAATTCACTCCAAATTTAGGCCAATATTTATTCAAAAAGTTATATTTACTACCACTCAATTTTCTACTTCTAGATACAAAACTATGTACGCCTCGTAAATAAGTACCATTTTCATTGTATTTTGATGTAACTATATTATCTGCTATCATATCGTAATATTCAAAAGAACATTTTTAATTTATTTTAATATTATTATAATACACTACTATTTTATACAACATTAAATATAACCATTTAATGTTGTATAAAATATATGGATATACTATGAACTCACTACTTTCTTTTCCACAATTAGTATTAAATTGGTACCATAAAAATGGAAGAAAAGATTTACCTTGGAAAATAGAAAACAGTCCTTATCATACCTGGATATCTGAAATTATGTTACAACAAACACAAATAAAAACGGTAATCCCTTACTATAAAAAATTTGTAAAAACTTTTCCAAATATTCATGTTTTGGCAAATTCTTCTATAAATGATATACTAAAAATATGGAGCGGGTTAGGATACTATACTAGAGCACATAACCTATATAGTGCTGCTAAAATTGTTATAAAAAATTATAACGGAAAATTTCCAAATAATTTTTTTGATATCATTAGATTACCAGGAATAGGTCGAACTACAGCAGGTGCTATTTTGTCGTTTGGATTCAACTTTTACGCTTGTATTCTTGATGGAAACATAAAAAGAGTGTTGTTAAGATATTTTAGTATACATGCAAATACATCAATAAAAATTGAAAAAAAGTTATGGTCTAAAGTGGAACTGATAACACCAATATATAATACAAATAAATTTAATCAAGCTATGATAGACATAGGATCTCTAATTTGTTCAAAACACAAACCAAAATGTAATATATGTCCTATAAATAAAAAATGTACATCTTATATAAAAAACGATTGGTCCACATATCCAATAATTAAGAGAAAAATAGTTACAACAAAAAGAAACATATTTTTCTTAATCATTCAGCATCAACATTTCATTTTCTTAAATAAACACAAATTTAATAACATATGGAAAGGATTATATTGTTTTCCAATATTTCATAGTCAAAAAGACGTTTTAAGATGGATAAAAAGAAAAAAAATTACAATTAAAAATCAAGAAATATTTCCATCATTTTTACACAAACTTTTACATCTTCAACTATTGTGTATACCTATACGCATTGAAGTAAAAACACCATTCTTAGTTGATACCAAATCTCAATGTAATATTTGGTTAAACATTTTAAAACCTTCATGTATAGGATTTCCATCACCTATACAAAAAATTTTTAAAACACATTTCTTTTTTAATACTTAATTTTAAGGACCTAACTTTTTATGAATAAAAACGTATTTTGCTATTTTTTAAAAAAATATGCTATTAGTTTAAAAAAACCACCATATCCAGGTAAATTAGGAGAAAAGATTTATAAAAATATTTCAGAATTAGCATGGAAACAATGGATGTCTCAACAAACAAAAATAATCAATGAAAAAAAATTAAATATGATTGACGTAAACGATCGAAAAACATTAGAATTACACATGATAGATTTCCTTTTTCATCAAAAAAAAAATGTATAATAAAATATTATACTAACGTTCTTTAAAACACATACAAATAATTTTTATCCATCAAAATATATAAATTTTTATCAAAATAGTATTGTGAAAAATTATGAATTTTAAAATCAAATTTCAAAAAAACGCAGCATGCAACATGTTAATATTTGATTCAGGTTTAGGGGGGTTATCTATTTATAAAAAAATGAAAAAAAACTTCCCAAATGCAAATTATATTTATGCATGTGACAATGCAGCTTTTCCATATGGAGAAAAAGAAGAACATTTCATTATTGAAAGATGCTTAAAAATAATTGATTTAATATCTAACAGAATAAACGTTACCATGGTAATACTCGCATGTAATACAATTAGTGTTACAAGCTTATTAATTTTAAAAAATAATTTTAATTTTCCCATTATCGGTATCATTCCAAATATAGCAGAAGCTACTAAAATTACTAAAAATAAAGTTATTGGTCTTCTCGCAACTAAAATCACTATTCATAATCATGACATACAAAAAAAAATTTTGTCGATGTCTGAAAATTTTACTATAAAAACATTACATGATGAAAAATTAGTGAGAATAGTAGAAAAAAAATTGAAATATAACTCTATAAAAATAGAAACAATTAATAGTATATTAAAACCATGGCATTATGAATCCAGCACTCCGGATACGATTATATTAGGATGTACACATTTTAATTTCTTAAAAAAAGAAATAAAGCGTTTATTTTCAAAAAAAATTAACATAGTAGATTCCAGTCCTATTATACCAAAAAACATTTATAATGTTTTAAAAACAAACACTATTAAAAAACAACATATTGCCTTTTTTTCAAAACCTATTACGCATCATATACCTTTATCATGCTTATTCAATAAATATGACTTTTTAAAGTTCAAAACACTTTGTATATAAACAAAAATTTTAATATGAAAAGTTATACATAAAAACTATTTACTTAAATGAATAATAAAATAAGTTATTTAATATGCTTCCAAAAATCTAACAACTTTAAATATTATAAACTTTTTTTTCAATACTAAATGCATATTTTAATAAATCCTTCAACAACAATACATTTTTAAAATTATTTTTATGTAACTCTAATAAATTTAGAATATTTTTTGTATATTCATATATACTCTCCTTATTTATAATCGCATTACAATGTTTTTTCCATATACATTTCTCTTTTTCATTTAACATACAAGGATAATTTCGAGCTATACAACGTATTAGCAATGATCTAATTCTTTTGCTCGAAATAAATAAATTCCTATCAAAAACACGTCTTTTTAACAATTGATGTATTACTCGTATTAATCTCTTCTCTGAACTATCAAAAAAAGCATCATACATTTGCAGATCAACGTTCTCAAAATTTGATTTTGAAATATCACTATTAATTATTTCTAATTTCTTTTTTAAAAAAGTACTATTACGTATCAATAACAAATTTTCTTTACACATTACATAATCTATTCCTAAATATATCATATTTTCAGAATTAACGACGTCAACAGGAGCTAATATAGGACAACGATTAATATGAACTAATATAATTCCTTTATCAAACATTTCGCTATATTTTACTGTTTTAGCAGTAACATTAGAAAAATATGTTAAAAAGCTCTCGACATTTTTTGTTAAATCAAAACTAATTAATATATTTAAATTATCTGAACACCATAAAAGCGGAGCAATTAAACCAAAATTTTTTTTTGATGAACCAAAAAATCGAGATATATAAATCATAGGTTTAATATTACATATATCAATAATCTTTAACAACTGCGCTTTTTTTCGATGTTTAAAAAAATAACTAAATAACTTAGGTTGTTTTTCTTTTAATAATTGTGTCACTTGAAGAGTAGCATATACATCACTAATAGCATTATGAGCATGATCATGATTAATTTTATTAGATTGTGATATGTCAGATAATTTAAAACTTGGATAATTATTATAAACGTTAACAGGCCAATTGATTCCTTCTGGGCGTAATACATAACAAGCACGTAATACATCTAAAATATCCCATCTAGAGTTACCATTTTTCCAACTCCATTCATAAGGATCTATAAAATTACGATAAAAAATATTTCTTGTAATCTCGTCGTCAAAATAAATATTGTTATAACCAATAATACAAGTATTAGGAATCTTAAATTGTTCATGAACTTTACATGCAAATTCAAATTCATTTAAGCCATATTGTTTTACGTGACAAGGAGAAATACCAGTAATTAAAACAGATTGAGGATTTGGCAAATAATCTATAGAAGAATAACAAAAAAATTCAATAGGAACTTCAATAATATTAAAATTTAAATCGGTACGAATACACGCAAATTGAGCAGGTTTGTCTAAAGCAGGGCTAATCCCAAAAGTTTCATAATCATAAAATAAGAAAGTACAATTATTTGATTTTAAAATTTTACTCATATCTTATAATATTAATATATGTAAAATAAAAGTCCAACATACTAAATGACAATATTATTAACATAAACTTAGAAAATTAAAATAAAAAAATTAAAAACTCCCCCGACTGGATTCGAACCAGTGACATACGGATTAACAGTCCGCCGTTCTACCAACTGAACTACAGAGGAAAACAAAATCTTAACAAAAAAAAATTTTTTTGTCAATAAAATTAAAATTTTAGAAAACATATATTTTTAACTAAAAATAATGTATACTCATATTTTTCAAACAAATTTTTTCTAAAATTTGTTTGAAAAATATGAGTAAAACATATAAATATATAACTTAATAATGTCCGTAAAACCTTATAAGGCCCTTTAGCTCAGTGGTAAGAGCAGGCGACTCATAATCGCTTGGTCGCTGGTTCAAATCCGGCAAGGGCCAAAAAATCTTTAAAAAATGGAATAACAGAATGAATAATTGGAAACAAAAATTTATTCAATTTTGTTTTGAAAAAAAAATATTGCAATTCGGCAATTTTGTACTTAAATCAGGGCAAAAAAGTTCATTTTTCTTTAACTTTAGTTTATTCAATTCAGGAAATGACCTTGAAAAACTAGGTTTTTTTTATGCTAAAACTATCATTAAAAACAAAACTAACTATGACGCACTATTTGGAATAGCATACAAAGGTATTCCCATTGTTATATCTACAGTAATAGCATTAAATAAGTACTTTAATATTAACGTTAAATATTGTTTTAATAGAAAAGAAATCAAAAATCACGGAGAACAAGGAATGTTTGTTGGAAAGTTCCTAGAAAAAAACATGCTTATATTAGATGACGTTATCACTTCTGGATCATCTATACAAAACATAGCAAATATTCTTGAATCTTATTCAACTGATAACAATCTAACATTAAATGTTATAGTTGCTTTAGACAGAAGGAAAAATAAAAACATTAATTTTAAAACTACGAAAAAAAAACACAATATAAAAATTACTTCTATAATAAATATTCAAGATATCATTTACTACATAAAAAACAATAAAAACTTATGTTCTTATATAGATAATAAAAAAGATATACTTATTTTACCCACTAAATGATTACAATAAATCGTTAATAACATACCTTATTTAAATACAATTTTTTATAACAAAATTATAAATTACTTTAATCCCGAATGACCAAATCCTTTACTCTTTCTAGTATTATTTCCAATAGAAAATGTGTTTACAATATTGAAAATAGGTCTAATAATAGGCACAAAAACCATCTGAGCTATTCTCATACCAGAAGTTATTACAAATGGTTGAGTACTTCTATTCCACATAGATACCATAATCTGACCTGTATAATCAGAATCAATTAACCCTACCAAATTACCCAATACAATACCATTTTTATGTCCTAAACCTGATCTTGGCAAGATTAAAGCAGCAATAAATGGATCTTTTATGTGTATAGCTATTCCAGTAGGTAATAAAACAGTAGTATTAGGTAATACATGTTCTTCTTGAGATACAATACATGCTCTTAAATCTAAACCTGACGATCCCGTAGTAACATAATCTGGAAAGGAAAATTTAGCACCTATACGAGAATCTAAAATCTTAATATCAATATTAATTTTCATATTACAACACTTTAGTACATTGAATTTTTTAATAAAATAAACATTTATCTATAAAATATAGAAATAAAAAATGTTAATAGTTTCCTTTAATAATATTTAATTTAATTGATTTTTCTTTACAAAATCAAAAAACTATAAAAGATAAAATTCACAAAATAAACCATATAACTATAAATGTCTCATTCATTACGTAATTACAAAAATATATAAAACCTATCTAATATGAAGGTCAAAACAAAATTAAGTTCTTTTTTCATATAAAAATTCATTATTCAAATAAAAAATAAATAATTAAAATTATTTCATAAAAACTACTAATTGTGTTTAATTGTACTTATTTCATACACATTAGCAATAATATTATTTAATCTTTTAGCAAACATATTCCAAGCTTAAATATTTTGTGAAACAAAGAATATCATTTACTCAACCCATTACACATATTTATAATATATCTATGTTTTATTTAAAACAATTATGTTTCCTCCTTAGAAACAATATTAATCATAATAGTTACCGCAACATCATGATGAGGTTTAAACACTATATTATACTCACCAATTTTTCGAAACACTCCATTTAAAAGAAAAATTTCTCTTTTTTTTATCTCTACTCCGCTCAAACTAGATAACAATTCAGCAATATCACGAGATCCTACAGAACCAAATAGTTTACCTTCTTTTCTAGATTTAGAAAATATGACAACTGGTTGAGTTACCATTTTAACTTTTTCAGCACGAAGCTTAGCTAAAGATAATTTCTCCAATATTTTTTGTTCTAATTTTTCCTTTTTCTTTAAAACTAGTGCAATGTTGATTTTAGTAGCCACCATCGCTTTTCCAAATGGAACTAAAAAATTTCGCACATAACCAGGCTTTGCACGCACTATATCACCTAAATTTCCTAAATTTTCTACTTTAGTAAGAAGAATAACTTGCATTAACGAAATAACCTCTAATTATTTTAATGTTATTGATGTTGATCTGTATAAGGAATTAAAGAAAGATAACGCGCTCGCTTAATCGCACGAGCCAACTGACGCTGATATTTTGCTTTAGTACCTGTAATCCTACTAGGAACTATCTTTCCACTTTCTGTAATATAATTCTTTAATATAGAAATATCTTTATAATCTATTTCTTTAATTCCATCAGCAGTAAACCGACAAAATTTACGACGACGAAAATAACGTACCATAATAAAATATCCTATGTAATCATAAAATTAAAAATAAAACTTACATTACTATAAAACGTATTATAATTGAAAAATTAATGAACTTCACTATTTAACTTTTTATCATCTCTACAACGAACCATTGGAGATGCTTCCGTTATTGGTTTTTTTAAACATATGATAATGTTTCGTATTATAATATCACTGAATCGAAATTTATCTGATAACTCTTTAATTAAATGTGGAGATACTTCAATATTCATTAATACATAATGTGCTTTATGTAATTTTCCAATAGCATATGCCAACTGACGTCTTCCCCAATCTTCTAGTCTATGAACTTTACCTTGATCATCAAAAATTAATTTCTTATATTGTTCAATTATGTTTGGAAGTTGTTCACTATGATCAGGATGAAGAAGAAATATTATTTCATAATGTCTCACAGAAAGATCCCTCATAATTTGTTTAATTCTTATGAGAAAAATAATATTATCGTCATAAAGAACTAAATAAACCACAAAAACTAAATTTATAATATACATTAATAATTAAAAACATTCAATATAAAGATAAACAGTCAATATAAGTGCAATATTATATACAAAATCAATTATAAAAATAAATATTAAACAGCATTTAAAGCTAGAATCAAAATATACAAATTCTAGCTTTAAATATTATATATTTCTGACAATAGTATCACGTCTATTCGGACCAGTAGATATTATATCAATAGAAATACCTAATATTTCTTCAATTCTAAAAATAAATTGTTTAGCTAAAATAGGCAAATCATAAAAATTAGTAATTCCCAACGTTTTATTATCCCAACCTTCCATTACTTCATATATAGGATTCACCATTTTCCAATCTTTATAACAACAAGGAATTTTCCTATATTTAAAACCACTTTCTTTATCTTCATAACCTACACAAATTTTAATTTTTTTTAAATTATCTAGTACATCCAACTTAGTTAAACACAATTTAGATATAGAATTAATACTTATAGATCTTTGAAGTAATACGGTATCTAACCAACCAGTACGACGTCTTCTACCTGTAGTAGAACCGAATTCATTTCCATTAATACAAAAATGAGTATCTAAATCACCATAAACTTCTGTTGGAAAAGGACCGTTTCCAACTCTAGTAGAATATGATTTGACAACTCCCAAAACATTTCTTATATTAGATGGTCCTATTCCAGAACCTATACATACACCACCAGAAATGCTATTTGAAGAAGTAACATATGGATACATGCCATGATCTATATCTAACAAGGTTCCTTGAGCTCCCTCAAACACAACTAATTTATTATTAAGCCTAGCACTTTCTAAAACTCTCGAAACATCATCAGTCATTTTTATAAGAAAATTCTTTATTTTAAATATGTCATTAACAATATCTTGATAAACAATACCATCAGCATGGTAAAAACTTACTAATTGATGATTATAATAATCCACATTATCTCTTAACTGACGAGAAAAAAAAGACCAATCTTGTAAATCACCTACACGCAACCCTCTTCTAGCTACTTTATCTTCATAAGCAGGTCCAATGCCACATTGAGTTGTTCCAATAGAATATTTTCCGCGCTTTTTTTCTCTAGCTATATCCATAGCAATATGATAATTGAAAATTAAATGACATGATTCTGATATAATAATACGATCTTGTACATTATAATTATGCTGTTTTAACATATTAATTTCATTTAAAAAATGAACAGGTGATAAAACCATACCATTAGCTATTATAGCTACAGTACTATTATGCAAAATTCCAGAAGGCAAAATATGCAAAACAATTTTTTTTTCATCCACAACTAATGTATGTCCAGCGTTATGTCCTCCTTGATATCGAACAACATAATCTGCTGTTTCAGTTAAAAAATCTACAATTTTTCCTTTTCCTTCATCTCCCCACTGAGTACCCAAAATAACAATGCTATCTTTTGTCATTCAATAATCACCTATTTTACACACTCATTTAACATAAACAATATGCTAACATTATCGAAACTTTTTCATATATTTAAAAAAATAATTATTATCTGGATTTATTATTAAAATATCTCGTCCACTCTTAAAACTATTTTCATAGGCACGAAGACTACGAATAAAACTATAAAAACTCGGTTCTTGACTAAAAGAACTAGAAAACAATTGAGCAACTGTAGCTTCTCCTTCACCTCTTATAATTAATGCTTGTCTCTGCGCTTCTGACAATACTTTAGTTACTTCATAATCAGCAGAGGCCCTTAATTTTTCAGCTTCTTCTTGACCTTTAGATCGTTGACTTCTAGCAACAGCTTCACGCTCTGCTCGCATTCTATTATATATTGCATCAGATACTTCAATTGGCAAACTAATTTGCTTAATGCGCACATCAATAACCTTAATACCTAATTCAGTCATACTATTAGTATTTATCAATACTTTATTATATTTATTTTTTTTAATATCTAACATCATATATTCATTTTGCTTCTTCGTATTATCAGAAGCATAATCTACACTTCCAGTATTTAACGCATCTCTCACATCAGTAGTTAATCTTCCTCTAGAATCAGTAACAATTTCTTTAACATTAAGACGCCCCATTTCCGAACGCAAACGATCACTAAATTTACGTTTTAATAATATTTCTGCTTGAGCAATATCACCTCCTCCAGTTGCTAAATAATAACGACTAAAATCACTAATATTCCATTTTATATAAGAATCTACAATTAAATCTTTTTTTTCTCTTGTAACAAAACGATCCGCTTGATTATCCATAGTTTGAATTCTAGAATCCAACATTTTTACAGTATCAATTAAAGGGAATTTAACGTACAAACCAGGATTATATACTATAGGTTGACTTTGACTATTACGTAATACTTTACCAAATCGTAATATAATACCTCTCTGTCCTTCCTGAACAATAAACAAGCATAAAAATAAAAAAATAAATATCATACTACCAACTACTACAAAAACTTTATTCATATTTTATTCTCGTCCTTTTCTTAAAATATCAACTCTACAAGAATGTTCTTTTTTCTGATCAACTATATTTTTACGAGGTACATTAGAAATAACATTATTACGATTTTGTTGACTAAAAATATTTTTATGAATAAAACGATGTTTAGAATTCTCTGGTAAAGAATATCTTTTTAAAAGTAAATTATCTAAAGACAATAATGACACATTTTTACTAACAAATATTTTTTTAACGTTACTAAATATTTTTTCCATAGATTCAATATACAATCTCTCTATAGTAATTAATTTTGATGCTCTATAAGCAGGTAATATTTTAGAAAACCTAACTACTTCTCCTCGTGCTTCTGATATTATACGAGATTTATAAGCTCTTGCTTCTTCTAAAATACGTTGTGCTTTACCATTAGCTTTAGGCTGCACTTCATTTACGTAAGCTTCTGCTTCTCTTATATATTGCTCCCTATTTTCTCTAGCAGCAATTGCATCATCAAAAGCAGATTTTACTTCCTCGGGAGGGCGAGCTGCTTGAAAATTTACATCTAATATAGTTATACCCATATTATAAGGCTTTATTGTTTTCTCTATTTCTTTTTGCGTATCACTTCTAACTACTGTTCGACCTTCAGTCAACACTCTATCCATAGTAGAATGACCTATAACACCACGCAGTGCACTATCAGTAGCTTCTCTTAAGCTATCATCAGGATTAATTGTAGAAAACAAATATTGTGATGGATTAATAATACGATATTGTACATTCATTTCTACTCGAACAACGTTTTCATCGGACGTTAACATAATTCCAGATGTTGCTAATTCTTTTACCGATTTAATATTAACAGGAATCACTTGGTCAATAAACACAGGTCTCCAATTTAATCCAGGTTCTACTAAATGACTAAACTTTCCAAAATGTGTAATTACACCACGTTCTGCTTCTTTAATGGTATAAAAACCATTAGCTATCAAAATAAATGCAATCATTAAAATCATTGATACTATAGGATTATTAACATATTTTAATGGTCCTGAGCTATGATAAAACGATCTTGTTTTCATTTTTAATGAACAAAATAACTTTCTTAATTCAGTTAAAGTAAAAAATCCATTATTTTTATTTTTAATATTATCTGAAGTTCGATTTTTATCACTCCAAGGATCTAATTCAGGTTTGTTATCACTTGGCTGA
The DNA here is from genome assembly GCA_039830015.1 of Buchnera aphidicola (Meitanaphis elongallis). Taxonomy (NCBI): domain Bacteria; kingdom Pseudomonadati; phylum Pseudomonadota; class Gammaproteobacteria; order Enterobacterales; family Erwiniaceae; genus Buchnera; species Buchnera aphidicola. Next base: position 583,738 of record CP140033.1, read on the forward strand.
TTCCAGACCATATTTATCTCCATCTTATTATTTTAATTTTACATCTAAAAACTTTTATATAAAATTATATACAATACCAAATTTTTAAAGTTAATTGTTAACTTCATTTTATTTTATAATATTCGACTACTATTAAAATTTCTATTTGTAAATGAAATGCAAATCAAAAGTATATAATTTTTTTTAAAATAACATTATCGATATGATAACTCTAAGTTATTAGAAATAACTTATAAAAATTAAATAAATATTTAAACACATTTATATATAGGCATAATAAAATACAATATACGTTAAAATATTCATACTATAAAGATTCAAGTCTCTTAATGATCTGTTCACACAAATCATCTAAATTATTATTGTTTACAAATTTATGCAAATTTTTCCAACGTTTTAACCACGTTAATTGATTTTTAGCTAATCTTTTAGTAGCAACTATAGATTGATGTATCATATCATCATAACTTAAATTTCTTACAAGATAATTCCACATCTGTTGATATCCTACACAATGCATAGAAGATAAATTAATGTTCAAATCTCCACGATTCAACAAATATTCAACTTCATTTTGAAAACCAAGCGACAACATCTTTTCAAAACGTGCACGTATACTGTTCATCAACCACTCTTGGTTCTTTGGCATAATAGAAAATTGTATAACTTTATATGGAAAATTATAATTTTTAAGTTTAGTTAACTCAGTTAAAGTAGTTCCAGATACCAAAAAAACTTCTAGTACTCTTAAGATTCTCTGTAAATCGTTAGGATGAACACGTTTAGCTGATTCAAAATCAATTTTTTTTAATATATTATATAAAACCTTTTTATTTCTTTTATGCATCGAATACAAAAATAAACGTATATTACGATGAGCAGGAGGTAATTGTGGCAATCCTTCTAACAATGTTCTAAAATAAAACATTGTGCCTCCAACTAATAAAGGTATTTTCCCTACAGAAAATATATATGCTATTTTTTCTAAAGCATCTTTTTGAAATTCACCTACTGAATATTTTTCTGTAGGATCTTTAATATTGATTAAATAATGCGGGTGATGTAATAACTCTAAATCTGTAGGTTTTGCTGTTCCAATGTTCATTTCTCGATAAATTAATGCCGAATCAACACTAATTAATTCCACTGGAATTAATTTCCTCAATTGCATTGCAAGTTCACTTTTACCACAAGCAGTAGGACCCATTAAAAATATTACTAACGGATTATCTGATATTACACGCTTAATAATCATATTTTAATATACTTAATTTAAAACCAATACCAATTTTCCGTAAAAACTTTAAAATAAGATAATTTAAAAAGGTTTGATTAAACATATTTTACGTTCTGATAATAATTTTATAATTTGTAAATAATCAATCTTGATATAAAATATTAATTTTAATATTGTTGAAAATGTTTGTAATCAACTTAAATATCTTCGTGCCATTTCTAAAAATTAAAACTTAACATAAATAAAATAATGTTATTAAAATTTTAAAAAAATGTAAAAAGCATAAAACAAAATTTAAATATACTAAAATAAAATCATTTAATTTGATCTAAAATGACAACTTTCTATATAAAAAAATCTTACACTACTTCCTAATCAAAAAATAATAAAATAAAACATATTACAATACTTCAATTAAATGGATTTTATAATCTTTTGTTTTTAATTTTAATCTTGACTTATACAAAAATATCTTCCATAAAAAACTGTAGAAAACAGTGTTCTGTTCTTTTAACGATTAATAGTAAAAATTAACAATTTTAAGAAAACTATCTAATAAAATACAATATTTACTAACAAAAAATATATTACAACAATTTATTCCATCACAACAATTTAATATTAATGTACTAACTAAATTGTTATTTAATATGTTATAATGTTATAGATATTAATGTATCAACTGATTATTTCCATTTGAAAAAATATTTTACAACACCTATCTTGTTTTGCATACAATCCAAACAAATATTTTACTTAAAAAATAAAACAAATAAAAATATATTTCTTTTTATGAAATATAAAATAAATTAACATACAAAACTATGAACTAATCCTACTCAAACACAAAACGCTTACTTTTTTTAAAAAATATATTAACATCTAATTCATAAAAATTAGTTAAAAATATAATGTCATACAGAAACTTTATGTAAAATACAACTCTTATAACGCTATTTCTCTAACTACTGAAAAATAATACATCTAAAAATATTATTATCAGCAATATACTCATATGTTAATATAACAGTATTAAGCTTATTTATCATACAACCTTTCATATAAACATAATAACCCAATCCAAAAACATGCACATCATCACAACTATTATTATTAATAAACATCACATCATTCATAAAAAAGTCTACTAAAAATATTAATTCTATTTTATAGTAATTCAAATCTATATAATAATTATTCCGGTAAACTTATTATATTTTAAATACAAGCTAATTATATAATTAGACAACCACAAATAACGAAACAATTTCATCGCACTTCATTAACTTAAAACATATTCAAATATTCTACACTTTCAATAAAAAGCTTACTAAAAAAAATAAATTTAAAATTATTAATATAATTCCTAAAAATATGTCATCTAAATATAAAGAACTTATTAAAATATTCTATCAACAGAAATATTTAAATTCTCACTGTTCTAAACAATAATAAAAAAATAAAACCAAAAAAGCTATATAAACTAATACCTTTTCTAAAATACCTAAATAATAACATTTTTTTAATCTTAAACAAAAAAATCTACCCACAGAATAATAAACTAAAAAATAAATTTTATTTATGAACAACTTTTTTTATTATTTCTAATATTAATTAAATTTCGTTTGCTATTCTTAATATCGATATCAATACGCATACAGATAATTCCAAAATCTATACCATAATTTTAATTAATCTCTGTAAAAAAATACTAAAATAAGACAACGAATTTCTTTAAAAACAAATATGATCAAAATACTACTATTTTAAAAATATATAAACATACATAAACTATATTTTCTAAATAATAATTTATTCTTATCATTATAAATTTAATATATCGTAATATTTTTACCAAATAAAAGTACTATTGATAATTTGAACACATTTATGCTTCTTAAAACTTAAAAAATTATGACAACATTGTAAATACATCCAATATATTTAAAACAAAATTAATATACCTGTATAACATTTTTCTATTTATATAATTCTTTTTTAAAAAAATTAAAATACTCATTAATTGAATTAATAATAGACAATTTTAAATCTAATCCACTAATATTAGACAAAATGTAGTTAATTCCTTTATCTTTAATTAAGCAATTTAACTGCACTGCTTCACTATCATTGATATTTTCATAACATAATGCAGCTGAAACACCCTTTATTAAATTAACATTAGAGCATCGATATTCTAAAGTACCTAAAATAGGTTTAATTAAACGATCATTTTTATGTAACTTTCTTAAAGGATTACGACCTACTCGTATTAAATCATCAACTAAATAAGAATTTTTAAATCTTGATAACACCGAATCAATGTAACAATCATGAACTGATTTATCAAAATTATATCGCGATATCAATACATTACCACTTTCATTCATTGCACCACGAACAATATCGTATATATTTTTATCTAAAATAGCACTATATATATCCGTGTATCCATACAATAAACCCAAATATGCAGTAATTGCGTGTCCAGTATTTAAAGTAAACAATTTTCTTTCACTATAAGCGTTCAAATTATTACTTAGTTGCATACCAATAATATTAGGAATATCACCTTTAAATTGATTTACATCACATATCAATTCTTTAAACTGTTCCACTTTTACAAATAATATATTGCTACTTTCTTTATTATTAAATGATACAATTCTATCTACTACCGCGTCTACAAATCCAATATTATTTTCTAAATATTCATGATATTTAGTAGGTAATAAGTTCATAACATGTTTTTTTAATACCGAACTACAACGAAAAAAATTTTCACATGCAATAATGTTTAAAAAATTGTGTCTTTTAATTTTTATTTTATGTTTTATTCCTTGCACAATTAAGCTAGCCAAAGAATTAACGATATTTACTCCTACTGATGTTGTAATTATATCTGCTTCTGCTATAACCGATAAAATATTAGGATGATTAACATGTATAGCTTTTACTCCTTGAATCTTATCTACATAAGAATTTTCACCTAACAATTCAATATCATATTCATGATACAAATTAATAGAATCGATAATCTCTTTATTGATATCTGAAAAAGTTAAGTTAAACCCAGAATGCACTAATATTTGTCCAATAAATCCACGACCTATATTTCCAGCACCAAAATGTAACGCTTTCATTATTGTTTCCAATGCTAATATTAAAATAAATCACGACCTGTTAATATTAAAATATTTCCCATATTATAGATTTATACAAATAATCTAAATTACTATTTTGAAATATCTGAAGAAAATAATCTTAAAACATCATTTACGTTACTAGTATTAGATAAATTTTTAATAACTTTATTATCATCTAAAATTCTTGTAATATTACTTACCACCATAACATGTTCATTATTTCGAGCTGCAATACCAATTACTAAAAATGCAATGTCTTTCGGATCATTTCCAAAATGTACGCCTTTTGGAAACTGACAAAAAATAGCTCCAGTTTTTAATATAGAATCTTTCGCTGTTATAGTACCATGAGGCAAAGCTACAGATTCTCCTAACCACGTAGACATAATTTCTTCTCGTTCTAACATCGCTTTAATGTATTCTTTTTTTACATAACCTTGTTTAACTAATTGCATACCTATAAATTTAATAGCTTCTTCCTTATTTTCAGCAGTTTGATTTAAAAATATATTTCTTTCAGTAAAACTAAATAAATTATTTATTGTTTTAGTTTCTTTTTCGTGTATCATTTCATCATTACGTGATATCTTAAAATTATTATTAACACCATGTCTAATGAAATATTTTACTAATTTTTCATAAAAACTATTATCTAAAAAATTGTTTAAAGATAAATGTTTAAGTTTAGGACATTGCATTTTTGCTCTTTCAGTAAGATTTTTATGAGTAATAACTAAATCAGCGTTATCAGGAATAGAATCAATAGAAGAATTAACAACAACTATACTAGCATTTAAATTTTTTAAAACATTTCTCAACATTCCTGCTCCTACTGCACTAGAACCCATACCTGCGTCACAAGCAACAACAATTTTTTTTATTTCTGTAGAAAAATTAAAATGATTATCATTAATCCCGTGCAAACTATCATTCAATTCTAAGTTTTTATATTCACATTCTATTGGTACTGTTGCTACATTCTTTTGACATTTTTTATTAGAAATTTTTAATATTATTAAAGAAACTAAAAAAGAAACTAAAAAAGAAAATATAACTGCAGTAATATTAACAAGATACAAACCTTTCGGAGTCATAGCTAAAATTGATATAATAGAACCTGGAGAAGCAGTTGACATTAATCCACCATTGAACAACATCAACATAAATATGTTAGACATACCACCTAAAATTAAAGCTATAATCAATTTTGGATTAAGTAATATATAAGGAAAATATATTTCATGTATTCCACCAAAAAACTGAATAATAGCAGCATTTCTTAAAGAAAATCTAGCATCTCTATTCTTATATTCTAAAAAAAATAAAGCCATGAGTGCACCAACACCAGGTCCTGGATTAGATTCAATCAAAAAAAAGATAGATTTATTAGACACATCTACTTCTTGCATACCTAAAGAAGAAAAAATACCATGATTAATAGCATTATTTAAGAACAATATTTTTGCAGGTTCAATAAAAATTGATATTAATGGCAAAAAATTATGTTTAATTATTACGTTAACACCATACTCTAAAATATTAGAGAACGCTTCAATAATTGGTCCTATAATAGAGAACGACACCACTGACAATAATATTCCAATGATTCCAGCTGAAAAATTATTCACTAACATCTCAAAGCTGCTAGAAATCTTATGCTTAAACACACTATCAAATTGATAAATAAACCACCCTCCCAACGGACCAATTATCATAGCTCCTAATAACATCGGTAAAGTAGTATTAACTATAGCTCCCATAATAGCTATACTTCCAACAATTGCTCCTCTTTTCCCACTTATTAATCCTCCACCAGTACCAGCAATTAAAATAGGAAACAAATAAATTATCATTGGATTTATTATTTTTTCTAAATTTGTATTTGGTATCCATCCAAAACGAAAAAACAACCCACTAATTAACCCCCATGCAATAAAAGCACTAATATTTGGCATGATCATTTTGCTTAAAAATCGACCAATATTTTGAATTTTAACTTTTATTAACATTGACATGCTTTTTCCTTACTTTATCAATTAAATTCACGCAATAACTATTCTTTTCTTTTTTTAAAATAAAAATAAAACACAAAATATTAAAAATAATATATTTATACTGCTTTAATACAATACCAAAATACTAACTACTAAAATATAAAAACTAAAAAGCTAAATATGATTTTCAAATATCTCTAATATATTATTTTAATATCCTACAACTTTTAAAATGTTACACTAAAAACACTATTATAAAAAAATATATAAAATATTTATATCCAAAATACTTCCATTTCTTCTATTAATAGCAAACTATAGAAAACAATTACAAGTTTTTATGAAATAAAAAAAGTATATAATTAAAAAAAAGATTTATAAAAATTAATTAAACCATTAGTAGATGAATCATACTTTGTTTCTCTTAAATTATTATTTAAACTAGAAGAAATAAACTTGACAAGATTTTTTCCTAACTCAACACCCCATTGATCAAAAGAAAAAATATTAAATATTACACCTTGCGTGAATACTTTATGTTCGTACAACGCAATTAATGCACCTAAATTATAAGGATCAATTTTATGTAACAAAATAGAATTACTAGGTCTATTACCTTCAAATGTTTTATAAGGAAAAATACGGAATGATTTACACGATTTTACAATAACATCGTTCAGTTCTCTTTCTGAATTGTGGCGAAGTTTTCCAAAAGCTAAAGCTTGAGTTTGTGAAAAAAAATGAGAAAGCAATTGAACGTGATGATCTATTAACACATGATTATTAGGATGTATAGAAGCGATAAAATCACAAGGAATCAACTTAGTACCCTGATGTAACAACTGATAAAACGCATGCTGTCCATTAGTTCCTGGTTCTCCCCAAACAATTGGTCCTGTTTGCCAACGAACAGGATGACCATTTCTATCAATATTTTTTCCATTAGACTCCATATTAGTTTGTTGTAAAAAAGCGGGAAAACGATACATATTTTGATCATATGGCAAAATTGCTTCCGTCTCTGACAAAAAAAAATTATTATACCAAATACCAATTAAAGCTAACATAACAGGTATATTTTTATCCAAATCTGTATTTAAATAATGCTGATCCATAGCATAAGCGCCATTCAAAAGAAGTAAAAAATTATCAAAACCGATAGATAACACTATAGAAAATCCTACAGAAGACCACAATGAATAACGACCACCTACCCAATCCCAAAACGTAAATACATTATCCAATTTAATACCAAAATTAATAACATTCGTTAAATTTGTAGATATTGCAATAAAATGTTGTTCCAAAAATTTGTTTGTATTAAAATGTTTACTCATCCATAATTTGGCAGTATTAGCATTCATAATTGTTTCTTGTGTGCTAAACGTCTTGGATACAATCAAAAATAGAGTAGTTTCTGGACAAACTTTTTTTAATACACTAGTAATATGTGAACCATCCATGTTAGACACAAAATGTACTTTTAAATGATTTTTATAGGCACTTAATGCTTGAACTACCATAGAAGGACCTAAATCCGATCCTCCAATACCAATGTTTACTACATCAGTGATAGACTTACCTGTACATCCTTTCCAAGTTCCATCAATAATTAACGTTGAAAAAAACTTCATTTTATTCAACATATAACTTATGTCAACCATTATATTTTTTTTATTATAAAAAATGGGAACATTACTAATATTTCTTAATGCTGTATGCAGTACAGGACGATCTTCAGTACAATTAATATTTTTCCCATCAAACATGGATTGAATTGCATCAATTAAGTTAACTTCTTTTGCTAACATCAATAGCTTTGCAATAGTATTGCTAGTAATTCTATTTTTAGAAAAGTCTACTAATATTTTATTATTAAAATTTATAGAAAATTTACTAAATCTATTTTCATCTTGATGAAATAAATCTCTCATATGCACATCTTTTATTTCACGAAAATGTTGTTCCAAATCTTTCCATGCATTTGTATTAATAGGATTAATATTTTTCATAAAAACTCCCATAATATTAAGACTAAAAAATATTTTTATATTATAAATAGTATTATATTAAAAACATTTTTAACGAAAACTATAAAATTTTTATTAACCCAATATATTATTTTATATTGCATATTAGTTTTTAAATCATGTTTATAAGTTATATAATTATAAACGTTATTTATTTATAATGAGTCAATAGTTCATTTTTGACTAAAATACACTAAGTGATAATCCTATATAAATATGTAATATCATTATCTGTTCTCTTTAAATGATTATATATTAATCTTTTTAAATATTAATTATAAAAATATTAAATATCATCAAACACATATCACACATAACTACATTAAATTTAAATTATTCGAATACTCAAACTAAAAAGTTTATTTTAAAACATATTAAGCTAATATATATAGCAGTTGCCTACTTTTATTGAAAAAACACTAAAATATTTTAAATAAAGTTAAAAAACTAATTACTAATCCATAAAATATTAACAAATTAAATAAAATACCAATAAATATAATTTAATGCTCAAAAAAAGCTCAAGTCTTAACTACGATATTTAATCTAACACAAATTATAAATTTATGTTTATTACAAATAAAGAACTACTATTTTCTATACAGCATGTAAAAAATAACTAAAATCATTTTAACTAAAAAACTAACACAATTAGTAAATATTTATATTTTAAATTAGTTAACAAAATTATATTAAAAAGTTTAAAATAAATTATTACTTATCATACGCAAGCACAATGAATACCAACAAAAATCGTTTAATATGGATCGATTTAGAAATGACAGGACTAAATCCAAACAAACATAAAATTATCGAAATTGCTACACTAATAACTAACACTAACTTAGAAATTCTGTCTACTGGGCCAGTAATAGCTATTAACCAAAAATATGCTCAACTGAATTTGATGAACAAATGGAATTACAATACTCACAATAAAAACGGACTCATTCAACGGATCAAAAAAAGTCTATATAATGAACAACTAGCCGAAGCTGAAACTATTTCTTTCTTAAAACATTGGGTTCCAAAAAATGTATCCCCCATGTGCGGAAATACTATTAGTAAAGATAGACAATTCCTATTTAAATACATGCCATCCTTAGAAAGATACTTTCACTATAGACAAATAGATGTTAGTACAATAAAAGAACTAGCTATACGTTGGAACTACAAATTATATCAAAAACTAAAAAAAAAAATTGTCATCAAGCATTAAACGATTTATACGAATCAGTATATGAACTAAAATATTATCGAAAATTTTTCTTTAAATTTTAATTACTATATAAAATAGTATTTTTTAAAATTCTTATTATTAAAAACATTACAACTTCTCAATTAAAACTTGAAATTTCTTAAACTATATAATATAATTCAGTTTAATGCGGGAGTAGCTCAGTTGGTAGAGTGCAACCTTGCCAAGGTTGAAGTCGCGAGTTCGAATCTCGTTTCCCGCTTTTTTTAAAATAAAATATAATGACTTCTAACTTATAGGAAAAATAATTAAAAAATAAAACCATAAATTATTTAACCTTACATATCATTTTACTTATTAATCATTTACGTTATTAAAATACATATTTCATTTATGTTACTTTATAATTTTTAATTCTAACTAAAATTTAGGAAAATATATGCTAAATTATATTTTTTTTACAGTATTTTTGTTATCTAACTTTATATATTCAAATGTTTTACTAGCTTCATCAAATAATGCATTAACGAATCATATAAAACATAATAGTCACATATATAAATTTAAAAAAATTAACAAAAATAAACTATACAATTATAACTTTTTTAAAATGTTTCAAAAAACCTTTCCAAAATAAACACAATACCATAAAAAATTATTTTCAATTTAAAAATTTAATATTCACTCATCCATATCTAAACCATAAATATTACAAAAAAAATAATGTCCCCACAAAACATACTATTACAAAAGTAAGAAAAATTGTTGTAGCCATAGATGCTGGACATGGAGGTAAAGATCCAGGAGCTATTGGAATTAGTCACACCCAAGAAAAAAATATCACTTTTTCAATTTCTAAAAGACTAAAACATAAATTAAATAAATCAACATTATTTAAAGTTATAATGATAAGAAATGGAAACTACTATTTATCTATTTCAAAACGAACTAAAATAGCAAAAAAAAATAATGTAAACGTACTAATTTCTATTCATGCTAACTCGTCAAAAAATTCAAAAATATTTGGATTATCCACATGGGTAATATCAAAAAAAAGAATTAATTCTGAAATCAATAATCTATCGAAAAGTAATAATATCATCTATAATATAAAAGCATTAAAAAATAACAAAAAACATGTACTTAAAAAAAAGATTGATTTATACCTAAAGTTAGATACTTTAAAATTAAGATTCAAACGTGTTCAAAAAACAGGATACATACTAGCAAAAAACATCATAAAAGAACTAAAAAATACTAACTCTATATATCAAATTAATCCTAAATGTGCTAACTTTGGAATACTAAAATCACCTTATTTTCCATCCATATTAATAGAAACTGGATTTATTAGTAACAAATTAGAAGAAAAAAAATTAAATAATGCACTTTATCAAAAAAAATTAGTAAACTCTATATATCTTGGATTAAAGAAATATTATTTTAAACACCATACTAAAACTAAATAATAATTTTAAAACACACAATATAAAAATTATCAATAAAGAAATGAAAACATTCTAACATAAAGTTTATATTTAAAATAAAATAACCTCTATTTTATTTTCTCTTTACAATTTCATTTCAAATTTTTTATTAAATTTTTCGATACGACCACCTGTATCCGCTATTCTCTGCTTTCCAGTATAAAAGGGGTGACATTTAGAACACACATCAATACTTATATCTTTACATAAAGTAGAAAAAATTTTAACTAAATTCCCACAAGAACAAATAACCGATATTTCAGAATAATTAGGATGAATATTTTTTTTCATATGTCCCTTCTAACATAATATATTAACTAATAATTAAAATTATATAAACGTTTTAAAAATAATTAAGAATTATAATAACATTACAATAACATTAAAAATAGAAAGTAAAAAATTGTTTTTTTTTAAACAAATAAATATACTGTCTACATGTTAAAATTATTAAAATAATTAATAATATTTTGCACTAAAAAATCAGAAAAACATTGTTTTATACATATGATTCATTTTATATCTATTATTATCAAAAATAAAAAAATTAAAACTACATACAAGAACATTTACACATGATTAATAAAAATTTTCTGTTCTACAAAAATTTCAAATATACCCTTGGTAGGAATAAACATACTAAATATAATAATATCATCATAATTGTTATGTTAACATTTATTATAATACTATCACTTACAATATCGATTAACACGTTATCTAAAAAAAAAATCTTATGATCGTACTAATTGTTTAAAATCTATGACATTAAAAACAGAACCAATTAATAAAATTCTAAGAATACCAAAAGAAAAATGGAAATATATACATGAACTAAAAAATGAAATATAAATATGCCATCTCTTTTAAAATATAATAGAAATACTTTCATATGTAACGCTCTTTTGTATAACACAACATATTTCTGAAACATTATATCAAACGTTAACTATTTATTAATGTTTAAAAATTATTTAATAAATTTGGACATAATCGATTAAAATATTAAAAATCAAAAAATATTCTACTACATATAATTATAAAAACAACAAACTACTAAAAAATTAATTATTTGTACGCTATGTAAAACAAAATTAGTTGTTCAAATTTTAAATATTTTAAAATTCACATAAGGAATTATATTTTATGACGACAATTCTTAGTGTACGTCTTAAAAAAACAGTAGTTATTGGAGGAGATGGGCAAGCAACATTCGGAAATACTATTATTAAAAGTAACGTTAGAAAAGTAAGAACACTATACCATAACAAAGTAATTGCAGGATTTGCTGGAGGAACAGCAGATGCATTTACACTATTTGAATTATTTGAAAAAAAATTATTAATGTATCAAGGACACCTACAAAGAGCAGCAATTGAATTAGCGAAAGATTGGAGAACCGATAAAATATTACGTAAACTTGAAGCATTATTAGCAGTAGCAGATAAAGAAAAATCACTTATTATTACAGGCAATGGGGACGTAATTCAACCAGAAAATGATCTTATGGCCATTGGTTCAGGTGGACCCTATGCACAAGCAGCAGCACAAGCAATGTTAGAAAATACGTCTCTTACTGCAATACAAATTGTAAAAATAGCACTTAAAATTACTGCTGGTATTTGTATATACACCAATAATATTTTCACTATTAAAGAGCTAAACTCAGAAAAGTAAGGAACTAACCTTTATGTCAGACATGACTCCTCGCGAAATAGTCAAAGAGCTCAATCGATTTATAATCGGCCAAGAAAAAGCAAAACGCGCTGTAGCTATTGCTTTACGAAATCGCTGGCGTCGTATGAAATTAAATAAAGAACTAAGGTCCGAAATAACACCAAAAAATATTCTTATGATAGGTCCAACAGGAGTAGGAAAAACAGAAATCGCTAGACGCTTAGCTACATTAGCTAATGCTCCTTTCATTAAAGTAGAAGCAACAAAATTTACAGAAATAGGATATGTAGGAAAAGAAGTAGATTCAATCATTAGAGATTTAACAGACCTAGCTATAAAAATGATACGTAATCAGGCTTTTAAAAAAAATAAAAACAAAGCAAAAGAAATGGCCGAAGAAAGAATCCTAAATGTTTTAGTTCCTACTATAGAAAAAAAATGGAAAGAATCAGATATTTCCAATAAACCCATTGCAGCTATTCAATTATTTAGAAAAAAATTACGAGAAGGGCAACTAGATGAAAAAGAAATTGAAATCAATGTTTCTGCGACACCTATGGGAGTAGAAATTATGGCTCCTCCAGGAATGGAAGAACTAACTAATCAATTACAATCACTATTTCAAAATTTAGGAGGACGCAAAAAAAATATAAAAAAGTTAAAAATTAAAGATGCAATGAAATTATTAATAGAAGAAGAATCAACTAAATTAGTTAACTTAGAAGCACTTAAAAAAGAAGCTATTTATGCAGTAGAACAACATGGAATCGTATTTATTGATGAAATTGACAAAATATGCAGAAATAGAGGATCAACTGGGCCTGATGTATCACGAGAAGGAGTACAAAGAGACTTATTACCATTAATTGAAGGTTGTACAATTTCTACTAAACATGGAATGGTGAGAACAGATCATATTTTATTTATTGCATCAGGAGCATTTCAAATTTCTACTCCTTCGGACTTAATACCAGAACTACAAGGACGTCTTCCTATAAAAGTAGAATTACAAGCATTAACGATTGACGACTTTGAATTAATCTTAACAGAACCCAAAGCATCAATAACTGTACAATATAAAGCTTTAATGCAAACAGAAAAAGTTCAAATTAATTTTACTAAAGAAGGTATTCGTCATATTGCTGAAGCAGCATGGAAAGTTAACGAATCAATAGAAAATATTGGAGCTCGTCGATTGTACACTGTATTAGAACATTTAATGGAAGATATTTCATTTAATGCTAGCAACAACCAAGATGAACAAGTTGTTAATATAGACGAAGAATATGTAAGCAAACATTTAGACAATTTAGTTTCAAACAATGATCTTAATCGATTTATTCTATAATAACTTAAATAAATTATTTTTATATATAAAATTAATTACTTTCCTATCTTCAAAACAAAGATAGGAAAGATATTGAACTAGAAATAAAAAAATTTATTTAAAACATTACTATAATAATCCACTCGTTCTAAGTACTAAAATACTTAACATAACATTTGTATATAATAAATCATATAAGAAATATCATCTTTAAATAATTTTTAAAATTATAAAAACAAACTATATATTGTTTATTTTAATTAATAGTCCATTTAACATATCTTTCCATATATCTTTTTCTTCTTTTAGTTTTTTATTTTCTTCTTCTATTTGTATTTTACTTGATAAAATTAAATCTATTTCCTTTTTTTGATCATCATATTTTTCTTTTAACTCTTTTAGCTCTATTTGTAATAATAAAATTGTATCAATAGCTTGTTGTATCTTTTCCTCTAACTTGGAAAACGTTTCAAAAATCATCTACTTATTTCCTTATCGATAATTCTATAATACTTACTTCTTATATTGAAAACTTTATTACATTTTATAATATTACATGACAACACTAGATATTTTACATTTCAATATAATATTATTGCTATAAATATCTATAACCTTCAAAATTATCTAAATTAAAAATTATATAACAAAATAAAAATCATAAATATAAAAAATTATAAATTTTTATTACTAAAACTATTAAAAATTACTATTGCATAAAAAATAAAAATAATTGTTAATAATCTATGTAATTAAATAATATTTAACATATATATTGTACCAATCGTTTAAAAGTTCTATATAAGTGTATTCTAACTACACAAAACTCAAATTTTTTGATATAAAATCAATTCACTTATGTTAAAATACATAACACATATAAAAACTTTAAGAACAAAAAATTTGATACATTACTAATTATCAATCATAATATTAAATTTAAAACATGTAGTTTTTTATAATTAACTGGTATTAAAATTTTTTAAAAAAATTTTAATAAATTTATTCTGAAATCCACGCTATAGTTTTTTTTAAAAGTTCTGTACCTCGAGTCGTTAATATAGATTCAGGATGAAACTGAAAACCACAAATTTTTTCATTATTATTACGTACAGCCATAACCATATCATTGTAGTAAGCATTTACAGTCAATACATTAGGAATATTACTACAAACAAGAGAATGATACCGTGCTACAGAAAAAGGATTTGAAACACCAGAGAACATGGCTTTTCCATCATGCTTAATCAAAGAAGATTTCCCGTGCAATATTTCTTCAGCATATATTACATCTCCACCATACATTTTTACAATAGCTTGATGCCCCAAACAAATACCAATAATAGGTATCTTACCACGCATTATTTTTAACAATTTTGGCATACAACCTGCATAATCAGGATTTCCTGGACCAGGAGATAATATTAAAATAGGATTATACATTCGAAAAATTTTCTTTAAAATAACTTCAACTGAAGTTGTATTACGATAAATACAAACGTTATGATCATTAGTGCGAAGTTGATCAACCAAATTATAAGTAAACGAATCAACATTATCTAACAAAAGTATATCATTCATTATTAGTACTCTATTTTACAAGAATGTGACTCAGCGATTGCTTGTAATACAGCTCTAGCTTTATTTTTACTTTCATCTACTTCTGATTGTGGTACAGAATCTAACACTATTCCAGCTCCTACTTGAATAGTAGCAATATTACGTTCAACATATGCAGATCGAATTACAATACACATATCCAATAAACCTGAAGCGGTAAAATATCCTATGGATCCTCCATAACTACCTCTCTTTTCTTTTTCTACATCAGCAATTAACTCCATAGCTCGAACTTTTGGAGCACCACTTAATGTTCCCATGTTCATACATGCTTGATATGCATGAAACACATCTAAATTAGATTTTAATTTTCCTACTACTCTAGAAACTAAATGCATAACATGAGAATATCGATCTACTCGCGTCAAATCAGCTACATAACGAGTGCCAGGATCGCAAATTTTTGCTAAATCATTACGAGCTAAATCTACTAACATTAAATGTTCAGCAAGTTCTTTATGGTTCATTCTCATTTCCAATTCTATTCTACTATCTAAATCTAAATCTAATGATCCATCCATACTTCTTCCTCTAGGTCTTGTTCCTGCAATAGGATAAATTTCAATTTGTCTAGATGAAACATCATATTTTAAAGCGCTTTCTGGAGAAGCTCCAAATAAAGTAAAATATGCATCTTGCATAAAAAACATATAAGGACTAGGATTATTTTTTTTTAAAACATCATAGGCTGCTAATGAATCAATACAAGGTAAATAAAATCGTCTAGAAGGAACAACTTGAAAAATTTCTCCCATTAATATCAATTTCTGCATATTTTTAATAATTTTACTATATTCTTGATCTGTTTTATTACAAGTTAATATCATTTTCTCAAATATAATTGGATTTAGCGAACTCAAAGACCGAGATAACTGTTTCTTTAAATCTAATAATCTAGATTGTAATCTATTTTTTTCAAATATATCTGAAGAAAATAAACTAGCTTGTATGTAGCAAGATTGTTTTTTATGATCTAACACCAATAATATTTCAGCTAAATAAAAACAAAAATCAGGACAAGATTGAGTCGTCTTAAGTTTTGGCAAGTTTTCGAAACTAGACACTAAATCATATGCAAATAAACCTCCAAAAAACATAGATTTAGAAGTAGTATTATTTTTAACACTCTTTATTAGTAATCGTATTGAATCAAATATAGATAATACGTACAATTTTTTATCTTCATCTATATTTACAGGAATAGGAGGAAATTCAATTTTCAAACAATTTTCATAAGAAAATATTTTTATGTTTTTTGGTAATAAAGACTTAAAGATAGGCAATAAACTTTTTCCATTTTTTGTCAATGCTTCTAATACAACAGTTCGATTTAGTGCTGAAATTCGTAATGCAGAATCTATAATCATCATACTTTCTAAATTACGTCTTTTATCTATCTCGGCTGTTTCTAAAAGTAATGTATTATTTTTATTACGACAAATATGATGAAAAATGACTGTTGGATTAGGTTGATAGAAAGCGTTAACTTTCAAAATATCCATTTTTTTAAAACATTCATTCATTTTATCTTATTCCAAATTTTACTATATTCATATTAAATTCAAAAAATAAAAATATTACATTTTGATTATATTGTATTAACATAGTAGTTTTTTGTTATTCATATAACAAATTATCATACATATTATTTGCATACAATAAATTCAATAAATTTAATATTGTACCAACTTCAAAATCTATGTATTTTATGCTTTAATTATAAACTAAAAAAATTAATTATTTATATAACAACGTTAAACCAGTATGAAACATACAAATGTCAATACATTATCAAAAAACTAAAAAGTATGTTACTTTATTAAAAACTATATAATATTTATTTTTCCTTCAAAATATAATAATTTTTAAAATTAATATACTAATTATTGAGAATAACATATTAAAATACTAAAAGGACATCTAATATGAACGATTGGACCATAGCAAAAATAATAAAAATTAAAAAATGGAAAAACAATTTATTTAGTATAATCATGCATGCATCTATAAATTCTTTTATTCCAGGACAATTTTCTAAATTATCCTATACTAAAAAAAACGGGAAAACAATTCAAAGAGCATACTCATATGTTAATGCTCCAAACAACAAAAATTTAGAATTCTACATAATACTTATACCACAAGGAAAATTAACTCCAAAACTATATAACTTATCACATATAAACAAAATTATGATCAAAAAAACAGCATCAGGATTTTTTACTTTAAATGAAATTCCATGTTGCAAAAATCTATGGATGTTTGCTACTGGAACAGGAATTGGTCCTTATCTTTCCATATTACAAAGCAAAGATCATACTGAAAAATTCGAAAATATTATACTTGTACATGCCGTTCGATATTATAATGATCTGACATATTTACCTTTAATGAAAGATTTACAAGAACAATATAATGGAAAATTACATATACAAACAATTGTTAGTAGAGAAATAACTAATTCTTCTATACACGGTAGAATTCCTAAATTATTAGAAAACAATATATTAGAAAAAAAATTAGGTTTTAATATTCATAAAGATACATGTCATATCATGCTATGTGGAAACCCAGAAATGATAAAAGATACAAAATACTTTCTTATAAATAATAAAAACATGAAAAAACACTTTCGAAATAAACCTGGTCATATTACTAGCGAAAATTACTGGTAAAATATACTTAAAATTTAAAATACGTTCTATGAAATAAAATTTCTATCAATATTGTTTTATATACAATCAGTATTTTAGAAAAAATTTAATTCAATAATATTTTAAGAAAGAAAATTTTTCTTATTAAAAACTTTATTTTAAATTTTTAAAATTAATACTGTTTGTATTTGTTATATATATTTATTTTTTTAAAGTTTATTATTTTAATAAACTAACACACTTTTTATAAAAACATTATCTCATCGTACTTGACTTATAAACATCTTACAATAGTTAAATATTATATAATAATAGTATTTATCTCATGCAAAAATATTGTAATATATCAATTTTATTAAATTAACTTATTGAGTACATACAAAAATGATAGTGAAAGCAATATATCCAGGAACGTTTGATCCTATTACATATGGTCACTTAAGCGTTATATCTAAAGCAACAAAAGTGTTTAATTTTATTGTAATTGCAATTTTTGACAACCAAAAAAAAAACCATTATTAAATATTAAAGAACGCATAAAATTAGTACAAGAAACAACTAAATCATTCAAAACTATTAAAAAAATTATTCATTTTAACGATTTATTAATTCATGTCGCTAAATCCGAAAATATAAGCTATATAATTAGAGGTATAAGAACATCTTTAGATTGCCAATATGAATTGAATATGTTTAACATAAATAATAAGTTATACCCGATATTAGAACATGTTATATTTTTTTCATCTCCAAAATATTCTTATATTTCATCATCTTTAATAAAAGAAATAGTAAAATATGGAGGAAATATAGATAATTACGTCCCAAAATTAGTACAACTTACTTTACTAAAAAAATATAAAAAATAAAAACTATTATGAACGCAATTTATTTCTATTATGTTAATCATCTCATTACATTAATTGTTCAAAATTAATACACAACAATTACATCAGCTAGATAAATAATGAAGTATATAAACAAAATATTTATATACTTCACATATTTCATAACATATTAATAAAACATCAAACCATATATATTAACAATAATTATTATAAACTATTTAATAAATTCGTTAATTTTACATTAAAAAATATGCATATTCTATAGTTGGATTTTTATCTTTAGATAAAATCATTGATGCTTGTATTCCAAATAAATCGTATGTATTACCATCTGTTGCTTTATAACTTGAATCTAATCTTGATTTACTAGTAGCAATAAGCTGAAATCTACCATCATTTAACTCATCTACTACATAAGAAGCATTAACATCTTTCAACTTTAAATTAGCTAATTCTGGACGTTTAGAAAATAATTCAACATATGGTTGAGCGAACAAATTCTGATTCGAATATGAAGAAATTAATTGTCGTGATTCTAAATTTGGTAATACATGTTCAAAATCATTTAACATATCTTCTGGAGAATTTTTAGAAATTCGTTCCCCATTAACTTGCAATACAGAATGTTCACCTTCAAAAAGAAAATTATTATCTAATTTTAAACTTTGTCTTAATTCATTAAAGTGATCTTGAAATTTTTTACCTGAAGGAACTTTAGAACTATCTGTATCTATTTTACTTAAAGCGTACCAATAAGGTTTTTTTAAATCCTTATTTTGAACTTGTTCATCAGTATGAACAGAATTATCTACTACTGGTATACTATTAGATTGAATTTCAGCATTATTATTTGAACTCGAACCAAACCAATTGTTATAACAATCAGTCACAGTAGATACTACACTTTTTCCAACATCAATAGAAGAATCAAATATAGATCCCCCTACATCTTTTACAAATTTAACCGTTGTATTAAAAGCTTGTTCCCCAGTATCATATATCGATGCACAAGTATCTGATGTTGTATATAAAATTGAATCAAAAAAGTTCGCAATAGGAGTAAAATTAAATTGCAACATTTCTGGAACAGTAAAATCCGGTGTTATATCTTTTATAAAACTGTACATAGGAATAAAATATGTAGAAAAACCTTTTAATCGATCTGTTTTATTCGAATCTTCTTCTGTTGACGAATAATCATTTATCATAGAAGCATCCATTGGGAACTCTATAATTTGACCATTAGAAAAATCAGAATATGCAACACTTGGATGATCTTGGTAAGAAGATAACTGCACCATATCATTTAATTTAGGAAAAACTTCAATAGTGTTTTTGTTTGTACTTTTTGAAACATCTTGAGGGTTTATGTTTTTATTCACATCTATAGGTTGTATATTATCTACAACTGACATTGATGACATAATATTACGTCCTCTATTTTTCTATTAGTTCTTTTTACTTCAATTTAATTTTTTAGTCAAGTTTTGTATTACATTTTATTTAAAATATTTAAAAATATGAATAAATCAACTACTTTACAAATACTCACTTTTTAAAAATATACTTAAAATAAAAAATTAAATTAACCTAGTTAATCATTATTTAAAAATTACATTTTCAAATAATGAATACGCTTTACATCTACATCTATATTAACCTAATTAATAACTTTTTACACTATTAATCAAGAACAAAATTATCTTAAGTAATACTTATAACACTTTATCAAAATAATAAGTTGTATGTTAATCTAAACATTTTTACAAAAATTTTTAAAAACTTTACCTATAACATTAATATTCATAACATTTATTGATTATATTAAAATAACATTTCATTAATTCATAAAATATCTAATTTTATTTAAGAATATTTTATAATATAAACATTTACTTTAATATAATGTATTTAATATTATTATGCTTATAGCAATATTAAAAGATATAATAATTTTAAAAATTTTTGTTAATTACATTTATTAAACTTTTATCTCAAAGTAATTGTTGTAATGTAAATAAAATCATTAATGCTATTTATACTATGAAATAAATATTTAAAAAATAGATTTCATTAAATTAAAAATTTTAAAAAATCAATTCTTAAAATATAAAACATTTTATAATACATTATTATACAATATCATAGTAATCAAATAATATATATGTGTTTTTTAAAGTTTAATAATTATACATTCTTATATGAACACAATTTAAAAAATCATTTAACATTAAATAACAACATATGTTCTTAAAAACTTTCTAATTCACTAAAAAATCAATAAATCAATTTCAAACTAATCCAGTATAAACTACCTGACAATATAATAGAAACAGGAAAAGTTAATATCCAAGCAATAACTATATTCTTTATAGTACGCGTTTGTATTCCATCTCCATTAACTAAAATAGCACCAGCAATAGAAGAGGAAACAATATGAGTTGTTGATACAGGAATTCCAGTATAACTAGCTGTACCTATAGAAGCAGCTGCTGTTAATTGAGAAGATATAGCTTGTGCATACGTTATATCTTTATTTCCAATCTTTTCTCCAAACGTTATTGCTATCCTTCTCCATCCTATCATAGAACCAATAGACAATGACAATGCTACCAACATTATAATCCATATAGGTGCATATTCAATAGTACATGACAAGTTCTTTTTTAAATTATTTAAAAAATGCTTTTCATTAGATGTAATCATAGAATGCTGATTAATAATTTCTATAAATTCAGTAACATACAATAACGATCTACGCAATTCACAACGTTGATGAACATTCAAATCTTTGTAACTAAATACATTTTTTAATAATTCTTGTATACTATGAAAAATATTTAATAATCTTTTATCAAAAAATTTAGGAGAAAACATTAATTTTGTATTAACTGTATGAGTTGCAAATATATTTATACTATCTTTTAAATTTGATTTATTATTTTTATAATATTTTTCTAAATGAGAAATAGACTGTTTAGTTTGATTAATGTCATATTGTGATGCATTTAAATTTACAAAGTATTCAGATGGGAAAATACACACTAAAACTAACATAATCAATCCAATTCCTTTTTGACCATCATTTGCACCATGTGAATAACTAACCCCTATAGAAGACAAAATTAATATAATTCTTACTAAATATGGAGGATAAATGTTTTCACTATATTTTTCATAAATCTTCGGAGTGGTATTAATACAATAACCTTCTTTACTAACTTTCCAAAAACATTTTAATACATAAACCAAAATACCTGCAATAATTAAACCTAATATTGGAGAAATAATCAAAGACAATAGTACGTTCAATAGCTTATTAAAATTTAACGCATCAATTATAGAACAATGATTGCATATAGCATATGCAATATCAATTCCAACAATAGCACCAATTAACGTATGAGAACTAGAAGTAGGAAGATAAAAAAACCACGTACATAAATTCCATAATATAGCAGAAAATAATATAGAAAAAATAGCTTTTAGACCATAAATCGAATTAATATTAAGTAATAAATCAATTGAAATAAGATGTACAATTGCATAAGCTACACTTAATCCTCCAAATACTACTCCTAAAAAATTAAATATTCCAGAAGTTACAACGGCTAATTCTGAACTCAAAGCATGAGTATAAATTACAGTAGCTATAGAATTTGCAGAATCATGAAAACCATTGATTATTTCATATGACAAAACTATCGAAAAAGCAAGAACAATTAATAAAACACTATTATAGCTAAAATAAGAAAACAGATATGACATAATCTTTAAACCATTTAAAGATATAAATTTAATTTATTATCTGCGATAAAATTAGATAGAGAAAGATATAATACATAAAATTATAATAAATATTCATATTTATTATGATAGTTCAATTATTAATTAGCAATTTAATTCAAATCGTCATAAAATTCTATAAAATGAATTGTAAAAATTATAAATAAAATAAAACGAAAATTAAATAAATTTTAGAAGTTTATTTAACTTTCGTTTTATAATGCATATTGTTTAATTGTAATGCTAATATCATCCCAATAAATAAAATAAAAGTAACAAAAATAGAGATACCCATCCATTTTCCCACTGTCCAAACAACACCACCTATTGTACCTAAAATACTAGATCCTAAGTAATATGAAAATAAATAGATAGATGAAGTATAACCTCGATTGTTCTTAACTTGTTGACCTACCCATGTACTAGTGACTGAATGCGCTGCAAAAAAACCAGCTGCAAATAAAAGTAAACCTAAAAAAATTAAAACTATTTCATTACATTGAGAAATGAAAAGACCAAAAATCATTATAGTTAAAGACGATATTAGCATAATGCTTTTTCCATATTTCTCAATAAGCATACCTGCTTTAGGAGAACTATATACACCAATCAAATAAACGATTGACAATATACCTATAATTTTTTGACTCAAAAAAAATGGATCTAATAATAATCTATATCCAATATAATTAAACAACGTAACAAAACTACCCATTAATAAAAATCCCATTACAAATAATTTAGACAAAACAGGATGTTTCCACTGTGACAAAAAATAAACAAAATTCTTCCGAGGATGCAAAGAAACAGAACGAAAATTTCTTGAATGAGGTAACAAAAATACAAACAATATTGAAAAAATAAGTGCTAAAATACTAATCCATTCTAATGCCCATTGCCATGAAAAATTTTCTGCTAATATACTGCTAAGAAATCTACCAAAGAATCCACCAATAGTATTTCCACTAATATATAATCCCATAGAAAATGATAGAGTATCAGGATGTATTTCTTCGCTAAGATACGTCATGGCTACTGCTGCAACACCACTTAACGCTAACCCTGTAAGCGCTCTCATAAATATAACACTTTCCCAACTACTCATTTTTGAACAAAAGAAAGTAAAAAAAGCTGCTAATATTAAAGAAATAGACATAACTTTTTTTCTCCCTATTCTATCCGACAAAGGACCTGTAAATAACATTCCTATTGCCATCATAGCAGTTGAAGAAGATAAAGATAAACTACTTTCTGCAGGACTTAAAGAGAAATGTTTTGATAATAATAACAAAATAGGTTGAACACAATACAAAATAGAAAATGTTGCAAAACCTGCTAAAAATAAAGCAATTGTTACTGCTATGAACTGTCTTGTACCTTTTTCTATATACTTACTACAATTTTTATTTTTTTCTTTTAACAAATTTTTATGATAATGGATATGACATTGATTTTTTAAAACTAATTTTTTATTCAGAAAATTCAAAATATACTCCTGTTACAAAAATGAAACAATCTTTAATTAAAATATTAAAATATGTTCAACATTATAAATATTTTAAAACACTATACATAAAAATATCCATCATAAATATGCGTAGCTGAACCTATCATATACAAATTTTCTGCATTTCCATTCCAATGAACTGTTAATTGTCCACCTAACAAATCAACCTGAACTTCATTAGATAATATATTTTCTTTAATACCTACTGCAACAGCAGCACAAGCACCACTTCCACATGATCGAGTCTCTCCCACTCCTCTTTCATAAACTCGAAGAAAAATACGCGTAGTAGATATAATTTCCATAAATCCAACATTAACTCCTTCAGGAAATAATTTATGAATACTTAAAATAGATCCTATTTCCTTTACTGGATAACATTTAATATTATTTTCTATTACAATACAATGAGGATTACCCATTGAAACAATATGATATTTTATAACTTTTCCTGATATGAGCATAGAATAATACCTTTGAATGCTATAATCTAAATAAGGAACATATTGTGGGTCAAAACAAGGAACACCCATATTTACACAAACTTCTTTATCACTTAATATGTGCAATACTATTGTTCTATTTCTAGTACTAATACAAATGACTTTCTTTTTAGTAAGTTTTTTTAACATTAAAAATAAAGCTAAACATCGAGCACCATTTCCACATTGTGATACTTCAGTACCACTCGCATTAAAAATACGATAGTTGAAATCAATATCTTCTTTTTTCGTTGATTCTAATAATAACAACTGATCAAAACCAATGCCT
This sequence comes from Buchnera aphidicola (Meitanaphis elongallis), assembly GCA_039830015.1. Classification (NCBI taxonomy): domain Bacteria; kingdom Pseudomonadati; phylum Pseudomonadota; class Gammaproteobacteria; order Enterobacterales; family Erwiniaceae; genus Buchnera; species Buchnera aphidicola. The sequence continues at coordinate 609,020 of CP140033.1, forward strand.
GTATGCCGATGAGATAATTTTTGTATCATTTCAGGTTTAAGGAAAAAATCACCTTTTATATTATTTAAAACTATAAAATCATTTTCTAAACCATGCATTTTAGAAAAACTTATTTTTCTTTTTTTAATTAACATTTTATATACTTAACTTAAATTATTAGTATAATAATTGCACTATTCTAAAATTACAATTCAATTATATTGCACTTGAAATTACTTCATTTTTCATTACTCAAACATCATCTTAACGAATATTATATATACTAAAACATTAATATTAAAAATACCGCTTGTATATTTTACATAACAGTATTATTGTTATACTTCAACAAAAACTTTAAGCTATTAAAATGAAAAAAAAAGCAGTAATTACAATAAATAATCATATTTTTCATAAATTAGCTGATATATTATTCAAAAATGTTGAAAAAAACATCGATGACTATTGTGGAAAATCAGATATTGACTTTGAAATAAACACTAATATGATAGTAATAACTTTTGAAAATAAAAGTAAAATTATTATTAATAGACAAGAACCATTGCATCAAATTTGGTTAGCTACTAAAAATTTAGGATATCACTTTAAATATATAAAAAAACAATGGATATGTAATCGTACTCATAAAAATTTTTGGAATGTATTAGAAGAATCATGTTCAAATCAAGCTAACGAAAAAATAACATTTTATCATATATAAAACATAATTTTATTATTAAAAAGATGATTGAATATAAAACAATTAAGATATAACAATATTACATAAACAAATATAATATTGATGTTATACAACAATATTTATATATTGTATAAATGAATAAATAATGTTAAAAATTTTATTTTTAGTCAATATGTATATTAAAAAATAAAAATAAAACTATTTCTTAAAATACAAAAATGTTCTCCTATGATAAAATTTACTTAAATACTAAAAAATATATTTACAAATTTAAAAACAAATAAAATAAATCTATATATGCTAAAGCAATCTTAAAATGCGAGAAACACTACTAGAAAATACACTTTTGTAAAAAATTTCAATTTAAAATATATACTCGGTGAGAGAGGATTTGAACCTCTGACCTACTGGTCCCAAACCAGTTGCGCTACCAAACTGCGCTACTCACCGATAAAGTTTTTTGCATTTCTTAAGAAACTAAAAAAATATATAAAAGGGTGACCAATGGGGTTCGAACCCATGACATCTGGAACCACAATCCAGGACTCTACCAACTGAGCTATGGCCACCATCATTTTAATTTTTTTATATATTTAATATCTTTCGCGTTCGACAGGAATTGAACCTGTGACTTCTACCTTCGGAGGGTAGCGCTCTATCCAACTGAGCTACGAACGCCTATATAAAATACATTCTATTTAATACTATGAGCATTTCCTCACAATGTCCAGCTTTTTTTAAATTATTAACACTAAAATAACTATATTTCATAAAATATTTCTCTTGAAATAACTTAGATTATTAAAAATTATTAAAAATTTACTATAAGAAACATCTATAAAAATAATATTTTTTATATTAAATTTCTTAAAAAAATCATCTTATTATGAAAATAAAAATCTACTAAAAATCACTTAAAAATACATCATAATAACATTTAATATAGCTCTATTTAAGATAATCAAAATAAATAACCTTCATAAAAAATTAAGAACGTTTCATCATATCAAAAAATTCACTATTAGTTTTAGTCATTGCTAACTTATTGATTAAAAATTCCATAGCATCAATTTCACTCATAGGATGAATTATTTTTCTTAAGATCCACATCTTTTGTAATTCATCAGGTTGAGTTAATAGTTCTTCCTTTCGTGTCCCTGACCTATTATAATCAATAGCTGGAAATACACGTTTTTCTGCTATTTTTCTTGACAAAGGTAATTCCATATTTCCTGTACCCTTAAATTCTTCATAAATTACTTCATCCATTTTTGAACCTGTATCAATTAACGCTGTTGCTATAATGGTCAAACTACCCCCTTCTTCTACATTACGAGCAGCACCAAAAAAACGCTTAGGCCTATGCAAAGCATTAGCATCTACCCCACCTGTTAACACTTTTCCTGATGCTGGTACTACTGTATTGTAAGCTCTAGCTAATCTTGTAATTGAATCTAATAATATAATAACATCTTTTTTGTGTTCTACTAATCTTTTTGCTTTTTCAATAACCATTTCGGCTACTTGTACATGTCTAGAAGCCGGTTCATCAAATGTAGAAGCTATTACTTCCCCTTTTACTAATCTACACATTTCAGTGACTTCTTCTGGTCTTTCATCTATGAGTAAAACCATTAATACACAATCAGAATGATTATAAGCAATACTTTGTGCTATATTTTGTAAAAGCATTGTCTTTCCAGCTTTAGGAGGTGCAACAATTAAACCTCTTTGTCCTCTACCAATTGGAGATGCTAAATCTAATACACGTGCTGTTAAATCTTCAGTAGAACCATTGCCTCTTTCCATTCTTAAACGAGAATTAGCATGTAAAGGAGTTAAATTTTCAAATAAAATTTTACTTCTAGCATCTTCAGGTTTATCATAATTTACTTTATTTACTTTCAACAACGCGAAATATCTTTCTCCTTCTTTTGGAGGGCGAATTTTACCAGAAATAGTATCCCCAGTACGTAAATTAAATCTTCGAATTTGACTAGGAGAAACATAAATATCGTCAGGACCAGCTAAGTACGAACTATCAGAAGAACGCAAAAAACCAAACCCATCTTGTAAAATTTCTAATACACCATCTCCAAATATATCTTCCCCACTTTTCGCATGTTGTTTTAATATAGAAAAAATGATATCTTGTTTTCTCATACGTGCTAAATTTTCTAGTCCCGCATGATCTCCAAGGACAATTAATTCAGATACTGGTATATTTTTTAATGCAGTAAGATTCATAATGATAGGTTCTTAGTAAATCAGAATCGATCTCGAAATGATATTTAATAGACGGAACAAAATAGTTAAGATAATCTGAATGAAATTAATTAATTAATTTTTAAAATAGTTTAAAATTAACAAACATTTAATACTACCACTTTGGTAGTATTAAATCTATAAACTCTAGAAATTTTAACATTTAAAATAAAAAATGTAAATTTTAATTTATTTTAGATTAGCATCTAAAAAATCTTTCAATTGAATTTTAGAAATAGAACCAATCCTAGTTGCTATTAATTGACCTCTTTTAAACAATAATAATGCAGGAATACCTCTAACAGAATATTGCGGTGCAGTATTTGGATTAGAATCAATATTTATTTTTGCAACTATTAAACGATCATGATATTCTATAGATATCTCTTCTAAAATAGGAGCTAACATTTTACAAGGATTACACCAATCTGCCCAAAAATCAACTAATATCACGCCATTTGACATTACAACATTTTCATTAAAACTATCATCAGTTAGATTAATTATATTTCCTTTCATATTCATTCTCTCCTTAACAGCAACAATCATCTTTATAAACAAATATAATTTATATTTAACAAATAACACATATAAAGTTTATAAAAACATATATTTTTTACATTTTTATATGTTTCTTTCAAATATCTATATATTTTAATATAAAATGTCTTTATTAAAATTACTACTTTTTTTTTTAATATTATCTTTGTTCCAAGATAAATCATTTTTTGGTAATTCTAACAAAAACCTACTAGGAATAGTATGAATTATTTCTCCATATTGATAACGTGTTTCAGAATAACTGAAACACAATTCTTTTTTAGCTCTAGTAATTCCAACATAAGTTAATCGTCGTTCTTCATCTATATTATTACTAATAGAATTATAATGAGGCAAAATTCCTTCTTCCATACCTATCATAAATACATAAGAAAATTCTAGTCCTTTAGATGCATGCAACGTCATCAATTGAATTTTATTATCATTAAAATTTTCGTTTTTTAGTTCGTTTTGAATAATAAACTGAACAACAATTTCTGAAAAAAAATTGGGTCTATTTGTATATTTATATTTTTCTATTAATTCAGAAATCCAACTTAATAATATACGTATGTTGTTTATACTAATTTCATAAATTTTTGCATTTTTTATAGTTTTTGACAACCATACATCATATTCTATAATAGAAATCAAGTTGTTCAGCACTGTTGCAGGACGAATATAGATATCTTTTATTAGATTATTTATTAGAATAACAAAACTTTTTAATGCATTGAAATTACGAGATGGTAAAATAAATCGTAAACCCATATCATTACTAGAAAAAAATAAACTTTGTCTTCTCTTTTTGCTCCATTCTTTTAGCTTTTTTAAAGTAATATTTCCTATTCCTCTAGAAGGTCTATTTATTATTTTCAAAAAAGCTACATCATCATTTGGATTAAGTATTAATTTTAAATATGCTAGTAAATCTTTGACTTCAGAACAAGAAAAAAAAGAAGAACGAGCAGAAATATAGTAAGGAACCTTAAAATTCATTAATATTTTTTCAAATATTTTTACTTGATAATTACTTCTATATAATATAGCATAATCTTGAAATTTAGTTAAATTAAGAGATTTATGAATTAGTATTTTTTTTAATACTAATTTAGCTTCTTCTTCTTCATTTTTAGCAGATATTACATTTATAATAGGTCCATATTCTAAGTTAGAAAATAGCTTTTTTTTTAAAAAATGAGGATTATTCGTTATTAGCAAATTAGCAGCTTTTAAAATTCTACCAGAAGAACGGTAGTTATGTTCTAATTTTATTATGTTTAACGTAGGATAATCCGATTGTAATAATGAAAAATTACGTACTCTAGCACCTCTCCAAGAGTAAATAGATTGATCATCATCTCCTACCAAAGTAAAATCTGAAACATGCTTATTTAATAATTTTATTAATTCATATTGAATGTTATTAGTATCTTGATATTCATCAACTAAAAAATACCGAACTTTTTCATCCCACTTTTTTCTTAATAGTTCATCATTTTTTAACAACAATGTTGGAATAAAAACTAAATCATCAAAATCCAATATATTGCATGATTTAAGATATCTTTCATATAATTCGTAATAATAAGCATGATTCTTTTCTAAATCAGATTTAGCATTTATTTTTGCGTTATGTGAATTTATTAATTTATTTTTCCAGTTAGAAATTGCTAAACGAACGTTTTTTAAAAATATTTTATCTTTTTTTTGTGTAATATTTTTTAATACAGTTGTTTGGTCTTGTTCATCAAAGATAGAAAAATTAGGTTGAATTTTTAATTGACTAAGTTCTGATTTAATAATTTCTAATCCTAATGTATGAAAAGTAGAGATAGTAATTTTTTCCATAACACTTATAGATAACCGATTAGAAATTCTATTTTTCATTTCATTTGCAGCTCGATTTGTAAAAGTAACAGCAAAAATACTACTTGGATTAAAATTACATTTTTTAATCAAATAAATAATTTTGTTAATAATTACTTGTGTTTTTCCTGATCCTGCTCCAGCCAATATTAAACAAGGTCCTGAAATACAGCGAACAGCTTTATTTTGATTTACGTTTAAATCCATGATAAAATGTAAAATACTATATATTGTTGTTATCTAATATTAAAATATCAATATCATTAATGTATCTAAACATTATACTAAAATATGATGTTGAATAAAATATTATCCTATATTTTTATAGATTTCATGTTAGTCATATATTTTCTTAATCTCTTTCCAATGATTTCTATAGGATGATCTTCAATTTCTCTATTGACATTATTTAAAGTTATATTATCTAATGTTATATCAGAAATTTTACTACCAAGATCACCTGGTTTTAATTTATTTACAAATTTTTTTAATAAAGGAATAGCAGCTTGTGAAAAAAGATAACTTCCATATTCTGCAGTATCAGATATAACCAAATTCATTTCATGAAGACGTTTTCGAGAGATAGTATTTGCTATCAAAGGTAGTTCATGTAAGGATTCATAATATGCAGATTCTTCTTTTATTCCTGATTCAATCATAGTTTCAAATGATAACTCAATACCAGCTTTCACTATTGCAACCATAAATAATCCATTATCAAAATATTCTTGTTCTAATATTTTACCATGATATATATCACATTTTTCAAAATTAGTATCTCTTAATTCTGATCTCCATTGTTTTAATTTCATATCATTATTTTTCCAATCACACATCATATTTTTAGAAAATTCACCTGAAATTATATCATCCATATGTTTTTTGAATAAAGAAGAAAACACTTGCTTTAATTCTTTAGAAAGAATGCATGCTCTAATTTTTGCAGTATTAGATAATCTATCTAACATTAAAGTAATTCCACCATGTTTTAGTGATTCAGTAATAGCTTCCCATCCTGATTGTATTAATTTTGCAGCATAATTTGGATCACTTCCTTGAAAAATAAGTTGTTCATAACATACTAATGAACTTGCTTGTAACATTCCACATAAAATAGTTTGTTCACCCATTAAATCTGATTTAACTTCTGCTATAAAAGAAGAATATAAAATACCTGCATGATGACTACCAAGTGCGATAGCCCAAGATTTTGCCATTTTTAATCCAATTGTATTAGGATCATTTTCAGAATGCACAGAAATTAAAGCAGGAACACCAAAACCTCGTAAGTATTCTTTTCTTACTTCTGTCCCTGGACATTTTGGAGCAACCATAATCACTGTAATATCATTTCGTATTTTCTGCCCCATTTCAACAATATTGAATCCATGAGAAAAACCAAGAACTGAGTTTTTTTTCATAAATTTTTGTAACGATGTTACTACATATCCATGTTGTTTATCTGGAGTTAAATTTATAACTAGATCTGCTGTAGGAACAAGATCTTCATATGTACCCACGAAAAAGTCATGTTTCGTAGCATTAATCCAAGAAGAATTTTTCTCTAAAATAGAACTTGAACGTAATGCATAAGAAATTTGTAAACCTGAATCACGCATATTTAATCCTTGATTTAAACCTTGTGATCCACATCCAATAATAACAATGTTCTTTCCTTTCAAAATGTTATGTTCTCCAAAAAAAGAACATTGTTCCATTAATGTACAACACTGTAAATTGATTAATTTTTCACGAAAATTAAGTGAATTAAAATAATTTTTCATAAATATCTCTGCATTAAAATAAAATAAAGATAAATAAAATAATTATATGCCATAATAAATGAACGTCTAATTATGTGCAAAATAATATGTTTTTAATAAAAATCTATGATTAAATCATTCTCACTGCACCTTGATCAGCGCTTGTAGCAAATAATGCATACATTTTTAGTGCAGGAGATATATAACGTTTTCGAAATTTAGGAGTATAAGATGAAGTTCCTCTTTTATTTTCATTTCTAGTTCTCAATAATAGTTCATTTTGACTAACTTCTAAATTTATTATACGATCAGGTATATTAATATTGATAAAATCACCATTATTAATTAAAGCAATATTTCCTTTATTCGCTGCTTCTGGAGAAATATGTCCTATAGATAAACCAGAAGTTCCTCCAGAAAATCGACCATCAGTAATTAGTGCACAATGTTTATCTAATCCCATTGATTTTAAATAAGTAGTAGGATACAACATCTCTTGCATACCAGGACCTCCTTTTGGACCTTCATAACGTATTACAACTACATTACCTTTTTTAATTTTTCCTGCTAAAATAGCCGCTACTGCATCCTCTTGACTTTCAAATACTATAGCATTACCTCTAAATGTTAAATTATTTTTTTCAACTCCAGCAGTTTTAACAACGCAACCATTTTTTGCAATATTACCGTACAATATAGCTAATCCTCCATCATTGCTAAAAGCAAATTGATGAGACCGAATACATCCTTTTTGGCGATTTTTGTCTAATGAATGCCACTTATAAGATTGCATAAATGGTTTTATTGTCTTTTTCCCCAGAGGGCCTGCATGAAACATGCTAATTACATTTTCATCTTTTGTAGTTAAAATATCATATTTATTTAATGTTTCTTCTAAATTTAATCCAAGTACATTATAAGTATTTTTATTTAACAAACTAATACGATTTAATTCTGCCAATAAACCCATAACTCCACCAGCTCGGTGAAAATCTTCCATATGATATATATTGCTACTAGGAGCTAATTTACATAAATGAGGTACTTTTTTAGACAAAATATCAATATCCAACATTGAAAAATTAATGTTACCTTCTTGAGCAGCTGCTAATAAATGCAATATAGTATTAGTCGATCCACCCATAGCAATATCTAAAGACATAGCATTTAAAAATGCTTCTCGTGAAGCTATATTTCGAGGTAAAAATCTCACATTGTTGTTTTCATAATAATTTTTTGTAATTTTAACTATTAGTTTTCCTGATTCAATAAATAATTTTTTTCTGTCTATATGAGTTGCTAGTAATGTTCCATTTCCAGGCAAAGATAAACCTAATACTTCAGTAAGGCAATTCATAGAATTTGCAGTAAATAAACCAGAACAAGAACCGCAAGTAGGACATGCAGAATTTTCAACTTTTTTTACTAAATCATTAGAGTAATTTAAATTAGCACTATATATAATTGCATCTACTAAATCTAATTTTTTTTGTTTACCATCTATAGTAATTTTACCCGATTCCATAGGACCACCAGAAACAAATACACACGGAACGTTTAAACGTAAAGCAGCCATTAACATTCCTGGTGTAATTTTATCACAGTTTGAAATACATATCATAGCATCTGCACAATGAGCATTAATCATATATTCTATAGAATCTGCTATTAATTCACGAGACGGGAGAGAATATAACATTCCAGAATGCCCCATAGCAATCCCATCATCTATAGCTATAGTATTAAATTCTTTAGCAACTCCTCCTGATAATTTAATTTCGTCAGATACAAGTTTTCCTAGTTTCCTTAAATGAATATGACCAGGAACAAATTCAGTAAAAGAATTAACAACAGCAATTATTGGTTTATCAAAATCCAGATCTGTCATTCCTGTAGCTTTCCATAATGCTCTTGCTCCTGCCATATTACGTCCCTGAGTAGTTGTGGAAGAACGATATTTTGGCATAATTTTCCCTATGATAAGATAAAAGATCATTATTTAACTTTAAAGTTATTATCATATAATTTATTATAAATCATGTTAAAAGATGTTTTTGCTGAAAAGAAAAAATATGAAGTAAATATGAATTTAATGATTATTTTAAAAAAGAACAACTAAAAACAAATAAGAACATTTGTAAGCAACAAAATAATGCTTTTATATCTGTAAAACGCAATGAAGATATTACTTACTATATTAAAATAAAAATTTTTTAAAAAATATTTTAACAGAACATATCAGTATTTTACAATTTTTATTGTATTTACATTTTAATGTATAATAAATTTTAATTGTTTTATGTTGTTGTTTTAAATATTATTCAGGGGTGAAGGGAGTTGAACCCCTAACATTCGGTTTTGGAGACCGATGCTCTACCAATTGAACTACACCCCTAAAAGCTTTTTTAAGTTACTTTAATAATTAAAAGTAATTTACTATCTTTTAGTATACTATTAAAAACAATATAAGTCTAGTACCGAACTATTCATAAGATTGACATTTATTACTACTAAACTTATTAACTACTATCTATTCATTTTATGAAATAACTTACAAGAAATCTTAAAAAACATTTTTTATTAATAAAATTTAATTACAACTTCAATTATTAATCGTACTTAAATATAATTTACAGTTTATGATTATGGATAAAATGTTATGAAATTTCCTATTTATTTAGACTATGCAGCAACCACTCCAGTGGAACATCAAGTTATGGACAAAATGATACAGTTTTTAACATTAGATGGTACGTTCGGAAATCCAGCTTCTCGTTCACATCAATTTGGATGGAAAGCAGAAGAAGCAGTTGATATTGCAAGAAATCAAATCGCTGAACTAATTAATGCAGATTTCCGAGAAATAATTTTTACTTCTGGAGCTACTGAATCTAATAATTTAGCAATTAAAGGGGTGGCTGATTTTTATAAAAGAAAAGGAAATCACATCATTACTAGTAAAACAGAACATAAAGCAGTATTAGATCCTTGTAAATATTTAGAAAACAAAGGATTTTATGTAACTTACCTCACACCATTAAAAAATGGAATAATTGATTTAGAAGAACTAAAAGCAAATATTTGTCAAAATACTATATTGATATCTATTATGCATGTAAATAACGAAACTGGTGTAATACAAGATATAAATAGCATATCTAAAATTTGTACTCATCATGGAATTTTATTTCATGTTGATGCTACTCAAAGTATAGGAAAATTACATATTAATTTAAAAGATACAAAAATAGATCTAATGTCATTTTCTGCACATAAAATATATGGACCTAAAGGTATTGGAGGATTATATGTACGAAGAAAACCTCGTGTACGATTGTCTTCACAAATCCATGGAGGAGGCCATGAACGAGGTATAAGATCAGGTACTTTACCTGTACATCAAATTGTAGGCATGGGAATGGCTTATCATCTTGCTAAAAATAATATTGAAAGCGATTATAAATATCTTACTGATCTTAGAAACTATTTATGGAATGGTTTAAAAAATATTGAAGAAATATATTTAAATAGTAATCTTAAAAATGGAGCACCACACATACTGAATGTTAGCTTTAATTATGTAGAAGGTGAATCTTTAATTATGGCATTAAAAAATATAGCAATATCTTCAGGTTCAGCCTGTACGTCTGCTAGTTTAGAAGCTTCATATGTACTTCGAGCCTTAGGTATAAAAGATGAATTAGCTCATAGTTCTATTCGTTTTTCAATTGGACGTTTTACTACTAAATCAGAAATAGATTATACTATTAAAATAGTACATATAGCTGTCAATCGATTAAGAAATTTATCACCACTTTGGGACATGTTTAAATGTGGAATTGATTTAGATACTGTAAAATGGACACATAATTCATTTTAATTGTTTTTGTAGAGAAAATAATATGACTTATAGTAAAAAGGTATTAGATCATTACGAAAATCCACGTAATGTAGGTTCATTTTCAAGTTCTGAATCTAACATTGGAAGCGGTTTAGTAGGCGCTCCAGCATGTGGGGATGTAATGAAGTTACAAATAAAAGTAGATGATAATGAAATTATAAAAGATGCTTGCTTTAAAACCTATGGATGTGGATCAGCAATAGCTTCCAGTTCTTTAGTTACAGAATGGATTATAGGAAAATCACTATTAGAAGCTGAAAATATTAAAAATACTAATATAGCAGAAGAGCTTGATCTACCTCCAGTTAAAATACATTGTTCTATTTTAGCTGAAGATGCAATTAAAGCAGCTATTACTGATTACAGAAATAAAAATAAAAGCTAACAAAACTTTATTATGTATTGATATTATCCTAAAAATTTAAGTGTATGAATAAACGTGTTGAAATAAAATTTAAATTTTTAACACGTTTATAATAGTTAATTATTAAAATAATTTAAAAATGGAATGAATGTATGGATTATTTTCAATTATTCAATTTACCTAAAAAATTTAAAATTGATAAAAAAAAACTTGTATTAAAGTTTTATGAATTACAACAAAAGTATCACCCTGATGCTATAAATAATAACTCTAAATCTAAAAATAATAATTTAAAACAATCTATAAACGTGAATTTAGGTTATTATGTTCTTAAAAGTTCATGTAGACGTGCTGAACATTTATTGCTATTAAATTCATACAACTTTAAAAAAGAACAAAAATATTTACCTCAAAGTAATTTTTTATACAAACAATTAAAGTTGTATGAAAAATTAGACACACTTAAATACACTATCAAAAAAGAACTGGAATTATCTCACTTTATTAATGAAATTGTGCATAAAAAACAGTACTATTTATCAGAGTTAGAATCAATGCTTAATCAAAAGGAATGGAAATTAGCAGCAATAATACTGCATAAACTATTATTTTATAAAAAGTTTAAAAGAAAACTAGACACATTAAAAAATATAAAAAACTAAACGTTAGTTTGAGAAATTCTATGATTACAATCAAAACATTTAATAAATATTCAAAAATAACTACACATCATGAAACTATGTTTTTTGGTATTGATTTTGGTACTACTTATTCATTAATAGCTACTGTTATATTAAATGAAATAATTATTATTTCAGATGATAAAAATCGTGTACTTTTACCTTCGGTAGTAAATTATAGTTCTTCTAAACCTATTATTGGATGGGCTGCTCAAAATATGATCATAAATGATCCAATTAACACAATAACTTCAATAAAACGTTTAATTGGACTTTCTTTAGAAGAAATAAAAAAATTATATCCTCATTTACCATATAATTTTAAAAATAATGAAAATAATAACGTTTCATTCATTACAAATAATGAAATTATAAATACTGTTGATATATCTAGTCAAATTTTTAATATATTAAAAGATCGTGTAATTTCTTTGTTTAATACAAAAATAGGTGGAGTAGTAATTACTGTTCCAGCAAATTTTAACGATATGCAAAGACAAGAAATTAAAAAATCAGCGCAATTAGTAGATTTAAATGTATTACGTTTATTAAATGAACCAACAGCAGCAGCAATTGCTTATGGATTACATCTAAAAAACCAAGGAACTATCGCAATATATGATTTCGGAGGAGGGACATTTGATATCTCCATACTTAATTTAGATAAAAGAATTTTTGAAGTATTATCTACATCTGGAAGTACTAATTTAGGGGGGGATGATATTGATCATCTATTATATAACTATATTAAAAATAAAATAATACCATTCGATATATACAACTTGTCATCAGATAAAAAATTACTAAATCTTTCTCGATCTATTAAAATTGAATTGAGTTATAGACATTATGTTACTGCTACATTTAAATCGCATAATTTTTGTATTACTCGAATGGAATTTAATAATGTAATTAGACCGATCATTTTAAAAACATTGAATATTTGTAAAGATGCACTAAATATAGCTAAAATTTCTATAAATAACATTAATCATGTTATTTTAGTAGGAGGATCTACATATATTCCTATAGTAAGACATTATGTTAAAAAATTTTTTAAACAACTTCCTTTATATTCAATTAACCCAGATCAAGTTGTAGTTATAGGAGCTGCTATTCAGGCGCATATGTTAACTAAAAAGAATAAAATTAATAACATAATATTATTAGATGTAGTATCTCAATCATTAGGAATTGAAATAATGGGAAATATAGTCGAAAAAATTATTTTTAAAAATACTAAAATTCCCATTTCACAAACAAGAGAATTTACGACTTTTAAAGATAAACAAAAATCTATATTAATTCATATTTTACAAGGCGAAAAAAATTTAGTAAATGAATGTAAATCTTTATCAAAATTTATATTAAAAGATATTCCAGAAAGACCTGCTGGAAAAATAATTGTTATCGTAAAATTTCAAATAGATGTGAATGGATTATTATCTGTTACAGCCAAAATAAAATCAACAAAAATCAAAAAAAATATTACGGTCAATCCAATCATAAACTAAATAAATTATAAATTTCTGATACAATGAATATACTGAAAAAGAAACTCTGCTATTTACTTTAAAAAATAAATATATAATTGTTTCAATATATTTAACATTACAATCCTAATATTAAAATATTAAGTTATTTTAGTGATTTTCTATAGCTTATATGTATTTCAATAAATGTATATAAATATAACTAATAATACTACTTGAGGACATAAAATATATTATGCCAAAAATTACATTTCTACCTCATAAAATATTATTGCCGAAGGGTGGAACATTCCTTGCTGAAAAAGGGGAAACAATTTTAAATGTTGCACTAAAAAATAATATAAATATTGAACATGCTTGTGATAGATCCTGTGTATGCACTACATGTCATTGTTTTATAAAAAAGGGATACTTTTCTTTATCTGTTTGTCAAGAAAAAGAAGAAGACGTTCTTGACAAGGCATGGGGAGTACAATTAGATAGTCGACTTAGTTGCCAGGCAAAAATTATGGAACAGGATATAGAAGTTGAAATTCCTACATATACTGTAAATCAATTTTAATTTTTTTATATCCACTACTTATTTTCACAAAATATATATTTTATTGTCAAAATATATAAAAAACGTTTAGATAATAAATGTGCTAAAGATAAATTATTAGTATTCAATTAAATTTATTTCATAAAATTTATTTCAAAAAAGGATTATTACTATTTTTAAAATAAAAATGTATAGGATTTCCTATAATATTTAATGCTTTTATAAAATAATTAGAAAGATATTTTTTATAAGTATCTGAAAGATAATTTAATTTATTTCCATGAATAATAATAGTTAAAGGATTTTTTTTACCTAAATGAGCATATTTTAATTTTATTCTAATATTTTTAATAATAGGCGGTTGATGCATATTTACTGCTAATTTCATAATTTCTGTTAATTTTGAAGTACTTAATGTTTTTACAGAATGTTCAAAAATTTTATCAATAAATGTAAATATTTTATTTACACCTAACTTGTTAACAGCAGAAATAAAATGAATCACTCCAACATTCATATACTTCAATTTTTCTGATTTTAAAATTTTTCTTTTATCATGTTTCAACAATTTATCACATTTATTAAATACTATCATAATCCCACAACCATTTTCAACAATACGATTGAACAACGTTATATCTTGACTTGATATAATGTCTGTAACATCTAAAACTAATATAACTATATTAGCTAATTTAATAGATTCTAATGTTTTTCTAACTGAAAACTTTTCTGTATAATTAGTAATCTTATTTTTTTTTCTTACACCCGCTGTATCAATAAAAATATAATTATTATTTTTATGTATAACAATATTCCAAATACTATCTCTAGTGGTTCCTGGTTGATCATCAACAATCATTTTGTTTTCATTAAGAATACTATTTATTAAAGTTGATTTTCCTACATTAGGTTTTCCAACAACAGCTATTTTTACAAAATTATTATTTAAATGCCATCGTACTTTATTTTTTTCTTGTTCTAAAAGAGAGACATTTAAAAGTTTATTTTTATTACTATATGAAATATTTTTTAATAAACTTATGAAATATTTCTGTATTAAAGCTGTTATTCCTATTCCATTAGTAGCTGAAATAGCATGAACGTTTGAGAATCCTAATGCATAAAATTCTGATTTTATTGAATTAATGTTTAATCCATCCACTTTATTGACCACAACTAATATACTTTTCTTATATGTTCTAATTTTTTTTGCAATACTCCAATCTTCATGTACTAATCCATCTCTAGCACTAACTAAAAAACAAATTAAATCAGATTCTTCTATAGATAAAAATACTTGATCTAGGATCTTTTTATTAATGTTTTTTTTTTATTGTTAATCCCAGCTGTATCAATGATAGTAAATATATTATTTTTGATATTTAAACATCCATATTTTCTATCTCGAGTCAATTCTAAACAATTAGAAACTAATGCATTATGAGAATTAGTAAGTTTATTAAATAAAGTAGATTTCCCAACATTAGTTCTTCCAATCAATACAATTAAAGGAACCATATAATTATTATCTCTCAATATTCTTATGTATTTATTTATTAAATCATATATTTTATTAATTTTAATTTTTTAAGTTAGTTAGCTTAATATTTATTATTTTTTAATTCTAATTTATCTTGAAAATATAAATTTTTCTATATTAAGATTGTAGCTCTTAATTTTTCATTTTAATGAAGCAAAAACATTATCTTTGAATTTATATTTGACACTGTTCCAAGCATTGTCTTTAATATGATCAATAGTCTTTATAGCTTGCAGATTATCGTTTAATTGAAATTGTATTTTAGCAATATTTAATGTTATTAAATTAAAAATATTTACATCAGGAGTATGTTTTAAGTTTTTTTTTAGTATTAATAAAGCATCATTTAAATTACCACTATCTATGTATATTTTAGCTAATTGCAAAGACGCTAAAGAACTATAAATGTTATTTTTATTATTCTCAATAAATTGAACAATTTCATTCACTGATTTTACATTTTTAGAATTATTTTTTTGGATAATTTTTTCATAATCTTCTATATAAGTAAAATTATTTATATTTGATGAATAAAAATAAAATAAAAATAAGAAAAATGTAAATCCTAAAAAAGAAAAAAATATATTATTTATTTTTTTATCTTGAAAAGTAAAGTTTATATTCATATATTTACAACATATTAAAATGTTTTTAAAAATAAAATTTTAGCGATCTTAACAATAGTATTATATGTTTAAATAAATGCAAGCATTTTTTGTCAAGGTTAAATCTACCATAAATGCATAATTAAAATAATAAAAACAATATATATATTAAATATATATATTATATATATATATATGCATCTACCATAAATGCATAATTAAAATAATAAAAACAATATATATATTAAATATATACAATATATATATTAAATATATATATTATATATTAAATATATATATTTTAAATAATAAAAACAATATATATATTAAATATATCAACTAAGAGGTCATTA